>NZ_JBIWJO010000003.1:0-498678 GCF_044765245.1 Micromonospora sp. NPDC093277
TGAAGTTGATCTGTGGAAGGACCACTTCGTATCGAGGTTCTGCGTCTTCTCTTCGTACCGGACCTGATCTGGCGCGTCTCACGCCTTCCCGGCATCCCAGGCGGCTACTGACTGCTACCACCCGCTTGCACGGAATGGCTCAGTGGCCCTGTCGACTCGTGCTGCCGAGGGCCTTGCGGACGCGGGACGTGAGGCGTTCGCGTCGCTGGTGCGTCTCGTTCGTCGCAAGGCGAAGGACCACCGTGGCCTGCAGACCTCGCTCGCCATCGAGCCCACTTCCACGACAGGTGACGACCGGGCCGTCGCGCTCCGACGCGCGCTGGTCGACGCGGTGGCCCGGGACCCGCACTTTGATCAAGAGTTACGCCGGCGCTGGGACATTTACCATCAGGCAACTTTGAGGGCTGACGCGGTGACCAACAAAGTGTCAGGCCGTGTCACCGGACCAGTGGTGCAGGCGCGCGACATCTCCGGCGGAGTGAACCTGGCCCCGCCTCCGCAACGACACCACGAATGATGACTCCGGCAATCCGGTAGTTGTCGTCTGGGCCCGGCTACTCGGGCTTGCCGACGGCTCGTCAGAGCTGCTCCGCTGCGATCGGCCGGCGGCCGTCCGCCCCGTCCTTGAGGAATCGGAACCGCTCTTGGAGGTGGTGGCACAGCTCGATCATGAACCTCAACGGAAAAGGACAGGGGCGCCCGAGCCCACCGGGGTGCCGCCGCGGGTTCAATGCGAAGGGCACCCGTCCGGAGATTGGGTGCCCTTACTCGGCGGGTTGATTAGCCTCGATCGAAGTCTCCATCTTTGGCTCCCTCGATGAAAGCTGCCCATTCCTCGGGCGCGAACATCAACGCTGGCCCCGCGGTGTCCTTGCTGTCACGCAGCGCAACGGCGTGGGTGAGCTGGGCGACTTCCACGCAGTTGCCATTTGCGCCGCTACGGGTGCTCTTGTGCCACGTCGCACCACTCAGGTCTGAAGCGTTCACCTTTCCACCTCCTCACACTCAGTCTATGTCGATCAAGCCAGCGACGAGCTTCCGCGAATCGGCTACATTCAAGGCGGCCGCTCGGAGCTGGTCGAACATCTCGGTGTGCCTCCGGACGTCGGCCTCCTTCTCCAGATACAGCGCGCCAGCCATGTTCTCGATGTAGACGAGCTCTGGGTCGGCAGTGTCGGGGAAGTCCATCACGGCGAACGCGCCGTGCATACCCGGATGTGCGCCGACCTTGTAGGGCAGCACCTGGAACGTGATATGCGGCTGCCGGGCCATGTCCAGCAGGTGCCGTAGCTGCTCCGCCATCACCTCAGCGCCGCCAACTTCACGGTGGAGCACCGCTTCGTCAACGATGGCCCACAGCTTGAGC
This sequence comes from Micromonospora sp. NPDC093277, assembly GCF_044765245.1. Taxonomy (NCBI): domain Bacteria; kingdom Bacillati; phylum Actinomycetota; class Actinomycetes; order Micromonosporales; family Micromonosporaceae; genus Micromonospora; species Micromonospora sp. NPDC093277. The sequence goes on from NZ_JBIWJO010000003.1 coordinate 1,367, forward strand.
GGGTCATCCTTGGTGATGGATGCCTGCCTCTGCGCGCGGGTCTCAACGCGCTGTTGGACCTCCTCGTTCCTGGCGTATGGCAGGCTGGCCGTGACTACGGCGCGGGTGTAGCCCTCCGTTTGGAGCAAGCCCGGCACGAACAACGACTCGTAGTTGCGGACGCTTCGCGCCTCGCTCTCGAAACTGATGTATGTCGTGTACTCCTCGGGTAGCTCGGACTCGTACGCCTGCAACCACCCCAGTTGCGTCGCCTGCTTGGACAGTTCGACGAGCGCAGCGCGACGTGCGGGGTCAGTTACGCCATATTTGTCTAGCAATGTCAGGAGAGTGCGCCGCTGCGGCCGAGCCTTGGCCGTCTCGATGCGGTACAGCGTGGCGCTGTTGATGTTCGTCTGCCCAGCCGCATCCTCCCGCGTCAGGCCGGCAGTTTGACGAAGGCTGCGCAGCTCACTGGCCAGTCGGCGAAGCCGAACGGTTGGCGGCTGGCGACGTGTCGACAAGTCCATCCCCCTTGCTCCGCTCCCTCAAAGTTTGCCGGTCTTGCGAACGCACCACCAAGCCGGGGCAGGCGAACTCTACTCAGGCGAACGCAAGTCTTGCGTTCTCAAGGCATGCGAGTGCAGGATAGGCGAGGGCATGGCGCTGTCGGTGACTCCCCGGTAGCACCGGCCACTCGAACCGGGGCTGGTGGCCCGGATTGGCCATGTGCCGCGCGCCGATGAGAAGGGAGAGGCTGTCATGTTCCTCGCCGCAGCAGGGGCCGCGCAGGTCAGAACTTCTTTGCCGTCCGTCCAGCTTCAAGATCAGCTGACGTCGGCCGCGTCGTGCCAAACCGGCCTTCCGTGGAAGGTGGTCACCGGTGTTGATTGGCGCTGTGCTCGCTGAGTTGATGCTGCAACGACCGGCACATATTCCAGGGACGGACATACACAATGGCGTATCAACCGGGTCCGAATGATCTGTTGCGCAACGCCCGACGGTTGCGGCGGTCCCCATCCGGGTCGGGCCGGCCGATGTCGCGGCAAGAGCTGGCCGAGGCAGTTGCCGCCTATCTGTTCGAGCACGTCGGGCGCGTATCCGACATCAATGCGGGCTACATCGGCAAACTCGAACGTGGGGAGCATCGATGGCCCGCAGCGCACACCCGCACCGCGTTCCGTGCGGTGCTCGGGCGGGACACGGATGCCGAACTTGGTTTCTACATCATCCAGGGGCATGCCAGCGACGCGCCGACGGTCGAATCCGGCTCGGCGATGGCGGGCGTGGGCATCGCGCCGCCCGCCGCGCCAACGGCCGAGGCGCTTGCCGGATCTGCCGGGGTGGAAGCCGGCGCCGGATCGGCGGTGCAGGTGAACGTGAACGCGGAGGCGGGAACGGCGGTCACGGTGGTGTGCCAGGACGGCCCGGCGGGCTGGGTGGCGGTGTTGCTGCCCGGCGGGGTGCGGGTACTGGTTGATGCGTCTGCCATCGGCCAGGCGAACCTTGCACCGGGCGTGGTCGACTTCCCGGCGGTGCCGGTCGGCGCGCGGGTGTACTCCCTGTTGAACGGCGGGCGTGATGACGGCGGGCAGGGTGCGAGCGCGTGATCGCTGCGGCCGGGGAAGTGCAGTAGTCGATGAAGGTGTCCTGCTGTCGTACTCCGAGGCTGCGGTGGCAGGTGCCGGGGTGGGTCCGCCGGTGCGCGACGGGCCGACGGGCCCTCCCCATCCACGGTTCGAACTCGACGGTGAGAGGCAGGTCCTGGCATGCACGTCTTCTTTCGGCGTACCCGGCGTCGGCAGCGGTCGGTCCACCCGCCGGCGTACTACCGTTCGGCGACCTACCGCCTGCTCCGGCCGTGGCAGGTGCGCGAGCGGCGGTTCCGGCCGACCCGGCTCGGTCGGCGCGGGCTCGACCCGCAGGAGGTGCGGGAGTTCCTGGACCGGGTCGCCGGTGACCTGGCCGCCGTCTACGACGCGCTCGCGCAGAGCCGCCAGGAGACCGATCGGATCAAGAACGCGCTGCGCCGCTGGCAGTCCGAGCAGACCCATGCCCGCATGGAGCGGGGCGCGGGCCGGTGAGTGAGCGATGGGTGATCCACCTGCCGGTGGTGGTCAGCGACCTGGTCTCCGCGCAGCGGCTCGCCCGGGTGGTGGCGCACTGGACGCACGTCCTGCCGCAGATCGAACCCGGTGGCACCACCGTCTCGCCGGAGAACGAGCAGAACGTACGCCACTGGGCCTTCTGCGATCGGCAACTGCCCGGCGGTCAGCGGTGCCTGCTCCGGCCGGAGCATGACGGCGAGTGCTCCCGGCGGTTTCGGCTGCGGTGAGCAGGTACTCACCCAGCGTTGACGCGCTGCGGGTGGGCTGGGACGGGAGAGTCGCGCAACTTGACCGTGCAGCCGCCGTGCTCGGTGCATCGCCCCGATTCCTGGACGAGCCCTCATGGGCGCCGGGCCGGGCTTGGCACGTTCGCGGCTACGCGCCGGCGACGAGGGCGTACTCGTAGTTGCCGGCACCCACCGAACGGTCGAGGGTCCGGATGATGCGGCCGGCGTTGTCGTGCGGACCCTGGATGAACAGTGGTCGGCCGTCCCGGCCGAACGTGATGCGGCCGGGTGGCTGCCACGTCCCGAGGTGACCGACCGCCGAGTAGTAGTCCTGGTGCGGCTCGAAGCCGAGCCGCCGGGCGAAGTCGACGGCGCCGAAGACGAGGTTCCGGGCCAGGTCGATGGGGGCGCGCATCGGCGGATCGGGGTACGCGCCGAAGAACTCCGCGACGAAGTAGGGCATGTCGTACTGGTCCAGGGTGGTCGGCGGCACCGCGTTCTTCGCCCCGAGGCAGTAGGTGTCGACCAGGAAACCGGCCATGCTGATTCCCCGGGCATCCTGTCGCGCGACCATGACGCCGGTCAGGCCGTCGAAGTCGTTCCGCCGGGCGTCGGTGTCGATCCAGTCGGCGGGCCGGTCCTCGATGATCAGGCCGGTGCTCCACCCGGGATTGACCCAGCAACCGATGAGCGGCAGCTCCCCGAACCCGACGTGGTTCGGCCCGTTGACGGCGACGCCGCGGACCAGCGGACCGACTTCGGCTCGGCTGACGCCCAACTCCCGGGCGATCTGCTCCGAGGTCCGTCCGGCCGCGTGGAGCGCCTGCGCCCGGGACCTCAACTCTTCGGGGAACATCGGCCAATCCTGTTGTCGCGGATGATCGCTGTCAAACACGCTACCCGCGAGTGTTGGACCGGCCGGTCGGGGCGGGGTCAGCGGCGGTTGGGCGCCTGGCTGACCACGGTCGGTGAGAACTCGTTGGCCGCCTCGACCGCCCACTCCAGCGCGAAGTCGGCCTCCTCCTCCCAACCCGGCTCGCCCAGCGCGAAGTGCGACCGGCCGGGGCTGCAGCGGTATCCGGTGATCGCGGTCGAGCTCCGGTAGAGGCTGGTGTTGGCGGAGACCACCGACGGCGGTACGACGTGGTCGGCCCCGCCGGCCGTCAGCAGCAGCGGTGCCCGTTCGTCCCGCTTCTTGTTGATCTCCGCGGCCGATTCCGGGTTCAGGTTCGCGAACGCCATCTCGAACAGGACGCGACCGGCCCCGGGTACGGCGTACCGCTCCCAGGCCGCGTCCGACTCCTGCTGGCTCATCGTGTTGCCGAACGCGTACCGGAAGTCCTCGGCGGTGAACGGCACCGCGCGGTGCCGGTTGGCCGGGCTGTGCAGGATCGAGAACCCGGAGCGCAGGGTGCTCAGCGGCAGCCGCAGCACCCCCCGTACCGGGGCGGTGTGCACGCCGACCCCGGCGGCGCCGAGCTTCCGGTCGATCAGCAGCTGCGTGATCAGGCCGCCGACCGAGTGGCCCATGATGATCGGTGGCCGGGGCAGGCTCCGGATGATCGCCGCGTGGTGGTCGACGATGTCGGCGATCCGTTGTCCGGCGATCGGCGTCGGGTCCGCCCGTAGCTCCTCGACCTCCCGGTCCATCCCGGGCCAGGCCGGGGTGAGCACCCGGAAGCCGCGCGCCGCGTACCGGTCGGCCCATTTCTCCCAGCTGCGCGAGGTCATCCAGAGTCCATGGATCAGCACGATCGTGTCGACCCGTCCCGTCGGTACGCTCATGCCTGACCTCCCCGGTGCCGCGACCTCTGACGCGGCGTTGGTTACCCCGCCGGGTCGGGGTCACTCCCGGCGGGCACGTGTGCGGCGACGCCCTGGATCATCAGGTCGAGCCCGAAGTCGAAGCGGGTGTCGCCGTCGCCGGCCATCAGCTCCTCCAGGTGCTCCCTCAGGTGCGGGTAGCGCTCCGGTGGCAGGCTCCGGTAGTACCCTGCGAGCTGCGTCCGCATCCATGCCCACCAGCTCGCCGGGTCCTGCCCCGAGGCGCGCACCTTCTCCGCGTAGAGGGCGCCCTCGTAGGCGTCCCCGGCGATGTAGAGGAAGAGGCGGTCCAGGAACCAGGCCGCCTGCTGCGGCGGCACGCTGCCGGCGCGGAGGATGGCGAGCAGCCCGTCGGTGACCCGGAGCGCGTTCGGACCGGTGGGGATGGTGGCGAGCGAGGCGAGCGCCAACTCGGTGTGCGTGGCGTAGACCCGGTACGCCTGCCGGGCCACGTCGCGGACCTGTTCGGTCCAGCGTTCCGCGTCGGGCACCGGGACGGTGATCCCCGCGCTGGCCCGGTCCACGAGCAGTTCGAGCAGTTCCTCCCGGCCGGAGACGTGGGCGTAGAGGGAGGCCGGCCCGGTGCCCAGTTCCTGGGCCACCCGTCGCATGCTCAGCCCGCCCAGCCCCTCCCGGCTGATCACGGCGAGGGCGGCGTCGACCACGGCCTGCTGGCTCAGCGCCTGTCGGGGCGTCCGGCTGCGCGGCCGGGTACGCCAGGGCGGGGCGGGCTGTTCGCTCACGGACGACCTCCGGATCCAGGGACTCGAACATCGTACTTGTCGCGAACGCCGTTCGTTGATAGAACGGTGTTCGCCAACGAACAGTGTTCGAAGCCTTGGAGGACGTGATGACGACCGAACTCACCTCGCCGGCCCCGCCGGGCACGGTCGGCGCGGGCGAGCCGGCCACCGGCCACCGCTGGCGCTGGATCGCCCTGGCGGTGATCCTGGCCGCGGAGGTGATGGACCTGCTCGACGTGCTGGTCACCAACCTCGCCGGCCCGGCGATCCGGGCCGACCTCGGCGGCTCGCCCACCGTCATCCAGTGGATCGGCGCCGGCTACACCCTCGCGATGGCCGTCGGCCTGGTCACCGGTGGGCGCCTCGGCGACCTGTACGGACGGCGCCGGATGTTCCTGGTCGGGGTGCTCGGCTTCACCGCCGCCTCCGCCCTCTGCGCGCTCGCCGGCAGCCCGGGCACCCTGATCGCCGCCCGGGTCGCGCAGGGCCTGTTCGGGGCGCTGCTGCTCCCGCAGGGCCTCGGACTGATCAAGGAGATGTTCCCGCCGCAGCAGCTCGCCGCCGCCTTCGGCGCGTTCGGCCCGGTCATGGGGATCTCCGCGGTCGGCGGCCCGATCCTGGCCGGCTGGCTGATCGACGCCGACCTCGCCGGCACCGGCTGGCGGGCCATCTTCCTGATCAACGTCCCCCTCGGACTGCTCGCCGCCCTCGGCGCGGCGCGTTTCCTGCCCGAATCCCGCGCCACCCGCGCCAGCCGCCTCGACCTGCCCGGCGTCGCGCTGGTCTCGTCGGGCGCGGTGCTGCTGGTCTATCCGCTCGTGCAGGGGCGGGAGCACGACTGGCCGTTCTGGGCGTTCGCCATGCTGGCCGCCGCGATCGTGGTCTTCGCGGTCTTCGCCGGGTACGAGGTGCGCCGGCAGCGCTCCGGGCGGGACCCGCTGGTCGTGCCGGCGCTGTTCCGCCGCCGCGCGTTCACCGGCGGGCTCGTCACCGGCCTGGCCTTCTTCACGGCGCTGGCCGGCTTCTCGCTGGTGTTCAGCCTCTACCTCCAGCTCGGCCTGGGCTGGTCGCCACTGCGTACCGGCCTGGCCGGGGTGCCGCAGGCGCTCGGCATGGTGGTCGCCTTCGTGCTCGCCGGGGCGGGCCTGGCCCAGCGCCTCGGCCGGCGGCTCATCCACCTGGGACTCGTGGTGGTGCTCGCCGGGGTCACCGGGATGCTGCTCACCCTCAGCCTGGCCGGCGACCACGTCACCCCGTGGCGGATGGCCCCCGCGCTGCTGGCGGTCGGCTTCGGGATGGGCCTGGTGATGGCGCCGTTCTTCGACATCGTGCTCTCCGGGGTGCAGGACGGGGAGACCGGCTCGGCCTCCGGCACCCTGACCGCCGTCCAGCAACTCGGCGGGGCGCTCGGCGTCGCCCTGCTCGGCACGGTCTTCTTCGACGGGATCGGTCACGGAGTGTCGCACGCGGTGCGGGTCACCCTCGTGGCGGAGCTGGGGCTGCTGCTGGTCACCCTGGTCGGCGCGTTCCTGCTGCCCCGCCGGGCCCGCGACGGGCACTGACCACCCCGCCCGGGCGGCCGGTCGGCCGGCCCGGGCGGGCCTGACAAATGTCATGGTCCGAAGGTGACGCGCGCTCCCGGCAACCGGCCCCCGCGCACCGGAGCATCATTGTCATGACCGACACCGCACCGGCCGTCGAGCTGGCCGGACTCACCAAGACCTTCGGCCCGGTGACCGCCGTCGACGGGCTCAACCTTCGCGTCCAGCCGGGCGAGGTGGTGGCCTTCCTCGGCCCCAACGGCGCCGGCAAGACCACCACCGTGGACATGCTGCTCGGCCTGGCCCGCCCGGACGCCGGCACCGTCCGGCTCTTCGGCGGCACGCCGGCCGACGCCGTCCGGCTCGGCCGGGTCGCCGCCGTGATGCAGACCGGTGGCCTGCTCAAGGACCTCACCGTCGCCGAGACGGCACGGATGACCGCGCACTTCCACGGGCACACCCGGCCGGTGGCCGAGGTGCTGGACCGGGCCGGGATCGCCGACCTCGCCGACCGGCCGGTGGGCAAGTGCTCCGGCGGCCAGCAGCAGCGGCTGCGCTTCGCCCTGGCGCTGCTGCCGGACCCGGACCTGATGGTCCTCGACGAGCCCACCACCGGCATGGACGTCGAGGGGCGGCGGGACTTCTGGCAGGCGATCCGGACCGACGCACGGGCCGGGCGGACCATCATCTTCGCCACCCACTACCTCGACGAGGCCGACGCGTACGCGGACCGGATCGTGCTGGTCCGGCAGGGTCGGATCATCGCCGACGGCACCACCGCAGAGATCAAGAACCTGGCCGCCGGCCGGATCGTCCGGGCCACCCTCCCGGGCGCCGACCAGGCCGTCCTCGCCGCGCTGCCCGGCGTCCAGACGGTCGAGGTACGCGGCGACGCGGTGCTGGTGCGCACCCACGACTCGGACACGGTCGCCCGGCACCTGCTCACCCGCACCGCCGCCCGGGACATCGAGATCACCTCGCGCAACCTCGAGGACGCCTTCCTCGCCCTCACCACCGACACCCTCACCACCGACACCCTCGCCACCGACGCCCTGACCGCCGATTCCGCGCAGCCCATCGGAGCCTGAGATGACCGTCGCCGCCCCGTCCACCACCACCTCGCCGGCCCGGCCCGTCGACCGCCGTCCGCCCGCCCTGGGCGGGTTCTCCACCGCCGTGCTCGCCATCGAGATCCGCCGCGTGCTGCGCAACCGCCGTACGTTGATGTTCACGCTGGTCATGCCGGCGGTCTTCTTCCTGCTGTTCGGGCTGCCCCAGCGCGGCGAGGAACTGCCCAACGGCCGCCCGGTCACCGGCTGGATCATGATCAGCCTTGCTGTGTACGCGGCCATGGTCGCCACCACCAGCGCCGGCGCGGCGGTCGCCACCGAGCGGGCACTGGGCTGGAGCCGGCAGCTCCGGCTCACCCCGCTGCGCCCGGCCGCGTACGTGGCGATCAAGGTGGCCACCGCGATGGTGCTCGGCCTGGCCGGAGTGCTGGTCGAGTTCGCGGTCGGTGCCGCCGCCGGGGTACGCCTGCCGGCCGACGTCTGGTTGATCTCCGGCCTGGCCGCCTGGGCGGGGTCGCTGGTCTTCGCCGCCTTCGGGCTCTTCGTCGGCTACCTCGCCCCGGCCGAGAACGTCATGCAGTTCATGGGCCCGGTCCTGGCCATCCTGGCCATGTTCGGCGGGCTCTTCGTCCCGCTCGAGATGCTGCCGCACGCCTTCCAGGAGATCGCCAAGTTCACCCCGGTGTACGGCGTCGGCCAGCTCGCCCGGGCCCCGCTGACCGGCGACGGCGTGGACTGGGCGGCGGTGGGCAACCTGGTCGCCTGGACGGCGGTGTTCGGCCTCGGCGCGGCCCGGCTGTTCCGCCGCGACACCAGCCGCGTCTGACCCCTCGGGGCGGAGGCTAGCGTGTTCGTCGTGATCCTGCCGTCGGAACGCAGCCAGCCGAGGACCCACTGGCGGGTCACCGGCTGGCTGCTCTCCGCGGTCTGGCTCTTCTTCCTCAACATCCCGCTGCTCACCGCCCTGCACCAGCCCGAGGTGTGGCGACGGGTGGTGGGCGCGTCCACCCTGGTCGCCTTCGGCGTGAGCTACGTCTGCGTCTTCCAGTGGGCGCGGGCCCGCCTCCAGACGCACCGGAGCATCCCGCGAGGCAGATCCTGGGCGGCCCTGGCGCTGCTGCTCCTGCTCGGGCTCGCCGGCATCCCCGGCACCTCCGGAGAGTGGCTCACCACGCTCGTCTTCGTCGGGGCGGCGGCGGTGTTCCTGCTGCCGACCCGCGAGGCGGCGGTGGTGGTCCTCCTCACCGCGCTGACCCCGCCGGTCACCGCGGCCCTGGTGCCGGGCTGGGAGGCGGAGGGCACCGTGGTGTTCGCGGTCCTGCTCGCCTCGTTCGCCATGTTCGGGGTGACCCGGTTGTCCCAGCGCAACGCCGAACTCCAGGCCGCCCAGCAGGAGATCCGCCGGCTCGCGGTGGCCGAGGAACGGGCCCGCACCGCCCGCGATCTGCACGACATCCTCGGCCACTCGCTGACCGTGGTGGCGGTCAAGGCCGAGCTGGCCGGCCGGCTGCTGGAGCTGGACCCGGACCGGGCGGCCACCGAGATCGCCGACGTGGAGCGGCTGGCCCGGCAGGCCCTGGCCGACGTGCGGGGCACCGTCGGCGCGTACCGGGGGGTGAGCCTCGCGGCGGAGCTGGCCGGGGCCCGCTCGGCGCTGGCCGCCGCGGGCATCGCCGCCCAGCTGCCGGAGACGGTGCCGCAGCTCCCGGCCGAGGCGGACGAGCTGTTCGGCTGGACGGTACGCGAGGGGGTGACCAACGTGGTCCGGCACAGTGGTGCGCGGCGGTGCGAGATCCGGGTGGACGGCTCGGCCGTGGAGGTACACGACGACGGCCGGGGGCCGGTCGGGGAGCCCGGCGCGGCCGGGCACGGCCTGGTCGGGCTGCACGAGCGGGCACGGCGGCTGGACGCCACCGTCACCGTCGGCCGTCGCCCCGACGGGCGCGGCTTCCTGCTGCGCGTCGCCCTGCCGGCGGAAGCCTGATGGGCGGCGGAGTTCTGCCGGCCGGCCCGGTTCCGGTGGGCGGCCGGGCTCTGCTGAACGGCCGGGTCGCGGTGGGCGGCCGGGTTGCGGCAGGCGGCCCGGCTCTGTTGGGCGACGGGGCCTCGACGGGCGGCCGGGTCCGGGCGGGTGGCGGGCGGCGGAGCGGCCGGCCCGGAGGGCGGAGGACGCGGGGATGACCGAGCCGATCAGGCTGCTGCTCGCCGACGACCAGGCGCTGGTCCGGGGCGCACTGGCCGCGTTGCTGTCGCTGGAGCCGGACCTGACGGTCGTCGCCGAGGTGGGCCGGGGCGACGAGGTGGTGCCGGAGGCCCGACGCACCCGGCCCGACGTGGCCCTGCTCGACGTGGAGATGCCCGGCCTTGACGGAATCGCGGCGAGCGCCGCGCTGCGGGCGGCGGTGCCCGGCTGCCGGGTGCTGGTGGTGACCACCTTCGGCCGCCCCGGCTACCTGCGCCGGGCGATGGAGGCGGGCGCGAACGGGTTCGTCGTCAAGGACACCCCGGCCCGGCAGCTCGCCGACGCGGTCCGCCGGGTGCACGCCGGGCTGCGAGTGGTCGACCCGACCCTGGCCGCGGAGACCCTGGCCACCGGGGCGAGCCCGCTCACCGAACGGGAGACCGAGGTGCTGCGGACCGCGCGATCCGGCGGCACGGTGGCGGAGCTGGCCGCGATCCTGCACCTCTCCGAGGGGACGGTCCGTAACCACCTGTCCTCGGCGATCGGCAAGACCGGGGCCCGCAACCGGGCCGACGCGGTCCGCGTCGCCGAGGAGAACGGCTGGCTGCTCGGCCAGTGAGCCGGGTCAGGCCGACGCCGACGCCGGTGGGGTGGGGAGCTGGTCGACCACCACCACGCTGGTGCCCGGCGGCACCTCGGCGAGCAACTGGCGCTGGCCGCTGCGGGTCAGCCGGATGCAGCCGTTGGTGACGTTCTTGCCGAGCGGGTCGTCGGTGTACCAGCTGTGCAGTCCGATGTGCGCGCCGCGCAGGCCGGTCGGCACCGCGCCCGGGTCGTCGGGGATCGCGCCCAGGGCGAAGACGTCGACGCCGCCGTAGACCGACTCGGGTGGGGGAGTGCGGCCGAGGATGAAGGTGCGGCCGAGCGGGGTGGACTGGCCGGGCATGCCGAGGCTGACCTTCCAGGACCGTATCGCGCGGCCGTCCCGGTGCCAGGTGAGGCGGTGGGTCCGGCGCTCCACCACGATCTGGTCGGGCAAGGCGACCGTGCTCCAGCCGCCGGGCGGGAGCCAGGCGATCCGGCGGTTCGCCGAGGGCAGCAGCACGGCGGTCCAGCCGACCCGCCGGTCGACGATCGGCATGGTCAACGTGACGCCCCTGATGGTGGGGGCGAGGAAGGCCAGCGGCCGCCCGCCCGGCGCGTCGTACGCCGCGACTTTGCGGGTCGGCCTGAGGCCCGTGGTGAGCGGACGGGTGTCGCCCACGCCCGGGTCGGCGGGGAAGCCGCGCGGCGCCGGTTCGTACCTGACCACCGGCAGGTCGTCCGGGGCGGGCGCCGCGGTCGGCACGGACTCCTCCGGAGTCGGGCTCGCCGTCGGCGAGGCCGTGGCGGTGACGACGGGCGCGGCAGCCGGTGCCGGGGTGCCGGTCAGCGCCCGCCCGACCAGCAGCGCGGCCACCAGCAGCAGCGGTACGCCGAGCGCGGCGCCCAGCCGGCCGAGGGGCCACCGCGAGGGCGATCGGTCGAACAGCACAAAGCACTTTAACCGCTGGGGATCCCCGGATCGGTCGAGGTAGTTGATCAACTCCAGATGAGGCAAATGGGGGTCACAACGCCTACGGACACCACCACATGCCGCACCTGGAGCTGATCAAGTCGGTCAGCGGACCGGGGTGAGCCGGTCGGTGCCGAGCTTGTCGCGGAGCACCTCCGGCACCAGCACCGACCCGTCGGCCTGCTGGAACTGCTCCAGGATGGCCGGGAAGAGCCGGCTGGTCGCCAGCGCCGAACCGTTGAGCGTGTGTACGAAGCGGGTCTGCTTGCCGCCCGGCTCCCGGTAGCGGATGGCCGCCCGGCGGGCCTGGTAGTCGCCGGCCCAGGAGACCGACGAGACCTCCTTGTACTTGCCGGTGCTCGGCATCCAGACCTCGATGTCGAGGGTCTTCTTCATCGAGGCGCTGGAGTCGCCGGCCGCGAGCAGGCTGGTCTGGTAGTGCAGGCCCAGCCCCTCGACCAGGCGCTCCACGTGGGCGACCATCTCCGTCAGCGCGGTGTCCGCCTGCTCGGGCAGGGTGAACTGGAAGATCTCCACCTTGTTGAACTGGTGGCCCCGGACCGTGCCGCGCTCGTCGGAGTGCGAGCCGGCGGCCTCCCGCCGGTAGCACGGCGTGTAGGCGAACGCCTTCAGCGGCAGCTTCGCGGTCTCCAGGATCTCGTCCTGGAACGCCCCGAGGATCGCCGTCTCCGCGGTGGGCAGCAGGAACTGGCCGCGTGGGGCGGACTGCCGGTCCAGGTGGTAGACGTCGTCGTAGAACTTGGGGAACTGGCCGGCGGCGAAGCCGGCGCTGTCCAGCAGCAGGTGCGGCGGGAGGAGGAATTCGTACCCGGCCTGGATGTCCTGCTCGATCAGCCAGTTGAGCAGCGCCCACTCCAGCCGGGCGCCCATGCCGGTGTACATCCAGAAGCCGGAGCCGCCCAGCTTCACGCCGCGCTCGTGGTCGACCAGGCCGAGCGCGCGGCTCAGCTCCACGTGGTCCCGGACCTTCTCGATGGCCGGCGGCTCGCCGAAGGTCTTGACGACCCGGTTCGCCTCCTTGCCACCGGCGACGATGTCGTCGGCGGGCAGGTTCGGCAGCTCGCTCATCGTGGTGCGCAGGCGGGACTGCACCTCGTCCAGCTGGGACTCCAGCTCGGCGAGCTGCTTGCGCTCGGCCTCCGGCGCGGCCGGCTCCGGCGCGGTGCCGGATCGCTTGGCCTGCGCGTACGCGCGCGCCTCGGCCTTGCGGCGCTGCCGCTCGGCGTCGATCTCCATGATCAGGGCGCGACGTTCCTGGTCGAGCCGCTGGATCTCGTCCAGCGCCCGGTTGACCTCGGCGGGATCCAGACGCTTCGCCAGCGCGGTCGCCACCGCCTCGCGATCCTTCCGGATCAACTCCATGTCGAGCATGCTGCTCCGTACGCTCCGTCCAGGCAGTCAGGTGGGACCCCCAGATGTTACCGTCGCGGCCCGATCGGCCCGGCCCGGCCTGATGGACGCCCGAGCGCGCCGCGGTGACCGCGGGTCAGAGCCGGATCGGCATGAGGATGGAGAACGCGTCCGCGTCGTCGGGGCGGCGCACGGCCAGCGGGGTGATCGGGCCGTCCAGCTCCAGCACGAGCTGGCCACGGTCCCCGGCGTCCAGGGCCTCGAGCAGGTACTCCCGGTTCACCCCGACCCGCACCCCGTCCGGGTCGGCCGCCTCCTCCGGCTCGACGACGCGCAGCCCGCCCCGGTCGTCGAGGCCGAGCACGGTCACCTCGACGGGTGCCCCGGCGTATTCGCGGAGCAGCACCGGGACGTCATCGGCGGTGAGCGCGCCGCGCAGCGCCGCCACGTCGACCTGGATCCGGTACGCGGGCGCGCCCTCGACGTGGACGTGCAGCAGCCGGCGGTAGTCCGGGAAGTCGTACGGCAGCGTCGCGGCGGCCACCGCGTGGCCGGCGACCGAGACCTCCACCCGGTCCGGCGCGACGGTCAGGTGCGCCTCCGGGCTGATCCCCTCGCCGGGCTCCAGCAGGGCGCGAAACTCGTCCACCGCGCCCGCCGGCAGCAGCGCGCGGACCTCCGGGCCGTCGGCCTTCCCGACCGCCCGGGCCACGGCCAGCCGGTGCCGGTCGGTGGCGACCAGCCGTACGCCCTCCGAACCCGCCTCCAGCAGCACGGCGGAGAGCGCCGGCAGTTCCGGGTCGGCGCCGACCGCGAAGCGGACGGCGTCCACGGCGGCGGCCAGGTCGGCGCGGTCCAGCACCAGACGGGTGGTCATGGGGATCTCCTCGGGATCGATCAGGGCACGGATCCGGGAGAGTTCACGGCGGGCGTCGGCGAGGCCGTCCTCCAGCCGGCGCAGGTGTGCGTCCAGCAGCCGGTGGACCACCGCCGGCTCGTGCCGGTGCGCCAGTGCCTCGGCGATCCCGGCCAGCGGCATCCCGACCCGGCGCAGCCCGGCCACCAGCCGGGCCGGGGCGACCTGGTCGTCGGTGTACCAGCGGTAACCCGTGCCGGGGTCGACCCGCGCCGGCGCCAGCACGCCGGAGCGGTCGTAGAACCGCAGTGCGCTCACGGTCAGCCCGCTGGCCCGGGCCAGCTCGCCAATGCTGCGCAGTTCGCTCTCCACGACGCCGAATCCTCTGCCCTCAACCCGCTCAAGGGTCAACTCTGGCGGTTAACCGGGGACCTGGGCACTACCGGAGGCGTTAACAAGGGGCCCTTCCTTCACGCTCCAGCAGGCGGAAGGTGATACCGGCGCGGGTGAGGCGGTTCAGCAGGGCGTCGGCCATGGCGGTCACCGTGGTCACCTGACCGGCGCTGGGCGGCAGGTCGTCGAGGGCCAGGCAGAGGGCGGCCTCGGCGAGCATCTTGGCGGTCTCGTCGTATCCGGGGTCACCGCCGGCCACCTCGGTGACCACGATCCGGCCGCCGCCGGTGCCGACGAACCGGACCCGGAACCAGGACCTGGCCCGCCGCTCGGCGCTCGGCCCCTGCCCGGAGGCGAGCCGGCCGAGCAGCCAACGCCGGGTCGGCGGCAGCTTCACCAGCCCGAGCAGGCCGGCGAGCCCCACCCCGGCGGCCAGCACGGTCGGCAGCCGCTTCACCGCGGCGAAGTGCCGGTAGCGGAAGTCCGGGCCGTACTCGGGGCGGGCCGCCGCCGAACGGCGGACGATCTGCGGGTCGATGGTGGGCAGCGGCACCGCCCACCCGCCGGCCGCCCGCGTCCGGCCCACGTGTCCGGGCACCGCGCGGGCCCGGCGGCCCTCCGGCCGCGGCTCGACGGCCCGGCGCGCCTGCGCCGCCCGCCTCGTCCGGCCGCTCCGGGAGAACGCGAGGAGCGCCGAGTGGTACGTGCCGGCGGAGATACGACCGCCGGCCCGGACGTAGCCGTCCACGGTGACCGGACCGTCGGCGGGCAGCTCCTTGACGGTGAACCAGACGCCCAGGTCGTGCGGGACCGAGTCGAAGCCGCAGGCGTGCACCAGCCGCGCGCCGGTACGCACCGCCTCGGCGTGGTGCCGCACGTACATCAGGTCGACGAACTCCGGTTCGCCGCTGATGTCGACATAGTCGGTGCCGGCGGCGGCGCACGCCGCGACCACCGGCTCCCCGTGCTGGATGTACGGCCCGACGGTGGTGGCGACCACCCGGGCGCGTTCCGCGACGGCCCGTAGCGATGCCGGGTCGGTGACGTCGGCGGTCAACAGCGGCAGCTCGGCCAGCGTCGGGTCGATCCGGGTGAGTTCGTCCCGTACCCCGGCCAGCTTGCCCGGGTTCCGCCCGGCCAGCGCCCAGCGCAGCCCGTCCGGGGCGTGCCGGGCCAGGTACTCGGCGGTGAGGCCGCCGGTGAACCCGGTGGCGCCGAGCAGGACGAGGTCGTACGGGCGGTCGTCGCGCACCAGCCGAGTGTGCCACCCGACGGCGGCCGGATTCACGGGGAGAAGACCGCCCGTACGCAACCGTCGGCCCGGTCGCGGAACAGCGCGTAACCCTCCGGGCCCCGCTCCAACGGCAGGTGGTGGGTGGCCAGGTGCTCGGTACGCAGCTCGTCGCGGGCCATCCGCTCCAGCAGCATCGGGATCCAGCGCTGCCCGTGCTGTCGGGCGCTGCGCACGGTCAGCCCCTTGTTCATCACCGCGCCCAGCGGGAAGGTGTCGACGAAACCGGTCCACGTGCCGAGCACCACCACCGTGCCGCCCTTGCGGCAGGCATGCACCGCCTCGCGCACCGCCAGCGGCCGGTCCGCGCCGCCGCCGAACCGGCCGGCCAGCAGTCCCGGCGGCTCGGCCGCCATGCCGACCGCCTCCACGCACACGTCCGGGCCCCGGCCGCCGCTGCGTTCCCGCAGTTCGGCGGGGACGTCCACGGACCGGTAGTCGAGCGGCTCCGCGCCGACGTGCTGCTCGACCATCCGCAGCCGGTCGTCGTGGCCGTCGACGACGATCACCCGGTCGGCCCCGCGCAGCAGGGCGGCCCCGGCGGTGAGCTGGCCGACCGCGCCCGCCCCCCAGACCGCCACCACGTCACCCGGCGTCACCTCGCCCAGCTCGGTGCCCAGCCAGCCGGTCGGCGCGGCGTCCGAGGCGAACACCGCCCGGTCGTCGCTGACCTCGTCCGGCACGGTGAACGCGCCGACATCGGCGTACGGTACCCGCACGTACTCGGCGTGGCTGCCGGCGAAGCCGCCCAGCGGACCGGGGTGGCCGTAGCAGCCGGCGGTGGGTTGGCCCCACGCCGATTCGGCCGCCGCCGCTGCGGGGGTGCCGTTGTCGCAGCAGGCGAAGAGGCCCTGCCGGCAGAACCAGCAGGCCCCGCAGGCGATCCCCGCGCAGACCACCACCCGGTCGGCGACGCGGTGCCGCCGTACCTCGGGCCCGAGCTCGACCACCTCGCCGACGAACTCGTGTCCGAGCACGTCTCCGGCGGCCAGGTACGGGATCCGCCCGGCCAGCAGTGGCAGGTCCGCCCCGCAGGTGGCGCTCCGCCGGACCCGGACGATCATGTCCTGGGCGTTACGCAGCTCCGGGTCGGGGACCTGGCGTACCGCCAGCGCGTCGGTGCCCTCCCAGCACAGCGCCCTCACCCGGCCACCCCCGGTCGGTCCAGCCGGGAGCGGTCCGCACGCAGCACCTCCCCGGTCTCCGCGAGCTGCTGGGCTGCCCGTAACGCCTGCCGGATGAACCGGCCGGGATCGTCCCCGACCAGGTGGGCGGCGAGGCCGGGCAGCCGCAGCTCGCCGCCGAGCGGTCGGGCGGCCAGCTCGGTGCCGCGCCCGCCGGGTGCCGGGCGGGCGTACACCTCGATCGCACCGTCGAGCAGGCGCAGCGGCTCGGGCCACCGCCCATGCGGCAGCACCTCCGCGGGCCGGCCCGACACGGTCACCACCTGCCAGCGTCCGGGCCGCGGATCGGCACCGTCCGCGTGCGGCCAGCGCTCCCGCCGGCGTACGAGGGCGCGTGCCGCGCCGGCCACCCGTGCCATCCCTGCCACCGGCCCCTCCCGTCGTCCCGCCCCTGCGTCCCCTCCCTCACCGCACCCACCCTCCCCCCACCCCGGGTGACCACAGTTCCCCCGCAAGGGGTGAACCCCGCCCTGCCGGGTACCCCCCATCCCCCGCGAGGCCCGCCCGCCGATCCGGTTGATCAAGGAGTTTGCGTCTGAGTCGATCTCCGTTCAGACGCAAACTCCTTGATCAACGCCAGTAAGGGGGGCGGGGTGGGAGGGACGGGAGGGGGAGGGGGAGGGTGGATGGCGCGGGAGGGTGAGTGGGGGCGGGGTGGGGTGGTGCCGTTGTTGGGGTCGCGGTTGGCGCCGGCCGCCCTGCCCGAGCCGCTGCTGGTCCGGCCGCGACTGCTGGACCGGCTGGAGCAGGGCGTGGTCGGGCCGATCACCCTGGTCTGCGCACCGGCCGGCTGGGGCAAGACCACCCTGCTCGCCTCGTGGGTGGGGGCCGGCCGGGCCGAGCCGCCGCCCGCCTGGGTGGGAGTGGAGGAGGGCGACACCGGGGAGCGGCTCTGGTCGTACCTGGCGGCGGCGTTGCGGGCCGCCGCGCAGGGCGTACCGGGCGAGGGGCCCGAGCCGCCGGTGCCGGACAGCCCGCCCCGGCCCGACCAGCTCGAACTGCTCGCTGCGGCGCTGGCCACCCGGGAACGACCGGTCCGGCTGGTCCTGGACGACCTGCACCGGATCACCGATCCGGGCGCGCTGGCCGGGCTGGAGTTCCTGCTCCGCCACACCGACGGGCGGCTGCGGCTGGTGGCCGGCGTCCGGACCGATCCGCCGCTGTCCCTGCACCGGTGGCGGCTGGCCGGGGAGCTGACCGAGGTCGGCCCGGACGACCTGGCGTTCACCGACGACGAGGTGGCGGACCTGCTGGTCGCGCACGGGGTGCCGTTGCCCGCCACGGCGGTTCCCCGGCTGCGGGAGCGGACCGGTGGCTGGCCGGCCGGGCTGCGCTTCGCCGCGCTGGCGCTGCGCGCCCAGGCCGATCCGGCCCGTGCCGTCGACCGGTTCGGCGGCGACCAGCCGGACGTCGCCGCGTACCTGCGGGACGAGGTGCTCGGCCCGCTGGACCCGGCCGCCCGGGACGTGCTGCGGCGCAGCGCGGTCGCCGCCGCCGTCTGCGCCGACCTCGCCGACGCGGTGGCCGGACGGGCCGACGCCGGGCAGGTGCTGGCCGAACTGGCCCGCGCCGGTGGCTTCGTCCAGCACGACGGCGGTACCCCACCGTGGTACCGCTGCCACCCGCTGCTGGCCGACCTGCTCCACGACGAGCTGGACCGGCTCGCCCCCGATGAGCTGCGCGACCTGCACCTGCGGGCCGCCGGCTGGTACGCGGGCAACGACCGGCCGGCCGAGGCGCTGCGGCACGCGCTGGCCGGGGGCGAGTGGAACCGGGCCACCGAACTGCTGATCGCCCGGTGGCCGGAGCTGGCCCCGTACGAGCGGGAGGCGCCGGCCGGTCCACCGCCGCCCGAGCCGCCCGCCGCCGCCGTCCGGCGGGACCCCGAGCTGGCGTTGGCCTGTGCCGCTGAACGGGCGTACGGCGGGGACGTGGCGGGGGCCGAGCACCACCTGCGGCGTGCCGTCGAGCAGGGCCGCGACCTGCCCGCCCCGCGGCGGGACCGGTTCCGCCGGCTGGCCACCGCGCTGGAGCTGACCCTGGCCCGGCTCACCGGGGACCGTGCCGAGGTACGCCGTGCCGCCGCCCGGCTGGTCGCCACCCGTACCGTCGCCGGGCTGGGGGACGACCCGCGGACCGGGGCGGGGGAGGACGCCGACATCCGGGCGGTCGCCGGCACCGCGCTCGGCCTGGTGGCGCTCGCTGAGGGCGAACTGCCCGCCGCCGGGGAGCGGTTCGCCCAGGCGCGTGCCGCGGCCCGGGCGGCGGGGCGGCCGCGTACGGAACTGGTCGGCGCGAGCCGGTCGGCGCTGCTGGAGGCGGCCCGGGGCCGGTTGCGGGCGGCCGAAGGCACCGCGCGGGAGGCGCTGGCCACGCCGACCTGCCAGGGCTGGTCCTCCCGGCTGGACTGCGGTCACGCGTACCTGGCGCTGGCCCTGGTGGCGTGGCACCGGGACGATTCGGCGGAGGCGGTGGCGCACCTGGCCCTCGCCGGCCCCGCCACCGCGGAGCCGGCCGCGGCGGCGTTGGCCGCGCTCTGCCGGGCCGATCTGCTGGCCGAGGAGGGCGGGTCGGCCGCCGCCCTGCGGGCCCTCGCCGAGGCCCGGGAGCGGGCGCCGGGCCGGGAACTGGCCGCCTGGTTGACCGCCGCCGAGGCGCGGCTACGGGCGGGTGTCGGTGACGTCGACACCGCCCGCACGCTGCTCACCGACGCGCTGCCCGGGTTCGACACCGGGGGCGCGGAGGCGGCGGCGTTGGGGGTGGCGCTGGCCCGGGTGGAGCTACGCGCCGGAAATCCGCGGGCCGCCGGGCCGGCGCTGCCCGACTGGGCCACGCCCGGTGCGGAGTCCTGGCCGCTTCCGGTCCGGCTCGCCGCCGGCCTGCTCGACGCGGTCCTGGCCGCCGGCGGCGGCGATGAGCGGCGGGCCGGACGGGTCCTGGAGCAGGTGCTCGACCTGGCCGAGCCGGACGGCTACCGGCGCGTCTTCACCCACGCCGAGCCGGGGGTACGGGACCTGCTCGCCGCGCACCTGGACTCCGGCACGGCGCACTGGGCGACGGTGAGCGACCTGCTACGCGGGGCGGACGAGCGGCGGTCCGACGAGCCGGCCTACCGGCCGGGCCGGCCGGAGCGGACGCTGGACGAGCCGCTCACCGAACGGGAGCTGACGATCCTGCGCTACCTCCAGAGCATCCTGTCCAACGTGGAGATCGCCGGCGAACTGTCGCTGTCGGTCAACACGGTGAAGACCCACGTGCGCAACATCTACCGCAAGCTCGACGCGACCCGCCGGCGCGAGGCCGTCCAGCGCGCCCGCGAACTCCGCCTGATCTGAGGCAAGGAAGGGCCCCTGGTTGACGCCTGGCGTTGTACCGGGGGCCCTTCTAACCGGTCAGGCGTTCGCGGCGGCGTCGACGGCGGCCAGCAGGTCCGCCAGGTCGTAGCCGGCGTCGTGGCGGACGTCGTTGACGAACAGGGTCGGGGTGCCGGCCACCCCGCTGCGGATGCCGCCGACGAAGTCTCGCCGGATCCGGTCGGCGTTCGCCATCCCCGCCACCTCCGCGTTGACCTCGTCGGCGGGCAGCCCGAGCTGCTCGATGCCGAGCGACAGGTGCACCGGGTCCAGTTGGTCCTGGTGGTCGTAGAGCCAGTCGTGCATCTCCCAGAACCGGCCCCGCCGGCCGGCTGCCTCGGCCGCCTCCGCCGCGCTCTCCGCGTACGGGTGCACGTTGGCGATGGGGAAGTGCCGGTAGACCAGCCGTACGGTGTCGGCCCGCTGACGCAGCACCTCGGCCAGGTTCAGGTGGGCGGCTCCGCAGAAGTGGCACTGGAAGTCGGCGTACTCGACGATGGTGACCGGCGCGTCGACGGGGCCGCGGGCGTGGTCGAGGTCGGTCACCGGTACGCCCAGCCGCGCGGTGGTGACCTGCAACGGGGTCGACATCAAGCCCCCACGGTGACGTGGTTGTGCACCTCGCGGATGCCGGGGGCGGACCACACCACCCGCTCGATCTCCTCGCGTTCCGGTACGGAGTGGACCAGCCCCGCCAGCACCACCGTGTCGCCGTGCACCCGGACGCTGATGGCCTCCGCCTCGGTGGCGCCGTTGCGGGCGAGCGCGTCCACGATCCGCTCGGCCAGCTGGTGCCCGTCGGTGCGGGTGCCCGGTCGGACGGTGATCCCGTTGCTCACGCCGCGTACGCCGGTGAGCCGGCCGACGGCCCGCTCGGCGGCCCGGCGCTGGTACTCCCACTCGACCTCGCCGTGCAGGGTGACCCAGCCGTCGGAGACGGTCACGTCCAGCGTCTCGATCGGCACGAAGGCGTCCCATTCCAGGGCGCGGCTGGCCGCGGTGGCGATCTCCGGGTCGCTCTTCTCGGCGGAGGTGGCGATCCGGACGGCGAGGTCGTTGGCGACCGCCCGGACCCGGGACACCCGGTGCGCCGCCCGCTCGGCGGCCCACTTCTTGGCGTAGCTGTCCACCCAGCCGGTCAACGTCACCACGCCCTCGGAGACGGTGACCCCGATCTCGTTGGGGCGTACCCGGGGTTCCCAGGTCAGCTCGTCGAGGACGTCGGTCTGGATGTCCTGGTCGGTACGCGTGATCGTCGCGGTGGCCATCAGTGGCCTCCCTCCCGGGTCGGTTCGGGGCGTGGGCGCTCCGCCACCGGCACGGGCGCCGCCATCGGTCATCCTGTCCCGACCCCGGGTGACCTGCCCTCATCCGATCGGGGTGACTCGAATTAGTTGGGAGCGCTTCCTAATTCGCCGATCCAACGGTTAAGGTGAATGTCCCTCGGCTGCGGGAGCCCACACGCCGACGGGGAGCCAAGGGCAGCTCCCCGGTTCCACCTCCCTCGACGTCGCCAGCACGGTCGTCCCGACCGGCGCGCGTCGCTCCGGCAGCTCCAGGTCGTGGCGTGTCCGCGCCTCGACCTGGAGCCGCCGCCCCACGGGTAACCGAGAGGAACCGCCCATGCGCAGAAGTATCGCCGGCGCGATCGCGGCGGCCCTGGCCGCCACCGCGGCAGCCGTCGTCGTGCAGTTCGCCGCCACCCCCGCCACCCCGGCCGCCGCCGCGGCGGCCGATCCGTACAGCTGGAAGAACGTCCGGGTCGACGGTGGCGGCTTCGTCCCGGGCATCGTCTTCAACCCGACCGAGAAGAACCTGATCTACGCGCGCACCGACATCGGCGGGGCGTACCGCTGGGAGCAGCCGACCCAGTCGTGGACGCCGCTGCTGGACTGGGTCGGCGCCGACAAGTGGGGCTGGAACGGCGTGGTCAGCCTCGCCACCGACCCGGTGCAGACCAACCGGGTGTACGCCGCTGTCGGCATGTACACCAACAGTTGGGATCCGAACAACGGCGCGATCCTGCGCTCGACCGACAAGGGCGCCACCTGGCAGGCCACCGCGCTGCCGTTCAAGAACGGTGGCAACATGCCCGGCCGGGGCATGGGGGAGCGGCTCGCCGTCGACCCGAACAAGAACAGCGTCGTCTACTACGGCGCCGAGGGCGGCAACGGCCTGTGGCGCAGCACCGACTACGGGGTGACCTGGGCGAAGGTCGCCAACTTCCCGAACGTCGGCAACTACCGGGCCGACCCCAACGACAGCAGCGGCTACAACTCGCAGAACCAGGGCCTGACCTGGGTCAGCTTCGACAAGAGCACCGGTACGGCCGGCAACGCCACCCAGACCATCTACGTCGGCGTGGCGGACAAGCAGAACCCGGTCTACCGCACCACCAACGGCGGCACCACCTGGGAGCGGATCGCCGGCCAGCCCACCGGCTACCTCGCCCACAAGGGCGTGGTCGACCCGGTCGGCGGCTACCTCTACATCGCCACCAGCGACACCGGCGGCCCGTACGACGGCGGCAAGGGTGACGTGTGGAAGTTCAACCGGGCCACCGGCGCCTGGACGCAGATCAGCCCGATCCCGTCGTCCAGCAGCGACGACTACTTCGGCTACTCCGGCCTGACCATCGACCGGCAGAAGCCGAACACCCTCATGGTGGCCACCCAGGTCTCCTGGTGGCCGGACGCGATCTTCTGGCGCAGCACCGACGGCGGCGCGACCTGGTCGCGGATCTGGGACTGGGCCGGCTACCCGAGCCGTACCAAGAAGTACTCGATGGACATCAGCTCGGTGCCGTGGCTGAACTTCGGAGCCAACCCGCAACCGCCGGAGGAGACCCCGAAGCTGGGCTGGATGAACGAGTCGCTGGAGATCGACCCGTTCGACAGCAACCGGATGATGTACGGCACCGGGGCGACCATCTACGGCAGCACCGACCTGACCAAGTGGGACAGCGGTGGGCAGCTCACCATCAAGCCGATGGTCAAGGGCCTGGAGGAGACCGCCGTACTCGACCTGATCAGCCCGCCCTCCGGCGCCCCACTGATCAGCGGGCTGGGCGACATCGGCGGCTTCCGGCACACCGACCTGAACGCGGTGCCGGCCTCGATGTTCACCCAGCCGGTCTTCACCAGCACCACCAGCCTGGACTACGCCGAGACCAAGCCGGCGGTGATGGTCCGGGCGGGCAACTTCACCGCCTCGGACCGGCCCAACGACCGGCACGTCGCGTTCTCCACCGACGGCGGCGCGAACTGGTTCCAGGGCAGCGAGCCGGGCGGGATCAACAACGGCGGCACGGTGGCCGCCTCCGCCGACGGCAGCCAGTTCGTCTGGGCGCCGGGTGACTCCGGCCAGCAGGTGGTCCGCTCGGTCGGTTTCGGCAACTCGTGGACCGCGGCGACCGGCATCCCGGCCAACGCCACCGTCGAGTCCGACCGGGTCAACCCGAACAAGTTCTACGGAGTCAGCAACGGGAAGTTCTACGTCAGCACCAACGGCGGGGCCGGCTTCACCGCCAGCGCCGCCACCGGTCTGCCGACCACCGGCGTCAAGTTCAAGGCGCTGACCGGCACGGAGGGCGACATCTGGCTGGCCGGCGAGGGTGGGCTCTGGCACTCCACCAACTCGGGGACCAGCTTCACCAAGGTCACCGGCGTGAGCACCTCGATAAACGTCGGCTTCGGCAAGGCGGCACCCGGCCAGACGTACCCGGCGCTCTTCGTCATCGGCACTGTCGACGGCCAGCACGGCGTCTACCGCTCCGACAACTCCGGCGGAAGCTGGGTGCGGATCAACGACGACCAGCACCAGTACGGCAACGCCGGCGAGGCGCTGACCGGGGACCCACGCGTCTACGGCCGGGTCTACCTCGGCACCAACGGCCGGGGCATCCTGGTGGCGGACCGGCTCGGCGGCACCCCGCCGCCGACCACCGCTCCGCCGACGACCGCGCCGCCGACGACCGCGCCCCCGACCACCGCGCCTCCGACGACCGCGCCGCCGACCACCCGTCCGCCGACGAGCGCGCCGCCGAGCACCCCGCCACCGAGCACGCCGAATCCGGCCGGCGGCTGCGGAGCGACCTACCAGGTGACCAATTCGTGGGAGGGCGGCTTCCAGGCCGAGGTGACGGTCCGTAACAACATGGGCTCGGCGATCAACGGCTGGTCGGTGAGCTGGAACTTCGCCAACGGGCAGCAGCTCAGCCAGCTCTGGAGCGGCACGTACACCCAGAACGGCAGCCTCGTGGTGGTCCGGGACGCGGGCTACAACGGCCCGCTCGGCGTCGGCGGCACCACCACCTTCGGCTTCCTCGCCAGTTGGAGCGGGACGAACTCGGTGCCCGCGCTCACCTGCACCACCCGCTGACCTGTCCACGCGGTGGCCGTCCCGTCCTGGCGGGGCGGCCAGCCGCCGCGTTCAAGCCGGAAGCCGGGGCGCCGGGCGGTGGCATACCGGTGAGCAGCGTGGTCCTGCTGCTCACCGCCGGCAGCGGTGGTCCGGCTCTCCGGGTGGTGGTCGTCTCCGGGCCCAACCTGGCGCCTGAGAGCGCCGCCGAGCAGCGGTTGCGGGTCAGCCGTCCCGGTCAGTCCTCCGGGTCGGCCGGGGGTCCAGCGGGTCCGCGTCCAGGAACTCGATCTCCTCGACGCCGGGCACGCTGCTCCCGGCGGCCCGGGCGGCCGTACCGGCGGCCCAGCCCATCGCGGCGCCGACCAGTGCGGCGCTGACCAGCATCGCCCACGGCAGGCCCGGCCGGCGGCCGGCGAGCGCGTCGAAGGCGAGGATGGCTCGGCGGCGGGCCTCGCCGGCGGCGGAGCCGACCAGGTCGGTGGCGTCGTCGGCCAGACCCGACCCGTTGCGACGGGCGGAGCGGGCAACGCCGCGGACACCGTCCCCGGCGGAGCCGGCGGCGTCGCGCATGTGCCGCCACGCCTGGTCCGCGATCCGCTCGGGCCTGCCGCGGCGGTCCAGCAGGGTCGTTCCGAACATGGTGTTACCTCCTCGGGGCGGAGTCCGGCGGCCACTTCGGACTCCGGCGGGTCATCCGGCGGGTGACGTTTCACTCATCCGGGCAGTGCCCCGCCCGCGGTCGCCCCAAACCATCCCAGGTCAGGCGCGGTCGATGGGGCGGGACGGGACGAACGCGGGCGAACGCGCCGGGCCCGGGTGCGAGGCGGACGGGGCCCCGGGCGGCTACCCTGGGCGGCGAATCGGCCGGCCCTGGTCGGTCGTTGGACGAAGTGAACCCGTCGTCCGGAAGAAACAGGAACCGAAGGATCCGGATTGGGATGCCCAGGTGTGCCCAGTCCGCGAATTGCCCATCCCGAGGGGTGGCGACCGAGGCCATCGGAGGAATACTCTCGGTCGCGGCCCGCGTACTGATGAGGCGCCCGTACGGGCGAGTGGAGGTGCTCGCGTGAGCCTGTCGATCGTGCAGTCGATGTTGCCGGGTGGTGTTATCCAGATCGCGCCGCGAGGCGAGATCGACGTCGACACCGCGTACGAGGTGCGGGAAGCGATCGCCGAGGTGCTCGCGAAGGGCCGTCCGTCCCGGATCGAGCTGAACATGCGGCTGGTCACCTTCATCGACTCTGTCGGCATCAGCGCCATGGTGGCCGGTTTCCAGACCGCCGAGGTCAGCGGCGTGAAGCTGGTGGTCACCGAGCCGAGCCGGTTCGTGCACCGGCAACTCTGGGTCACCGGCCTGCTGGGTCTCTTCGGCGCACCCGAGCCGTACTTCGCCGGCAGCACCCCTCAGGTGCTGCCCGGCGCCTGAGCTGGCCGGGCTCCGTACCGCCCCGTTGCCAGCCGGCCCCGGTTACGGGACGATCATGCGGACGCCGACGGCAAGGGGGTACGGCGTGCTCAGCAGCGACACTTTCAGCTACACCGTGCAGGCCCGCTGTGCCCGGGCGGATGCGGTCGCCCTGCTCAGCGACCTGAGCCGTCAGGGTGAACTGCATCCGCTGATCGTCCGGGTCCGCCAACTGCCGCCCCGGCCCGGCGCGCTGGCCAGCTACGCGATCACCGACCGGCTGGAACTGGGGCCGCTGCACTTCCCGGTCACCTACCAGGCGGACGTGCTGGTCGCCACCGAGGACGAGGTGGTGACGGTGGCTCGCCAGCAGCCCGCCACTACGGTCCGTAACCACACCCGGCTCCGGGACGAGCCAGGTGGCGTGGTGCGCATCGACGTCGAGATCACCCTCTCCGCCCCGGCACCGCTGTTCGGGTACGCCTTCCGGCAGGCCCGGGCGGCCCATCTCGGCCTCGCCAGCCGGCTCGGCGCCACCCTGGAGGGGCAGGCGGGCTGACTCAGGGCCGGGCTGCCTGGGCGGGTGGGCGCAGCCGGCCCCACGGCTTGTAGGTGGACAGCACGGTCATGATGATCAACAGGGTGCTGGACACCGTCGGAGGGATGATCAGGTCCAGCCGGTCCCGGGTGGCGAGGTCCGCCCCCAGTTCGCCGAGCCGGCGCACCGTCGGGGCGAGCAGCAGGAACACCAACCCCAGCATCGCCGTGGTGATCGCGAACTTCACCAGCACCCAGCGCCAACGCAGCAGGCCCCATGGGGTGAGCAGCGCGCTGGCCAGCCCGATCAGCCAGACCAGCACGCTCAGCGGGGCGAAGAGCCAGGTGACCAGCAGGCCCGCGGCCGGGTAGACCACCTCGGGGTCGGCCCCGCGTAGTCCGGCCACGCCCAGGGCGAGCAGCACCAGGTCGGCGCCGAGCCAGCCGAGCGAGGTGACCAGGTGCAGGGTGAGCAGGGCCTTGCGTCCGGGGGGAGAGAGTCGGCTCATGCCCCCGATGCTCGGCCGTCGCCGGCCCGGTGTCGTGGGGCGCGCAGCGACATCCGGCGTACGTCGGTGGGCGTAGGTGGCCCGCCCGGCGGCGGGCCACCTAGCGGCTCAGTAGACCGAGAGGTGTACGTGGTTTGTGTGGTCGCTGGACGGATCGCCGTTGCCGCCGCTGTACGCCTTCCACCCGCTGCTGGGCAGCCAGATCTGCTTGAACCAGATCACGTAGAGCACGGCGAGCGGGTCGGCGTTGCGGATGAAGTACGCCGCCAGGTTGTTGCCGTACGTCTTGTCGCCGCCGCTGGCCACCCCGCCGAAGCCGTCTTTCTGTGCGGCGAAGTCGCAGGCCCGGCCCTTGGGGTGCTCGCCGGAGCCACTGGGCCGGTAGCAGGAGACGTACCGGGTGAACCCGGCCGCCTTGGCCTGCTGTAGCGCGTGCAGCATGCGCGGCGTGATGCAGCCGTCGGCCGGGGTCGGGTCGTTGACGCTGCACGACTCCGCGGGCCAGGAGCCGTCGGCGTTGCGCGGGGCCGGCGTGGCGTTGGCGCGGGACGTGCCCTGCACGCTGCCGCCGCTGGCGGTGGTGGTCGCGGCGGCCTTCTTGTTGGCCACCTCCAGCGCGTGTTCCGCCTGTTCCTTGCGCTTGGCCATCACCGTGACCTGCCGGCGCTGCTCCAGGATCTCACCGTTCAGCGCCGTCTGGGTACGGGTGGCCTGGTCCCGGGTGTCGATCAGGTCGCGCAGCACCCGGTCCTCGTGCGCGGCGACCTGTTGCAGTGTGGCGGCGCGGTCCATGAAGCCCTGTGGGCTGCTGCTGTCGAGCAGCGCCGCGGCGGTGCCGAGCCGCCCGGCCCGGTACGCGAACCCGGCGATCTCGCCGACCTTGGCGTCGCGTACGGCCAGCTCCGCGTTGATCGTCTTCAGTTCGGCGGTGAGCTGCTGCTGCCGTTTCACCGACTGGTTCAGCGCCGCCCGAGCGTCCAGCCAGCCCTTGCCGGCCGCGTCGAGTTGGGCGCGTAGCTCCGCGGTGCCGCCCTCGTCGTCGCCGGGCGCGGCGGCGAGCAGGCCGGTCGGGGCGGCCGAGGCGGGGTGGACCGGTGCGGTCGCGAGGCCGAGGGCGAGAGCCCCGACGAGCAGGGCCGCCAACCGGGTGACCGTCCGTCGTGCAGGTGGCATTCCAGGTGTCCTTCCGTCAACGCCGACCGGGTTAGCTGACGGGTTCGGGACGGAAGATCCCTACCGCTGACGCGGATGCACCCCAGGAAGATGGTTCCCCGGCTCGCCGAGCTGCGGCGATTAGGCGACAGCCGCCGTCGGCGACGCGCTGCGCCGCCGGTGGGGGCCGCGACCGAGCCTACCGGCCGGGCCCCTCCAGTCGAGGGTTAGGAATCGGATGAAAGCCGGCATGAATGCACAATAGCCACTTGGATTTAAGTTTGCCCTAATTACCACTCGACTGGTCCACACTCTCCGGCCGACGCCCCGGGCTCGATCTGCAACGTGGCGTGATCGATCCGGAAGTCGCCGTGCAGGGCGGCCCGGGCGGCGGCCAGCACCTCGCCGACCTCGGCGTCCGGGGCCGTGGTCAGGTGCGCCGACGCCACGTCCATCCCGGAGGTGAGGGTCCAGACGTGCAGGTCGTGGACCTCGGCGACGCCGGGCACCGCGGCCAGCCGGTCGCGCACGGCGGTCACCTGGAGGTGCTCCGGGGCGGCCTGCACCAGGATGCGGACCGCGGCCCGGCCGAGCCGCCAGGTCCGCGGCAGGATGAACAGCCCGATCGCGACGGCGACCAGCGGGTCGGCCCACCACCAGTCGGTGAACGTGATGACCAGCGCGGCGGCGATCACCCCGAGCGAGCCCAGCAGGTCGCCGAGCACCTCCAGGTAGGCCCCGCGCAGGTTGATGCTCTCCTGCGCGCCGGCCCGCAGCAGCGCGAACGCGGCGATGTTGGCGAGCAGGCCGAGCGACGCCACGGCCAGCATCGGCCCGGCGAGCACCTCCGGCGGCTCGCCGAACCGGCGTACCGCCTCGACGAGCACGTAGGCGGCGACCGCGCCGAGCAGGACCGCGTTGGCGAGCGCGGCCAGGACCTCCAGCCGGTAGAGCCCGAAGGTGCGCTGCGGATCGGTGTTGGCTCGCCGGGTGGCGGTGATCGCGGCGAGCGCCATGCCGATGCCGAGCACGTCGGTGAACATGTGCCCGGCGTCCGAGAGCAGGGCCAGCGAGCCGGTGGCGAACGCGGCCACCGCCTCGACCAGCATAAGGGCGGTGAGCAGCCCGAACGCGGCCCAGAGTCGACCCTGGTGGCGGTGTGCGGCGTTGGTGACCGCGCCGCTGTGGTCATGACCTGCGCCCACGCCCACACCCTTTCGTCCCGCGCCCCGCCCGGGCCCAATCTATGCTCACATCGCTATGTATGCAAGTGAAGGCTGAGGGGGGTGGGCCAGCTCAGGCGCCCGCCGCGAACGCGGGCTGTGGTCAGTCCACCGGGTCGAGGGTGGTGAGGCGCTGGGTGGCCCGGGACAGCGCCACGTAGAGCGTCCGCACGCCCGACCCGGGATCGGCCCGGATCTCGCTCGGCGCCACCAGCACCACCCCGTCGTACTCCATGCCCTTGGCCTGGAGGCTGGTCACCACCTGGAGCCGGCCGCCGCCCAGGTCGCCCAGCCAGCCGGCGACCTCGTCCCGGCGCGGCACCGGCGTGATCACGCCGACCGTGCCCTCGACCTCGGCCAGCAGCGCGTCGGCCGCCGCGACGGTCGCGGCGGGCAGTTCCGCGGCGGGCACGGTCCGCTCGATCGGGGGTACCCCGGTGGAGCGCACCGCAGTCGGCAGCGCCAGGTCCGGGTAGCGCCGGCGGATCTCCGTCGCCGCCACCGCGAAGATCTCGGCCGAGTTGCGGTAGTTGGTGGTCAGCTCGTACCGCTGCCGGCGCCGCCGACCCAGTGCCTGATCCCGGGCCCGGGTCAGCTCCTCCGGGTCGCCGGTCCAGGCGGTCTGCGCCGGGTCGCCCACCACCGTCCAGGAGGCCAGCCGGCCGCGCCGGCCGATCATCCGCCACTGCATGGGCGAGACGTCCTGTGCCTCGTCGACCACCACGTGGGCGTAGTCGCGGTAGTCCTCCGGCCGTTCCCGGGCGGCGGCCCGGGCCGCCCGCTGCCGGTCGGCGAACGTGCTCAGCTCGCGGACGCCCCCGGCGAGCTGGAACGGGTCGCGCTTCGGCCGCGCCCGCTGCACCGGCTTGCCGAGCAGCGCGTCCAGCTCGTCCAGCAGCGCGATGTCGGCGATGGTCAGCCCCTCCGCGTCCAGCGTCCGGTACGCCTCGGTCAGCAGCCGGATCTCGCCGGCCGCGAGCACGCCGCCCGCGTACCGGCGCAGCCGTTCGGGGCGGGCCAGCCAGCCGAGCACGTGCCGCGGGTGCAACCGGGGCCACCAGGCCTTGAGGAACTCCCGGAACTCCGGCCGGTCGATGATCTCGTCCTCGAACGCGGGCTGCTCCGGCAACCCGCCGATCCGCAGCCTGCGGGCCTGCGCGTACAGGGCGGCGAGGACGGCGTCGAAGCCGACCCGGCGTACCTCGTTGCGGCGCGCGCCGCGGGACAGCGCGCGGTCCCGGACCGCGTCCAGCTCGGCCCGGTCCAGCCGGAGCAGCTCGCCCCGGTAGAGCAGGCGTAGCTCGGTGGGGGAGTCCGGCACCGCGTCCCGGACGGCGCGCTCCAGCACCCGGCGCATCCGCAGCGACCCCTTCACCGCCGCCACCTCCGGCGGGTCGGTACGGGTAGCCGACATGCCCGGAAAGAGCGAGCCGAGCGAGTGCAGGGTGGCGGTCTCCTCGCCGAGCGAGGGCAGCACCGAGGCGATGTACTCGACGAACACGCCGGACGGGCCGACCACCAGGATGCCGCCGCCGGCGTACCGGGCCCGGTCGGAGTAGAGCAGGTACGCGGCCCGGTGCAGCGCCACCGCGGTCTTGCCGGTGCCCGGGCCGCCGGAGACGATCGTGACCCCCGAGCCGGGGGAGCGGATCGCCTCGTCCTGCTCCCGCTGGATGGTGGCGACGATGTCCCGCATGCCCCGTCCGGTCGCGCGGGACAGCGTGGCCAGCAGTGCGCCGTCGCCGACCACCGCGAGCTCCGGCGGCGCAGCCTCCGGGTCCAGCAGGTCGTCCTCGATCCGGGTGACCCGCTCCGCCGACGACTGGATGGTGCGCCGGCGTACCACACCCATCGGGTCGGCCGGGGTGGCCCGGTAGAACGCCGCGGCGGCGGGCGCCCGCCAGTCGACCACCAGCGTCTCGGCGTTCTCCCCGCGTACGCCGAGCCGGCCCACGTGCAGCACCTGGCCGGTACACAGGTCCAGCCGGCCGAAGACCAGCCCCTCGTGTTCGGCGTCCAGCACGTGCCGCCGCTGCGCGGCGTGGAACACCATCGCGTCCCGCTCCACCAGCGCGCCGAAGTTGCCGACCCGGGCCAGCCGGTAGCCCTCCCGCTCGGCCTCGGCGGCCGACCGGCGCAGCTCCGCCAGCCGGGCGTACACCCGGTCGAGATGTCGCTGTTCGACGGCGATCTCCCGTTCCAGGGTGGTTTTGTCGCTCAAGTCGGGGGCTCCTGTGATCATGCGGCGGGCACGGCGGGCTGAATGAGGGTACGGGCCGCCGTCGAGGCCGTGGCCTGCGGCCATGAGGGTGCACTCACACCGCCGGTGCCGGTTGCCCGTTATCCGGGTGTTTCCACCCCTCTGCCGGCTGTTTCGTTCAGCGTTACCGGAGGGGCCGGCCCGACCAGCCCGCCCGGGTCGGTGGGTCCGCTCACCGCCCGGACCAGCGGGTGGTCCGGCCCGACCAGCCGGTCGGTGGGCTCGGTGAGAACCCGGTGGAGCACCGCGGCGAGGGCCTGGTCCACCTCGTCCGGGCGCTCCATCATCAGCATGTGGCCGGCACCCGGGCAGACGGTCAGCTCGGTGGTGGGCAGCGCTGCCGCGATCGACCTCGCGCACGGCGGTGGGGTGAGCCGGTCCCGGTCGCCGACCAGCGCGGCGGAAGGCAGGTGACCGAGCGCGGCCAGGGTGTCCAGCCGGTGCTGGGCACCGATCGATGCGCGGAATCCGCCGATCGAACGGAGTGAGGCGTGCGCCACCGCCGAGGTGACCAGCCGGAGGTCGGCCGGGTCGCAACGGTCGCCGAAGAGCAGCCAGCGGATGCTCGGGCGTAGGGCGCGGAGCAGCGGGTGCGGCGGACACCACGATCCGCAGCGGGCCAGCACCCCGGCGCCGGTGGTCTCGGCGAGCCGGATCAACCGGGCGATCCGGGGCGAGAGCCCGTAGCTGGTGTGGGTGTGCCCCTCGGCGGTGGTCGACACGAATACCAGCCCGGCGATCCGGGCGGCGAAGTGCGCGGGGTGGCGGTGGGCATACTCCATCACGGTCATCCCGCCCATCGAGTGCCCGACCAGCACGACCCTGCCGCGCGGGACGAGCTCGTCCAGCATCGCGGCGAGGTCGTCGCCGAGCTGGGTCAGGGTGGCCGTACGCAGGTCCATGCAGCTGGACCGGCCGTGCCCGCGGGCGTCGTACGTCACCACCCGCACCCGGTCGGCGAACCGGGCCCGCAGCCCGGCGAGCTGGCGGTGCCAGCTACGCCCGTCCAGCGTCCAGCCGTGCAGCAGGACCGCCGTGACGTCGGCGTCGACCGGCCCGGACGCCACCACGTGCAGGCGTACGCCGTCGGGAAGCCGTACCTCCAGCTCCGTCGGCATCGGTCCACCTCCCCCGCGGCCTCTGTCCGTGCGCCGGGTAACCCGGCGGTGACGATCCGGCTATCCGTCAATCACAGCACGCCGACGGCCGAGGTGAAAGATTCCCGCATATGACGCCGCTGTCGAACGCCGTCCGGCCCGCCCCGCCCCGACCGGGCCTTGATCAACTCCATGAGCGGGATGTGGTGGTCACGTCGGCGGGCGGATATCGCCGCTTACGCGACACGGAGTGGATCAGCTGAGTCTTGGAGACGACGAACCGCCCGCCGGTGATCCGGCGGGCGGTTCGGGGTGACGCGGTGCGGGACTCAGCCCTCGAAGACACCGGCCTCGACGAGACGCTTCTCGGTGGCGTCCCAGCCGTGCTCCGGGTAGGCGGCCGCGAGGCCGTTGATCTCGGCGCGGACCTTGGCGGCGTGGCCGGCGGCGGCCAGCGTCCGGATCTCCTCGACGAAGGCCTCGGAGTCGGTGCGCAGGCGCTCGGTCTTGCCGTTGGTCAGGTTGCGCACGTAGGCGTGCTTGCCGCCGTTGAGCGGGATCAGGTACTTGAACTCGCCCAGCACGCTGAGGGCGCCACCCTGGCCAGCCTGGCCGGCCCGGACTGACGCGCGCGCGGTCTTAGAGGTGTTGCTCGCCACGGAAGTACTCCTTGCAGACGTACGGGAGGACTGAAACGTCCGGGGGCTGGTGCGGGTGACACCCGGCGTGGGTGTCGGCCCGCGAAGATTGTGCGGCGGCACAGAACCGCCCAGAGAACTGTACACGACCTCGACGCCTGGCTGGTCGTCGCGCCGTCACGGGGGTCAACGGGGTCAGCCACCCGGGTATTTCCCGACGGCCGGTAGCGGCGAATTTTCCGATTCGCTGGCGTACCATCCGTCACACCGGTCATCATGTGTTGCAGGTGCCACCGAAGGTGGACGAGGTCGTAGGGGAAGACGCACCTCGCTCTCCGGGAGGTCACCGTGCCAACGCGTGGCGTCGTATACGTCCACTCGACCCCGCTCGCCGTGTGCTCGCACGTCGAGTGGGCGATCGCGCGCGTCCTTGCCGCGCCGGTCAACCTGCACTGGACGGCCCAGCCCGTCGAGCCCACCGCACGGCGGTCCGAGTGCGGGTGGACCGGTCGCCCTGGGACGGGTGCCGAGCTGGCTGCTGCCCTCCGGCAGTGGCCCATGATCCGTTTCGAGGTCACCGAGGAGCCGAGTCCGGGCGTCGACGGCGAGCGGTTCATGTACGTCCCGGGGCGGGGCCTGTTCCAGGCCACCGTCGGCGCGGCCGGCGACATCCAGCTCGGCGAGGACCGGCTGCGCGACATCCTCGCGTCCGCCCGCGCCCCGGAAGCGCTCGCCCATGCCCTCGACAAGGCGCTCGGCACCGCCTGGGACGCCGAGTTGGAGCCCTACCGGTACGCCGGAGACGGCGCGCCCGTGACGCTGCTCACCCGAGTGGGCTGAACAAAGCTCACCTTGCCCCGACACGCGGAAAACTGGTGGGATGTTCCGCGTGTCGACCAACCCTCGGCGTACCTTCGTCGCGCTCTCCGCACTGACCGCGCTGCTCGTCTCCGGGTGTGCGAGCGAAGCCAGCCCGCCCCCGAGCCCCGCGAGCACCCCGAGTCCTGCGAGTCCCGCCACCGACCCGCCCGGCCGGGCCACGGCGCTGGTGCGGACGCTGGCCGACGAGGACCTCGTCGGCCAGGTGTTGATGCCGTACGCGTACGGCAGCTCGGCCACCAAGGTCTCGCCCGGGTCGGCCGCCGGCAACCAGAAGCTCGCCGGGGTCGACACGCCCGCCGAGATGGTGGCGAAGTACCGCCTCGGCGGGGTGATCCTGGTCGGGTTCAGCGCCGACGACCCCACCTCCAAGAACCAGGCCACCACCAACGTCGACAACCCAAAGCAGGTCCGCGAGCTGACCACCGGGCTGCGCGAGGCGGCCGGCCAGCTCGCCGCCGGCCCGGCGCCCTTCCTGATCGGTACCGACCAGGAGTACGGCGTGGTCACCCGGATCACCGACGGGGTGACCCTGCTGCCCAGCCCGCTCGCCGCCGGTGCGGCCGGTGACGCGGCGCTGACCGAGGCCGCCTGGCGGGCCGCCGGCGCCGAGCTGGCCGCGATGGGAATCAACATGGACTTCGCCCCGGTCGCCGACGTGCTGGCCACCCGCAGCACGGTGATCGGTTCCCGCTCCTTCGGCGCCGACCCGGAGCGGGCCTCGGCGCAGGTGGCCGGCGCGGTCCGGGGGTTGCAGGCCGAGGGGGTGGCGGCCAGTGTCAAGCACTTCCCCGGGCACGGCCTGAGTGCCGCCGACTCGCACAAGGATCTGCCGGTCGTCAGCCAGTCCCGCGCCGTGCTGGACAGCACCGCGTTCCCGCCGTTCAGCGCCGGGATCGACGCGGGCGCCATGGCGGTGATGTCCGCCCACCTCGACGTCACGGCGATCGACCCGGGCGTCCCGGCGACCTTCTCCCACAAGGTTCTCACCGACGTGCTCCGGGGCCAGCTCGGCTTCCAGGGCGTGGTGATCACCGACGGGATGAACATGGAGCCGGCCAAGCGCTGGTCGCCGGGGGAGGCAGCGGTCCGGGCGCTGAACGCCGGCAACGACCTCATCCTGATGACCCCGAACGTGAGCCAGGCGTACGACGGGCTGCTCGCCGCGCTCCGGGACGGGTCGCTGCCCCGGGCCCGCCTGGTCGAGGCGGCCACCCGGGTGCTGACCATGAAGTTCAAGCTGGCCGACCGCCCCACCCCCGACCTGTCGACGCTGGGCAGCGCCGAACACCGCACGGCGGCCGCCGACCTGGCCGCCGCCGCCGTCACCATGCTGCGGGGCAAGTGCGACGCCCCGGTGGCCGGGCCGGTCACGGTGACCTCCGCCGCCGGGCGCGCCACCGCCCGCGCCGCGCTGACCGAGGCGCTCACCGCCGCCGGGGTCGACGTGGTGCCGAGCGGTGGCCGGATCGTGCATCTCGTCGGGTACGGCGACGGCGCCGGCGACCTGCGGGACGACGCGGCCGTGACGGTGGCGATGGACACCCCGTACGTGCTGGCCGACGCGAAGTCGCCGACCCTGCTGGCCACCTACTCGTCCAGCCGGGCGTCGATGACCGCGCTGGCCGGCGTGCTCGCCGGAAAGGCCCTCCCGACCGGCCGTTCCCCGGTTCCGGTGACCGGCCTGCCGGCCACCGCCTGTGGCAGCTGACCCCCGACACGGCACCTGGAGGCGGCGACTTCCGGGAAGTTGCCGCCTCCAACCGCACTGAGGCAGCAACTTCCCCGAAGTCGCGCGGATCGGTCAGGCCAGCGGGAGCTGGCGGGCCAGGGCCGAGCCGCCGGCCTCGAACGCCACCAGCAGGGCGGTCGGCTTGCCGCCGGCGCCCGGCGGTCCGGGTGGGCGAGGGTCGGGCGAACAATTCCCGGACTCCACCCCGGTTGCGGCACATTGCGCTATCGGCCTGCGCGCTGCCCGACCTGATCCACTCCATGTGCGGCATGTGGTGGTCTCCGACTGCCGGGAGACCACCACATGCCGCATCTTGCGACCGGCAGCCGCGAAAATGGGCTGCGGGCGCCAGGCTGCCGCTGGCAGGGTGGCCGCACATGGGACAGCAGGCGCAGGGTTTCCGCTATGACGAGCGGGCCGACGGCTCCGTCGTGATCACGCACCACGGCCGGGTTGCCGGCACGCTGCGCGGCGGCCGCGCGGCGGAGTTCCTGGCCGAGGTCGAGGACGACCCGCAGCTGGTGATGGCCCGGTGGACCGGCAACTACCGGCGGGGCAACGAGCGCACCGCCCGCCAACACCCCCGCAACCGGGCCTGAGCCGCCGAGATCTTGGTAGGAAACGGCCCCTCAGGGAGCCAGTTCCTACCAAGATCCGTGGCGTCAGGGGCGCGTGAAGACGAGCGCCACGTTGTGGCCGCCGAAACCGAACGCGTTGTTCAGCGCGGCGGGGATCTCCATGTGACGTGCCTTGTGCGCGGCGACCTCCAGGGTGAGGCCGTCATCCGGGTCGTCGAGGTTGATCGTCGGTGGGACGACACCGTTGCGGATGGCCAGGATGGTGGCGATCGACTCCAGCGCCCCGGCCGCGCCGAGCAGGTGCCCGGTCATCGACTTGGTCGCCGACAGCACCGGGTGGTCGCCCAGCGCCGTCCGCAGGGACTCGATCTCCATCATGTCGCCGGTCGGCGTCGACGTCGCGTGCGTGTTGACGTGCACGATGTCGCGCTTCGCCAGGTCGGCGTCGACGATCGCCCTCGAGATCGCCCGGATCTGGCCCTCGCTGTGCGGCTGCACCATGTCGTACGCGTCGGAGGTGATGCCGGCGCCGGCCAGGCGCGCGTACACCCGGGCCCCGCGGGCGGCGGCGTGGTCGGCGCGCTCCAGGATCAGCACGCCCGCGCCCTCACCGAGCACGAAGCCGTCGCGGCCCTTGTCCCACGGGCGGGAGGCCTTCTCCGGCTCGTCGTTGCGGGTCGACATGGCCCGCATCGAGGCGAAGCCGGCGATCGGCAGCGGGTGGATGACCGCCTCGGTGCCGCCGGCCACCACCATGTCGGCCCGGCCGGAGCGGATGATGTCCAGCCCGAGCGCGATCGCCTCCGCGCCGGTCGCGCAGGCACTGGCCACCGAGTGCACCCCGGCCTTGGCACCCAGCTCCAGCCCGACCCACGCGGCCGGGCCGTTCGGCATCAGCATCGGCACGGTGTGCGGGGAGACCCGCCGCGGGCCGGACGCCTCCAGGATGTCGTCCTGGGCGAGCAGGGTGGTGGCCCCGCCGATGCCGGAGCCGATGCTGACCGCCAGCCGCTCCGGGTCCGGCCCGGCGTCGGCCAGCCCGGCGTCGGCCCAGGCCTGCTGGGCCGCGACGATGGCGATCGCCTGAGAACGGTCCAGCCGGCGCAGCTTGACCCGGTCCAGCACCGTGGCGGGCTCGACGGCGAGCTGGGCCGCGATCCGCACCGGCAGTTGCGCCGCCCACTCCTGGGTGAGCGGACCCACCCCGGAGCGGCCGGCGAGCATGGCGTCCCAGGTCGACGCGACGTCCCCGCCGAGCGGGGTCGTCGCGCCGAGCCCGGTGACGACGACGTCGGGGCGACTCATGATCAGGACTGCGCCTCGATGTAGCTGACGGCGTCCCCGACGGTCTTCAGGTTCTGCACCTCGTTGTCCGGGATCTTGACGCCGAACTTCTCCTCGGCCGCCACCACGACCTCCACCATGGAGAGCGAGTCGACGTCGAGGTCGTCGGTGAAGGACTTCCCCTCGGCCACGTCGTCCGGGTTCACCCCGGCAACCTCTTCGAGGATCTCGGCGAGGCCGGCGGTGATCTCGTCACGGGTCATTACGGTTGGTTCCTCTCATCGGGGGTTCACGACGGCCGGCGACGCCGGCCGTCACTCCTCGGCGCACTCGCGCCCGAGGGGGTCTTCAGGGGCAGCGGACGACCTGACCGGCGTAGGTCAGGCCACCGCCGAAGCCGAACAGCAGCACCGGAGCCCCGGTCGGGATCTCCCGCCGCTCGACCAGCTTGGACAGGGCGAGCGGGATGCTCGCCGCCGACGTGTTGCCGGACTCCACGATGTCCTTCGCGATGATCGCGTCGGGGATGCCCAGCCGCTTGACGATGCCGTCGATGATCCGCGCGTTGGCCTGGTGCGGCACGAACGCGGCCAGCTCGGCGGGGGTCACCCCGGCCTTCTCGCAGGCCTGCAGCGCGAGCGGCGCCAGCGCGGTGGTGGCCCAGCGGAAGACCGTCTGGCCCTCCTGCGCGACGTACGGGCGCCAGCCCTCGATGCGGACCGCGTCGCTCTTCTCCGGCACCGAGCCCCAGACCACCGGCCCGACCCCGGCCGGCTCGTCCGCGGCGGCGGCGGTGACCACCGCGGCTCCGGCTCCGTCGCCGAAGATGATGCAGGTCGAGCGGTCGGTCCAGTCGGTGAAGTCGGAGAGCTTCTCCGCGCCGATCACGATCGCGTTGCGGGACGCCCCGGCCCGGATCGCGTGGTCGACCGTGCCGAGGGCGTATGCGAAGCCCGAGCAGGCGGTGTTGACGTCGAACGCGCCCGGGGCGTTGATGCCCAGCTTGGCGGCGACCCGGCAGGCCACGTTCGGGCTGCGGTCGATCGACGTGCAGGTGGCGACCACCACGAGGTCGATGTCGGCGGCGGTGAGACCGGAGTTGGCCAGCGCCTTGCCGGCGGCGGCCGCGGCCATGTCGGCCACCGTCTCGTCGCCGGCGATCCGCCGGGTGGCGATGCCGACCCGGTCCCGGATCCACTCGTCGTTGGTGTCGACCAGCTGCGCGAGGTCGTCGTTGGTCACCACCCGGGAGGGCTGGTAGTGCCCCATCGCGATGATCCTGCTGCCGGTCATGCGTGCTCACCTTCCGTTCGCGACTGCTGGATGACCGGCTCGCGGCCGCTCGGGCCGCTGTGCCGGGCGATCAGGTCTCGCGCGGCGGGCAGGTCGTCGGGGGTCTTCAGGGTGACGATCTCGGGCATCCCCTCGCCCTTGAGCTCCCGTTTCACCAGCCCGGCCAGGGTGCCGGCCGGCGGCAGCTCGATCACGCCGGTCACGCCGAGGTCCGCCAGGGTACGCATGCACAGGTCCCAGCGGACCGGCGCGGTCACCTGGCGGACCAGCCGCTGGACCATCTCCCGCCCGTGGCTGACCGCCGAGCCGTCCCGGTTGGACAGGAGGATCCGGGCCGGGTCGGCCGGGATGATGCCGGCGGCGACGGCGGCGAGGGCATCCTCGGCCGGGGCCATGTACGGGGTGTGGAATGCGCCGGCCACCTGGAGCTGGGTGACCCGGGCCCGCGCCGGCGGCTCGGCCGCGAGCTTCTCCAGGCCGGCCACCGGACCGGCGGCGACGATCTGGCCGGCGCCGTTGCGGTTGGCCGGGTAAAGCCCGTGGGCCTCGATGGCGGCGAGCACCTCGTCCGGGTCGCCGCCGAGCACGGCGGCCATCCCGGTCGCCTCGAGCGCGCAGGCGGCGGCCATCTCCCGGCCGCGTACGCCGGCGAGGGTGACGGCCGCCTCGGCGGGGAACACCCCGGCCAGGGCGGCGGCGCCCAGCTCGCCCACGCTGTGGCCGGCGACCAGCGCGACGTCGTGCATCGGCAGGTGCTCGGCGGCGAGCAGCGCGGCCGCGACGAGCAGTGGCTGCGTGCGGGCGGTGTCCTTGATCTCGTCGGCGTCCGCCTCGGTGCCGAGGTGGACCAGGTCGACTCCGGCGAGCGCCGACCACCAGCGCAGGCGGGCCTCGGCATCCGGCAGGGCGAGCCAGGGGATCAGGAAGCCGGGTTTCTGGGAACCCTGTCCAGGTGAGAGTACGGCGAGCACGTCTACGACTCTGACGGATACTCGCGGGTCGCGCTGTAACGCATGGCACCAAGCCGTACTAGGAGCTTTGGAGGAACCCTACAAAAATCGGCGACGATCATCACCTGTCTGTGAGGTTTTTCGGACCCCTGTTGGCCATTGTCTGACTCGGGACGGGTGCGACGCCCGGGGCCACCGGGTCGAGCCGCCCCACGGTCAACGCCACCTGCAGCGCGAACGCGTCCCGGGGCACCAGCGGCGAGAAGCCGGTCACCTCGGCGACCCGCTTGAGCCGGTAGCGCACGGTGTTCGGGTGCACGTAGAGCGCTCGGGCGGCGCTCTCCAGCGTCCCACCGGCGGCGAAGAAGGCGTCCAGCGTCTCCAGCAGCTCGCCACCGGCGCGGGCCAGCAGCGCGTACACGTCGTGGCGCAGCCGGCGGCGGGCCTCGGCGTCGCCGGCCAGGGCCCGCTCCGGCAGCAGGTCGGCGGCGGGCACCGGGCGGGGCGCGGTCGGCCAGGCCGGCGCCGCGCGGAATCCGGCCAGCGCGGCCCGCGCCGAGTCCGTCGCCTCGTCCAGACTGGGTACGGCCGGACCGACCACCACCGGCCCGTCCCCGAACGCGGGAAGCAGCTTGTCGGTGGCCGTCAAGGGGTCGGCCGCCCCGCCCAGCACGATGACCAGCCGGTCGCCGTGCACGCCGCCGATCACCTCGACCCCGATCCGGCGGGCCTGCCGGTAGACGGTGTGCAGCACGGCGGCCACCTCACCGCCGGGAGAGCGGCCCACCGCCACCGCCACCGGCGGCGCGTCGGTCCAGCCCAGCGCCGCCGCCCGGCTGGCCAGCACGTCCGGCGAGTCGCCGCGCAGCAACGCGTCCACCAGCAACGCCTGGAGCCGGGCGTCCCACGAGCCGCGCGACTCGGCGGCGCGGGCGTACACCCGGGCGGCGGCGAAGGCGATCTCCCGGGAGAACCGCAGCACGGCCTCCCGCAACGGCTGCTCCTCGCCCTCGGCGGCCAGGTGCGCCACCTGCCCCTCGACCACCTCGATGGTCACCTTGATCAGCGCCACGGTCTGCTGGAGGCTGATCGAGCGGGCCAGGGCCTGCGGCGCGGCGGCGAAGACCTCGTCGGAGACCTCCTGGGTGCCGTCGGTCGCGCCGCCACCCTGGCGCAGCCACTGCACCAGCGACCGGACGCCGGCCTGGGCGACCAGCATGACCCAGGACCGTTGGTCCGCCGGCAGTTCCCGGAACCAGGGGAGGGACTCGTCCATCCGGGCCACGCTGGCGGTGGCCAGCGCGCCGGCCGCCCGTTCGATCCGGCGCAGCGTGGCCGACAGGTCGGTCCTGCCCGGTTCGCTCACCGCTTCAGCCTGACACGCCGTGACCAGGTACTCCACACCGAGGGGGTCGGGTGTGACGCGGAGCGGCGCAGCGGGGTGCGGCGCGCCGGGCACGATCGGTGAGAATGACGTCTCGTGACCGACACCCGCGACGCCCGTGCCGACCTCGCCCGCGACCTCGCCGCCACCTGCCGGCTCACCGGCCGGTTCGTGCTCCGCTCCGGCCGGATCGCCGACGAGTACTTCGACAAGTACCGGTTCGAGGCCGATCCGGTGCTGCTGGATCGGGTCGCGGCCGGCCTGGCCGAGCTGGTCCCGTCCGACACCCAGGTGCTGGCCGGCCTGGAACTGGGCGGCATCCCGGTGGTCACCGCGCTGGCCCGGCACGTCGGGCTGCCCTGCGCCTTCGTCCGCAAGACCGCCAAGGCGTACGGGACGGCCCGGCTGGCGGAGGGTGCGGACGTCGCCGGCCGGCGGGTGCTGGTGGTCGAGGACGTGGTGACCTCGGGCGGTCAGGTGGTGCTCTCCACCGGCCAGCTCCGCGAGCTGGGCGCGCGGGTCGATCACGCGCTCTGCGTGATCGACCGGGCGGAGGGCGGCGCGGCGGCGCTGGCGGCGCACGGGGTCACGTTGCGTGCCCTGGTCACCCGCGCCGACCTGGACGCCGCCCGCTAGCCGGGCCGCTCCGCGGGTCCGTTTCGTGGCCGGCCGACCGGTACGCGCTGGACACCCTGTCGGGCCCGGCCAGTACGGTGTCAGGTGGCACCGCCGGGACGACCGTCCGACGGGCCATGGCGAACGTGAGGAGACCGGGATGGCGCACGGCGAGGCCGAGCACGGCTGCGCCCAGGGCGAGCCCTGCCGGCCGGGCTACCACGAACAGTCGGCGTCCGCCAAGCATCCCCGCCGGACGGGGGTGACCCATCCGGTCGAGCCGACGGCCGGGCGGGCGCCCGAATTCGGCGACGACGACCCGCCCGCGCCCCGGCAGCGGGCCACCGAGCCGATGGTGCCGGCAGTGCCCGAGCCGGTCACCGACCAGGGCTGCCGCAGCGACCTGCCCGGCTGGGCGGGCGCGCACCGGCACGGCCCCGTCCGCCCCCGCAGCCGCACGGTCCGCCAGGAACGACCGCCACGCCGCTGGTGCTGACGCAGGGGCGTGGCCGGGGCAGGGTGGTGCCGCA
Organism: Micromonospora sp. NPDC093277; assembly: GCF_044765245.1. Lineage (NCBI taxonomy): Bacteria > Bacillati > Actinomycetota > Actinomycetes > Micromonosporales > Micromonosporaceae > Micromonospora > Micromonospora sp. NPDC093277. Next base: position 43,469 of record NZ_JBIWJO010000003.1, read on the forward strand.
GGCCCGTGGCCCGTCGCCGGCGCCCGGCCTCAGCGGGTACGCCGGCGGATCAGCAGCGCGATGCCGGCGAGCCCGGCGGTGATGACCACCATCACCCCGACGTTGAGCAGCAGCAGCCGCTGGAGTTCGTTCATCGTCGCGTCGAGGTCCTTGCCCGGGACCAGCGAGTCGTCCGGGATGACCCGTTTTCCGCCGCCGCCGACGCCGCCGCTGATCGTGTCGAACTGCCGCTCCAGCGGCGCGCCGACCGAGCGCAGCGCCTCGGACATGTTCAGTCGGCCGAAGAACCAGCCGGCCAGCACCTTGCTCCGGTCGGGCTGCTTCGCCGGCCGGTAGATCCGCGGCCCGCCCTTGGCGAGCGGGAAGAGGTCGTAGGTGTTCTTCGGGGCGTCTCCGGCCAGCACTACGACCGTGTACTTGGGACCGAGGTCCGCCGCCTGCGGGCCGCGCTGCTGGCCGGTGCGCCCCAGCCAGTCGACCTGGTCGAGGATCGCGTTCACCTCGCCCGGGTGGGTGTCGGCGCGCAGCCGCAGGGGTTCGTCCAGCTGGTCGCCGGTGATGTCCACTCCGGCCACCGGGGGCTTCGGCTTGGGCGCCGCGTGGGCCGCGGTCGGACCCGCCAGGGCCAGCGCGCAGACGGTCGCGATCGCTGTCCCGGCCGCGGCCACCAGCAGCCGCCTCACCTTCCGGACCATAGCCGCCTCCTCGCCCCGTTCGATGGCTGGCTCCCGCTGCAGTTCACGCTTGATCGGCCGATGGTGGTGGCCGCCCGGCGAAGACCGGTGCCCACTGAAAAGACTCCGTGGAATGTCGCTTGGTTGCAGCTGCTGGAAGAGTATTTGGAACTATTTGCGATCTGGGACCGACCAATGAAACGGCCGATGATCAGCGGCCGGATCGTACCTGGACGGAGGGGTTCATGGGGGGCAGGCTCGCTCGTGTGGCGCGTACCTGGTTGGTGGTCCTCGGCGTGGCGTTGGGTGGGGCGGTGTTGCCGGCCGGTCCGGCCGCCGCGCACAACTCGCTGACCGGCAGCGACCCGAAGGACGGGGCGCGCGTGGCGACGGCTCCGAAGCGGATCGAACTCCGCTTTCTCGCCACGCCGGCCCCCGGTGCGACCAAGATCACAGTCACCGGGCCGGATGACGCGACCGCCTCCGGCGGCGAGCCGACCTTCTCCGGCAAGCGGGTGAGCGTGGCGTTCACCCCCGGGCCGGCCGGCGAGTACACCGTCGCGTACCGGGTCGGCTCGACCGACGGCCACCAGGTCAGCGGGAAGATCACCTTCACCCTGACCACCGGCGCGGCCACCGCCACTCCCTCGGCCGACGCGTCGCCGACCATCGCGCCGCCCACCACCGGCGCGGCCGAGCCGACCACGGTGCCGGCCGACGCGACTTCGGCGGCGAGCCTCGAACCGGCCGCGTCGCGTTCCACGGACGGCGGCGGCGCCGGGCTGTGGTGGGCGTCCGGAGCGGTGGTCGTGCTCGGCGCGCTGGGCGGCGGGTGGCTGCTGCTCCGGCGCCGCTCCGCGCGCCGCGGCTGACCGGCGCGGCCCACCATGACACCCCGGACGCGAAGGGGCCCGCCGTCAGGCGGGCCCCTTTCGTCTGGCGTCCGGGATCAGACGAGGCGTACCCGGGCGGCGCGCAGCCGGGTCAGGGTGCGCTCGCGGCCGAGCACCTCGAGGGACTCGAAGAGCGGCAGGCCGACGGTCCGACCGGTCACCGCTACCCGGACCGGGGCCTGCGCCTTGCCCAGCTTCAGGCCGCGCTCTGCGCCGACCGCCTCCAGCGTGGACTTCAGCGACTCGGCGTCCCAGGACTCCAGCCCCTCGAACGCGGCGATCGCCGCGTCCAGCAGCTCGGCCGCGCCCTCCTTCATCGCCTTCGCCCAGGCCGCCTCGTCGATCAGCGGGTCGGCCAGGAAGAGGAAGTCGACGTTCGGCACGATCTCGCTGAGCACCGCGATCCGGGTCTGCGCCAGGGGTGCCACCGCGGCGAAGGCGGCGGGGTCGAACTCCTCCGGCTGCCACGGCGGCGGGGCGATGGTGCCGGTGCCGGTCAGCCACGGCTGGCACTCCGTGACGAAGTCCTCGACGGGCAGCGCCCGGATGTACTCGCCGTTGAACGCGCGCAGCTTCTTCTCGTCGAAGAACGCGGGGGAGGGGTTCACCTCCTCCAGCCGGAACTCGTCCTCGACCACCGACCAGGGCACGATCTCGCGGTCGCCGGACGGCGCCCAGCCGAGCAGCATCAGGTAGTTGCGCATCGCGTCGGCGAGGTAGCCCTCGTCGCGGTACGCCTCCAGGGCGACCTTGTCCCGCCGCTTGGACAGCTTCTGCCGCTTCTCGTTCACCACCACGGGCACGTGCGCCCAGACCGGCGGCTTGACCCCGAGCGCGTCCCAGAGCAGCTGCTGCTTCGGGGTGTTGGGCAGGTGCTCCTCGGCCCGGATCACGTGGGTGATCCCCATGGTCATGTCGTCGACCACGTTGGCGAGCAGGAACACCGGCGAACCGTCACCCCGGGCGATGACGAAGTCCTCGATCAGCTTGTTCTCGAAGGTCGGCTCGCCGCGGATCAGGTCGACCACCACGGTCTCGCCCTCGTCCGGGGTGCGGAAGCGCAGCGCCCGACCCTCACCCGGGGTCAGCCCCCGGTCCCGGCAGAAGCCGTCGTAGCCGGCGTACTGGGAGCCGGTCCGGGCCTGCACGGCCTCCCGGGTGCAGTCGCAGTAGTACGCCCGGCCGCCCTCGTGGAGCCGCTGGGCGGCGGCGCGGTGCTCGCCCGCGTACGACGACTGGAAGTGCGGGCCCTCGTAGCTGCCGCGGGCGATGCCGATCCAGTCCAGCGCCGACAGGATGCCCTCGGTCCACTCCGGCTTGTTGCGGGCCGCGTCGGTGTCCTCGATGCGGAGCACGAACACCCCGCCCTGCTGCTTGGCGTAGATCCAGTTCTGCAGGGCCGAGCGGGCACCGCCGACGTGGAACATACCGGTCGGGGAAGGGGCGAAGCGTACACGTACCGTCACGCCCCCAGCCTACGGCCGCCGGCAAGCCGGTAAGGAAGGGCCCCGTCTTGACGCCTGGTGGGGGTGAACGGCCCTGTCCTGACAGCTCAGGGTACCGATCTGATCTTCAGGACCAGGGCGCTGCCCAGGAGGGTGACGATCGCGGTGGCCGCGTACAGGGTGGGGTAGCCGCCCAGGTGGACCACGATCGGGGCGGAGAGCGCCGGGCCGAGCACCTGCGGCGCGGAGTTCGCGATGTTGATCACCCCTAGGTCCTTGGCCCGGTCGGTGGCGGCCGGCAGCACCTGGGTGATCAACGCGGCGTCCACCGCCAGGTAGACGCCGTAGCCGGCACCGAGCAGCAGCGCGGCGGCGACCGCCATCGGCCAGACCGGCGCCACCGCGAGCAGCAGCGCCGCCACCGCCATGATCAGCCCGGAGGCGATCACGAAGACCTTGCGCCGGCCGGACCGGTCCGACAGCCGCCCGGCCACCACCGCGGTGAGCATCATGCCCAGCGTGTAGAGCAGGATCAGCACCAGCAGCGCGCCCTCCGGGTCGGGCACCCGCACCCCGTCGGCGAGGAAGTACAGCAGGTAGAGCGTGCCGAGCGCGTTGCCGGTCTGCACCAGGAACCGGGTGAACCAGGCCCAGGCGAAGTCGGGGTGCCGGCACGGGCTGATCCACAGCGAGGCGAGCAGCCCGCCCAGCCGCAGCGCCGGCCGGTGCTCCCGGGGCAGCGGGTCGTCCCCGGTGAGGAGCGTGAACGGCAGCGACAGCAGCAGCACCGCGAGCGCGACCGCGGCGTATCCGGCGGCGTTGCCGCTGACCACGGCGGTGACCAGCACCGCCCCGACCACCAGGCCGAGCGCCTGCGGGATGCCCACCCAGCCGGAGACGCCGCCGCGCTGGGCGACCGGCACCCGGTCCGGGAGGGCGGCGGTGAGGCTGGCCAGCATCGCGTTGAAGCACATCTGGGCGGCGACCCAGCCGAGCGCCACCCCGGCGATGCTGTCCTGCCGGGCCAGCAGCACCAGGGCGAGCGCGCCGAGCACCGCGCCGGACGCGGTCCACACGTGCCGCCGGCCGAACTGCCGGCCGGCCAGCCGGAGCACGGTCCGGTCGGACAACGCCCCGGCGAGCGGGTTGGCCAGCACCGCGGCGAGCGCGCCGAGGCCGGTGACGACGGCGAGCATCGCCTCCTTGTGGCCGGGCGCGATCCGCGCCACCTGCTGGGGCAGCAGCACCTGGATCGGGGTGAAGAAGGCCATCCAGACGCCGAGGTTGGCCGCGAAGATCAGCGCGATCCAGCTCCGCCGCACCGGCACGGTCGGTTCGGCCAGCGCCGCCGGCAGGGCGGCCGCCGCCGGATCGAGCGCGGTCATCGCCGGATGACCCGGTCCCGGAACCAGGCGTACGACGACTTCGGGGTACGCCGCTGGGTGGCGTAGTCGACGTGTACCAGGCCGAACCGCTTGGTGAAGCCCTCCGCCCACTCCCAGTTGTCCAGCAGCGACCAGACGAAGTACCCGGTCACCTCGACCCCTTCGGCCATCGCCGCGCGGACCGCCCGGATGTGCCCGTCCAGGTACGCGATCCGCTCCGGGTCGTGCACCCGGCCGTCCGTGTCCGGCTCGTCGTCGTACGCGCAGCCGCTCTCGGTGACCTGGATCGGCGGCAGCGCGTCGCCGTACCTGTCGTGCAGCTGGAGCAGCAGGTCGCGCAGCCCGTCCGGGACCACCGGCCAGTCGAACGCGGTGCGCGGGTAGCCCGCCAGCGGCACCATCTCGAACGGCAGCGGGGACCCCTCCTCGGCGGCCCGGACGCCGGTCGGGTTGTAGTAGTTCACCCCGAGCACGTCGAGCGGGGCGGCGATCACGTCGAGGTCCCCGTCGCGGACCGCGGCCGTGTCGAGGCCGGGCAGCTCCGGGTAGCCGCGGCCGAGCAGCGGATCGGTGAAGAGCCGGTTGTGCAGCGCGTCGTACGCCGCCCCGGCGGCCCGGTCGGCGTCGCTGTCCCCGGCCAGCCGCACCGGGGAGTAGTTGTTCGCGATGGCCACCGGGCCGCTGCCACGGGCGCGCAGCGCGGCGACCGCGAGGCCGTGCCCGAGGAGTTGGTGGTGGGCCACCGGGAAGGCGTCGAAGAGCAGCATCCGGCCCGGGGCGTGCATGCCCATGCCGTGCCCGAGGCTCATGTGGATGAACGGCTCGTTGAGGGTGATCCAGAGCTTCACCCGGTCGCCGAGGCGCGCGGCGACCAGGTCGGCGTACTCGGCGAAGCGGTGCGCGGTGTCCCGGTCGAGCCAGCCGCCGGCGTCCTCGAGGGCCTGCGGCAGGTCCCAGTGGAAGAGCGTGGCGACCGGGTCGACGCCGTGCCCGAGCAGGTCGTCCACCAGCCGCTCGTAAAAGTCGAGTCCGGCGGGATTGGCCGGGCCGGCACCGGTGGGCTGGATCCGGGGCCAGGCGATCGAGAACCGGTACGCGGACACCTCGAGCCCGGCCAACAGCGCGACGTCCTCGGCGTACCGGTGGTAGTGGTCACAGGCCTCGTCGCCGGTGCTGCCGTCGGCGATCCGGCCGGGGGTGTGGGCGAAGGTGTCCCAGATGGACGGACCCCGGCCGTCGGCGGTGGTCGCTCCCTCGATCTGGTACGCGGAGGTGGACGCCCCCCACCGGAAGCCGGCGGGGAACTCGGGCATCGGCGCGGTCGTCATTCCGCCCTCCCAGAAGCGCGACGCGTGTTCGCGACTCTAGGGGTCCGTCGGGTGATGCGCCATAGGCCCGCCGCGGGCGGTGGCACAAGGGTTTTCGGCGTGTCTTTTCCGAACCCGTCCGAGTAAGTCCGAATTTGCGCATACAGTGCCGAATATCGCGGATGTGGTTTAAGTGGGAGAAAGACAGAATGATCCTCGTGGAACGCAGTGCGCACGTGATGGCGCCGGTGGAAGCGGTCTGGGACGTCGTACAGCGGGCCGAGCAGTTGCCGGCCTGGCTGGCGGGGGTCCGTGCGGCCGAGGTCCTCTCTGGAGAGGGGTTCGGCCGGCGACAACTGGTCCAGGCCGGGCGCGGCGCGGCGCACGAGGCCGAGGTGATCGCCTACCAGGAGCCGACCCTGATCGGGTGGCGTGAGCGGGCCAAGGGCGCCGGTGCCCGGGCCGAGGCGCGCACCGAGATCTACGTACAGCTGACTCCGGACGAGGAGGAAGGCGGGACGGTCGTGCGGCTCATCGTCGTACGGTGGCCCGCCGGGCCGGTCAAGGCCGCTCTGCTCCGGCTCGGCCTGCGGCGGGTCGGCGCCGATCTGGAGGACTCGCTGGCCCGGCTGACCGACCTGGCCGCCGTCGGCTGACCGAGCCGGTCCCGGGCGTCGCCCGCGATGGTGATGGTCCGGCGTTCCCGCCAGGAACGCCGGACCATCGTTCACTGAGCCGTCGGTCAGTCGGCCCGCGCCGGCCCGCGCAGCTCGGCGATCGTCTCTCGCAGCCACTCCTGCTCGGCCCGGCTGATCGCTCGGGCCATCACCAGCATGCCGCGCCGGAACCGATCCTCCTGCTCGGCCGCGCGTTGCGGCCGGTCGCCGGCGTAGAAGAAGCTGGCCGGCTGGTCGAGGAAGGCCAACCGCCGCTCCAGCACCGCCGCCTGCGCCGCCGGATCGGCCACCTGCTCAAGGAACGCCAGCAGGGTGAAGAACCGGTTCTGGTCGGTGATGTCGAGTTCGGCCGGCTCACGCAGCCGCCGTCGCAGCTCCGCCCGACCCGCCCCGGTGAGCGTGAGGGTGTGCCGGGGTGCGGCCGCCGCCCCCGGCTCCCGCTGCCGGCTCACCAGGCCGGCCCGCTCCAACCGGTTGATCGCCGGGTAGAGGCTGCCGTCGCTCACCGGCCGGGCGTACCCGGCGAGCTGCGAGATGCGGGTCTTCAACTCGTACCCGTGCAGCGGTCCCTCGCCAAGGAACCCCAGAATGGCCAACTCCAGCACCCCCACATTCTGCCTTGCCCTCCGTCCCAGTACCTCGATACGGTGTACCTCGATTCGAGGCATTGGGGGGCGCGTGCGCGTTGAGGGATCCGGTGGGACCGGGCTGAACGTGGTTGACTTCGGGGGCGAGGGACCCGGCGTGCTGCTGCTGCACGGGCTCACCGGGCGGGCAGCGAACTGGACCGAGACCGCCCGCTGGCTGACCCGCCACGGCCACGTGATCGGCTACGACGCCCGCGGACACGGCCACAGTGACAAGCCCGACGGCCCGTACGACCGGGCGGCGTACGTGGGCGACGCGGCCGCGGTGATCGAGGCGCTCGACCTGGCGCCGGCACTGGTGATCGGGCACTCGATGGGCGGGCTCACCGCCTGGCAGCTCGCCGGGCCCGGCCGGACCTGGTCCGAGGCGTGGTGATCGGCGACATGAACCCGGTGACCCCGCCCGACATGCTCGCCCGCTGGCGGCGTTGGTTGGCCGACTGGCCGGTGCCGTTCCCGACCCTGGCCGACGTACGCGACTACTTCGGCGCCGAGCGTCGCACCGAGGGGTAGTCCTTCGTGGAGGTGATGGCCGAGGGCCCGGACGGATGGCGCCCGCTCGCCCGCCCCCAGCACCTGCTCGCCGCCCTGGCGCACTGGGCGGACCGCGACCACCGGCCGCAGCTCGCCGGCGTGCGGTGCCCGGCGTTGGTGGTCGCCGGGGCGGAGAGCGACCAGTCCGTCGACCGGCAGCGGGAGATGGCCGACCTGTTGCCCGACGGCCGTTTCGCGCTGGTCCCCGACGCGGGGCACGTCCTGTACTACGACAACCCGGCCGGTTGGCGGGCCGCCGTCGAGCCCTTCGTCGCCGCCCTGACCCCGACCCCCGCAACCCCGTAGCAAACACCCCTGCCCCCGCCCCCGCCCCCGCCCCCGCCCCTGCCCTCGTCCCGCTCCGGCCCGGCCGATCATGGACTTGTGGTGCCTGTCTCGTCACTTTTATGCTTTTTGTCTACCGCCACGACTCCATGATCGGCCCCGGGTTGGGCGGAAGACGGCGAAGGGCCCGGCGCGGGTGCGCCGGGCCCTTCGTGCCGGGTGGGTCAGCTGTCGCCGCCGGTCTCGCCGACCGGGGCGGCGTTGACGTCCTCCAGCGCGTACTTCTTGGCGGCCTCGGCCGGCACGTGGGCCGGCACCGCGCCGCGGAGGGCGAGCTGGCGCAGCGTCGCGACGGTCACCGACTCGGCGTCCACGTGGAAGTGCCGGCGCAGCGCGTGCCGGGTGTCCGACATGCCGAACCCGTCGGTGCCGAGCGAGGTGTAGTCGCCGGGTACCCAGCGGGCGATCAGGTCCGGCACCGCGCGCATCCAGTCGCTGACCGCGACCTTCGGCCCGTCGGCGTCGGCCAGCTTCCGCTGCACGTACGGCACCCGCTGCTCGGCGCCCGGGTTGAGCAGGTTGTGCTCCTCGCACTCCACCGCGTCCCGGCGGAGCTCGGTCCAGGAGGTCACCGACCAGACGTCGGCGGACACGCCCCAGTCCTCGGCGAGCAACTGCTGCGCCTTGAGCGCCCACTGCATGCCCGTGCCGGAAGCCAGCACGTTCGCCTTCGGCGCGTCGCCGCCGACCTGCGGGGCGGGGGAGTAGCGGTAGATGCCCTTGAGGATGCCCTCGACGTCCACACCCTGCGGCTCGGCCGGCTGGAAGATCGGCTCGTTGTAGACGGTGAGGTAGTAGAAGACGTTCTCCTGCGCCTCGCCGTACATCCGGTGCAGGCCGTTCTCCATGATGTGCGCGATCTCGAACGCGAACGCCGGATCGTACGCGACCACCGCCGGGTTGGTGGCGGCGATCAGCATCGAGTGGCCGTCCTCGTGCTGGAGGCCCTCACCGTTGAGCGTGGTCCGGCCGGCGGTCGCGCCGAGCAGGAAGCCCCGCGCCATCTGGTCGGCGGCGGCCCACAGCCCGTCGGCGGTCCGCTGGAACCCGAACATCGAGTAGAAGATGTACATCGGGATCATCGGCTCGCCGTGGATGGCGTACGAGGTGCCGGCGGCGGTGAACGAGGCGACCGAGCCGGCCTCGTTGATCCCCTCGTGCAGGATCTGGCCGCCGGTGGCCTCCTTGTAGGACAGGAACAGGTCCCGGTCCACCGAGGTGTAGCGCTGGCCGTGCGGCGAGTAGATCTTCGCGGTCGGGAAGAGCGAGTCCATGCCGAAGGTACGGGCCTCGTCCGGGATGATCGGCACCCAGCGCTTGCCGAACTCCTTGTCCTTCATCACGTCCTTGAGCAGGCGGACGAAGGCCATGGTGGTGGCCACCTTCTGCTTGCCCGAGCCGCGCTTGACGTCGGAGAACCGCTCGGTGCCCGGGATCTGCAGCTTCTTGTGTTGCGTGCGCCGGGTCGGCAGGTAGCCGCCGAGCTGCCGGCGTCGCTCGTGCAGGTATTCGATCTCCTCGGACTTCTCCCCGGGGTGGAAGTACGGCGGGAGGTAAGGGTTGTCCTCCAGCTGCTTGTCCGGGATGTCCAGGTAGAGCCGGTCGCGGAAGAGCTTCAGGTCCTCCAGCGTCAGCTTCTTCATCTGGTGGGTGGCGTTGCGGGCCTCGAAGTGCGAGCCCAGCGTCCAGCCCTTGATGGTCTTGGCCAGGATCACCGTCGGCTGTCCGGTGTGCTCCATCGCCGCCTTGTAGGCCCCGTAGAGCTTGCGGTAGTCGTGGCCACCCCGCTTGAGGTTCCAGATCTCGTCGTCGCTGAGGTGCTCGACCATCTTGCGGGTGCGCGGGTCGCGGCCGAAGAAGTGCTCCCGGACGTACGCCCCGGACTCCGCCTTGTAGGTCTGGTAGTCGCCGTCGGGCGTGGTGTTCATCAGGTTCACCAGGGCGCCGTCGGTGTCGGCCGCGAGCAGCGGGTCCCACTCCCGGCCCCAGACCACCTTGATGACGTTCCAGCCGGCGCCCCGGAAGAACGCCTCCAGCTCCTGCATGACCTTGCCGTTGCCCCGGACCGGGCCGTCCAGCCGCTGCAGGTTGCAGTTGATCACGAAGGTGAGGTTGTCCAGCTCCTCGCGGGCGGCCACGCCGATCGCGCCGAGCGACTCGACCTCGTCCATCTCACCGTCGCCGAGGAACGCCCAGACGTGCTGCTGGGAGGTGTCCTTGATGCCCCGGTGGTGCAGGTAGCGGTTGAACCGGGCCTGGTAGACCGCGTTGATCGGCCCGAGGCCCATCGAGACGGTGGGGAACTCCCAGAAGTCCGGCATCAGCCGCGGGTGCGGGTAGGAGGGCAGCCCGCCGCCCGGGTGGGACAGCTCCTGCCGGAAGCCGTCGAGCTGGTCGGCGCTGAGCCGGCCCTCGACGAAGGCCCGCGCGTACATGCCGGGGGAGGCGTGACCCTGGTAGAAGATGTGGTCGCCGCCACCCGGGTGCTCCTTGCCCCGGAAGAAGTGGTTGAAGCCCACCTCGTAGAGGGACGCGGAGCTGGCGAAGGTGGAGATGTGACCGCCCACGCCGATCTCGGGGCGCTGCGCCCGGTGCACCAGCATCGCGGCGTTCCACCGGATGTACGCCCGGATCCGCCGCTCGATGTGCTCGTCACCCGGGAACCACGGCTCGCGCTCCGGCGGGATGGTGTTGATGTAGTCGGTGGTGGTCAGTGACGGCACCCCGACCTGGCGCTCGCGGGCCCGCTCCAGCAGGCGCAGCATGACGTAGCGGGCGCGCTTTGTCCCGCGTTCGTCGATGACACCGTCGAGCGACTCGACCCATTCGCTGGTCTCTTCAGGGTCGATGTCCGGAAGCTGGCTCGGCAGACCAGCGGTGATCACCGGGCGCTTGCGTTCCGTAGCCACAGGCGTTCCCTCGGTTCTGTGTGGGATAGGTCTCTAGCGCCATCCTGCCCCCTGATGAGGCTTTCCGTCACGCCTCCCTCCCCCAGACGCGACGCTGAACACATGTACCGGCCAGTAACATTGTGTTATCCCGCTGGACGCGTTAACGGCGGGGCGCCGGGCGGGCCAGAATGCCGTTGTGCGTACCGATGTGATCACCGTCCAAACCGGGTCCCGGCCGGCCGTCCGGGACATCACCGCCGAGGCCGAGGCGTTCGTCTCCGGGCAGGGCGACGGCCTGCTGCACGTCTTCGTGCCGCACGCCACCGCCGGCCTGGCGATCATCGAGACCGGCTCGGGCTCCGACACCGACCTGCTGCGCGCCCTCGACGATCTGCTCCCCGCCGACGACCGCTGGCGGCACCGGCACGGCTCGCCCGGGCACGGCCGGGACCACGTGCTGCCCGCCTTCGTCCCCCCGTACGCGACCGTGCCGGTGCTCGACGGGCGGCTGGGGCTGGGCACCTGGCAGTCGATCTGCCTGGTCGACACCAACGGCGACAATCCCACCCGTACGGTCCGCTTCTCGTTCCTCCCGGGCTGACCCGCCGGCGGGGTCTCCCGGTGGCCGGGGATCACGCCGCGGCGGCCGCCAGCTGGGTGACCCGGATCTTCGTGGCCAGGGCGTCGAGGAGCGTGCGGAGCAGGGTCTCCGTGGTCTGGTCCCGGACGGTGCCGTCCTGGCCGAGCTTCTCGTGGGCGTTGGTCACGATGATCTCCGGCTTGGTGACCACGGCGGAGTCGGTCCAGAGGAAGAGCTGGCGGAGCTGGAGCTGGGCCCGGACGGTGCCCATCCCGGTCGGCGCGGCGCCGACGATGGCGATCGGCTTGTGGGCGAGGGGGGAGACCCACGAGGTGATCGGGAAGCTCGGCCGGGAGGCCCAGTCCAGGGCGTTCTTGAGTACGCCGGGAACCCCGTAGTTGTACTCCGGAGTGGCGATGAGCAGGGCGTCCGCGGCGGCGATCCGCTCCCGCAGGTCCACCACGGCGGCCGGTGGTACCTGCTCGACGTCCTCGTTGAACGGCGGGACGGCGCCGAGGCCGGCGTACGGCTCGATGGCCACGCCCGCCGGGGCGAGCCGCTGTGCCGCGCGGATGAGGGCGGTGTTGAACGACGCCTCGCGCAGGCTGCCGGAGAGGGCCAGGACGGAGTATTCGGACATGGTGCGCCTCCAGGTGACGGCGCTCGACGCGATTTGCGTGAGCTGCTAAACAGTGGAGCACCTCCATCATTGAACCGCAAGTACGATGTGAGACATGGCGCATTCCACCGTTCCCACCGCCGGCCCCGACGCGGGCGACCGCACCGGCCTGGCCGGGGACACCGTGCGCCGGATCCTGCACATCTCCGCCGCGATTCGGCACCACCAGGACGAGGAGATCGCCGGCCTGGGGCTCACCCCGGCCGCGGCCCGGGCCCTGCACGCGCTCGACCCCGACCACCCGCTGCCCGCCCGGGATCTCGCCGAGGAACTCGGCTGCGACCGGTCCAACGTCACCGCGCTGGTCGATCGGCTCGAGCAGGCGGGCCTGGTCGAGCGCCGGGTCGACCCGGCCGACCGGCGGCAGAAGACACTGGTGGTGACCGAGGCCGGCCGGCGCGTACGGGACCAGGTGTGGCAGGTGATGTCGGACTCCCGACTCCTCGGCGGCCTCACCACCGGAGAGCTCGCCACGCTGCGCGAGCTGGTCTGGAAGGTCTCCGACGGCGGCTGCCCGGAGACGTGCGGCGAAGGCTGAGCCCGGCTCGGCCCGATCGTGCCCGACTGGGCGACCTGAGCCTCCGTCGGTAATGCTGTCCGACGTGACCACCCCGCAAGATCTCGATGACCGGTTCCGGGCGGCGCTGGGCGCGCTCGGCGGGCCGGACCAGCGCCGTGACCTGGCCGAGTGGCTGCCCGACGGTGGACCGTTGACCGGAGCGCAGGCACTGGCCCTCTTCGACGCCCAGGCGACCAGCCGGCTGCTGGACCTCGCCGCCCGGTGGCTGCGCAGCTTCGGGGAGGGCTACTACACGATCGGCTCGGCCGGCCACGAGGGCAACGCCGCGGTCGCCGCCGCCCTGCGCCCGACCGACCCCGCCCTGCTGCACTACCGGTCCGGTGGCTTCTACTGCGTCCGGGCCGCCCAGGCGGCGGGCGGCTTCCCCGCCGCCCCCGAGGGGCGGCCGGACGGCGGCGACGACCCCGACGACGCCGAACCCGAGGCGTCCACGGACCCGGACAGGGCAGGCCCCGACCGCCCGGCGCCCACCCCCACCGCTGATCCGACCCTGGTCACCGATCCGTCGCCGGTCACCGACCCGTCCTCGGCGGACGGCCCGTCCTCTGTGGCCGGCCCTTTGTCGGAGCCGGACGCGGAGGTGCCCGCCGAGGTAGTGCCGGTGCCCGCCGAGGTCGCGCCCGACGCCGGTGGGCCGGCCCCCGGTGCCACGCCGGCCCGGTCGGGCGAGACCCCAGACGATCCCGAGTCCGTGGTGCCCCTGCCGACCGGCGCCGGGGTGACGGCGGTGGCCGACGGCGAGGCCGGGACCGGCCTGCCGGCGCTGCCCACACCGGACCCCGACGACGGGTACGTGCAGGCGGCGCGGGACGTGCTGCGCGGCGTGGTCGCCTCGGCGCGGGAGCCGATCGCCGGGGGCCGGCACAAGGTGTTCGGCCACGCCGACCTCGCGGTCATCCCGACGACCTCCACCATCGCGTCCCACCTGCCCCGGGCGGTCGGCATGGGGCTCGCCCTGGAACGGCTGCGCCGGGTCGGCGGTGGCCGGCGGCCCGGGGCGGCGGTTCCCGAGGCCGGCGGAGACGGCGCCGCCACCTCGCCGTGGCCGGCGGACGCGATCGTGGTCTGCTCGTTCGGGGACGCCTCGGTCAACCACGCCACCGCCACCGCCGCGTTCAACACGGCGGGCTGGTACGACCACACCGGGCTGCGTATCCCGGTCCTGTTCGTCTGCGAGGACAACGGACTCGGCATCAGCGTGCGCTCGCCGAAGGGCTGGGTCGAGGCGACGCTGCGGGCCAGGCCGGGGATCCGGTACTTCACCGCCGACGGCACCGATCCGGTCGAGACGTACCGGGTGGCGGAGCAGGCGGCGGGCTGGGTGCGCCGGCACCGGCGGCCGGCGGTGCTGCACCTGACCACCGTACGGCTGATGGGTCACGCCGGGGCCGACGCGGAGACCGCGTACCGGAGCCCGGCCGAGATCTCCGCGGACCTGGCGCGTGATCCGTTGCTGGCCACGGCGCGGCTGCTGGTGGCAACGGGCTACGCCACCGGCGAGGAACTGCTGGCCCGGTACGACGAGCGCGGCTGGCAGGTCCGCCGGATCGCCGAGGAGGTGCTCGACGAGCCGAAGCTGGCGTCCCCCGCCGAGGTGGTGGCGGAGCTGGCCCCGCGCCGGCCGGCCCGGCTCTCCCGGGCGCTGGCCGACGCGGCGGCCCGCGCGGCCGGGCCGAACGCGGGCGCCCGGGCCGAGGCGTTCGGCGGCAAGCCGCCGGAGCTGGCCGGGCCGCTGACCCTGGCGCAGAGCATCAACGCGGCGCTCGCCGACGGGATGCTGGACCACCCGGGGATGGCCGTCTTCGGCGAGGACGTCGCCGCCAAGGGCGGCGTGTACGGGGTGACGAAGGGGCTGCGGGACAGGTTCGGGGCGGCCCGGGTCTTCGACACGCTGCTCGACGAGACCTCGATCCTCGGGCTCGGGCTGGGCGCCGGCGTCGCCGGGATGCTGCCGGTGCCGGAGATTCAATACCTGGCGTACCTGCACAACGCCGAGGACCAGCTCCGGGGCGAGGCCGCGACCATGCGGTTCTTCTCCCGCGGGGCGTACCGGAACCCGATGGTGGTACGGGTGGCCGGGCTGGCGTACCAGGAGGGGTTCGGCGGGCACTTCCACAACGACAACTCGGTGGCCGTACTCCGGGACGTGCCGGGGCTGGTGATCGCGGTGCCGGCGCGGCCGGACGACGCCGCGCCGATGCTGCGGACGTGCCTGGCCGCCGCGGCAGTGGACGGGAGCGTCTGCGCGTTCCTGGAGCCGATCGCGCTCTATCACACCCGTGACCTGTACGCGGACGGCGACGGCGAGTGGCTGGACGAGTACGCCGGGCCGGGCGCCTGGGCCGCACGCCACGTGCCGATCGGTCGGGCCCGGGTGTACGGGGTGGGCTCGGCCGAGGACCTCACCATCATCACCTTCGGGAACGGGGTGCGGATGTCGCTGCGGGCCGCGGCCACCCTCGCCGACGAGGGGATCGGCAGCCGGGTGGTGGACCTGCGCTGGCTCGCCCCGCTGCCGGTGGCCGACATCGTCCGGGAGTCCTCGGCCACCGGGCGGGTGCTGGTCGTGGACGAGACCCGCCGTTCGGGTGGGGTGGGCGAGGGGGTGATCGCCGCTCTGGTGGACGGCGGATACGTCGGTGCGGCGCGACGTGTGGCGGGACTTGACTGTTTTGTACCATTAGGTCCGGCGGCCCGTCAGGTTCTGGTCTCCGAGGAGGCCATTACCCAGGGTGCCCGTACCTTGCTGGCACGGTAAATTCCGTTCCACCCGGTGCGCCACTTGCGCGGGGGGCCACAAACTGTGTGGACTTGGCGCGACGGCGTCGGACGACGCCACGAGCAGGGATGAGATGAGGAGGCACGCGACAGTGAGCGCGACCGCTGGTCAGGCCGCCGACGGGGTACGCAGTCTGGCGGACCGGTTCGGGATCGAGCCGGGGATGGTCGTCATGGAGATGGGCTACGACGACGACGTCGACCAGGATCTCCGGGACGCCCTGACCGACCGCTGTGGAGAGCTGGTCGACGAGGACACCGACGAGGTGGTCGACGCGGTTCTCGTCTGGTACCGAGAGGGCGACGGCGACCTCTTCGAGATCCTCGTCGACGCACTCGGGCCGCTGGCCGACAACGGGGTGGTCTGGCTCCTGACGCCCAAGGCCGGCCGGGACGGTCACGTCGAGCCGAGCGAGGTCGCGGAGAGCGCCCAGACCGCCGGCCTCCAGCAGACCTCGACGATCAACGCGGGTCGGGACTGGAGCGGCGCCCGGCTCGTGCTCCGGCGCGGGTCGAAGAGCCGGAAGTAGTCCCCGTACGCCACCCGGCGGCGCCCGTCGCCGGGTGTGGCAGGCTGATCACCTCCAGACTCGACCCAAGGAGTTTGTATGCCCATCGAGGTTGGCGCCGAGGCGCCGGACTTCGTGCTCAAGGACCAGAACAACCAGGAGGTTCGGCTCTCCGACTTCCGCGGCAGGCGGACCGTGCTCCTGGTGTTCTACCCGCTCGCCTTCACCGGCATCTGCCAGGGCGAGCTCTGCGAGGTGCGGGACAACCTCAACGAGTACGTCAACGACGACGTCCAGGTGCTGACCGTCAGCGTCGACTCGGTGTACGCCCACAAGATCTGGGCCGACCGTGAGGGCTACGAGTTCCCGATGCTGGCCGACTTCTGGCCGCACGGCGCGGTGGCCCAGGCGTACGGCGTCTTCAACGACGTCGCGGGCATCGCCAACCGGGGCACCTTCGTGATCGACAAGGCCGGCGTGGTCCGGTTCGCCGAGATGAACCTGCCCGGCGAGGCCCGGGACCAGCAGGGCTGGCGCAAGGCCCTGGCCGAAGCCGTCGCCTGATCCCACGTTCAGGTACGCCGTTCGACCGGACCGGAGGCCGGCAGGTAAGCTTGCCGGACCTCCGGCCCGCCGTACGGGCGTTCCGGGCGCGTAGCTCAGTGGGAGAGCACCCGCCTTACAAGCGGGGGGTCGCAGGTTCGAAACCTGCCGCGCCCACCATCAGTTGCTCGGACAATCTGATCATGAATGACCTCAGGATCCGCGACCGGACTGCCGCCGACCTGCCGCACTGTGTCGCGATCCTCGCGGCGGTGCATCGCCTCGACCACTACCCGCTGAACTGGCCGGACGACCCGCAACCATGGCTGTCGCCGGCCAACGCCCTCCATGCCTGGGTCGCGGAGACGGCACGAGGCCACATCGTCGGCCATGTCGCCGTTCACCGCGTCGATTCCGCCACGGCCCCTGCCTCGATGCCCACAGCCGAGGTCAGCCGCCTGTTCGTCACGCCGGACGCCCGCGGGTGCCACGTCGGGTCCCAGCTCCTGACCCACGCCCGCGAATGGGCCGTCGGACGCCGGCTCCAGCTCGTCCTGGAGGTCGTCGACCACCAATGCTCCGGCCCCGCCATCACCCTCTACGAACGCGCCGGCTGGCGGCACACCGACACGACCGCCGCCACCTGGACCGGCCCGGAAGGCGTCCCCGTCCGGTTGCGCCGATACACCCTCACCGAGGACGCGCCCCCCACGTGATTACGCGCGCGTTCCGTCTCGACACCCCGAGTTGACGGGTTCCCTAGGGTGTAGGCGGGAGGTCGGCGATGCGGAGAGAGGTGGGCGCCCTCGCGGGCGTCACCGCGCTTCTGATGGTCGGCGGTTGCACGCCGGAGGACCGTGCCGACCGGCCGGCGGCGGCGACGGTCGCCAGCCCGTCGGTCACCGCCAGCCTCGCGATTGACGCCGCCACCATGGCAAGAGGCCCCGAGGCGGACGAGGTTCCCCGGCCGGTCAGCTGCGAGCCCGGCGAGGCACACATGATCGAGCCGACGCCGACCCCGCCCGGCCCCGATGACGTCCTCGCCGGTCCGGTCATGTGGCGGGGCCTGAAGGCGATGGCGACCGGAGACCCCGCCGCCTTCGGCTACCAGGACGCCGACGGCAGCCACTACAAGGTCGGGGTGGGCATCCGGGCCGGCGCGACCGCGACCGTCATGATCGGCCCGGAGGCTCGCGGCTACGCCGGCCTGAAGTACGGCCAGGCGTGGGACTTCCGGCCGGTGGAAGGGGTACGGTTCTCCGCCTGTCCGGAGGGCGACACCTGGTTCGTCGGCGGGTTCTTCGTCAAGGGGCGCCGATGCGTGCCACTGGACATCACGGCCGAGGGCGACCGGCCGGTACGGGTCGTCGTGTCGCTCTTCGCCGGACCCTGCCCCAGCTGACCGTGGCGTGACCTTGCCCACCCTCCGTGCGGCGGTAAGGGGATGGGCAGGTCATCTCCCGTTACCCGGCGGTTAAGCTGGAGGCGCGAAGTCGCTCCCCCCGACCGGGGTGCGGCTTCGTAGTGCTTCACGGGATCCGTGTAGCCCAGCCGTTCCGACGTTCTCCGGGCCAACCGAATCGGGACGACTGCAACCCCCGCCGCCCGACCGGCACATCCGGCGGGCCAACCCGGAACGGAGTAAGCCACGCCATGAGCGTGACTATGCAGGAACCTGCTGCCCCCGTCGAGTCGGCGGCTCCCGCCGAACGCGGCCGCATCGACCGCTTCTTCGAGATCACCCGCCGGGGCTCGACGGTCAAGCGCGAGGTGCTCGCCGGGATCACCACCTTCGCGACGATGGCGTACATCGTCGTGCTCAACCCGCTGATCATCGGAACCGCGCCGGACGTCAACGGCAACATGCTCGGCATGGGAGCGGTCGCCGGGGTGACCGCGCTGGTCGCGGCGGTAATGACGATCATGATGGGGATCGTCGGCCGGGTGCCGTTCGGGGTGGCGACCGGACTCGGTCTCAACGCCTTCGTCGCGTACGCCGTGGCCTCCCAGATGACCTGGGCCGAGGCGATGGGCCTGGTCGTCATCGAGGGTCTGATCATCACCGTGCTGGTGCTGACCGGCTTCCGGAAGGCCGTCTTCCGGGCCATCCCGGCCGAGCTGAAGGCGGCCATCGCCGCCGGCATCGGCCTGTTCATCGCGCTGATCGGCTTCGTCGACGGCGGTTTCGTCCGGGCCGGCACCGGCGTGCCGCTGCAGCTCGGCTCGGGCGCCAACGGCACGCTGCACGGCTGGCCCACGATCGTCTTCCTGGTCGGCCTGCTGGTCACCGGCATCCTGGT
Organism: Micromonospora sp. NPDC093277; assembly: GCF_044765245.1. Taxonomy (NCBI): domain Bacteria; kingdom Bacillati; phylum Actinomycetota; class Actinomycetes; order Micromonosporales; family Micromonosporaceae; genus Micromonospora; species Micromonospora sp. NPDC093277. The sequence goes on from NZ_JBIWJO010000003.1 coordinate 62,236, forward strand.
CGCCCGCAAGGTGAAGGCCGGCGTGCTGATCGGCATCGTCGCCACCACGGTCGTCGCCGTGATCGTCAACGCCCTCGCCAAGCCCGGCGGGGCGATCGTGGACGGCCAGCCCAACCCGGACGGGTGGCGGCTCAACGTGCCGACCCTGCCGGACCCGCTCTGGCAGAAGCCCGACCTGCACCTGCTCGGCAACGTGTCGTTCGGCTCGTTCGCGCACGTCGGCGTGATGACCGCGCTGCTACTGGTCTTCACCCTGGTGCTCGCCGACTTCTTCGACGTGATGGGCACGACCGTCGGCCTGGCCAAGCAGGCCGGCCTGACCAACGCGGACGGCACCGACATGCCCCGGCTGGGCAAGGTGCTCTTCGTCGACGGTGTCGCCGCGGTCGCCGGTGGCGCGGGCAGCGCCTCCTCGGCCACCACCTACGTCGAGTCCTCCTCCGGCATCGCCGACGGTGGGCGTACCGGCCTCACCAGCGTGGTCACCGGTGTGCTCTTCCTCGGCGCGCTGCTGCTCACCCCGCTGGTGCTGCTGGTGCCGAGTGAGGCCGCCGGCCCGGCCCTCGTCATCGTCGGCGCGCTGATGATCCGCCAGGTCAAGGACATCGACCTCACCGACGTGGGCGTCGCGGTCCCGGCGTTCCTGACCATGACCCTCATGCCGTTCACCTACTCGATCACCAACGGCATCGGCGCCGGCTTCGTCAGCTGGGTGGCGATCCGGGTGGCGCAGGGCAAGGCCCGGACCATCCACCCGCTGATGTGGGCGGTCTCCGCCGCGTTCGTGATCTACTTCGGGATCAACCTGGTCAAGGCGGTCACCGGCGTCAGCTGACCGGATCCTCGTCGCGCCCCCGCTGCCCGTTGGCCCGAGGCAGCGGGGGCGCGGCGTATCCGGATCACGTGTCGGATCGGCTCGTTGTACCGGTACGCCAGGACGAGAGGGGGCGGCATGGGCTACGCGGACGTCAACGGGGTCCGGCTCTGGTACGAGGTCCACGGGACCGGCCGGCCGCTGGTGCTGCTGCACGGCGGCTACGGGTCGGCGGAGATGTTCGACCCGATCCGGCCCGCGCTGGCCGCCCGCCGGCAGGTGATCTCGGTCGACCTCCAGGGCCACGGCCGCACCGCCGACGTCGACCGTCCGCTGCGCTACGAGTCGATGGCCGACGACCTCGGGGCGCTGCTGCGCCATCTCGACCTACCCGAGGCCGACGTGCTGGGCTACTCGCTCGGCGGCGGGGTGGCCCTGCGTACCGCGATCCAGCATCCCGGCCAGGTCCGCCGCCTGGTGCTGGTCTCCACCCCGTTCCGGCGGCGGGGCTGGTACCCGGCGGTGCTGGCCGCGATGGCGGCCCAGGACGAGCGGGTGGCCGAGCAGATGCGCGGCACCCCGCCCCACGAGCTGTACGAGCGGTTGGCGCCCCGCCCGCAGGACTGGCCGACGCTCTGGGCCAAGACCGGCGAGCTGCAGCGCCACGACTACGACTGGTCCGCCGAGGTGGCCGCCCTCGCCCTGCCGGTGCTGCTGGTCTACGCCGACGCCGACTCGATCCCGGTCGGTCACATGGCGGAGTTCTTCGGGCTGCTCGGCGGCGGGCACCGGGACGCCGGCGGGGACGGCACCGACCGGCCGGCGTCCCGGCTGGCCGTGCTGCCCGGCCTGACCCACTACGACATCGTCGGGTCACCGGCGCTGCCCGCCGCCGTCCTGCCCTTCCTCACCCACGAGGTCCGCACGCCCGCCTGACCGCCCCTTGCCGACACCGTCCGAGGGCCTTGATCGTTGGCAGCTCAGCAATCCGACACGCCGAGGGCCTTGATCGTTGGCAGCTCAGCAATCCGACGCGCCGAGAAGAACGCAGCCCGTGCGCCAAGGATCATGAATCTCCCGCCGGCGTGATCTGCAACAGGGAGGGCTTCGGCGGCCATAGTGGGCCCCTTCGGCGCGCGACAGGCGATCCGGGTTACCGATCAGGGCAGCCGGCGGTCCAGCCAGCGCAGCAGCGCGTCGCCCTGGGCGCGCTGGAACGCCCGAACGGTGGGGATGCCGGTCGGCGGTGGGAGCCGGGATCCGTCGAGGAAGAACCCGGTGAACCCGGCCAGTACGCCGGTCAGGTCGGCCGGGTCCACCCCGGCGGCGAGCGGCAGGTCGCGCAGCAGCGCCTCGGGGTCGTGCCCGCCGTACACCTGCACGTTGATCAGGATCATCAGGCTGTCCAGCCAGGCCGACCCCCGGCAGGCCCACGGCCAGTCGACCACGTTGACCGTTCCGTCGGGGCTGATCAGCAGGTTGTCGGCGCGAATGTCGAGGTGGCACAGGGTCTCGCCGGCCAGCGCCGTCAGCCCCCGGTCGGCTGCGGCGCACAGCTCGGCCAGCCGCGGCCGGGCCCACGGGTCCAGGTCGACCGGCGGATCCTCGGCGATCCGCCGCCAGCCGGCGAAGTCCCGCGCGAGTTGCTCGGTGGCCGTGGGCGCCACCGCGATCGACGTCGGCGTGAGGGCGTCGGCCATCGCCTCCAGGGTGGACAGCACGGCCGCCAGCTCGCCGGCCGCCCAGGGGGTCACCGGGGGCCGGCCCTCGACGTCGGCGAAGACCAGTGCCACCCAGTCGCCGTCGTCATAGCTGCCGAGCAGTCGGGGCGCGGGCGCAGCCGACGGCAGCGCGGCGGCGATCTGCGCCTCCACGCGGTGCAGCCGGGGGCTGTGTTCGTTCTGCGCCGGGCTGACCGCCTTGACGAAGGCCCGTCCACCACCGGCGGTGCGTACCCGGTCGGCGGTGCCGGGGGAGAAGCCGCCCTGCTGCGAGACGGCCTCCACCACCCGGTCGCCGAGGATCTCCTCGACGGTAGCCCGGACCGGGGCCGGCAGGTCGCTCCAGCGGATCCGGCTCTTCGTCGCGCTCGTCACAGGTCCACCGTGCGATGCCGGCCCGGCTCGGAGCAATCCGATTACCGCATCCCGGCGGTGTAGCGGAGGAGGACGAGCCCGCTGTCGAACGGGCATGCCTCGACCAGGGTGAACCGGTGCGGGGCGAATTCCCGGTTGGCCAGCGGAACGCCGCTGCCGGCCACGATCGGGTTCAGTTTGACCACCAGTTCGTCCACCTCGCCGAGGAGCTGGCCGGCGAGCTGGCCGCCTCCGCAGAGCCAGATGTCCCCGCCGGGCTGCCGCTTCAGGTCGCGGACGAAGGTCACCGGGTCGGCGTCGACGATCTCCACCTGCGGGTCCTCGGACGGGGGCAGCGATCGGGAGAAGACGTACTGCTTCAGGTGGGCGTACGGGCTGGTGACGCCGAGCTTCAGCGCCGGGTCGTAGGTGCTGCGGCCCATCACCAGCGCATCGAAGCGGCCGGCGGGCGGCGAATCGATGCCGAGCTGGGTGTGGGCGAAGGTGGGGAAGGTCTGCGGCCATTCGGCGGCCAGGTGGGCCAGCACGTCCGGCTCCGGCATCAGGGGAAAGAAGTCGTAGGACCCGTCGGGGGCGGCGATGAAGCCGTCGAGGGTGCTGGCGACGTAGTACACGAGCTCGCGCAAATCGGCTCCGAAGATCGGCTTAACCACGACGGCTGTCGTGGTCGGATCGAATGTACAACACCTGTCGTGGTTATTGCTAGGGTGGGTCGGTGGCCAGGAACCCGGAACGACGCAACCTCCTCGCCGACGCCGGGCTGCGGGTCCTCGCCGCGTCCGGCGCGCGCGGGCTCACCCACCGCGCGGTCGACGCCGAGGCCGGCGTGCCGGTCGGCACCGCCTCCAACTACTTCCCGTCCCGGGCCGCGCTGCTCGCCGGCCTCGCCGAGCGGATCTTCGAGCGGATGGCGCCCGACCCGGTGGTCCTGGCCGACCTCGGGCGGCGCGAACCATCGCTCGCCCTGGTCACCGACTATCTGCGGTACGTCGTCGAGCGCACCACCCGGGAACCCGAGCTCACCCGGGCGCTGTTCGAGCTGCGGTTGGAGGCGTCCCGCCGGCCCGAACTGCGTCGTGCCCTCGGCGACGTGCTCCGCCGGGGGTACGCCGACGACGTCGCGTTCCACGTCGCGGCCGGGCTGCCCGGCGGCGCGTTCGAGGTGGCCCTGCTGCACTACGCGGTGGACGGGCTTCTGCTCGACCGGTTGACCACCTCGATCGACGCCGGGTTCGACATCGACCAGGTGGTTTCCGCCCTGGTCTCCCGTCTCGTCGGCGCGGGCGGCTGACCCCTACCCCCAGGTATGTCCACCGGTGCAGCGGGAAACCGGCACGGAACGGGGCTGGGGAGGGGCGACGGATGACGGATGACGCCGGACTGACCATCGGCGTGCTCGGCTCGTACGGCGGCCGCAACCTCGGCGACGAGGCGATCCTCACCGGTCTCCTGTCCGACCTGCGGCAGCTGGAGCCGAATGCCCGGATCATTGTGTTCTCCCGGAACCCGGCGCACACCGCGATGGCCCACCCGGACGTGGAGGCGGTGCCCTGGGAGGGCGTCAGCCGCGCCGACTCGTCGCTGATCCTGGCCGACCTCGACCTGCTCATCCTGGGCGGCGGCGGCATCCTCTACAACCGTGAGGCCCGCCGCTACCTACGGGTGGTCCGGGTCGCCCAGGAGCGGGGGCTGCCGCTGCTCACGTACGCGGTGGGTGTCGGGCCGCTCAGCGACGGCGTGGACACGGGGATGGTGCGGGAGACCCTGGCCGGGGCGACCGAGGTGACCGTACGGGACCAGGAGTCCCGGATGGTGCTGGAGGAGGCCGGCCTGCTGAACCCGATCACCGTCACCGCCGACCCCGCGTTCCTGCTGGAACCGGAGGACTTCCCGGACAGTTGGCTGCGTGAGGAGGGCGTCCCGGCGGGCAAGCGGCTGGTCGGGCTGAGCGTACGCGAGCCGGGCCGGGCCGCGGAGCGCCTCGACATCGACGGCTACCACCGGCTGCTCGCCCAGATCGGCGACTTCCTGGTGCACCGGATCGACGCGTACGTGCTCTTCGTCCCGATGGAACGCGACGACATCCGGCACTCGCACGGGGTGATGTCGCACATGACCGCCGCTGAGCGGGGGCGCGTGCTGAACGGCGACTATTCGCCCCGGCAGATCCTCGGCCTGATGCGCCACTTCGACCTGGCGGTCGGCATGCGGCTGCACTTCCTGATCTTCGCCGCCATGGTCGGTACGCCGTTCCTGCCCCTGCCGTACGCCGGGAAGGTCTTCGACCTGGCCCAGCGGCTCGGCGTGCCGGCGCTGCGTGGCGTGGAACGCGAGGTGGAGGGCCCGCTGCTGGCCGAGGTGGACCGGCTGTGGGACGAGCGGGACTCGCGGGCGGAGGAGACCGCCCGAATGGTGGCGAAGGTGTGCGACGAGGCCCGGGCCACCTCCCAGGTCACCCGGGGCGTGCTGGACAGCATCCGTTCGCGGACCCTGTCCCGGGCCTCCGAGGCGCAGGTCCCGCACTGAGGCGCCAGCGCGGTGTCGGGACGGTGGGTCAGCCGGGTCGATGCCGGTTCAGACCGCCGGGCGGCGCCAGCGCGGTGCCGGGGACGGTGGGTCAGCCGGGGTTCAGACCGCTGGGCCGCGCCAGGCGTAGATCCAGGGCCGGCCCCGGTGGTTGTCCGTCTCCAGCTCGTAGATCTGCGCCTTGGCCAGCCCCTCCGCGCCGAGGTGATGGTGGGTCAGCGGGGGGCGATCGTTGCTGTCCAGCTCGACGGTGACGGTCTCGCCGTCGGCCGTACCGCCCACCAGGGGGATCTGCACCGTGGAAGCCATGCGCCCATCCTGCCCCGGCGCAGGCCGGGCCGCAGCGGATAGCAGCGCAGCGGGGCCGGCCGCTCCCGGGGCTGCCGACGCAATGATCGACTCCGTGTGCGGCAACAGGTGGTCTCGCGATCGGCTGTGACCACCACATGCCGCACACGGAGTGGATCAAGGATTGGCCACCTGCCGCACGCGGAGTGGATCAAGGATTGGCCACCTGCCGCACGCGGAGTGGATCAAGGGGCGGCCCGAACTGGCCGACGGGAGACCGGGCTCAGTCGCGGGGCAGCAGGCCGGGCGGATACTCCATCCCGTCGTGGGTGCAGGCGGCGGCGGCCACCCGGGCCGCGTACCGGGCGGCGTCCAGCGGGGGCGCGCCGCGCAGGCGGGCGGCGATCAGGCCGGCCGCGAACGCGTCGCCGGCGCCGTTGGTGTCCACCACCGGGGCGGGCGGGGTCGCCGCGGGCACCCGCGCCGGTGGGGTGTCCACCCCGTGCAGGGTCGCGCCGGCGGCCCCGCCGGTCACCAGCACCGTCCGCGGCGCCAGCCCGTCGGCGACCTTCCCGGCCCGGTCGCCGAGCCGGACGTCGCTGACGAAGACCAGGTCGGCGGCCTCGGCGAAGGGGCGGTGGTAGTCGTTCTCGCCGTCCCAGTCGTGCAGGTCGGTGGAGAGGGCCGTGCCGTCGCCGAGGCCCGCGCGCAACGCCGGCAGCGCGTCCCGGGCCCAGTCCATGATCGAAACGTGTACGTGCGCCGCGTCGCGTACCAGCGCGGTCAGCTCCGCCTCGGCGAACGGCACCGGACCGGCCCACGGGCGCGGGTCGTAGAGGGACATCCGGCGGCCGGCCGGGTCGACCAGGTTCACCGACCGGCGGGTGCCGCCGGGGGCGTCGGCCAACACGGTCCGTACCGACGTGCGGGCCAGGGCCGCCCGGACCACGTCGCCGGCCGGGTCGGAGCCCAGCACGTCGATCAGCGCCACCCGCAGGCCGAGGGCGTGCGCGGCGAGCGCCACGCCGGCGCCCGTGTTGCCGATCCGCAGCTCGACCGGGGGTACGGTCAGCGAGTCGGCGGTGGGCAGCGGAAGTGCGGGAACCTGGGCGCGGATGTCGACCCCCAGGCCACCGATCACGAGTAGATCGACCACGCCGCCGAGACTATCCGGCCGGGGCCGCCTATCCTGGCACGGGCGGTCGTCGAGGGGGAGTGCGTGCTGGTCATCCACGGGCTGTGGCTGCCCGGCGTCGGGCTCGCCGTCTGGGCCGAGGACAGCACCCGGCCACCCCGCGCGCCCCGCCGTCCCGGGCGCCCCCCGCGCGAGCGCCCCCATCCCTTCGCCGCCGACCAGGCCAGCCTCGCCGCCGCGCTCGGTGACCCGCGCGCCGCGCTCGGCGACCCGCGCGCCGCGCTCGGCGACCCGCGCGCCGCGCTCGGCGACCCGCGCGCCGCGCTCGGCGACCCGCGCGCCGCGCTCGACAACCCGCCGGCCGCGCTCGACAACCCGCCCGCCGCGTTCGGTGACCCGCCCGCCGCCCTTGGCGACCCGCCCGCCGCGCCGGCGTCGGTGCTGCTCACCCTGCCTACCCGGGCGGGCTCGCCGCTCGATTCGCCGGAGCTGGTCCGGGCCGCCGTCGACGAGCCGGTCCGCGGCCCGGTGGCCCTCGCCGGGTGGCGGGTGCCCGCCCTCGCGTACGTCCCGGACGCCGCGTTCGCACTGCTCCGGGCGCTTGACCCGAAGGACGCCGTGATCGGTGCGAGCCTGCGCCACCTGGCCGAGCTGGCCGACTTCGCCGCCGACCTGGTCGCTCGCGGCCGGCTCCTGCCCGGCGTGGCCGACCACGATCCCGCCTCCGCCGACCAAGATCCCGCCTCCGCCGACCACGATCCCGCCTCCGCCGACTTCGCGTCCCCCGCCGCGCTTGCGTCCCCGCCGCACCCCACCCCCGCGCCGCTGTCGGGTGTGGCCGCCGCAGATCTTGGAGACCTGCCGTTCGGACAGGACGGTAAGTTTCCAAGATCTGGCCAACGCGCGAGTGGCGACGGCGACCAGCGCGTTCTCAGCGCAGGCGGGGGCGGCTCGGTCGGCCGGAGCCGGGCCGTGCGGGGCGCGGCGGACGGCGGGCGATCCCGGCGTCACCTGCGCCCGGTGGGCGACGGGGACGTGGCGACCGCCCGGGCGGTCTGGCGTCCCCTGCTCACCGGCACGGATGCGGCCTGGGCGCGCTCGCTCGCCCTCGCACTGCCCCCGGCCGCCCGCGCCGCCGTCGAGTGGGAGGTCAGCCGGACCGCCGGTGGCCGGACCGTCGGTGGCCGGACCGCCGGTGGCCGGGTGGCCGGAGGGGTGCCGGCGGGCGCCGAGCCGGGGGAACTTGTCGCCGCGGCGCTGGACGCGCTGACCGACGCGGCCGCCCGGGCCGCGCTCGCCGACGTCTCGCTGCACCGGGGCATGCGGCCGGGCGGGCCGGTGCCCCGCTGGCTGGCCGCGCTCACCGGGCCGGAGCGCGCCTTCACCGCCGAACCGGCCGCGCTGGTCACCCTCCGCACCGAGCTGGACGCCTGGCAGCGGGACGCCGCCGGCGGCGCGGTACGAGCCGCCTTCCGGCTGGTCGAGCCCGACGTCGACCCGGTGGCCGAACTGGTCGAGGAGGGCTCCTGGCGGGTCGAGTTCGGCCTGCACCCGGCCGACGAGCCGGGCCTGGTGGTCGACGCGGCGCAGGTCTGGCAGGGGCCGACGCCCGCGCTGGCCGGGCGCGGCGTCGACCCGCAGGAGACGCTCCTCGCCGAGCTGGGCCGGGCCAGCCGGCTCTGGCCGGAGCTGGAGGACGCGCTGCGGACCGCCACGCCGGAGGGGACGGACCTGGACGCGGACGGGGCGCACCGGTTCCTCCGCGAGGGTGCGCCGGTGCTGCACGCGGCCGGTTTCGGGGTGCTCCTGCCGTCCTGGTGGCGGCGGTCCTCGGCGCGTCTCGGCGCCCGGTTGCGGGCACGCAGCCGCACCGCCCCGGGTGCGGTCGCCGCCGCCTCCGGCGGTCTCGGGTTGGACGCCGTGGTGGACTACCGCTGGGAGGTGGCCCTCGGCGACCAGCCGCTGACCGCTGAGGAGCTGGCCTCGCTGGCCGAGCTGAAGTCCCCGCTGGTCCGGTTGCGGGGCCGCTGGGTCGAGTTGGACCCGCAGCGGCTCGCCGCCGGGCTGCGGCTGCTCCGCTCGGCCGGTGAGCTGACCGTCGCCGACCTGCTGCGGATGGGCCTGGACGGCGCCGACCGCCCCGACGAGCTGCCGGTGCTGGAGGTGACCGCCGACGGCGCGCTGGGCGAGCTGCTGGCCGGAGGGGCGGAGCGGCGGCTCACCCCGGCCGATCCGCCGCCGGGGTTCACCGGGACGCTGCGGCCGTACCAGCGGCGCGGGCTGGCCTGGCTGGCGTTCCTCCAGTCGCTCGGGCTGGGTGGGATCCTCGCCGACGACATGGGTCTGGGCAAGACGGTGCAACTGCTCGCCCTGCTCGCCGGGGACCCGCCGGAGGCCGGGCCCACGCTGCTGGTCTGTCCGATGTCGCTGGTCGGCAACTGGCAGCGGGAGGCGGCCCGGTTCGCGCCGAAGCTGCGCGTACACGTGCACCATGGTGCGGAACGGGCGCGGGGCGCGGAGTTCGCCGCGGCCGTGCACGCGGCGGACCTGGTCCTCACCACCTACTCGGTGGCCGGGCGGGACGCGTTCGACCTGGCCGGGATCGACTGGCACCGGGTGGTCGTGGACGAGGCGCAGGCCATCAAGAACGCCGCCACCCGGCAGGCCGAGGCGGTCCGGTCGCTGCCCGCGCGGCACCGGGTCGCGGTCACCGGTACGCCGGTGGAGAACCGGCTCGCCGACCTCTGGTCGATCATGCAGTTCGCCAATCCCGGTCTGCTCGGCCCGGCCGCCACGTTCCGGAAGAGGTTCGCCGAGCCGATCGAGCGGCACGGGGACGCCGAAGTGGCCGACCGGCTGCGCCGGATGACCGGACCGTTCGTGCTGCGCCGGCTCAAGACCGACGCGTCGATCATCTCCGACCTGCCCGAGAAGTTGGAGATGGAGGTGCTCTGCAACCTCACCGCCGAGCAGGCCGCGCTCTACCGGGCGGTGGTCGACGACATGATGGCGAAGATCGAGTCCAGCGACGGGATGGAACGCCGGGGCCTGGTGCTGGCCACGATGACCCGGCTCAAGCAGGTCTGCAACCATCCGGCCCAGCTGCTGCACGACGGGTCCACGCTGCCCGGTCGTTCCGGCAAACTGGAACGCCTTGAGGAGATCGTCGACGAGGTCCTCGCGGCGGGGGAGAAGGCCCTGCTCTTCACCCAGTACGCCGAGTTCGGCGGGATGCTGCGCGGCCACCTGTCCGCCCGTACCGGCCGGGAGGTGCTCTACCTGCACGGCGGGGTCGGCAAGGCCGAGCGGGACACGATGGTGACCAGGTTCCAGTCGCCGGACGGCCCGCCGCTGTTCGTGCTGTCGCTGAAGGCCGGCGGCACCGGGCTGACCCTGACGGCGGCGAACCACGTGGTGCACGTGGACCGCTGGTGGAACCCGGCGGTCGAGGACCAGGCGACCGACCGGGCGTTCCGCATCGGCCAGCGCCGACGGGTGCAGGTACGCAAGTTCGTGTGCGCCGGCACGGTGGAGGAGAAGGTGGCCGCGATGATCGCGGACAAGCGCAGCCTGGCACAGCGGGTGGTGGGCAGCGGCGAACAGTGGGTCACCGAACTCTCCACCGAGACGCTGCGGGAGCTGTTCGCGTTGGAGTCCGGGGCGGTGGTGGAGTGACCACTTCGGATGACCGCTCGCGGTTCGCCGAGTTCGGGCCGCCGCGCCGGGTCGAGGGCGGCCTGCGGGCGCGTAGCACCCGGGGTGCGATCGGCCGCTCGTGGTGGTCCCGGCGGTTCCTGGAGGTGCTGGAGTCCTTCGCGCTCGGCACCCGCCTCACCCGGGGTCGGGCGTACGCGCGCCGAGGCCAGGTGCTCCGGCTCGACGTCGCCCCCGGTCTGGTCACCGCCGAGGTGCAGGGCTCCCGGCCGAAGCCGTACCCGGTGCGGATCGGATTGGCGGCGTACCCGGACGAGGTGTGGGAGCGGATCGAGGCGGACCTGGCCGGGCAGGCGTTCTTCAGCGCCCGGCTGCTCGCCGGCGACCTGCCGGCCGAACTGGAGGAGCTGTTCGCCACGGCGGGCGCGCCGCTCTTCCCGGCCGACGTGGCCGAGCTGGAACAGTACTGCGGCTGTCCCGACTTCGCGGTGCCGTGCAAACACCTGGCGGCCAGCTTCTACCTGCTCGCCGAGGCGTTCGACGCCGATCCGTTCCAGCTGCTGCACTGGCGCGGCCGGAGCCGGGCCGAGCTGCTCACCCGGCTGCGTACGCTGCGCGGCGCCACCACTCCGGCCGTGGCCCATGTGTACGGGCCGGCCGAGCGGACGGCGGCGACGGGCGGACCGGCCGTCAACCCGGCCGAGCAGCGTGCTGAAGGCCAGCCCGAACCTCCGGTGGCCGGTGCGGCGCGGGTGCTCGGCGGGCTGCCGCCGGCCCCGCTGGCCGACGCGGTGGACCGGTTCTGGCTGTCCCCGGTGTCGTTGCCCGACCGGCCACCCACCCTGGCGACCGGGCCGGAGTTGCTGCTGCGGCAGCTCGCCCCGCCCGGCGCGGCGATCGGCGGCCCCGGCCTGGTGGAGCGGCTGCGCCGGGCGTACCGGGAGTTCGGCGGTCCCCGGCCGACGGCGGACCCGGACCTCTCGGCGCGTTGATCCCGTTCGGGCAGTGTCCCGGCACGGATGGGACGGTCGGCGCGGTCATAGCCAACGCCGCCGGAATCGCCACATGAATCCGGCGTTGGCCAGCAGCACCACGGCACAGATCGCGCCGGCCAGCCGCCCGGCCAGCACGGTCATCGCCGGCAGCGAGGCCCACAGCACGATCGTCAACAGCATCAGATATCGGCCTCGGCGGGCCCGGGCCCGGTCCTCGAGCCGGGCGAAGAACTGCGGGTCGCTCTCCCGCAACTGGCGGGTGATCTGTTCGAACCTGCGCTGATCCTCTTTGCTGAGCATGGCGGGTCCTTCCCCTCACGGCTTCAGCGGTTCGGGGGCATACCCGTAACGGCGGCGGGTCACGCGCCGCTGCTACAGCTACTTTCGATCGAGTCGGGCAGGCATGCCCGGTCCGGATCTTCCGGGCGGACCACCGCAGTGTGGGCTTATCCGCGCCTCAGCGGACGGGGCGGTAGGTGATGTTGGGGCGGGAGCCGGTCGGCCGGGGACGGCCGGGGCGGGTGCCCCAGGGCCGGGTGCCGGCCCAGCGGTGCGGACGGCGGTGGTGTCGTGATGGTTCGGTGCCGCCGGTGTGGCGGGCCGCGTCGTCTCGTGACATCTCAACCCCCGCTCTGGCGCGAACGCGCTCTCACCTGGTCCAACGAGTCCGGTGTGGGGGAGGACGCTGTCGGGGAACCGCCGGTCAGGGGGCGCGGCGGGGAAAGGGGAGCTGGCCGGGGAGCAGGCCCGGGGCGAGCGTGATGCCGGCCGAGCGCAACGCGTCGATCAGCGCGTTCTGCACCAGGTACGAATCGGGCAGTTGCCAGCGGGCCTGCTCGGGGGCGACCGCCCAGCGCACCGTCCCCTCGGGCAGCGGGGTGGGCGGCGCCGGGATCCACGAGCCGGGACCGTGCCGGACCACGTGGAAGCACTGCTCCAGCTCCGGCCGGAGCGGGTCACCCGGGCGGGCCAGGAACATCCAGCGGCCGGTGGGGGTGACCAGGACCGGCCCGCGTACGCCGAAGCCGGCCGGGTGGGACACGACGGTGTCCAGCACCTGCCGGCCGAAGTGGGCGGCCACCTCCAGCACGTCGAACGAGCGCCCGGTGGGCAGCAGCACCCCGTGTGGGCGGCTGCGCCACCAGGTGGCCACCCTCGCCGGGTCGGCGCTCGCCGCGTGCTCCCAGTCCTCAAGGGCCGGATGGCAGCCCACGGTGGGACAGCCGGCGCGGCCGCAGACGAAGCGGTGGTTGGCCAGGCAGGCGCCGGGCGTCACCTCCCAGCCGTGTGCGGCGTACCGGACGGCGACCCGGCGCAGCCGGACCCGTTCCAGTGGCGACAGGCGAGCCATGCGCGGTCCGACGGTCTCCCACATCTGCGCCATCCCCTCTCGCCCCGGCAAGACGGTGTCCACATCGCACGTCGAGCGCCGTCACTGCCGTAACCCACACTCGTTGACCTGACGAACGGCTGATGCAACTTGCACGGAAACTACGAGGGCTGACCGTAAGGTTGACGTACAGACTGTGCGACCAGGGGGACATTGCGGGACCGACGGGTCGTCGCGATCGCCGCCCGGAGGAGATCAGCCGGACGTGGTGGGGGAGGGATGGCGAGATGGACGAACTGCCCATAGGCCGCCGGGTGGCGTACTGGCGCGGCCGTCGCAAGATGTCCCAGCAGGTCTTCGCCGACCGGCTCGGCAAGTCCAAGAGCTGGGTCGACAAGGTCGAGCGCGGGGTGCGGCGGCTGGACAAGTTCTCCGTCCTCTACGAGATCGCCGACATCCTCCAGCTCGACGTGCAACTGCTGCTCGGCAAGGACCCGGAGCGGCGTACCGACGCCTTCAACTGCATCGACCAGGTCGAGGTCGAGGAGATCCGCGCCGCGCTGGAGCGGTACGACTCGATGAGCGCGTACTTCGACGCGGCGCCGTACCCCCCGCCGCTGGACGACATGCGCAAGGCGGTCAACCACGCCTGGCTCACCTACCAGTACGGCCGCTACGGGATGCTCACCCGGGCGCTGCCGAAGCTGCTGCGCGACGCCCAGGCCGCGGATGCCGGCCACGGCGGAGACCGGGCCCCGCAGGCGGCCCACCTGCTCGGGCAGGTCTATCAGATCGCCTCCTCGGTGCTGCGCAAGCTCGGCGAGTGCGAGCTGGCCTGGCTGGCCGCCGACCGTTCGATGGCGGTCGCCCAGCGGGCCGACGACCCGCTGCTGGCCGGCATCGCCACCACCCGGGTCTGCAACGCGCTGGTGGCGATGGGTCGGGCCCGGCCCGCGCTCGAACTCAACGTGAACATCGCCAACCGGCTCGCTCCCGGCGGCGACAACGAGGCCACCCCGGGCCGGCTCTCCGTCTACGGCATGCTGCTGCTCCAGGGTGCGATGGCCGCCGCCCGGATCGGCGACTCCGCCACCGTGGACGACCTGCTCGCCGGGGCCCAGGAGGCGGCCACCCTGGTCGGCGGGGACCACAACCACTACTGGACCTCGTTCGGCCCGACCAATCTGGAGCTGCACCGGGCCGCCGCGGCGGTGGAGTTGGGCGACGGCGGCCGGGCCGTGGAGATCCACCAGGCCATCTGCGAGACCGCGTTCAACGGCCTGCTGCCCGAGCGGCGCGCGCACCACCTGCTCGACATCGCCCGCGGCTACGCGCAGATCGGCGACATCGCGAACGCGGGTGAGATGCTGCTGCGCGGCGACCGGCTCGCCCCGTCCGAGATCCGCTGCCGGCCGATCGCCCACGAGGTGATGTCGGACGTGCTCCGTCGCACCCGGGGTACGCCGCCCGCACCGATCGCGGAGTTGGCCGAGCACATGGGCGTCGGCGTATGAGCGAGCGGATCATCAGCGGAGTGGCGGCATGAGCGCGGTGCCGGTCGGATGAACGGTCCGCGCATCGGCCTCGGGCGCCGCCGGGTGCTCTATGTCATCGCCTGCGGTTCGCCGCTGGCCCGTGACGTCGGCCGCCTCGTCGACCTCGCCCAGCAGGACGGCTGGGACGTCTCCGTGGTCACCACGCCGGACGGCGCGAAATTCGTCGACCGGACGGCGCTGGCCCGGCAGACCGGTCACCCGGTACGCACCCACTACAAGAACCCGGGCGACCCGGACGTGCTGCCGCAGGCGGATGCGATGCTGGTCTGCCCGGCGACGGTCAACACGGTCAACAAGTGGGCGGTCGGCATCGCCGACACCCTCGCGCTCGGGCTGCTGGTCGAGGCGCAGGGGCTCGGGTTGCCGATCGCGGCCGTCCCGTACACCAACTCGGCGATGGCCGCGCACCCGGCGTTCCGGGCCAGCCTGGAGCGGCTGCGGGAGTGGGGGGTGCGGGTCGTGTTCGGCGATCATGTCGTACCGCTGCATCCGCCGGGCACCGGCGAGCGGCACCTGCACGACTTCCCCTGGGCGGTCGGCCTCGCCGCGCTGCGTGGCACTCCGCGTCCGGCCGCCCCGGTCGGCTGAGGTGTAGCAGGGGCCCCTTGTCAACGCATTCTGTAATACACGGGCCCCTTCCTGACCGCCATGGGCGTGAGAGCAGTCTCGACGCCGGTAAGCTGGCCGGCCGTGAGCACAACCCGATTCCCACCCACGGTCGCCGACGTGGTGGCCGCGCTGGATCGCCGCTATCCGCCCGCCTGGGCCGAGGAGTGGGACCGGGTCGGCCTGGTGCTCGGCGAGCCCGCCAACCCGGTGCGCCGGATCGCCTGCGTGGTCGACGTGGTGCCCGAGACGGTGGACGAGGCGCTCACCGCCGGGGCCGACCTGATCGTCGCGCACCACCCGCTGCTGCTGCGCGGCGTCTCCTCGGTCGCCGCCACCACGTACAAGGGGCGGATCGTCCATCGGCTGATCAAGTCGGACGTCGCGTTGTACGCGGCCCACACCAACGCGGACGTGGCCGACCCGGGTGTCTCCGACGCTCTCGCGGCCCGCTTCGGGCTGACCGGGCTGCGTCCGCTGCACCGGCCGCGGCCCGGGTCGCCGGCCGACGCCCCCGGGCGGGGCATCGGCCGGATCGGCGAACTGCCCACCCCGATGACCCTCGCCGAGCTGGCCCGGCACGCCGCCGCGGTGCTGCCCGCCACGGCCTGGGGAGTTCGCGCCGCAGGTGACCCTCGGCGTATGGTTCGTAGCCTCGCCGTCAGCGGCGGCTCGGGGGACGGTTTCCTCGCCGAGGCGACCGCCGCCGGCGTGGACGCTTTCCTCACCGCCGACCTGCGCCACCACCCCGCCGGTGAGCACCTCGCCGCCGGTGGCCCGGCGCTGCTGGACGCCGCCCACTGGGCGACCGAACGACCCTGGCTGGACGACCTGGCCGCCCAGCTGCGGGACGAGCTGGGCGTCGAGACCGTGGTGTCCGACCTGGACACCGACCCGTGGACCGTGCACGCCGCCGCACCCGACCGGACGACAAGGAGCCCCGACCGTGAAGGCTGACCCGAAGGTGCAGCGTCGGCTGCTCGACCTGCAGGCGATCGACACCACTCTCGCCCAGCTCGCCCACCGCCGCCGGTCGCTGCCCGAGCGGGCCGAGCTGGAGGCGCTCGCGCGGGAACTCTCCGCGCTGGAGGACGAGCGGGTCCGCGCCCAGGTGGCCGTCGACGACCTGGACCGGGACATCGCCCGGCTGGAGAAGGACGTCGACCAGGTACGCGCCCGCAAGAGCAAGGACGAGGCGCGGCTGGCCGCCGGCAGCGGCCCGGCCCGGGAACTGGAGGCGATCCAGCACGAGCTGGCCTCGCTCAACCGCCGCCAGGGCGACCTGGAGGACGCCGAGCTGGAGCTGATGGAGCAGCGCGAGACCGGGCAGGGTGTGCTCGACGGCGTCGAGCGCCGGATCGCCGAGGCCCGGGACCGGCGGACCGGCACCGAGCAGCGCCGCGACGAGAGCCTGGCCGAGATCGCCAAGGAGGAGGAGTTCAAGCGCTCCGCCCGCCAGCCGCTCGCCAACGACCTCCCGGCCGACCTGGTCGCCCTCTACGAGCGGATCCGCGAGGACACCGGGCTCGGCGCGGCGCTGCTCACCGCGGCCCGCTGCGGTGGCTGCCGGCTGGAACTCTCCGGCGCCGACCTGGCCCGGATCCGCAAGGCCGACCCGGATGAGGTGGTGCGCTGCGAGGAGTGCCGGCGGATCATGGTCCGGACCAGCGAGTCGGGGCTGTAACCGTCGTGGCGGTGCGCGGGGTGGTGGTGGAGGCCGACGGCGGGTCGCGGGGCAACCCGGGCCCGGCCGGCTACGGCGCGGTGGTCCGCGATCCGGAGACCGGCGAGGTGCTGGCCGAGCGCTCCGAGTCGATCGGCACGGCCACCAACAACGTCGCCGAGTACCGGGGTCTGATCGCCGGGTTGGAGGCCGCCGCCGAGCTGGGCGCGGCCGAGGTCGAGGCGCGGATGGACTCCAAGCTGGTGGTCGAGCAGATGTGCGGCCGCTGGCAGATCAAGCACCCGGGGCTGCGACCGCTCGCCGCGCAGGCCGCCGGCCTGGTCGGCCGGTTCGAGAGCGTACGGTTCACCTGGGTGCCCCGGGAGCGCAACCGGCACGCGGACGCCCTGGCCAACGCGGCGATGGACGCTGCCGCGGGCCGGGCGCCGGCCCGGCCGACCGTCGAGTCGCCGCGGATCGTGGAACCGCCGCGCGAGGTGGCCGCCGCCGACTCGGCCGCCCGGGCGGCGGCGCGCGAGGCGGCGACGCGGGCCGCCGTGGGCCGGGCCACCGGCACCGATCCGGCCACCACGCCGGCTTCGTGGGAGCCGCGCCCCACCGAGACCGCGACCCGGCTGATCCTGGTCCGGCACGGCGAGACCGGGCGGACCGTGCAGAAGTGCTACTCGGGCCGCGACGACGTGCCGCTCACCGACCGGGGTCGGGCCCAGGCCCGGGCGACCGCCGCCCGGGTCGCCGCCCTCGCGCCGTCCGTCGCGGCCGTGGTCAGCTCCCCGCTGTCCCGCTGCACGGCCACCGCCGAGACGATCGCCGCCGCCGTCGGCAACCCTCCGGTACGCCCCGACGACGACCTGATCGAGTGCGACTTCGGGGTCTGGGAGGGGCGGACCTTTGCCGAGGTGCGGGAGGGCTGGGCGGGGGAGTTGGACGCCTGGCTCGCCTCCACTCAGGTCGCCCCGCCGCAGGGCGAGTCGTTCGCCGCGGTCGCCGAGCGCACCGGCCGGGCGGTCGAGCGGCTGCGTACCGCGTACCCGGGGGAGACGGTCGTGGTGGTCTCCCACGTCTCACCGATCAAGCTGGTGCTGCGCGACGCGCTCGCGGCCGGCGACGCCTTCCTGCACCGGCTCTACCTGGACACCGCGGGCGTCTCGGTGCTCGACCTCTACCCGGACGGCGGCGTCGCGGTCCGCTCGGTCAACGACACCGCCCACCTGACCTCCTCCTGACCGCGGGACCTCCGATGCAGCGCGTCGGCCGTCCGCCTCCGCCGTCCGCCTCCGCCGTTCGGCGCAGGCGGGGGGCCGCTCGGCGCAGCATCGCCACCGGGATGGACGTGACCTGGGTCACATGGCCGTAACCTCCGGCCGTTACCTGGCGAGTCACGACTTCCCGGAGGTGTGTCACATGGCAGCACCCGAACCGGAGGCGCCGAGCACGGCGCGGTCCAGGGCGACCGATCGCAGCCCCTGGAACTGGTTGCTCTTCATCCCGATCGTGGTGCCGTTGATCCCGGCCTTCTTCAACGCCGACTCACCCCGGATCTTCGGATTCCCGCGCTTCTACTGGCTGCAACTGGCCTGGATCATCCTCGGCGTCGGCACCACCACGCTGGTCTACCAGATGACGAAGAGGCGGGGTGACCGGTGATGCGCGACCATCTGACCGAGATCATCGTCTTCACCGTCCTCTTCCTGCTGGTCAGCGCGATGGGCTTCGTGGCGGCCCGATGGCGGGCGCCGCGCGACATGGCGCACCTCGACGAGTGGGGGCTGGGCGGGCGCAGCTTCGGCGGCTGGATCACCTGGTTCCTGGTCGGCGGTGACCTGTACACCGCGTACACCTTCGTGGCGGTGCCGGCGCTGATCTTCGGGGCCGGCGCGGCGGGCTTCTTCGCCGTGCCGTACACGATCGTCATCTACCCGTTGGTGTTCCTGGTGCTCTGCCGGCTCTGGTCGGTGTCGCACCGGCACGGCTTCGTCACCCCGGCCGACTTCGTCCGCAGCCGGTTCGACTCGCCGATCCTGGCGCTGCTGGTCGCGATCACCGGCATCGTGGCGACCATGCCGTACATCGCGTTGCAGCTGGTCGGCATCGAGGCGGTGCTCAAGACGATGGGCGTCACCGGGGACAGCGCGGTGGCCCGGCACCTGCCGATCATCATCGCGTTCGCGATCCTGGCGGCCTACACGTACCAGTCCGGGCTGCGCGCGCCGGCGCTGATCGCGTTCGTCAAGGACTCGCTGATCTACGTCGTGATCCTGGTGGCGGTCATCTACCTGCCCCACAAGCTGGGCGGGTGGAGCAGCATCTTCGACGCGGCGGACGCGAAGTTCCAGGCATCTCCGGCCCCCGGTGACGGCATCCTGCTCAACGCCAACAACCAGCTCCAGTACGTCACCCTGGCGTTCGGTTCGGCGCTGGCGCTGTTCCTCTATCCGCACAGCATCACCGGCGTGCTGGCCAGCCGGAACCGGGACGTGATCAAGCGGAACATGTCCGCGCTGCCGGCGTACAGCCTGCTGCTCGGGTTGATCGCGCTGCTCGGCTACATGGCCATCGCGGCCAACGTGACGCCGCTGGCGGGGGCCAAGGCGGGCAGTGTGGACACCAACACCATCGTGCCGCGGCTCTTCGACGCGCAGTTCCCGAGCTGGTTCGCCGGGATCGCGTATGCGGCGATCGGCATCGGGGCGCTGGTGCCGGCGGCGATCATGTCGATCGCGGCGGCGAACCTGTTCACCCGCAACATCTACAAGGAGTATCTGAAGCGGGATGCCAGCCCGGCGCAGGAGGCCAACGTCTCGAAGATCGCCTCGCTGGTGGTGAAGGTCGGCGCGGTCGCCTGCATCGTCTTCCTCGACCCGCAGTTCTCCATCGACCTGCAGCTCATCGGCGGCGTGATCATCCTCCAGACGTTGCCGGCGGTAGCGCTGGGCCTCTACACCCGCTGGTTCCATCGGGGCGCGCTGATCGCCGGCTGGGCGGCCGGCATGGCGCTGGGCATGTGGATGCTCTACCAGGTCGCGAACCCGGCGACGGGGAAGAAGCACTTCGCCGGCTCGGCCTTCCCGCTGGAGAAGTTCGGCTTCGACACCCCGAAGACGATCTACGTCGGGATCGTGGCGGTTCTGGTCAACCTGGTTGTCGCCGCGCTGCTCACCCTGGTCCTGCGAGCCGGCAAGGTCGCCGACGGGGTGGACGCCACCACCCGGGACGACTACTTCGCCGACGAGGGCGACCCGCGGGTCACCCCCGGCCCCGACCGCGGCGCCGAGTCCGCCCGCGAGCCGGTCGCCTGAAAGGACGGGCCCCCTGTTGACGCCTCGCGTTGTACAGGGGGCCCTTCCTGACACGCGCACGGCGGTTCTCAGCGGGGGCGGTTGCGCGAGTCGAGGGCCTCGTTGAGGCGGTGCAGCAGCTCTGCGAGGGTGGCCCGGTCGTCGGGCGACCAGGCGGCGAGGATGTCGCCGTAGAGCCGGGTGCGGGCCGCCCGGACGGCGGCCATCCGCTGCAGCCCGGCGGGGGCGGCGGAGACCACGGTGCCGCGCCCGTCGGCCGGGTCCGGCGTACGGGTGATCAGGCCGTCCCGCTGCATCGCGGCGACCTGCCGGGTGACCGTGGAGCCGTCCAGGTTGAGCCGGGCGGCCAGCGCGGAGACGTTCTGTGGGCCGGCGGTGTCCAGGTATCGCAGGATCACGTACGCCGCCCGGTCCAGCACCCGGTGTTCGGCGGTGCCGGTGGCCCGGCGGGTCGCCTCGCCCAGTCGCATCAGCAGGGCCACCTCGGTCTCGATCCGGCCGAGGGTGATCTCGTCCTGGCCGGTTTCCTGGCTGCGGTCGTCCGTCATAGCTGTATGATACAACCGAATTAACTGTAAGATACAGCTATCTAGGGAGGCGGAGTGGATCGGGGATCCGAGCCCAACCGCAGTGCCATCTACGCCACCACGCTGGTGGCCTTCCTCGCCATCGCCGGCATCGCCGTGGTGGACCCGATCCTGCCCGCCATCGGCGCGG
Source organism: Micromonospora sp. NPDC093277 (assembly GCF_044765245.1). Classification (NCBI taxonomy): domain Bacteria; kingdom Bacillati; phylum Actinomycetota; class Actinomycetes; order Micromonosporales; family Micromonosporaceae; genus Micromonospora; species Micromonospora sp. NPDC093277. The sequence continues at coordinate 82,936 of NZ_JBIWJO010000003.1, forward strand.
CGATCGGCGTCACCGCCTGGCAGGTCGAGCTGCTGTTCACCGCGTACATCGCGGTGATGGCGGTCGGCATGATCCCGGCGACCCTCGCCAGCGGGCGGTTCGGCTTCAAACCCGTGCTGATCACCGGGGTCACCGTGGTCGGCCTCGCCGCGATCCTTGCCTCGTTCAGCAACGACATCGTGCAGCTCTCCGTGCTACGCGGCGTGTGGGGGCTGGGCAACGCGATGTTCTTCGCCACCGCGATGGTGGTGCTGGTCAACCTCGCCAACGACCGGGAATGGGTGGTCGGCCTCTTCGAGACGGCGCTCGGGCTTGGCTTCGCCGTCGGCCCGCTGATCGGCGGCCTGCTCGGCGAGGTGAGCTGGCGGCTGCCGTTCTTCGTCTGCGGCGTGTTCATGGTGCTCGCGCTGGGCGTCGCCGCGCGCAAGCTCCGCGAACCGGCCCGCCGGCAGCCTCCCGTACGCGTCGGCCAGATCTTCTCGACGTACCGCAAGCCGGCGTTCATCACGCTCTGCGTGGTCACCGCCGCCTACAACTTCGTCTTCTTCGTGGTGCTCGGCTACACGCCGCTCTACCTGCACCTCGACGTGATCCCGCTCGGGCTGGCCTTCACCGGCTGGGGCCTCGGCCTGGCCGCCGGCATCCTGTTGATCGGTCACCGGCTGGCGCACCGGATCGGCGCCGTGCAGACCGTCGGCGTCGCCATCACCGGCCTGCTGGCCTGCATGGTGCTCTTCGCCACCTCCTCCGGCACCGCCGAGTCGCTGGTGGTGCTGGTGCTCGCCGGCCTCTTCATGGGACTGGCCAACGCCAACCTCACCGACCTGGCGCTCGGCCTCGGCTCCGCCGACCGGCGGGTCGCCACCGGCGCGTTCAACCTGGTCCGCTGGGGCGCCGCCGCGCCGGCCCCGATCATCGCCGGCAAGCTCGCCGAACACGGGCTGGCCCTGCCGTTCTGGGTCGGCTTCGGGGTGCTCGCCGTCGGCGTGCTGATCTATCTCGCCTTCGCGCACCTGATGGCCGCCGGCTACGGCGAGCGGGTGCTCTGGTCGAGGTGGAACCGGGCCGCCCGCGGCGCCGAGCACTCCCCGGAGGAACCGGTCGGCGAGGCGTACTGAGCTCCGTCCCGTCCTGGTCGAACCGCCCCTGCGCGATGCCGCGCCGGGGCGGTTCGGTGTCCCAGGGCGCCTATCGCAGGGCGCGCGAGAGCAGGTAGAGGCCGATCACCGTGCCGAACACCACGATGACCGTCTTCAGCACCACCGGCGGCAGCCGGCGGACCAGCCGGGCGCCCAGGTAGCCGCCGGTCACCGTGGCCGGGGCGACCACCGCGGCGGCCGCCCAGTGGACCGGGCCGAAGAGCGCGAACACCACCAGCGTGGTCAGCCCCACCACCGCCGAGAGCAGGTTCTTGATGGCGCTCACCCGGGCCAGGGTGGTGTCCAGCACCAGCGCCAGGCCGGCCACCAGCATCACCCCGAGCGCCGCGCCGAAGTAGCCGCCGTACACCGAACCGATCGCGACCATGGCCTGCACGCTGACGGTACGGCGGCGCGGGCTCAGGTGGGCCGGGTGGCCGACCAGCCGGCGCAGCGGATCCTGGAAGGCGAGTACGGCGGTCGCACCCAGCACCAGGAACGGCACCACCAGCTCGAACGCCCGCGCAGGGGTGGAGAGCAGCAGCAGGCAGCCCACGATCGTGCCGGCGATCGCGGTGGGCAGCAGGCGCCACAGCTGCCTTCCGCGCGACAGGTCCATCCAGCTGCCGGCGACAGCCGCGACGTACCCGGGAAACACCGACACGGAGTTCGTGACGTTGGCCGGAATCGGTGGCAGGCCGGTCGCGATCAGGGCCGGGAAGGTGATGAGCGAACCGCCCCCGGCCACCGCGTTCACCGTGCCCGCGGCGAGGCCGGCGGCGACCAGGAGCGCGACGTCGGAGAGGTTCATGGGCCCCGAGGCTAGTACGGCTCGGACCGAACTCAACCTTTCGCTACCCTGCCGCGTCGTTCCCATCGACCGGGCCGACGAGGGGAGCGAGCTGTGCATCATCGCGACAGGGGGTCCGCCGGTGGATGACCCGGAGTTCCGCGAATTCGTGGAGATCCGCTACGCCGACCTGCTGCGCACCGCGTACCTGTTGACGGGCAGCCGGGACGCGGCCCAGGACCTGGTGCACGAGGCCCTGCTCAAGGTGATGCGGCACTGGCGACGCGTCGACGAGCCGATGGCGTACGTGCGCCGGGCGATGGTGAACGAGCGGACCAGCCGCTGGCGCCGCATCGGGCTGCGGGAGCTTGTCACCTCGACGGTGCCGGACCGGGCCGGCCCGGACAGCACCGAGGCGGTGGTGATCCGGGACGAGCTGCTGGCCGCGTTGGACCGCCTGCCGGTGCGGATGCGCACGGTGCTGGTGCTGCGCTACTGGGAGGACCTGCCGGAGGCAGCGGTGGCGGAGGCGATGGGCTGCTCCGTCGGAACGGTCAAGAGCCAGGCGGCCCGCGGGCTGGCCCGGCTCCGGGAGGTGCTGGCCGCGCCGGGGCCGCGGGTGGTCAACGGGTTGCTGGGGGAGCGGGCATGAGCGTGGACGAACTGCGGGCCGGGCTGGCCCGGATCGCCGAGACGGTGGTCCCGGACCCCGACCCGTACGAGCTGGTGATGCGGCACGCGCGACGGCGCCGTCGGCGTCGCCTCGCCGGCCTGGCGGCGGCGGTGGCCGCGGTGCTGGCGGCGGCGCTGACCGGTCCCGCAGCGCTGAACGCCGCGGGCCTGCACCACGAGTCCGAAGACCCGCCACCCGTCCACGGCCAGCCGGTCGACTCGCCGTGGGGCTGGCGTCTGATCAACTCGCCCACCCGGGGCAGCCTGGCCGGGGACACGGCGTTCGTCGCCGACCTGGCCCGGCTCTTCGACCGCGAACGCGAAGAGCTGCACATATCCGCGGACCTGCCGACGGTGAAGGTGCTCTTCGCCGATGAGTCCGCCGGGTACCGCCAGGTGGTGCTGGTCTACCACTCGGCGAAGTCGGCGGCCCTGGTGGTCTCGGAGGGCCCGGCCGGGGCAGCACCGGCGCGGCTGCGGAGCGACGACGTGCTGTGGATCGGGCCGGTCGACCCGTTCAACCTCATCGGCGTCCACTCTCAGCCGCCCGGCGTGCAGAATCAGCCGCTGCTCGGCCTCGCCCCGGCCGGCTGCCGCGTCTCCATCAGCCGGACCGCCGACGCCGGGGAGTCCGGCCTGCGGCGGCAGTGGCAGGCCCAGCCCACCGACGGCTATCTCCTGGTCGACCAGGACACCAGCGACGGCTGGTGGCGAGTCGAGTGCGACGGGCAAGTCCGGCAGGAGGAGCCGATGCGACCCGCCGGGGCAGGCCGTGCCGGCACCGTCGCCGAGACGTATCCGGACGACGGCCGTTGGGCGCCGACCTCGGAATTCCCCAACACGACGGTGGCCCGGGAGGCTGGGCAGACGTATCGGGTCCTGGCCCGCCAGTCCGGCCTGGTCGACGAGGCGCGGCCGGTGATCCGGTGGTCCGGCCGGCTCGACCCGCCCGGCGGCGAGGCCGCGCTGCTCACCGCGCGGGGCGGCGGGCCGACCCTGCTGTTGGTGGGCGACACCGGTGCCGGCCCGCTGCTGGCCCTCGCCACGGTCCGGGACCCGGCTCCGACCGAGCCCGCGTCGGATGTCGGCCCGCTGCGACCAGCGCTGGTCGCCACCGGCTACGCCCCGGCGCCCGACCTGCTGGCGGTCCGCGTGCCGGCTCTCGACGGCGACCGGGCCCTGCTCACCGACCAACTCCTGGTGGTGCCCTACAAGGGCGCGACGCGGATCGAGGCGGTGGCCGACGGGAAGGTCCGGGCGAGCGCGCCGGTGACCGGCGGGGCCGCCCTGCTCACCCTGCCGATCGGTACGCAGGCGACCCTGCGGGCGCTGGACGCGGACGGCAAGGTGCTGGGATCGGGGGTACTGCGCGAACCGGCAACGGGCGAGCGGATCTTCAACGAGCCGCTCATATCGGCCTGGTAGCGGGTGGCCTTCACGGGTGCCTGGCGACGCCTGGGTTGGTCCTGGTGACGCTGCGGACCGCCGGCCGGGAAATGGCGACGGCGCGGGCGTCGTTAGGATGATGGACGCGACGGACGAGTCGACCGGGCGGTCGCGTCGACGGGCTTTGCGGCCCGTCGCCGAGGAACGTCCGGACTCCACAGGGCAGGGTGGTTGCTAACGGCAACCCGGGGTGACCCGCGGGACAGTGCCACAGAAAACAGACCGCCGGCCCGATACGGGACGGTAAGGGTGAAACGGTGGGGTAAGAGCCCACCAGCATCCCGGGTGACCGGGATGGCTCGGTAAACCCCACCCGGAGCAAGGCCAAGAATGGGCCGTCACCGCGAGGCGACGGTCCGCGCAGACGCTTGAGGGCTGCCCGCCCGATGTCTGCGGGTAGGCCGCTGGAGCCTGCCGGCGACGGCAGGCCGAGATGGATGGCCGCCGCCGACGCGCCTTCGGACCGCGTCGGTAACAGAATCCGGCGTACAGGTCGACTCGTCCGTCGCCCAGGTCAGCCACCCTATGCGGTGGCTGACCTGCTGTTTCTTCGGGTGGTGCTGGATCATCCTTGGTCATCTTTGGTCGGCGCCAGCGACACCGCCCGGACGGCCCCGAGCCAAGCGGTTCATGGGGCTGCCCCCGGGTGGTCCAGGCACGGCGACCGATCACGTCAGACCGCTTCGTTGGTCTGCGTGGGGGTCGGTTCGGGAACCAAACCGGGCCTAACCAGCGTCCAGGCTTCGTAGAGGGGCACGGTGCGGCCTGTCAGCGTCGATCAGGCACAACCCGAAGGTCGGGCGACGAGCGAGTTAGTTCGACGCTCGAACCCTCCTTGCAAGTTCTGGGCAGCCTTCCGATTGCGTACACCGTCGGTCGGCCCGCCCTCGTCGGGCCGACCAAGAGCGGTTGGTCGTCCGCCCTCGTTGCTACAGGCACTGCTACACGCCGGGCTAGGTCAACCTAGATCCTGAGAAGCCATCCGGCCGTGTTGGGAAGGACCCCCGCTGGGGGTTGCGGACTCAAGCTGCCGGCTGGTGCCAGCTGATGGTGGCCCCATCGACGAGCAGGTGCGGGCCTCCCGGGCGTCGACGCGGGTGCCAGCGCGGGTTCCACCATGGACTACCAGCTACCTTTCGTCGCCCGTTTGGCCCTCGTTCGATCTCCACAGCGGACAGCCCCGCGACGATGGCGGTACGCTAGGCGATCCTACGGTGTGGAGGGAACCGATGGAGTTCTTGGTACAAGAGCGAGGGCAGGCGATACCAAGGGCCGAAAGCTCCAGATACATCCTCCTGCGCCAGGATACCTGGGACGACTACACCTTCAAGACTACCTTCACGGTCGAACTACGGGACTACGCCGCAAGCGCAGTCATCGGGACTGTCAAGATCCTAAAACGAGGCCAGGAGGCGGGATACACGGCTTTGCCGGGCACAACATTCCGGGCCCTTGGTGACGACTACTGCTCGCTTGGGCAATCAACGTCGTACTACGAATCCCTAAAGTCTCTCGGGCCCGACGTGTACCTTCCGGTGCTCGTCGCACTTAGGGACATCGTATATGAACCTTCCATTCGTGCAGAGTTTCTCGATGAACCAGGGCTTGAACTTTCCCTGGAAAGAAACGGCAGTTCTGTGCGCGCCTTTCAAGACGCGGCCTCACTGTTCGAGAGAGTGCCATACATGCCCGCGCAGACGAAGTCGACCCTTAAGCTCTCCTTCTTCTCAAGCGTAGGGGGCAGCGACTTCACCTTTCCGATGAGATTTGGTGACTCGCCACACTTGCCCGACAGAATCAATGCGGTAATTGGCTACAACGGCACTGGAAAGACCCGATTGTTGGCCAATCTCGGTATGGTGGCCAATGCCGACGCCGCAGAGCGTGCGAATGATGCGTTTGCACTTAACTACGGCCGGTTCCTGGAAACGAATCGAGAGGCGTTCGGCGCGGTAATCACCGTCTCGTACAGTGCCTTCGACACGTTTGATGTACCTGGCTCGAACAGTAAGGAGCGGGAACGCCTACGGCGAGTCGGAAATGTTTTCGGCCACGTTTACTGCGGCCTTCGCACCTTCGGCTCTGTCAAGGAAGATCTCAAAGAGCCGCACAAACTTAAAAGCATCTCAGAGATCGAGAAAGAGTTCTTCGCCACGTTGAGCAGTGCTTCAAACGTTACGCGGCGCGGGTTTTTCGAAGAAGCGCTTATGCCTATCGAGGCGGAGCCATCCTTCGAACGCTTGGGTGTCAGCTTGCGAAACATTCACACGGACACCTTCAGGAAGGTTATATATCCTACCTTAAGTACGGGACATAAGATCATCCTCAACATCGTCACTCAACTTGCGGCACACCTCCAGCCCAGATCTCTTGTATTAATGGACGAGCCCGAGGTTCACCTCCATCCCCCACTTCTTGCGGCGCTGATCAAGAGCATTAACATCCTGCTTGAGCGCCGCGATTCGTTTGCCGTGATAGCCACTCACTCGCCCGTCGTCCTGCAAGAGGTTCCCCGTCAGTATGTGCGAGTGCTTAGGCGTTTCGGCAACCGAACAGTTGTGCATGAGCCCGAGATCGAAACCTTCGGCGAGAATGTGGGCTCCCTTACTCGCCATGTATTCAATCTTGATAGTACCAGCACTGACTTCCACTCCGTCCTAAAAAAACTGGCGGAGGAACTACCGGTGTCAGAGATTGAAGGACTTTTTCAGCGTGGTATGAGTTCGCAGGCCAGGGCCTATCTGGTAAGCCTGAAGCGCGAAATGGAGCGTTCGTAGGTGTACTCCGTACCCCCGCCCCGACGCGACGACTGTCTGGACTACCGCACAATCTCCAACGCTCGGAGGAACCCGGCAGTCAAGCAAGCGCTGCTTAGCAAAGCCGGCCTTGTTGAGGCTGCGTACGCCGAGTACGAAAACGCCGGGGGCAACCCCGAGCAAATCACGGTTGAAGGGTTCGGAGATGCGGCCCTCGCTGCGATGCTGGAAAACTGCGACGCACTTGACACCGGACGACCGTTCGGATCCCTCCGGCAAGAGATCCTCTCGTCGGCGCGCGATGGCCAATGCCCTATGTGCGGTAGGGGCCAAGTCGCCACTCTTGATCACTACTTACCGAAAGCTCATTATCCTCAGTTTAGTATCTTCTCCAGAAATCTCATCCCCGCCTGCCATCGGTGTAACTTCAAAAAGGGTGATATTATCGGGAAAGCAGCGGGCCGTTTTTTACATGCCTACTTCGACGCACTCCCCGAGCGGTCCATACTTAGAGTGAAGACCCACGTTTCAGATACGGTCACATTGACGTATTACATAAACCTTGAGGCAACTGTTGATGAGTTGACCCTAAGAAATGCGGCCTTCCATTTCGAGAAACTGCAACTGGCGCCGTATTATCAAGCGGAAGCCACGTCCGAATTGGCGGATCGGGTAGAAGCCCTAGACGTTTACTATGGCCCTGACGGCGACGCGGATCTCGTTCGTGATTATCTGACTCGTGAGGCCAGTAGCATCCAATCCGCGAAGGGCTTGAACCACTGGAAAACGGCGTTGTTCAGCTCCTTAGCGGCAGACCCGGACTTCTGCGACGGAGGTTTTCGTCTCTTGATGCCGGATTTCTAGCTCGCGCCATAGACGCCCACCCTGATACTCCGATTACCTCCGTCATCTTGGTGGGGTTAGGCTCGATCAATTGCCTCTGCGGCGGAATCATGGCCCCCCTTCCCCTCCTTGTGAAGATTGATGACCTGGAAGCCCGCGCTGACCGCCGCCGGCACCGTGCCGACCGGGGCGACGGGCATGCACGAGCTGCGCCACTTCTACGCCTCGGCACTGCTCGACGCGGGGGAGAGCATCAAGGCCCTGCCCCCGAGAGGTGTTGCTGCCGCTGCGGCGTGCATCCGCAGCACACCGGGGCCGGGGAGGGCCTCCCCAGTTCCCGCCGCCACCATCTGAACGTTCCGCGCCCCATACGCCGGGGAGTTCTTCGCGGCTGCAATCCAGGAGCTACACCGCTTCCATGGCCTTCACCCTGAATTCGGGGGCTCGGCACTCCCTCTGCCCCACCCAAACGGGCAAGACCTCTAACGACGCCGCAGGCTTCGCGTCATGCTACGGACCGCTCAGTCGCTCCCCCTGACAGGGCTTTCGACGCTGGGCTTCGACCCGACCCGTTTCCAGACCGAGCCGCCAGCCTGCTACCGGGCCTCCTGGCAGCTACCCGGACCGGACTCACACCGGCAGGCGACGACGAGCTTACGACTCCAGATGAGCTACACACTCACCTCCAGGTCCGCTGGGCGCACGAATCATCGAGGTTAGAGGCCCAGCTCGCGCCTATCATAAAGCTCCTGGTTCATTGCGTAATCTGCCATCGCGCGAAGAAGTGAGCCCATCTGGAGAATGGCGTAGAACAACATCGTTGCCATCAAGAAAAGGCCCAGGCTGGAGCGCCGGCAGTGGGAACAATCAACCATGTTTAGGTCGCCGGCAATTGCGAAATATATCACACTCACAATTCCTAGACTAAGCTGTGCGCCAAGGGTCCAGGTGAATGTGAACATAAGATCACCATAGTACGACCTGAATGATGGCCCATAATGCTCCGAGCTCAATAGGGGCTCTTTGGAAGTGTCGACTGCCTCTACAGTCAGGCCGGAGTCTGTCTTCTTGACTCTGGCGCGCGGGGCTTTCGGGCCGTTTGCAATCATTGTGAAATATAGTTGCCCTCGCGGTATTCCGAGGGCTAGGACCGTTGCTGCTGTAGCAGCGCCGAAACCGAGAGCGGAAAACGCCAGCACGCCTGCAACTAGGTCTTTAACAGCTACCTTTTGGAGGGCGGGCATCCAATTTAGGCGGAAAGAGGTGAAGACCAGAAGTCCAGCGAATAAGGTGCTTAATGCTGCATTTCTGTGCAGGAGTGTCTCTTGGAGCCGGGGAGCTAGGTAGCGACGACTAAAGCGGAATAGATCTTGCTTGGGTGGTCCAGGGCTTGCCTTCTTCATGCCTGAGGCTTCCGGGAACCCGCTCATAGCACAATGATAGACGTCAGGTGTGACAAGTTGGCCTACGCCGACTCAGTCTGACGCTCGGCTTCCCCCTGCTGCCGGACGATGGGAATCGCTTGTTGTGCAAGACGTCGAACCGCTTCCCTCACGCTCTCGTCCTGGTCGCCCAGAGGGGCTTCGTCGTCTACTCGTGCTACGGCACGTAGTTGGTGCCTCTCCAAGGAAACAGTATGATCAGTGGGTTCTCCTGGTCGACGCCCCACTACTTTCATGTCTCGAATGTTTGGCAGGCGTCGTCGAATATTCGAAATGATTACATTAATGATGCCCTCGTCTTTGCTCAGCGATTGACCACGAGGCGCATGCACTACGACCGCCGCGTTTTTTCCGCCTGAACTGCCCGCAAGCTCCGAGAGAACATCGCTTGCGTCGTTCCAGTCGGAGTTCGGCCTGTTTACTACGATTGATGCCTCTTTGATTCGGGATAAGTCGAGAATCTCGCGCTCTAGTGATGCAGCGGGAAGCGGATCAAGGTCTAGGTCGACGGGCCCGTAGCCATTCTTTCGGCTAACTCCGAAGAAGTACTTCTCCAGGCTGGATGCGCTTACGCCTCGGCGTCGATTTTCAACGAAAATCAACCTATCTCTCGGGATAACCGAAACTCTCGTCGGCTGCGCAAGCCATGTATTTTCAGGGGTGCGAGCTTCCTGGGTGGTGCCTGTTTGCCTATTGAAAAGTAAAGGAATGCCCCGCGGGTTCCCGCTGACAAAACGAAAGTGAATGAACTCGCCGTCAATGGCGGAGGCAGTGACGGCAATCACCTGGTCTTGCGCGACAGGTGTCTCGGTTTCGGGCGCCGGAAGATCGGCGAGCCATCGAAAGAATCCGTCGTAGTTGAGAAGCGTCCTAGGCGTTCGACCATGCATGACAAATGCTTTGACTTGTCGTGTGTGCTTGCCGGGCATGCAACCTCCAAAACGTATTGCCGCACCACCGTACAGGGTAAGGGTGCCCGGCGAGGCAACACGATCTAGGTGGGACAGCAGGGTCCTCGCGTGCGGATGGGAAACCATCGTCGAGACGTCATATCTAGGGCTTGTCGACGTAGAAGTCAACCAGCGATCAACTCTGGCTGGCCTGGTGTCGGCTAGCCGACACCAGATCCCCAAGGTGGGTTAATTGGTGTGTAGCTGTCGAGCAGGTAATAAGGTTTAGAGCAGGCAAATAGGTCGAAGTGGCGGCGCTTTGGGGCGGCCGGCAGCGGGGGAGTGGTTGAGCTGCCTGTCAGCGAGAAATCAGCGGAAAAGCCAGTGCCGGCCATTGCTGAGCAACCGCGATAAATGTCCTCCCCTGCGCGTGGCGACACCAAACGACCTCGGACGCATAGGCGATGCGGGGTGGATCAACATCCCACCGAAGGTCAGCTAGTGGCTTCGGGTGAGCTAGGGGTGCGCGCATGGATTGCCGGCACTCGTGATATTCCCCCGTAGCTGTCCGTATCGTACGCTCCCCTTCGGCGGGTGATGCGTGATGTGGCGAGGAGGGTCGATGACCGGCAATAGGAGGGGGATACCGGCATCAATGGAGGCCGCCCTTTGGGTGATCAGCAACGGTCAATGCTATGGCCCGGGTTGTCCTATGCCAGTCATGTTCGAAGTGCGTCCCGGTGTGTACCGCAAGAACGTGCAGATCGCCCACGTCTACGGCGTGCGACCGAGCGCGCCGAGGTACACGGTGGGGATGCCGGACTCGGAACGTGACGCCTTCAAGACCTCTTGCTGCTCTGCCTTCCACATCATGCGGAGGTCGATGACAGGAGGACGGGGGAGAGGCTGTATCCAGCGGAGGTCTTGCTTGAGTGGAAACGGAAGCACGAGGGTGGCAATAGTCCTGAACTGAACCGTATCGGTCCCGTCGATGAAGATGCATTTATGGACTACGTTGCAGAAGTCTTCGAACCTCCATTGAGACGGTTGGAGTCGATAGCGGATCGGCTGGAAGAGACGGGGACCCTTAACGCAAGCACCGTTGTGGAGCTTCGCGGAATCGTGTCCGCCTTGACTGACAACCCAGTGGGCATAGATGCACGATCGGTTCGGATTCTCGCAGATGCCGTAGACCGGCTCGGTGGTAGTAAGTTTCCGAGAACTGTGGCTCATCTGTCCGAAGCAGCAGACACCATGATGAGGGCCGTACGACGGCTGCCCGAGCGATGATCGAAGAGGGTGAGGTGGGTGGGCTGTTCATCGTGACGAACATAGATCTAGTGGTCCGGCAGTTGCGCGACCAAGCGCTGACGGCTGTCGGCCGGTCCTCGGGAAGGACGCCCCTCCGCTCAGCTCTGTACCACCTGAGCAGGGGCAGAATCGACATGCGCCCGCGTCCTACCGTGGGCCAACTTCCCAAGTTGGGGACGCCTTGGCAGGACACGGTTTCAGGTAGGTATTTCGGATGGCGTTGCCGAGAGGCAACGCTCAACGGAGAGTTCGCGTTCGCCGTCGAGTATGTGATCTGCCCGTACTGCCAATTGGGCTGGGTGGACAAGCCGCACACAGCTGAGGAATACCAGCGGCATAGATTGGCCTCTGCAGCACTGGGCGCGCTGCGAACAGATCACCCCGGTTTGACCTGGCACACGGGCAGCGGACACATGCACGATTCCAAAGCGTTCTGGAGCGCCGCAGGGCGAGATGTTCTGGGCCAATACGAGCAACGTGACCTCTGCGAGCACATCAGCCGACATGGGGGTCTGAAGCCGCGCTGGCTTCTCCGGCAAGAAAGACGGCGCTACGACGACAGGCGGTAGCCACCGCTGGGAGGCTGACGACGAGGCCGGGCGCGTAGCCGATGTCGTGCAGCCACGCCGCCGCCACGAGCAGGTCGCGTTCGGCAGGTTCGACCATGACCGACAGGTGACGTGCCCTTTGGCCGACAGCCTGTACATGGGCCCAACGCTGGGCAAGCGAAGGGAGTCGAGCAGGGCAGCGGCGAGATGTCGGGCTTGGGCGATGTGGTCAGACACTCCCGGAACGGTAGTCGCGCAGCGGATATCGCCCCACCCTCTCGTGGGTCTTGCTAGGCCCTTTCGGAGCGGTGAGGCGTCCCTCCCGCGTTAGCCGATGTACAGTGTGGCCTGGTCGGCGAGGGCGTGGTCGATGCGGAGCCGCATCGACGGGTGGATGTCGAGTTTGTCGAGTTCGGTGGGATCCACCCAACGGACCTCACGCGACTCGGTGGAAGTGGTCGGTTCCCCGCCGACCGGCCTGGCGGTGAAGCAGATCGAGAACTGCTGGCGTACCTCACCGTCGTCGTAGGCCACCACGTGGCGCGGGTTGGTGTAGATGCCGACCACGCCGGTGACTTCCACGTCGATGCCGGTCTCCTCGCGTACCTCCCGCACCACAGTGTCGGAGATTGACTCACCGAGATCGTGACCACCGCCGGGCAGGGCCCACAGGTTGTTGTCGGTGCGGTGGATCATCAACAGCTCGCCGCGCTGGTTGCGGACAGCGGCGACGACCGAGGGCACTACGCTGTTGGCCTTCGGGGCGGCAGGGTCGTTGAAGTAGTCACGGCGCGGCATCGGTCATCTCCCGTCGAGGCGTGCTGGGCCTGGCGGCGACACGGTGGCTGGTTCGTTTGTGGTCAGGTGTGGCCGGAAGTGGCCGGTCGGGATTCGTGAGCGAGCTGGGCCGCTGTCTCGAATGCCACCACCCAGGGGAATGCTTTCTGCCGCTCGTTGCCGCTCCCGGGCGGGTGCGGTTTCCACTGATCGTCGGGGCCGAGCAGGACGCGTACCCCTTCGTCGCGAAGGCTGGCCAAGGCGTGCCGGAACGGCGCCCGCGCGGCGAGGGCAGCGTTGACGAACGGGACGATGACGGTCGGCACCTGCCTGCCGATCAGCTCAGCGACCGAGGTCATGGCGTAGTTGTCGGCCAGGCCGAGGGAGATCTTGTTGATCGAGTTGTAGGTTGCGGGGGCGATGACCAGGGCGTCGGTTGCGGGAAGCGACCGGCGGGTGCCGGGCGACGACTGGTAGGTCGACCGAACCGAATGACCGGTGAGGATCTCGAGCGGCTGAGGTTCGATGAAGTCCATCGCGCTTGGTGTGGCCGTGATCGCCACTGTCCAGGATCGCTGCTGTGCGGTCCTGACGAGGTTGGTTACATCGACGGCGGGACCGGCGCCGCAGACGACGATCTGGAGGTGACCGCCCTTCACACGCGGATCCCAGCGCTTTGGGCGAAACCGACAGCGGCGGTGCGGACAGAGCCGTTGGCGAGCATGGCGAGGTCGCTGGCGAGGCGCTGGACCGTCGGTCGGCAGCGGATCTCCTCGGGCGCCACCTCGTACGCGGTGCGCAGTGCGCTGAGGCTGTGCTCGTAGCGGCCCCACTGGGTGTAGGCGCGTGCCACGTCGACAAACAGGGACGCCTTGCGCTCGGCCAGCGTCACTTTCTCCAGCGCCACTGTGTGGGCGATCGCGATGGCTGTCCCGGCGTCGCCGAGGGTCAGCGCGATTTTGACCTGGTGCAGCAGGACGTTGGTGGCGCCGAAGCCGGTCCACCGGTCGTTGCCGTCGTAGCCAAGGCGGGTTGCAGCGCGGGTTGCCTCTTCGAGCATCGCGTGTGCGGTGTCCCGGTCGTCTCGGCGGGCGGCGGCGATGGCCCCCCGCAGGACGAGGGCGCCGTAGACGGCCACCGCATCGGTCGATGCGAGGCGGGTGTCCCGGTCGAGCGAGCCGGCTGCGTTCCCGGCGAGGGTCACCGCCTGGGCGTCATGGCTGTTACCCATGAGCGCATGGGTCATGATCCGGGCGCTTGCGGCGATCGCCACCGGGTCCTGACTCATGGCAGCGGCCCGGGTGCTCCGCTCTGCCGCTACCAGGGCTGTCCCGCGATCGCCCACCTTCAGCAGGACGCTGCCAACGACGTGGTACAGGTCGGCGGCCAGCGCCTCGACCCCTTGCCGCCGCTCGCCATTCGCGCCCGACTTCACCGGTTCGAGGGACGGCAGCAGCGTCACGAGCCGGTCGAGTACACGCTCGTACCGGCAGGCCTGGTAGTCGATCTTGGCGGCAGCGACGGCCCGGGAGAACTGCGGGAAGGAGAGTGCCGCACCGTCCGAGTGCGGTGGCGAGAAGAGCACGTCGAGCAGCGGCGCGACGTTGGGTGCGGCGGCGACGCCGATAGCCGCTCCGCGTAGAAGGTCTCTTCTTCGCACGTCACCATCCGAGCACGAGTCACCGTCTCCGTCATCGCCAGTATCCGCATGCGCCCCGGCATCCAGCCGCGAGGTAACCGCAGGTGCACCGCTGGTGCCGGCCGTCCGCAGCGCCTCGAACCGTTCCCGCACCTCAGGTGTGGCTCGGGTCAGCGTCTTGAGGTCGGGGTGACCAGCTGTGGTAGAAGGCCCGCACGGTAGCCGACCCTAAACATCTGGCGGCGGATCATCGCGGCGATGCGGGCGAGTGATCACCACTGGTCGACGCGTAGCCGGCCGGGATGCCCACCAACGGCGGTAGGCCCGCTTCTATGGAACTGTAGGAGCGGTACGTCGTAGAGATTCCCTAAATGAAATGCGCGACTGGTCTTCGTGACACCTGGCACATGTGACAGGTACGGTGATGAATGCCGCCGGGTGGCGTACTTCCATCTTACCGGTAGAGCCGGTGCGGCATGTCGTAGCGTCATGAGCCAGTGCACGCCAGCCAGTGGGGGGCAACCAATGCCGCGACGGTCCGTGGTCGTCCAACCCGGCTTCGCTGCTCGGCTCAAGGAGTTCCGCGAACGGCGGGGAATTTCGCTGCGGAGCCTTGGTAAGGAGGTGCACTGCTCTCATGGTTTCCTGTGGGATCTGGAGGCGGGCAAGAAGCAACCAAGCATCTCCGTCGCCGCGCTCCTAGACGCCGCATTGGGTGGCGGGGGTGCTCTCTCCGACATGGTCCACGAGGTGTCAGCCGACAGTGGCGAACAGATGGTCGGACGCGATTCCAGCGCCGGTTCGGCGAGTCTCGGACTAGAGTTCGCGCCAGACTGGCGGCAGGGTGTTGCCGTCGCGGTGGAGCTTTGGCAGGGAGACATGCAGCGGCGGAACATACTGCGGGCGGTGGGATTCTCTGCGGCGGCGTTTGTCACGCCAGCGATGCGGTGGCTGGTGTCGCCTATGGACGAGCAAACGTCTGGTGATGGTGAGCGACTGATCGGCGAGCCGGATATCGAGATGATAAAGAGGATTACGGCCACGTATCGGACGCTTGACAACCAGTTCGGCGGCGGCCACGTTCGGGACAGCGTCGTGCGGTTCCTCGACGCCGAAGTGGCTGCGATGCTGCGGGGCCGATATGACGCGAAGACGGGGAGATGCCTGCTGGCGGCGTCGGCTGAGACGACGCAATTGGCGGGGTGGGCGTCGTACGACCTCGGCATGCATGGGCTCGCTCAGCGGTACATGATCCAAGCTCTTAGGTTCGCCGCCGGGGCAAGAGATCGTGCGCTAGGTGCAGAGATCCTTGCCGCCATGAGTCATCAAGCCGCATATCTGCGTGCGTCAGCGCCCGCTGTCGATCTTGCGCGAGCCGCAGGCCGTGTGGCCGCAGAAGCCGGGATTAAGGCGATCGAGGCTGAGTCCGCTGTGCTTGAGGCGCAGGGCCATGCATCCGGGGGCGACGAGGCTGCATGCGCGAAGGCGCTTGATCGGGCGGAACGCGCGTTCGACAAGGCAGACCGAACAAGTGCCCCGGAATGGATTGGCTACTTTGACGAGTCCTACCTTGCGGCTAAGTTCGGTCACTGCTTCGCCGCCCTGGGCCGTGGCGATCTCTCGCAACGCTTTGCCGAGCGGTCGCTCGACATGGATGGTCGGCACTACGCGCGGGGGAGGCAGTTCAACCTGGCTTTGCTAGCGACGGCCCACGTCCAAGCCGGTGATCCCGAGCAGGCAAGTGCGGTCGGCATGCAAGCAGTTGACGCCGCCGAAGGGCTGGACTCAATGCGTGCGCGCGACTACCTCGGGGACCTGGCGAATAGGTTAGGTAAGCATGTTGGACTGCCCGCCGTGCGCGATTTCATCGACCGAGCCCGCCCGGTGTTTGGCGGCGTCTAGAGCTTTGCCTGTGCCTTGAGTAGCAGGACAGCAAGCAGGCCGGATACGGACCCGGCGCCAATGATTTCGCCGCTGCGGATTAGCCGCTCGATGTCCTCCAGCGGAATCCACTCGACCCGCTCGGCCTCGTTAATGTCTGGGGCCGTGCCGGCGTGATCAGCGCCGCGTGCCAGGTAGACAATGTTTGTCTGATCGATGGTCCCGACCATTGGCTGGAAGGTCACCAACGGCTCTATCGCGCGCGGACGCCAACCGGTCTCCTCCTCGACCTCTCGTGCCGCGCAGATGGCCGGGTCTTCGCCGTGATCAAGGTAGCCGCCCGGCAACTCCCACACCCATCGGTCGAGGATGAAGCGATGGCGCCACATCATCAGGACGCGTTCGGAATCGTCGACAACGATCACCATCGCGGCTGCCGGCACCCGCAGCACGTACTGCTCGAACTTGACGCCGTTCGGCAGTTCAACCTCGGCGATGCTGAGAACGGCACGGCGAGTGTCATCAACTATTCGCTCACCGTGGATCGTCCACTCGCTTGCCCGGCGCTGGTCCGTAGCCATGAGACGACCATAGCGGGCTGGCGTCCGCCACAGGCATGAGGATGTCCGCCGTTGTCGGCTGACACAGGCTGACGCCTGCCCGCTTCACAACTACTGCTCGCAGCCGCCACGCTACTGATCGGCGGAGCGCTCCCGTCAAACGCGCCGCGACGAGCCACCAGTGTCACCAAACGAAGCAGATGGATCGGCGGCGGTACGGGCCCAGTCGGGAGGCGAAGCCGCCGCTACGGACGCCCGCTCACAGCCCATTCCCTTTACCCCTTCCCAGGAAGGCTTCCGTGATGTACGAGCAAGAAGAGTTGACCCGCTATGGCTATCGGCAGGAACTGGCCCGGCAGCTACGGTTCCGGGACCTGATCGCGTACGGCTTGGTGTACATGGTGCCGATTGCGCCGATGGCGATCTTCGGGAGTGTGTACGCCGGCTCCGGCGGGATGGTCGCCTTGGCGTATGCGATCGGTGTGGTGGCGTTGGTGTTCACGGCGTTTTCGTATGCGCAGATGGTGAAGGCGTTTCCGATGTCGGGCAGCGTCTACAACTACGCAGGCAGGGGCATCAGCCCGCCCGTCGGCTTCCTCGCCGGCTGGGTGATCCTCCTCGACTACATCCTGGTGCCGGGGCTGCTCTACCTGGTGGCATCGGTGGCGATGCACGCGACCGTGCCCGCCGTTCCGGTCTGGTTGTGGCTGTTGGGCTTCGTCGCGGTCAATACGGTCGTCAACTCGGTCGGGATCCGTATGACCGCGGTGGTCACTCGAATCATGCTGGTCGGTGAGCTGATCGTCTTGGCGGTCTTCATCGCCGTCGCCGCCTGGGCCATCGCGTCCGGGAAGGGCCACTTCGGCTGGGAGGCGTTCTACAACTCCGACACGTTCACCTGGTCCCTGGCTGCGGGCGCGGTGTCGATCGCCGTGCTCAGCTTCCTGGGCTTCGATGGCATCAGCATGCTGGCCGAGGAAGCCAAGGGCGGCTCCCGGCAGATCGGTCGCGCCATGGCCGCCGTCCTGGTCCTTGCGGGGGTGTTGTTCATCGCGCAAACCTGGCTGGCCGCGATGCTCGTCCCCGACCCGGCCGGGCTGCTGGCCGACGGCGACCCGAACGGCACCGCCTTCTACGACGCCGCCCAGGTAGCCGGCGGGGGCTGGCTGGCGACGCTGTGTGCGGTGGCGACGGCGATCGCGTGGGGCCTGCCGAACTCGATGGTCGCCCAGGTCGCCACCTCCCGGCTGCTCTATGCGATGGCCCGCGACCGGCAGCTGCCCGCGTTCTTGGCGAGGGTGTCGATCCGCCGCAACGTGCCGATCAACGCCACCCTCCTCACCGGGACCGTGTCCCTCGCCCTCGGCCTCTACATGGCGACCCGCACCGACGGCATCACCCTGCTGTCCTCGCTGATCAACTTCGGGGCAATGGTCGCCTTCCTCGTCCTGCACGTCTCCGTGGTGGTACATCACCTCGTCCGCAGGCGCAGCGGCAATCTCTGGGCGCATCTGGTGATGCCCGGTATCGGGTTCGCGATCCTCGCCTACGTGGTGGTCAACGCCAACATCGCCGCCCAACGCCTCGGCCTGGCCTGGCTCACCCTCGGCGTCATCGTCCTCGCCGGCCTGTACCTGACCGGCCGCCGACCCACCCTCTCCGGCCTCGCCCCCGTCCAGCCGTCCGGCCGTGACCTGGAACGGGTGTGATCGCCATGGACAAGATCACCTACCGTCCGGTGCGGGACGAACTCGCCTACACCTTCGGCGGGCGGCTACCGGTCGCGCACCTGCACTCCGGCGACGTCCTCGAAGTGGCCACGGAAGACTGCTTCGGCGGCCTCGTACGCGGGCCGGGAGATCTGCCGTCGCAGGTGTGCCGCATGCCCTACCTGAACCCGGTGTCGGGGCCGTTCTTCGTGCAGGACGCCGAACCCGGCGACACCCTCGTCATCCACCTCGCCTCCATCACCCCGGCCCGGGACTGGGGTGTGTCGGCCACGTTCCCGCACTTCGGCGCCCTCACCTCCACCTCCCACACGCCGACGTTGCAGCCGCCGTTGCAGGAGCGGGTGTGGGTGTACGGCATCGACAGGCAAGCCGGCACCGTCCGGTTCCAGGCCACCGAAACTGGCCACGCCATCAACCTGCCGCTCGATCCGATGATCGGCACCATCGGCGTCGCCCCGGGCGGCTTCGAGGCCCGTTCCACGATCGTCCCCGACGTGCACGGCGGGAACCTCGACACCCCACGCCTACGCGCCGGCACCACCCTCTACCTCGGCGTGAACGTCCACGGAGCACTGTTCGCCCTCGGCGACGGCCACGCCTGCCAAGGCGAAGGCGAAGCCTGCGGGTTTGGGGTCGAGATCGCCACCACCACAACCCTCACCATCGAGGTGATCAAAGGCGTGTCGACGGTATGGCCCCGGCTGGAAACCGACACCTCGATCATGTCGGTCGGCTGCGCCCGCCCCCTGGAAGACGCCTACCGCATCGCCCACCACGACATGGTCACCTGGACCAGCGAACTGACCGGCCTGGAAGCGCTGGACGCATACCAACTCATCTCCCAGGTGGGGCGAGCGCCGATCGGCAACGTCTGCGACCCCAACTACACGATCCTCGCCGCCATCGTCAAGGCGTTGCTTCCCGCGCCCGAGCCGGCCTACGGCGGTGTGCACGCACGGCTGCGGCAGCACACCGCCGGACTGCGGTAGAGGGAGAAAACCCATGTCCACGCCGCTTCCCCCGCTGCCGCTGCGGGACGAGTTGTTCCTGCTCGGCCACAACGACGACACCGGCCACCCCCACATCCACCGCCAAGCCCTCGCCCTCGGCCTGGCCGGCGCGGTCCTGATTGACCTGTACCTGGCCGGACGCATCGACCTCGGCGACGACACCCGCCCGGCCGACGAACGGTGGGTGCGCCCGCACCTCGACCGGCCCGTCGGTGACCTGATCGCCGACACCGCACTCACCTCGATCCGCTACGCCCGCACCCTGCCCTCGCTGAAAGGCTTCGTACGCGGCTTCTCCGCCGACCTGTACGAACGCACCCGCGCCGGCCTCGTCGCCGCCGGCATCCTGCGACACGCCACCCGCCGCCGCCTCGCCGGCCTGATGCGCGCCGACAGCTACCTGCCCGTGGACAGCAAATGGTCGGTGGTGGCCCGCGCCCGGGTGCGGTCCCTCGCCACCCGATATCAGCAGCCGGACAACCACACCGCCGCCCTCGCCGGACTCGTCGCCGTCCTCGGCCTCACCGACCACCTCTACCTCGCCGACGACACCACCACCCTCACCGCGCACCTGAAGACGATCGCCGACCAGCACCTGCACCCGGTACGCGACATCACCACCGCCGTCGACGCCACCATCGGCGACCTCGCCACCGCCGCCTACCGATAGACCCCGCCTGACAGGAACACCACTCATGGAATCGAACGTTCGCATCCGAGCTGCCCACTGGACGGACAAAGACACGGTCGCCGGGCTGATCGCCGACGCCATGCAACCCAGCCCACTCGCAGAGTGGCTGGTACCCGACCCGCAGCAACGCCGACAGATCCTCGCCGACGTCGCGCTGATCTGGGTGGAACACGCCATGTTCTTCGGCGACGTCCACCTCACCGACGACCTCACCGCCACCACCGTCGGCTTCCACCGCTACCGACCCATCCCACCACCAGCCAACCACCGCACCCGACTCACCGACGTCGCCGGCAGCCACGCGGACCGGTTCCACCTGCTCCACAGGCTCGTGGCTCAGAGACAGCCCACCGAACCCCATTACGATCTGGCGTTCTTCGCCGTACACCCGAACGCCCAAAAGGCCGGTCACGGCGCCGCGCTGCTCGCCCACCACCGCGACCGCATCGACCGCGTCGACCTACCCTCCTGGACCACCACCCCCACCGACGGGCAGCCGCTACTCGCCCGCCACGGCTACACACCCCGCCCGGCGATCACCCTGCCCGACGGGCCGACCCTGCACCCGATGCGCCGCAACCCTCCCCACGCCAGCAGCGGCGACATGCCGACCAACCCCACCCACACGGTCGACAACCGCTGGCAGGACTTCCATGCCTAGCCCCAGCGCCCTCGCCACCCAGACCGAGCCGGCCGGTGATCCCCACCCGGCCACCGACCACCCACATCCCCGACCGACAACGCGGACCATGGCCTTCCCCAGCAGATACCCACCAGACCTCATCGACGCCGTCGTCCAACGCGTCGCCGACGCCCGCACCGTCCGCGCGTACGGCGCCGTCACGAGCGTTGCCCGTCAACTGAACCTCGAACCACGCCTGGTCCAGAAATGGGTCACCAGAGCCACCGCCCCAGCCGCCCACCCACCGACCAGGCGAGCAACCAGCGCCGCCACCTCGTGGGAGGTGCACCTGCCGCCGGCACTGCTGCACTGCCGGTCCTGCCACCAACCCATGCCCTACACCCACCAACACCAGGGCTACCAATGCCAGCAGAACTGCCGACCCCGACCCCTCGCCGCAGCCGCCCTCGCCGACGTCATCGGACGGGCAATCCTGCGACACGCACCCCGAATCCTTCCCACCACCGGCGCGCCAGCATCCCCACACCTGGCCGCCATCCACGCCCACCGAATCCTCGCCCGCATCACCATCGGCACCACCCCCACCGACATCACCCTCACCTGGCGCCCCACACCCACCCCCGCCCCCGCCCGCGACCAACTCACCATCGAACGTGCACAACGTGTCGCCACCGCCCGCAGCCTGGCCCTCACCGACCCGCTACGCGCCCGGCAACTCCTGCACGCCAGCGTCACCGGCATCGACCCCACCACCGCACCCGCCCACCCGCTACACGCCGAAGCCGCCACCCTCCTGGCCGAACTACAACTGCGCCTCGGCCACCCCACCGACGCCATCGGCTGGGCCACCTACGCCCACCAGGGCACCACCCACCTGCACGGGCCCACCCACCCACGCAGCCTGCACGCCCTACACCTCCTGGCCACCGCACACCGACGCGCCGGACATCACCAACGTGCACATGGCCTCTACCGGCAGCTCGGTGAACACCTCGCCGCCACCGCCGGCCCACACGCCCAACCGACTCTCGCGGCCCACGCCACCACCGCACTCGTCCTGCATGCCCTCGGCCACTGCCAGCCCGCCCGCACCCTCCTCGCCGACACCATCGCCACTCACCGACGTGAACACCCCGACGATTCCGCCACCGTCCGCATGACGCAGCACCTGACCCGCATCTGGGACGACTGCGCGAGCAAGGGCCACCAGCACCACGACAGCTGACCCGGCCGCCTCGCCCTGACAGGAGATCCGCTGTGGACGCGCAGCCCGGCGGAGTCGGACCTGACGAGGCACCCCCGCCGATGGGTACCCGCCTCCTACGGCGACCCACTATCCGACCTGGCCCGCCTCACCGTCCGCCTCCAACTACCCGACCCCACCGACCTGCTTTCCCTCAGGTCGAGCCGGGATGGGAAGGAACGCGCCCTGCTCGCCGCGTTCCACGCGGCATAGGTCGGCGGCGTGCTCGTCGAGGCCCAGCCGGGTTGCTATCCGCCCAGGCGATATCCGGATCATCGGCATCCACCAGGCCTCGCATGTAGCAGGACCACTGACGAAGGCCCACCGGCCTGAACTCAGGCCGCTGCACGGTCACCGAGCGGCCGGCGGCGCAGGTCAGTGCGCTCGATGGCGGGTGGCTGGTAGGCCATGTCCAGCGCGCCGATGTCGGTGCCGGGCGGCACGATCTTGTCGATGTGGTCCAGGAGATCGTCGTCGAGCGCGACCTCGACGCCGGCGAGCAGGTCGTCGAGGTGCGCCATGGTGCGCGGTCCGGTCAGCGCCGACGTGACGCCCGGATGGGCGAGCACGAAGGCCATCGCAAGGTGCGTCAATGGCATGCCCGCCTCCTCGGCGAGCGGGATCAGCTGCTCGACGGCGTCCAGCCGCCGGTCGTCCTTGAGATGCTGGAAGCCGTACCGCGACCGGTGTGTGGCGGCCTCCTGACCCTTGCGGTAGCGGCCGGTGAGCAGGCCGCCGGCGAGCGGCGACCAGACCAGGGTGCCCATGCCGAACTCCTGCGCCACCGGGAGCACCTCGCGCTCGATGCCCCGGTTGAGAATCGAGTAGACCGGTTGCTCGCTACGCAGTCGGGCCAGCCCGCGACGCTCGGCCACCCAGTGGGCCCGGACGATCTCCGAGGCCGGCAGCGAGGACGTGCCGAACGCCCGGATCTTGCCGGCGCGCTGCAGGTCGGTCAGTGCCGAGAGGGTCTCCTCGATGTCCGTGTCGGGGTCGGGGCGGTGGATCTGGTACAGGTCGACGTAGTCGGTGCCGAGGCGGCGTAGCGAGTCTTCCAGTGCGCGCACCAGCCAGCGCCGGGACGCACCCTGGTGGTTCGGGTCGTCACTCATCGACATCCGCGCCTTGGTCGCGAGCACAACGTCCGACCGACGGTCCCGCAGCGCCTTGCCGACGATCTCCTCGGACTCGCCGCGGGAGTACATGTCCGCGGTGTCGATGAGGTTGATCCCAGCGTCGAGCGCCCGGTGGATGATGCGGATGGACTCGTCGTGGTCGGGGTTGCCGATGGCGCCGAACATCATCGCCCCGAGTGCGTACGGGCTGACCTTGATGCCGGTGCGACCGAGACTGCGGTACCGCATGAGTGCCTCCTGTGTGTGACTGGCTAGGTGCTGTCTTCGACCCTGCCCCCTCACGCCTGGACTCTGAATGCTTGTTAGTCCATGTTTCTTGCGCGATAGTACGGTCATGCGAGGTGACCATCTGTCCGAGGTGTTCGATCTTGTCGAGGTGCGCAGTGTGCTGACAGGTGGCATCGCCGCGCACGGCGGCTGGTGGTCGCGCGGCCCGCTCGTCGACCCGGTGAAGTTCTTCGCGATGGTGGCCGGCCGGGCCCGGCTGCAAACCGATGGCGGTGACATTCCGGTCGAGCTCGAGCCGGGCGACGTGGCCATCCTGAGCGGGCGGTCGTGGGTGGCGTTCGAGGCCGGCGACGAGCCACGCCGCGAGGTGCAGCCCGAGTCCGACTTCTCGACGGAGCGTTTCGCGACGGCCGATCGCGCCACGGATGATGTCCTTGTCGGCGGCTGCGTCCGCCTCAACGAGGCGGGACGGGCACTGCTACTCGGAACGCTCCCCCCGGTCGCGCACGTGCGCGCGTCCGCCGCCCACTCCGACCGGCTGCGATCCGCCGTGCTACGGATGTTCGACGAGGCCACCGCCGACCGGATCGGCTCGGCGTTCGCGTCCCGGCAGTACGGCCAGCTGCTGCTCCTGGAGATGCTGCGGGCGTACGTCGGCCAGGCCGACCTGCCGCCCGGACTACTGCGGCTGCTCACCGACGAGCGGCTGCGCCCCGCCCTCGGGCTGATGCACACCGAGCCGGGCCGAAGCTGGAGCCTTGCAGAACTCGCACACGCCGCAGCCATGTCGCGAACATCGTTCGCTGAGCGGTTCCGCAAGGTGGCGGGTGTGCCCCCGTTGACCTACCTCAACCACTGGCGCATGCTCCTGGCACAGCGCGCCCTGCGCAACGGTGACGCGCGCGTCGGGATGCTGGCCACCGAGCTGGGATACAGCTCGGAGGCCGCCTTCAGCACCGCTTTCAAACGAGTGGTCGGTGAGTCGCCGTTGCGCTACCGGCTGCGCGTACGCGACCGGGCCGTCGCGGCGGTGTGATCGGCCGCCACGCAGTCTCGCCGGCCACCACCCCACGGCACCAGCTTCGATGTGGCCGACACGCCGGCCAACGTCGCGCACTTCTTCCGGATGGGGTCCGGGCCGAAAGCCTCGGCGTACCCGAAGATGTAGGTGACCGCGGTCGTCGAGTGCGCCAGCCGGGCGGTGGTCGGGGCGGTGATCGGTGCGTGCACGACCGGGGAACGCACCCAGGCCGGCGAGGCTGATGCGGTTGAACAGCCGAGGGTGACGGGATGTCCTACCCGGCCAGGTCGTTTTCGCGATCTGGCCGGGTGGTCTGCGACAACTGTCCCGGTCAGCCCCAGATCGCGGTGGCCCACTCCGGGTGGTCGACGAAGGGGTTCCGGTTGCCCTGCCAGCGCTCGTAGATGCGCTGGTTGCGGCGCTGCTCGAAGGCGTCCGGCGGGTCCTGCTGGTTCCACTGCAGCAACACCGACCGGCGTCCGATATAGGGTGCGCTGCCGTTGGTGACGGAGTCGTTCAGCTCCAGGTTCGGCCAGCCGTCCTCACCCTCGTACCGGATCGCCATGTACATGAGCATCCGGGCCACGTCGCCCTTGACCGCGTTGCGCGGCTCGAACGAGTCGGCGTCGGTGTAGCAGCCGGGTGCCTCGGCGACGGCGCTGCCGCCGGCGTCGAAGTCCTTGTTGCCGCGTGCGGAGTTGACCGACACGTCCTCGGGGCGCAGGTGGTGAACGTCGGTGCCCGGCCCGGTGGCGGTGCCGAAGCCGCCGTGCGACTTGGCCCAGACGTGTTCCCGGTTCCAGTCGTTGGCCCCGCCGCCGTTGGTGGTCTTGCTCTGCGACCGTCCGCTGTAGAGCAGGATGACGTTGTTGGCGTTCGCCGGATCCTGGTCGGTGTCCTTCAGCGCCTCCCACGCCTGGTCGTAGGTGAGCGTGGTCTGCGTCTTGATGATCGCGTGCAGCGACGTGCGCAGCGAGGTGCCGGTCTTGCCTATCGCGCTGGCGTAGTAGGTGGAGTCGTACGGGCCGCTCGTCGAGGTGGGGCTCGGCGCGGCGGTCGGCGAGGCCGTCGGGGAGGGGTTGGCGCCGCCCAGGCTCATCGCGGTCGGGCTCTTCAACCCGCCGTGCGCGAAGTACGCGGTCAGCGTGCCGGTCGTGGTGACCTGCTTTCCGCGCAGCGAGGGGTTGGTGAGCAGCCCGAACGTGTCCCGCCAGGTGGCGGTGACCTGGACGTACAGCATCCGGCTCGTGCTGGTCTCGGAGGCCGTGTCGGCTATCGCGATCGCGGTGTCGGCGTTGTAGTTGGACGTGATCACCGTGTTCGTGGCGGTCGGCTGGCCGATCACGTACCCGGTCACCGTCGCGCTGCGGTTGTCCTGCGCGGCCAGCGCCTGCGCCACGGTCAACGTGGTCGCCGCCGAGGCCGAGGTGGTCGCCACCATGGGAATCGCCACGGCGACGGACAGAGTCAACGCCGTGATCAGCCGCCCGGATCGCGAGCGGGTGATGCTCCTAATATTCATGAGCAGCGATGCTAGTGGTCGGCGGGTGAACTTCGGGAGATCGCGGGGGTGAATGGCTACTGCCATCCCCGGCCCTCTGGAGGTGGCAGCACGTGACGTGGAGCACACGGAACTCGTAGCGGCGTTGCTGGCAGGGATAGACGTGGACACAGGATTTCGGGCGAGGGTACGCGCGGGTGACGAGAGTGCCTTCGTGACGCTCTTTCGCCAGCATGCCAAAGGGGTGTACAACCACTGCTTCAGGCTGTCCGGTGACTGGTCCGTGGCAGAGGACTGCACGTCGCTGACGCCGACGCTCTGGAGCGGGACCTGGCCGACGCCGGGATGCCCACCCGTGTCGTCGGCTTGGAGGCCTGCGGTTTCAGCGTCGACGAGGTGACGCGAGCTCTGTCAGCCAGGCATGAGAGAGACACCAGCGCAGCGTCGAGTCGCGAGCCAATGCTCGTCATGCGAGTCACCGTCGCCCGTCAGGACCAACCTGCGGAATTCAGCTTCACGGTGTTCCGTGACCGGGTGCCGGTCGGCGAGACTCTCGTGCTCTACCTGTCGCAGGGTGCCAAGCAGACTGGTCCGGTTAGGGCAAGTGAAGTCGTCAAGCTGCCGGCAGGCTGGAAGCCGTGCACAGCCCTCACGCGATAACGCACAAACCTGCGGGAGGCCGGGTTACGCTGCCTCGCCGATCGCGGTGATCCCTACGGCGCCTCGGCACGGCTGGATCTGTGGTGGTTTCAGCACGATCGGCGCGGTGTCGCCCGGCACTCGAATCTCGACATGAGACGGGTCGTACCAGAACTTCTCGCACCGCCTCCCCACGATGCTGTCCCAGAATACCGAGAGCGCTACGTGCTCACCGGGCTTGACCAGGTACGTCTGCGGCGCTCGGCGCTCCACCCGGGTCACCGACTGATCGGGGCGCGCGGCCGTGGGGTCATCGGGGCAATCGGGCGTGGCCGGGATGCAGATGACACTGATGCCGACCATGGTGAATGTGACCCAGCCGCCCAGCGTGCACGGGCTCGCCGACCGATTGGTCAAGCCGATGCCGGTGGCGAACTGCCACGGATCCGAATCCGCGAGGACGCGCCCGCTGACCTTCATGGCGGAGAGGTCCCGCGCGCCGCACCGCCGCGTCGTCGGCTGCACATTGGTCGACGGTTGCGTCGTGTTCGGCGGTGTAGCCGACGGTCGTATGGTGTGCGGCGGTGTAGCCGATGGTGGTGTCGTGTTCGGCGGTGCGGTCGAAGCCTGCGATGAGCGGGTCTGGGCATCCGACGATGGCGGTGGCGTAGGCAGGGGTAAGACTCGGTGTGGCTTCCCGCACCCCGCGACGCAGGCGACTGCGAGCAGCGTGAGGAGGAGACCGGCCCGGGACATGATCAACACGGTAGTGGCGGCGGCCTTCGTCCCCGGTCCCCGCACGAAAGGATTTGCCCGCCTGCCACGGTACGGATGTCCGGCCGTCGTGCGATCGTCATTTCTGTTGCCGGGTCCTTGCCCCGGTGCCGTACGGTCACCGCGTGATTGCCGCGATCCTCGGTGCCACGGCTCGTCACCGTCGCGCCGTCCTGACCGGCGGCGTCGCGGTGGCCATCGTGGACGCCGCTGCGGCGTCGCTGATGCCGTCTGACGGCCCGGTGCTTGCCGTGCTCGGGGTGCTGCTGCTCCTGGGGCTGGCGAGCTGGCTCCAACCGCGTCCGGCGGAGTTTGTGGCGCAGCCGGATGTGCCCGCCTTCGGCAGCCCGGTCCGAGCGGGGCCGATCTATCTGGCCATCTTCGTGCTGCTCGTCGCCGCGGAGACGGTGGGCCGCCTGCTGCGTCCGGTCCGGCTCGGAAGCTCGCTCGACCTCCTGTTCTCTGCGGTGGCCATGTCGGTCATCGCCGTCCTGTCCGTGGTCGCGGCATGGCGTGGGCTCGGCGTCCAGCTACGGCCGCAGGGCGTACGCGTCCGAGAAATCTGGGGCACCCTGACGGTGCCGTGGGAGGCGTTGCCGGTGGGACAGGCCCACCGCCCCGCCGACCAGCCGCCGACCTTGCGCGTCGCGTACGCCCGGCCGGAGCTGGTGCGACGGCGTGGGCGCGTGGCGAAGGAGACGCTGCCCACGGACAACATCGACGCCCAGTTCCTCGCCGACGCCATCCGGCACTACGTCCGGCATCCCGAACACCGAGCCGCGATCGGCTCCGCGGTCGAGTACCGCCGCCTGCGGGATGCCCTGGCCGATCGGTAGCGCCCGGCCTCCGCCGGTCAGGACGACGGGTGGCGGACCTCCGGCAGGCCGAGCCAGGACGCCAGCGCCCCCAACTCCTCGTGTACGGCCGCCGCGACCTCGGCGGTGAACTGGATGTCCTCGTGGATCGCGTCCACGCGCAGGATCCCGGCCTTCCGGTCGGACGTCGCGTCGACCTTGCCGACGAGCCGATCGTGGTGCAGCACCGGCAGCGCGAAGTAGCCCCAGCGGCGCTGCGCCTTCGGCACGTACATCTCCAGGCGGTACTCGAAATCGAACAACTCCAGGGCGCGCCGGCGGTCGTGCAGCAGCCGGTCGAACGGGGACAGCAGCGCGGTCCGGCCGGCGAGCGGCGGGCCGTCCAGCGCGGCCGGATCGACCCGCCAGAGGCCGGACGTACCCTCGATCTCGGCCGGCTCGCCGGCCTGGCCGACCACGGTCGCGCGGGCGACGCCGAGCGACCGCAGCAGGCGCTCGTCGCGCGTCCTGGCGGCCTCCTCGGCGGGCAGGACCGGCGTGCCGGGCGGATAGACCCGTTCGGCGAGGTCCCAGGTCCGCTGCCGTCCGATGCGGCCGGAGATGGCGATCTCGCCGCGCGCGGCGAGGAACTCCAGCAGCTGCGTGACGTTGCGGTTGTTGGTCCAGCCGGTCGACGGCCACGGTACGACGCTGCGGTCCGGGACGTCGCGGCTCAGCAGCGGGCCGGAGTCGCGCAGCAGGTCCAGCACGTACCGGCGGAACGTGTCGTTGGCGGCCAGCCAGTCCCGGCGCCGGGCGTCCTCCGGCCAGGCCGCCATCTCGGCGAGGTGCAGCCCCAGGTCGGCCATCGGCCGCACCATCGCCCGGTGCTCGAACAGGGCACGGTCGACCTCCAGCGCCCGGGTCAGCTGGCTCGGCCGGTACGCGGCGCCGAGCCGGCTCCAGGCGACCAGATCGGCGTTGGGCGCCACGGCGGCGGTCGGGTCGATCTGGAGGAACGTCAGCCGGTCCACCACCGCCAGCAGGTCGGCGGGCCGCTCCGCGTCGAGGAGTTGGGCGCGGACGGCAACCCGGCGGGCGGTGGCGCGGTCGAGCCGGTGCGGGGTCATGCCGACCAGCTCACCATGCGTGCCGACCGGTCGTAGTGCCGGGCCAGCTCCGCGTCGATCCGTTTGGCGCGAGCCTCGCCGAGCACCAACCCGGGGTCCTGCCAGGGGCGGGAGGTGAGCATCCGGTGGCGTAGGCCCGCCGGCGGATGGGTGGCGAAGAGCGACGCGTCCTCCCGGATGGAGAGCTGGCGCAGCAGCGGCAGCCGCTCGGCGGCCCCGGCCAGCGAACGCCGCATTCCCGTCCGCCACTCGGCCGGACCGTGCCCGCCCTGGATGCCCCGGCGGACCACCAGCGCCACCGACTCGTGGCTGAGCAGCACGTCGAGCAGGCGGGTCGCGCCGGCCGTGCCGGCCACCCGGGCGGACATCTCGTCGGCCAGGTACTCGGCCCGCTGGCTGTCGCGCAGCGCGGTGCAGACCAGCACCAGGTGGCCGAGGAAGAGCAGGCGGGACACGAGCCACGACACGATCCGGCCCAGCCACTCGCCGATCAGCTCCAGCAGCCCGCCGCCGTGCGTGCCGTGCGTCGGGCGGAACAGGTCGGCCGCGTTGCCGAGCATCGTCAACGCCGGGTCGGTCACCAGCAGCCGCCGGACGTCGCCGTTGACGAAGTGGCCGAGTTCGTGGCCGAGCAACGCGACCCGCTCCTGCCCGTCCAGCGCGCCCCAGAGCGGCAGCCCGAGACAGAGCACCCGGCGTCGGCGCAGCCCCACCGCCGTCGCGTACGCGTTGATGTGGCTGTCGACGCCGATCACGTGCGGCACCGGCGCGCCGATGGCGGTCGCCACCTCCTCGACCAGGGCGTGCAGCTCGGGCGCCTCGTCCCGCGAGAGCACCTCCAGGTCGGGGTCGATCCGGCCGAACCGGGGCCGCAGCGCCACCGCCAGGCCGATCAGCGCCAGCCCGAAGAGGATCGCGAAGTTCGGGAACGGGTACGCGAACAGCAGCCACACCCCGAGCACCGCCAGCGCCAGCACCCCGGCCAGGAGCAGCAGCGACACGACGACGGTCAGCGTGCCGGCCAGTCCCAACCCGGCCGACTCCAGCGGGCGTTCGACGAGCGCCGCGAACTGCTGGCGGGTGAGGCGGGTGGCGAGCCGGTGGGTTCGCCGGTCGACCCACGACCAGCCGAACTCGGGTGCCTGGTGGGCGCGGTCGTAGCTGTCGAGATTCCATTCGCACCGGGTGCACCAGGGCATCGCCTCGCGGACCGACACCGTCGGCGTACCGCACTCCGGACAGGCCCCCGTACCGGCCGTTGTGGTGATCATGGGCGCCGATCCTGCCGGGTGTCGCGTGCCGGCGGTACCAGCCGTTCAGTGGAACGCCAGCCGAGGCGCGGCAGTCGTTCCGCAACGCTGCCGGCTCTTTCCGCCTTCCGGCGCCGACCGGCCCGGAGCACGTCTACTGTGGAAAAGTCGGTGCCTATTTGCGGCGTTCCGGTGGCGGTCGGGCGTTTCGCGTTGCACAGTGATCGCATGAGCGACGACGGAAGTGGTGGGCACTACTACTGGTGCACGCGACACCACCGGGTCGAGACCGATGCCGACGTGTGCCCTGCGAAGCACGTTCTCGGACCGTACGCCTCAGCCGCCGACGCGGAGAACGCCCTGCAGCAGGTGCGGGAGCGCAACGAAGCGTGGGATGCCGAGGACGCCCGTTGGGCCGGGGAGGGCAGGTAGACGGCGCGGGACGGCCCGCGTCGAGGTACTCGTGCTCCGCGACGGCGGCAGCACGTTCCCAAGGAGGGAACCGAGATGGCCGAAGCACAGCAGGCCACCAAGCGCCCGGCCGCCGCCGCCAGGACCCGGAAGCAGACCAGCGCGGCCGGCCGGACCACCGGCGCGGCCAGCACGACCACGGTCACGAAGGCGTCGCCGAACGCCTCGGGGGCCGGTGCCGGTCGGGTGCCGGCGAAGAAGGCGGTCGCGAAGAAGGCGGCCGCCAAGAAGGTCGTGTCGGCGGCGCGGAAGGCGATCGCGAAGACGGCCCCGGCCACGAAGACCGCCGCGAAGAAGGCGCCGGCGACGAAGACAGCCGCGAAGAAGGCGCCGGCCACCAAGACAGCCGCGAAGAAGGCCCCCGCCAGCAGGGCCGCCGCGCAGACGGCCGCCACCAAGGCCGCCGCCAGGAAGACGACGGCGAAGCGGGCCGCCGCCGGGACGGCCACGACGGCGGCGAAGAAGGCACCCGCGAAGCGGACCACGGCGGCGGCGAAGGAAGCTCCCGCGAAGCGGACCACGACGGCGGCGGCGAAGAAGACCGCGGCGGCGAAGAAGGCTCCCGCGAGGAAGACCACGGCCGCGGTGAAGAAGACCACGCCGGCGAAGCGGGCTCCGGCGAAGAAGACCACCGCCGGGGCGAAGAAGACCGGCCCGGCGGTGAAGAAGGCCGCCGCGAAGAAGACCACGGCGGCCAAGCGGGCTCCGGCGAAGAAGGCCACGGCGGCGACGAAGACCGCGGCGGCGACGAAGACCGCGGCGGCGAAGAAGGCTCCCGCGAAGAAGACCACCGCCGCGAAGGCCGCCGGGACCCGCCCGGCCGGGAGTGCCCGAAAGGCTCCGGCGAAGAAGGCTCCGGCGAAGAAGACGACCGGTACCTCCTCGACCACCGCGCGCAAGGCGGCGGCGGGCCGGAAGGCGACCTCCGCGGCGTCGTCGGTGAGCGGCATCGAGGCCAGGACGAGCACCTCGACCGGTACGCACAAGCGGCTCACCGCCGCGCGGAAGCCGGCCGGCACGAGGGTCGTCGCGGGCCGCTCGACGGCCAAGCCGGCGAGCACCCGCAGGACCACCGGCTGACCCCGGGTACGCCGCTGGTCGATGCCCCGCTGACACTCCAACTCGCCGCGCACACCGCCTTGCGGCGACCTGGAGCCGTCTACTGGTAGGCGGATGGTGCGCCGCACTGTCAGGATTGGCGCTGTGGTGATCCGACGCGTACTGGCGCCCCGCATCGACTTCGGCGCGCTGCGCCGCGAGCTGGGACTGCCCGAGAGCTTCCCGGCCGCGGCGCAGCACGAGGCCGAGGAGTCGGCCGCCGCACCGCTGCCGGCCGTCGCCGACCGGACCGACGTCCCCTTCGTCACCCTCGACCCGGCGGCCTCGCGCGACCTCGACCAGGCGATGCATCTCGCCCGCCGTCCCGGTGGCGGTTTCCGGGTCCGGTACGCGATCGCCGACGTCGCCACCCACGTACACCCCGGTGGGGCGCTGGAGGAGGAGACCTGGCGCCGGGGGCAGACCGTCTATCTGCCCGACGGCAACGTGCCGTTGCATCCGCACACCCTCAGCGAGGGGGCGGCCAGCCTGCTGCCCGACGCCGAGCGGGCGGCCGTGCTGTGGACCATCGACCTCGACGCCGACGGCGGGACGGTCGGCGTCGCAGTGGAACGCGCCCGGGTCCGCAGCCGGGCCAAGCTCGACTACGCCGGAGTGCAGGTCGCCGCCGACGCCGGCCGGCTGCCCGAGCCGATCGCCCTGCTGCCCGAGATCGGCGCCCTGCTCACCGCGCGGGGGTTGCGCCGGGGCGCGGTCAACCTGCCCCTGCCCGAGCAGGACGTCGAGCCGGACGGCGACGGCTGGCGGCTGGTGCTGCGCGGACCCGGGGCGATGGAGGAGCACAACGCGCAGATCTCCCTGCTGTCCGGGATGGCGGCGGCCGACATCATGCTCGCCGGCCGGATCGGGCTGCTGCGTACCATGCCCGCGCCGAAGCCGGAGGCGGTCGACCGGCTGCGGCTGGCCGCCGGGCCGCTCGGCGTGCACTGGCCGGCGGGGATGTCGGTCGGTGAGGTGCTGGCCGGGCTGGACGCCTCGCAGCCCCGGGCGGCGGCCTTCATCGACCAGGCGGCCGAGCTGATGCGCGGGGCCGCGTACACCGCCTTCGACGGGCAGTTGCCCGAGCAACCCGCGCACGGCGGGGTGGCTGCCGCGTACGCCCACGTCACGGCGCCGCTGCGCCGGCTGGCCGACCGGTACGCGACCGAGGTCTGCCTGGCCCTGCACGACGGCCGGGAGGTGCCCGACTGGGCCCGCGCCGCGTTGCCGAGGCTGCCGGAGGTGATGACGAGCACCGACCGGACGGCGTCGGCGGCGACCCGGGGCGCGGTCGAACTGGCCGAGGCGGTGCTGTTGGAGCACCGGGTGGGGGAGACGTTCGAGGCGGCCGTGCTGGACGTGGACACCCCCCGCCCGACCGCCGAGCTGCCCCGACAGCCCGGGGACAACACCGGCCCGGTTCGCCCGTCGGCCAACGGCAAGCCGCCCCGCCGCCCCGGCGGCACGATCGCTTTGGACCAGCCGCCGGTCCGCGCCCGCTGCCACGGCGAACTGCCCCTCGGCGAGCGCGTCCCGGTCCGCCTGGTCTCGGCCGACCCCACCCACCGCAAGGTCCTCTTCGAACGCGCCTGACGCCGGAGGCGCGGGGGTGGTTTGGGAGGATGGGGGCATGGGGTATGACGCGAGCGCACTGCCGGACGTATCGGGGCTGACTGTCGGGATCATCGGGGGCACCGGTGACCAGGGGCGGGGGCTCGCCTACCGGTTCGCCCGGGCCGGGCAGACCGTGCTGATCGGGTCCCGCTCCGCCGACCGGGCGGCGCAGGTCGCCGCGGAGATCGCCGCGCTGCCCGGCGTCGCGGCCGGCACGGCGGTGTCCGGCGCGGCGAACGACGAGGTGGCCCGCCGCAGCGACGTGGTGATCATCGCGGTGCCCTGGGACGGGCACGCCGCCACCGTCAGCGCCCTGGCCGAGCCGCTCGCCGGCAAGATCGTGGTCGACTGTGTCAACCCGCTGGGCTTCGACAAGCAGGGCCCCTATCCGCTGCCCGTCGCCGAGGGCAGCGCGGTGCAGCAGGCCGCCGGGCTGCTGCCCGATTCCCGGGTCTGCGCCGCGTTCAACCATGTCAGCGCGCCGCTGCTGGCCGACCCGGAGATCGACCGGATCGACCTGGACGTGCTGATCTGCACCGAGGACCGGGAACTGGTCGGGGTGGTCGCCGCGCTCGCCGCCCGGATCCCCGGCATGCGCGGCATCTACGCCGGCCGGCTGCGCAACGCCCACCAGATCGAGGCGTTCACCGCGAACCTGATTGCCATCAACAAGCGCTACAAGGCCCACGCCGGCATCCGCGTCACCGACCTCTGACCGGGCCCAGCCGCGATCCTGGCAGGAAACAGCCCATCCAGGGACCGGTTCCTACCAGGATCCGCGGCGGTCGCCGGTTAGAAGGTGTGCTCGGCAGTCGGGAACTCGCCGTCGCGTACCTCGTCGGCGAACCGGCGGGTGGCGTCGGTGAGAGCGCCGGCCAGGTCGGCGTAACGCTTGACGAAGCGGGGCATCCTGCCGGCGCGCAGCCCGGCCATGTCCTGCCAGACCAGCACCTGAGCGTCGGTCTCCCCACCGGCGCCGATGCCGACGGTGGGGATGCGCAGCTCGGCGGTGATCCGCTTGGCCACCTCACCCGGCACCATCTCCAGCACCACCGCGAAGGCGCCCGCCTCGGCCACCGCCCGCGCGTCGGCGAGCACCTCCTCGGCCGTGTCGCCCCGGCCCTGCACCCGGTAGCCGCCCAGGGTGTGCTCGCTCTGCGGAGTGAAACCGATGTGCGCCATCACCGGGATGCCGGCCCCGACGATCGCCTCGACCTGCGCGGCGCAGCGCCGGCCGCCCTCCAGCTTCACCGCGTGACAGCCGCCCTCCTTCATGAACCGCACCGCGGTCCGCAGCGCCTGCGTCGGCCCCTCCTCGTACGAGCCGAAGGGCAGGTCGCCGACGATCAGTGACTGCCGGGTCGCCCGCACCACCGCGCGGACCAGGGGCAGCAACTCCTCGGCGGTCACCGGCAGGGTGGTCTCGTAGCCGAAGACGTTGTTCGCCGCCGAGTCGCCGACCAGCAGCACCGGGATCCCCGCCTGGTCGAAGATCGAGGCGGTGTACTGGTCGTACGAGGTGAGCATCGCCCACCGCTCGCCGCGCTCCTTGGCGGCGATCAGGTCGCGGGTGCGTACCCGTCGGGTGGCCGGCCCGCCGTAGAGGGCGGTCACCTCGGTCGGGGTGGACTCCACCATGACTCTCTCCTTCCTCGAGGCCGCGTTCGCGGTCCCCGGGTTCCGTCGCGATCGTCGCACCGGACGACCGGCCGGCGGCAGAGCGGAGTGGAAGATGTCACTCGCGGTAGGGGGCGATGTCAGCCGTGGTCGCGCCAGCGGTTGGTGATCGGCAGGCGGCGGTCCCGCCCGAACGCCTTCATCGAGATCTTCGTGCCGGGGGCGGACTGCCGCCGCTTGTACTCGGCGGTATCCACCATCCGCAGCACCCGGTCCACGACGGCCGGGTCGTGGCCGGACGCGACCAGGCCCTCCCGGCCCAGGTCGCCGTCGACGTAGCCGATCAGGATCGGGTCGAGGACGTCGTAGTCGGGCAGGCTGTCGCTGTCGAGTTGCCCGGGGCTCAGCTCCGCCGACGGCGGCTTGCCGATCGAGTTCTCCGGGATCGGCGGGGTCTCGCCGCGGCGTTCGGCGTCGGCGTTGCGCCACCTGGCCAGCCGCCAGATCAGCGTCTTCCAGACGTCCTTGACCGGGTTGTAGCCGCCGACCGAGTCGCCGTAGAGGGTGGAGTAGCCGACGGCCAGCTCGCTCTTGTTGCCGGTGGTGAGGACCAGGTGGCTCTCCTGGTTCGACAGCGCCATCAGGAGCACGCCGCGGACCCGGGCCTGGAGGTTCTCCACGGCCACACCGGAGAGCGACATGTTGGCCAGGAAGGCGTCCACCATCGGCTGGATCGGCTGGATCCGGTAGTCCAGGCCGGTCCGCTTGGCCAGGTCCTCGGCGTCGGCCCGGGAATGCTCGGAGGAGTGCTGGCTGGGCATCGACACCCCGACCACCCGGTCCGGACCGAGCGCGTCCACCGAGATGGCCGCCGCCACCGCCGAGTCGATGCCGCCGGAGAGGCCGAGCACCACCGACGGGAACCGGTTCTTGTTGACGTAGTCGCGCAGGCCCAGCACCAGCGCCTGCCACAGCTCCGCCTCGTCGGCGACCGGCTCGACGATCCCGCCGACCGCGGCTGCCCCGCCCGGGGCCGGCGGCACGCCGCCGACCTCGGCCCGGACCACCCGCATCTCGTCGGCCAGTTCCTCGGCGCCGCCGGCCGGCTCCCGCGCCGCCGGCAGCTCGACGTCGTGCAGCAGCAGGTGCTCGACGAACTGCGGGGCCCGGGCCAGCAGGGTGCCGTCCGCGCCGACGATCATCGAGTCGCCGTCGTAGACCAGCTCGTCCTGGCCGCCGACCATGTTCACGTACGCGATGGTCGCGCCGGCCTCCGCGGCCCGGCGGCGGACCAGCGGCAGCCGGATGTCGTCCTTGTTCAGCTCGTACGGCGAACCGTTGATGTTGAGCACCAGCCCGACGCCGGCCTGCCGGGCCACCGCGAACGGGCCACCGGCCTGCCAGAGGTCCTCGCAGATGGTCAGCGCGACGTCCACCCCGCCGATCCGCACCACGTTCAGCGTGTTGCCGGAGACGAAGTAGCGGTCCTCGTCGAACACGCCGTAGTTGGGCAGGTGGTGCTTGAAGTATCGGGCCACCACCCCGCCGCGGTGCAGCAGCGCGGCGGCGTTGCGGGCGCCCCGGCCCGGCTCGGCGTCGGAGCTGACCTGCGGCGGGCCGTCCGCGTCCAGGTAGCCGACCAGGACGGGCAGCTCGCCGAGCCCGTCGGCGGCCAGGTCGGCGGCGAGCCGCTCCAGCGCGGCCTGCGACGCGGCGACGAAGGAGCGGCGGAAGACCAGATCCTCGACCGGGTACCCGGTCAGCATCAGCTCCGGAAAGAGGGCGAGCTGGGCGCCGGCCTCGGCGGCCCTGCGGGACCAGGAGCGGACCAGATCGGCGTTGCCGGCGAGGTCGCCGACGGTCGGGTCGACCTGGCACAGGGCGAGACGCAGGGTGGGCATGCCCCCAATCCTGCCCCAGCGGGCCGCTTCGAACCGGCCGGGCGGGGAGACCGTGCCCGGCGGCGTCCCCACGCGCGGGACACGGCGGGACGTACGCCAGGTGGTCGCGTAACGTCGGCGTAACCAGGCCGGTGGAGACTGGGCGGTCAGGCCGGACCGGCCTGACCGATGCCGGACGTACGTGTCGCGAGGTGTGGAAGTGGACCGTCAGCAGGAGTTCGTCCTCCGTACGCTGGAAGAGCGGGACATCCGGTTCGTCCGGCTGTGGTTCACCGACGTGCTCGGCACGCTGAAGAGCGTGTCGGTGGCCCCGGCGGAGCTGGAGGCGGCCTTCGACGAGGGCATCGGCTTCGACGGCTCGGCGATCGAGGGTTTCGCCCGGGTCTTCGAGTCCGACATGGTGGCCATGCCCGACCCCACCACCTTCCAGGTCTTCCCCTTCGAGGGCGGGGTGAGCGGGGAGAGCGCCCGGATGTTCTGCGACATCCTGCTCCCCGACGGCAGCCCGTCCTGGGCCGACCCGCGGCACGTGCTGCGCCGGGCGCTGTCCCGGGCGGCGGAGAAGGGCTTCACCTTCTACACCCATCCCGAGATCGAGTTCTTTCTGCTGGAGAACGGCGCTCAGGACGGCTCGGTGCCGATCCCGGTCGACACCGGCGGCTACTTCGAGCACACCACCCACGCGGTGGCCCGCGACTTCCGCCGGCAGGCCGTGCTCGCGCTGGAGCGGATCGGCATCTCGGTCGAGTTCAGCCACCACG
Organism: Micromonospora sp. NPDC093277; assembly: GCF_044765245.1. Lineage (NCBI taxonomy): Bacteria > Bacillati > Actinomycetota > Actinomycetes > Micromonosporales > Micromonosporaceae > Micromonospora > Micromonospora sp. NPDC093277. Next base: position 120,882 of record NZ_JBIWJO010000003.1, read on the forward strand.
AGGTGGCCCCCGGCCAGCAGGAGATCGACCTGCGCTACGCCGACGCGCTCACCACCGCCGACAACATCATGACCTTCCGGCACGTGGTCAAGGAGGTGGCGCTCTCCACCGGCGTGCAGGCCAGCTTCATGCCGAAGCCGTTCACCGACCAGCCGGGCAGTGGCATGCACACCCACCTGTCGCTGTTCGAGGGGGAGCGCAACGCGTTCCACGACGCCGGCGACCCGATGAAGCTGTCCAAGGTGGCCAGGTCGTTCATCGCCGGGCTGCTCACCCACGCCCGGGAGTACACGGCGGTCACCAACCAGTGGGTCAACTCGTACAAGCGGCTCTTCCCGCTGGCGTTGCCCGACCGGATCACCGAGAGCCCCGCGTACGTCTGCTGGGGTCACCTGAACCGGTCCGCGCTGGTCCGGGTTCCGGCGTACGGCAAGCCGAACTCGGCCCGGGTGGAGGTGCGTTCGCTGGACTCGGCGACGAACCCGTACCTGGCCTTCGCGGTCATGCTCGGCGCCGGCCTGAAGGGCATCGAGGAGGGGTACGAACTGCCCCCGGGTGCCGAGGACGACGTCTGGTCGCTGAGCAGCGCCGAGCGCCGCGCGATGGGGTACGAGGCGCTGCCGGAGAACCTGGCCGAGGCGATCGACGTGATGTCCGGCTCGGAACTGGTCGCCGAGATCCTCGGCGAGCACGTCTTCGACTTCTTCCTGCGCAACAAGCGGGCCGAGTGGGAGCAGTACCGCCGCGAGGTCACCCCGTACGAGCGGCAGCACTACCTGTCGCTCTGACCGTGTCGTACCCCGGGCATAGCTTCGCGGGGTGAACCGGACGGACCGTCTCTACGCACTGGTGGAGGAGTTGCGGGCGGTGTCGCCGCGCCCGCGCAGCGCCCGCTGGCTGGCCCAGCGCTTCGAGGTCAGCGCCCGGACCGTCGAGCGGGACATCGCCGCCCTCCAGGGTGCCGGGGTGCCGATCTGGGCCGAGATGGGGCGCACCGGCGGTTACGTGATCGACCGGGCGCTTACCCTGCCGCCGGTCAACCTGACTCCGGGCGAGGCGGTGGCGATGGCCCTCGCGCTGCGCGGCCTCCGCGGCACGCCATTCGCGGCCGCCGCCGGCGCGGCGCTGCGCAAGCTGGTCGCCGTGATGCCGGCCGCCGCCGTCGCCGAGGCGCACCGCCTCGCCGACCGGGTGCACCTGATCGGCGACGGGCCGGCCACGCCCGTCCCGGCCGCCGTCGCCGACGCGGTCGCCGCCGGGCGGGTGCTGCGCCTGACGTACGCGGACCGCGCCGGCACGGGCTCGACGCGCGACGTGGAGCCGCTCGGCTACCTGGGCAACGCCCGGCACTGGTATCTGTTGGCCTGGTGCCGGCTGCGGGACGGGCTGCGCTGCTTCCGCACCGACCGGATCCGTTCGGTCCACCCGCTGGCCGAGACGGTGACCAGGGAGTTGTGCCCCGCCGACCTCGACATCCCGCACGAGCGGGTGCGCCCGCTCAGTCTGGTCTGAAACCCGACAGCGCGATCGTCTCCAGATACGGGAGGCGGCACCCCGACCTGGTGCGGTGGCTGCACGGGATCGGGAATGTGGGCCAGGCCGCCGGGAAACACCGACAGGACGGTGTCGCGGAGGGCCCCGAGGCTGACTCCTGACGGCGTCGGCCGACCGGCCGGCGCGGAGAGGGAGACAGCATGTCCAGCACGCCCGTCAACTGGTTCGAGATCGGCTCCGACCGGCCGGAGGAGGCCGAGCGGTTCTACGCCGACCTGTTCGGCTGGATCTTCGAGGAGCAGGGTGCGCCGGGGGCGTCGTACCGGCAGACGGCGGCCGGCGGGGAGGCGGGGGTCGGTGGCGCGATCCGGGCCACCGGCGGCGACTCGCCGAACTACGCGATCTTCTACGCGGAGGTGGCGGACGTGGCGGAGGCCTGCCGGCGGGCCGAGGCGGCCGGAGGCAAGATCCTGGTGCCGCTGCGGGCCGCGCCGACCGGCCTGACCTACGCGCACCTGCTCGACCCGTCCGGGAACCGCCTGGGCGTCTTCACCCCGGCACCCACCACGGCGTGACTTCCGAGGCCGGGTGCCCGTTGCGGGGCCCGGTACGCGTTCGGGTGCGGTTGTTGCCGCCGTGACGACAACAACCGCACCCGAATCCGTGGTTCCGCGACGCCCGGCGCTACCGGGCGTGTGAGGCAGGAGTGGCCCCGCCGTTCAGGGGTGCCGGCCAGGAGGGAGATGCGGCCGGTGAGGGGACGGCGGGGCCACCCGGATCACTTGCCGTTCCGGTCCCACCCGCCGTGGTGGGCGCGGGCACCCGGGCCCGGGAAGACGCCGGCCTCGACGGCCTTCAGCACCGCGTCGGCCTGCTCCTGGGTCAGCTTGCCGTCCTTGACGGCCTGGTCCAGCCGCTCCTTGAGCTGCGCCTGCCGGTCGGCCTGGCGCTCCTTCATCTTCTCCTGGCGGTCCTTGTTCGCCGGCCGCTCCGGCCGGTCGCCCTTGTGCTGCTCCTTGAGCTTCTCCAGCGCGGCGGTGACCTTGTCGGTCGGCACGCCCAGCTCCTTGGCGAGCTCCTCGGCGAACTTGTTCTGCCGGTCGGCCTGCTTCTGCTGGCGGTCGGTCCCCTGGTCCGTGCTCGCGCTCGCGCTGGGGGCCGGGCTCTTGTTGTCGGCGAGTGCCACCGTGGGGGCAGCGATCCCCACGCCGAGCACCCCGGCGGCGGCCAGGCCGACCAGCATGTTCTTCCTCGACATCTTGCGGATCATGCGGTTCTCCAGTTCCGGTGGTGTGCGTTGACGTGACCGACAGTGACGGGCTGAACTGGAGGCAACCCGTGGCGGACCTGTCAACGCGCTGAAAATCCGGGTCCAAGATACGGACAAACCAGGTGCGGTGGCCACACCCCAGCCGTCAGCGGACGGCGGGGGAGACGGTCAGGGTGCCGGCGTCCGCGTCCAGGACGGCCGGGGTGCCGACCGGGACGGTGAGCTGGCCGACGCCGTGACCGACCGGCAGACCGCCGAGGACCGGCACCCTGAGGTCGCCCAGGCGCTCGGTCAGCACGTCGGCGACGGTGGTGTCCCAGCCGTCCGCACAGTCCGTGAACTGGCCCACCGCCACCCCGGCGACCCCGGCCAGCGCGCCGCAGCGGCGCAGCTGGGTGAGCATCCGGTCGATCTTGTACGGCGGCTCCTGCACCTCCTCGACGAGCAGCACCGCCCCGGTCAGGTCCGGCATGTCCGGGGTGCCGATCGAGGCCGTGATCAGGCAGAGGTTGCCGCCGAGCAGCCGGCCCGCCGCCCGGCCGGGCACCCGTACCGGAAATGTCTCCTCCGCCTCGACGGCGGCGACCGTGACCGGTTCGGTGGTCATCAGCGCGGCGTGCAGGGACTCCGCCGAGCGGGGCGGGGTGCGGTCGTCCAGCCACGCCGCCCCCGGACCGTGCACGGCGGCCAGCCGGGCGCCCCGCCAGAGCGCGAACTGCAGCGCGGTGATGTCGGAGAAGCCGGCCACCACCTTCGGATCCCGGCGGACCACGTCCATGTCGACCAGGTCCACCACCCGCTGCGCGCCGTAGCCGCCCCGGGTGCAGATCACCCCGCGTACCTCCGGGTCGGCGAAGGCGGTGTTCAGGTCGGCGGCCCGCAGCTCGTCGCCGCCGGCCAGGTAGCCCTGGCGGGCGTACCCGTTCGGGGCCAGCACCGGGCGCAGCCCCCAGCCGGTCAGCAGCTCGATGCCGCGGGCCACCCGCTCGGGCCGGGTCGGGCCGGAGGGCGACACCAGCATCACCGTGTCGCCGGGGCGCAGGACCGGTGGGCGCAGGCAGTCGTCGATGGCCACAACGGCAGCCTAGTGAGCACCCGCCGAGCCGTTCCGGGCCGCCCGCCGGCCACCGGATAGCCTCGACGTCGTGGCGACCGCGCTGGTGATCGAGAACGACCCGACCGACGACCTCCGCCGACTGGGGGAGTGGCTCACCGAGGGGGGCATTGACCTTCGGGTGCTGCGCCCGCACGCCGGCGACCAGCTCCCCGCCGACCTCGACGGGTACGCCGCGCTGGTGGTGCTCGGCGGCGAGCAGCAGGCGTACCCACTGCCCGACGGCAGCCCCGGCGCGCCCTGGTTCCCGGCCCTGGAGGGGCTGCTGCGCAAGGCGGTCCGGCAGCGGATCCCGACCCTCGGGGTCTGCCTCGGGGCGCAGCTGCTGGCCGGCGCGCACGCCGGGCAGGTCGAGCGGAGCCCGTCCGGGCCGGAGGTCGGGCCAGCCGTGGTCGGCAAGCGGGACGCCGCCGACCACGACCCGCTCTTCCGGTACGTGCCGCTGATGCCGGACGTGTTCCAGTGGCACACCGACGAGATCACCGAGCTGCCGCACGGGGCCACCCTGCTCGCCGCCTCCACCCGCTACCCGCACCAGGCGTTCCGCCTCGGCGACCGGGCCTGGGGGCTGCAGTTCCACATCGAGTGCGACACCGCGATGATCGCCGACTGGGCCCGCGACTCGACGCTCCTCGCCGAGCTGGACTACGACCCGGAGCTGGTGGTGGCCGCCTGCGACCGGATGATGGCCGACGTCGAGGAGGTGTGGCAGCCGTTCGCGATCCGGTTCGCCGCCCTCGCCCTCGGCGAACTGGACGACGACGCACCCCGCCGCAGCCTGCCCCTGCTGGGGCAGTGACGATGACCCGTCCGAGCAGGGGACGCCTCGCCCGGTACGGCTTCGCCGAGGGCGACGGCCGGGCGCGGGCGGTCGACCTGCTCGGCCCGGACGGGCTCCGGCTGTGGCGGCCGGACGTCCAGGAGCCCACCGACGAGCGGGCCGGCGAGCTGCTGGCCGCCCTCTCCCGGGCCGCCGATCCGGACCTGGCGCTGCGCCAGCTGCATCGCCTCGTCGAGGCGGAGCGCCGTACCACGGAGCAGCCGGCGGTGCTGGACGCCCTGGCCGCCGACCCGGGGCTGCGCCGGCGCCTGGTCGCGGTGCTCGGCGCGTCCGCGGCGCTCGGCGACCACCTGGTGGCCAACCCCGGCCAGTGGGTGGTGCTGGCCACCGGTTCGGACGGGCTCGCGCCGTCCGCCGACGGCCGCCTCGACCTGGCCGCCGCCGCCCGGCTGGCCGGCGCCACCGGCCCGGTGCCGGTGCTGCGGCAGGCGTACCGGCTGGCGCTGCTGCGCATCGCGGCGGCGGACCTGACCGGCGGACGCGGGCTGGAACAGACCATGGCGGCGCTCTCCGAGCTCGCCGACGCCACCCTTGCCGCCGCGTACGGGATCGCCGTCGACGAGCTGCCGGAGGGCACGCCCCGGCCCCGGCTGGCCGTGGTGGCGATGGGCAAGTGCGGCGGCGAGGAGCTGAACTACGTCTCGGACGTGGATGTCATCTTCGTCGCCGCCTCCGACGACGACCTGGCCGCCGCGACCCAGGTCGCCACCCGGCTGATCCACGTCTGCGGGCTGGTCGCCTGGCCGGTCGACGCCGCGTTGCGGCCGGAGGGCAGCCGGGGGCCGCTGGTGCGTACCCTCGCCAGCCACCTCGCCTACTACCGCCGCTGGGCCCGGACGTGGGAGTTCCAGGCGTTGCTCAAGGCCCGGCCGGCGGCCGGCGACCTGGACCTCGCCCGGGAGTGGATCGAGGCGCTCGCGCCGCTGGTGTGGACCGCCGCGGAACGGCCGGAGGCGGTCGAGGACGTCCGCGCGATGCGCCGGAAGATCATCGACAACATCCCGCCGAAGGAGCTGGAACGCGAGATCAAGCGCGGTCCGGGCGGGCTGCGCGACATCGAGTTCGCGGTCCAGCTGCTTCAGCTCGTGCACGGCCGGGGCGACGAGTCGCTGCGGGCGCCGGGGACGATCCCCGCGCTGCGCGCGCTGGTCGCCGGCGGCTACGTCGGCCGGGCCGACGGGGAGGCGCTGCTGCTCGGCTACCGCTTCCTGCGCGGCGTCGAGCACCGGCTCCAGCTCCAGGGCCTGCGCCGGACCCACACGGTGCCGGCCGAGCCGGCCGCGCTGCGCTGGCTGGCCGCCGCGCTCGGCTACGCGGCCAGCCCGGGCCGCAGCGCCGTCGAGGAGTTCCGCGCCGAGTGGGTCACCCACGCCACCGAGGTACGCCGGCTGCACGCGAAACTGCTCTACCGGCCGCTGCTGGAGTCGGTGGCCCAGGTGCCCGCCGAGGGCCTGCGCCTGACCCCGGAGGCGGCCCGGCACCGGCTGGAGATCCTCGGCTTCGCCGACCCGGCCGGGGCGCTGCGCCACCTCCAGGCCCTCACCGGCGGGGTGAGCCGGACCGCCGCGATCCAGCGCACCCTGCTGCCGGTGCTGCTCAGCGAGTTCGCCGACGCGCCGGAACCGGACCGGGGGCTGCTCAACTACCGGCAGGTCTCCGACAAGCTCGGCAGCACCCCCTGGTATCTGCGGCTGCTCCGGGACTCCGGCCCGGTCGCCCGCCGGCTGGCCCGGGTGCTCTCCTCCTCCCGGTACGCCGCCGACCTGCTGGCCCGCGAACCGGAGGCGCTGCGGCTGCTGGCCGAGGACACCGAGCTGACCCCGCGTAGCCGCGAGGTGCTCGGCGAGGGCTTCGCCGCCGCGGCCGCCCGGCACGGCGACCCGGTCGAGGCGGTCCGGGCGGTACGCGCCCTACGCCGCCGGGAGCTGGTCCGCCTCGCCTGCGCCGACGTGCTGAGTCGGGCCGGCGCGCTCGCCCCCACCCCGGGCCGCGCGGAGCCGGACGGGCGGGCCGGGCCCGGCCTCGCCGACGTCGCCACCGTCGGCACCGCCCTCTCCGACGTGGCCGACGCCACCCTGGCCGCCACGCTGCGGGCCGCCCGCGCCGCCCAGCCGGCGCCGCCGGGACTGCGCTTCGCGGTGATCGGCATGGGCCGGCTCGGCGGATACGAGTCCAACTACCTCTCCGACGCCGACGTGCTCTTCGTCTACGACCCGCCGTCCGGCGCGGACGAGTCGGCGGCCAGCGTCGCGGCCCGAGCGATCGCCGAGGAACTGCGCCGGCTGCTCGCCGCGCCGGCCCCCGACCCGCCGCTCGGGGTCGACGCCGACCTGCGCCCGGAGGGCCGGCAGGGCCCGCTGGTACGCAGCCTGGCCGCGTACGCCCACTACTACGCCCGCTGGTCGAAGGTGTGGGAGGCGCAGGCGCTGCTGCGGGCCCGGTTCGTGTGCGGGGACGCCGACCTGGGCGCCGAGTTCGAGGCGATGATCGACCCGATCCGCTACCCGGCCGACGGGCTGACCCGCGAACAGGTGGTCGAGATCCGCCGGATCAAGGCCCGGGTGGAGACCGAGCGGCTGCCCCGGGGCGCCGACCCGGCCACCCACACCAAGCTGGGCCGGGGCGGCCTGGCCGACGTCGAGTGGGCGGTGCAGCTGCTCCAGCTCCGGCACGCCGGCCGGCGTGCCGAGCTGCGCGGCACGCGTACCCTCGACGCCCTCGCCGCCGCCCGCGACGCCGGCCTGGTCGAGGCGGACGACGCGGCGGAGATGGCCGCCGGCTGGACCCTCGCGGCGCAGGTCCGCAACGCGCTGATGCTGGTCCGCGGCCGGGCCGGGGACCAGCTGCCCCGGCACGGGGTGGAGCTGGCCGGGGTGGTCCGCCTGCTCGGCCGCGACGACCCCGGCGAGTTCCTGGACGAATACTTGCGCACCGCCCGCCGCTCCCGCGCCGCCATGCAGCGAGTCTTCAATGACTGACGTGCAAGGAAGGGCCCCCTCTTATCGCCTCCCGCACAGCAGGGGTCCCCTGTTGACCCGGCCGCCAGCCACGGCGCTGGCGGCCGGCGTGGCGCTGCTGCTCGGCGTGGCGTTCCTGCTCGCCCCGCCGATGGGCACCGACCTGGCCGCCCAGGTCGCCCGGGCCGGGTTCGTCGCCCGCCACGGCGGTGCGCCGATCGACCTCGGCTGGTACGGCGGGGTGAACCAGTACGGCTACAGCCTGTTCACCGCCCGGCTGGGCGCGTGGCTCGGGGTGCGCCCGCTGGGCGTGGTCGCCGCCGTACTGGGCGCCGCGGCCCTGGGCTGGCTCTTCGTCCGGCACCGGGCCCGCCGGCCGGTCCTCGCCGGGGTGCTCGGCGCGGTGGTGCTGGTCGGCAACCTGGCCAGCGGCCGGATCACCTTCGCCGTCGGCCTCGCGTTCGGGCTGCTCGCGCTCTGCGCGGTCGGCGCCGGCCGGCCGGGCCGGCCGGCGCGGCTGACCCTGGCCGCCCTGCTCGGCGCGGCCGCCACCTGGGCCAGCCCGGTGGCCGGGCTCTTCACCGGCCTGGCCGGTGCGGCGCTGCTACTGGCCGTGCTGCGCCGCGGCGAAGGCCCGGGACGGTCGCTGCCGGGCGGCTGGCGGGTGGACCGCCCGCTGGCCGAGAGCCTGGTGCTCTGTCTGGCGCCGGCGTTCGCGCTCGTCCCGATGGCCGTGCTGTTCGGCAACGGCGGCACCCAGCCGTACTCGGCCGAGTCGATGAAGATCAACGTGGCGCTGGCCGTGCTGGTGTTCGCCGTCGTGCCCCGACGGTGCCGGGCGCTGCGGATCGGCTCGGCGCTGACCGTGCTGCTGCTGGTCGCCGCCTTCTACCTGCCCAGCCCGATCGGTTCCAACGCGCTGCGGCTGTCGATGCTGTTCGCGCTGCCGGTGCTCGCCGGGTACGCCCGGCTGCCCGGCCCGTGGCTGGCCGGACTGCTCGCCGCCACCGTCTGGTGGCAGAACCCGGTGATGGTCAGCGACGTGACCCGCGCGGGCTCGGCGGAGAGTGCGGCCTCGTTCCACCGCCCGCTCGCCGACGAACTGGCCCGCCGGCAGCCGGTCGGCCGGGTCGAGGTGGTGCCGCTGCGGGACCACTGGGAATCGGCGTACCTGCCACCGACCGTGCCGCTGGCGCGGGGCTGGGAACGGCAGGTGGACACCGACCGTAACGCCCTCTTCTACGCGGACGGGCCGACCGCCGACTCCTACGCGGACTGGCTCCGCCGGGAGGCGGTCCAGTACGTCGCGGTCGCACCCGACACCCCACCGGACCGGTGGGGGCGGGCCGAGGCCGAGCTGGTCCTCGCCGGCCAGCCCTACCTGCGCGAGGTGTGGCGGAACGCCGACTGGCGGCTGTACGCGGTGGTCGACCCGACACCGCTGGTCGGTGCGCCGGGCCGGCTGGTGGCCGCCGACCAGGCCCGGGTGCGGTTCACCACCGACCAGGCCGGGACCGTGCCGGTCCGGGTCCGGTGGTCGCGCTGGCTCTCCCTCGACGGGGCGGACGGGTGCCTGCGACCGGGGCCGGACGGCTGGACCGAGGTCCGGGTGGGTGCCCCGGGTGAATACGCGATCGCCAGCGGGCTCGCGCCGGCGAACCACTGCTGAACACCTCACCCGGTCCGGTGCCCACCGTCGGTCCCGCCCGGCCCGGCTGGCAGCATGGCGGGGTGTCTCACCACCTCTCGCGCTGGACCGGCCTGGCGGGCTCGGTGCTGCTCGCCGTGGCCACCTTCCTCGGCGGCGCCTTCCCGCACGGCAACCTGCGCCCCACCCCGGTCGGCATCTGGCAGGGTCCGCACGGGCCGTTGATCATCAGTAGCTGGCTGGTCGGCACCGCGCTGCTGGCGTGGGCCTGGTGGTCGCTGCGGGACCGGGTGCCGTCGGTCCGCTGGGCGTTGGTGACCGCCGGGCTGTGGCTGCTGCCGCTGCTGGTCGCGCCGCCGTTCGGCAGCCGGGACGTGTACGCGTACGCCTGCCAGGGCGCCAGCTACGCCGCCGGAATCAGCCCGTACGAGCAGGGGGTGTCGGCCCTGCCCTGCCCGTGGCTGGACACCGTCTCGTACATCTGGCGGGACACCCCGGCGCCGTACGGCCCACTTTTCGTGGTGCTCGCCGGCGCGGTGGTCAAGGCGACCGGCTCGCTGACCGCCAGCATCGTGGCGTTCCGCCTGCTCAGCCTGGCCGGCGTGGCGCTCACCGCGTACGCCGTGCCGGTGCTGGCCCGGCGGTGCGGCGTACCGGCCGAGCGGGCGGTGTGGCTGGCCGTGGCCTGCCCGCTGGTCGGCATGCACCTGATCGGTGGCCCGCACAACGACGCCCTGATGGTCGGGGCTCTGGTCGCCGGGCTGGCCGTGGTGGCCTCCCGGCCGGGCCGGCCCGGCCCGCTGCTGGCCGGCGGGGCGCTGCTCGGCGTGGCCGTGGCGATCAAGGTGACCGCCCTCGTCGTGGTGCCGTTCGCGGCGCTGGCGGCGATCGTCGGGCCGTACCGGATCCGGACGCTGGTGCGCGACGGCGGGTGGGTGGTCGGCGGTGCCGTCGCGGTCGTGGTCGCGGTGACCTTCGGCGGCGGCCTCGACTTCGGCTGGGTCGGCGGCCTGTCGCAGGGCGGAGCCGCGGTCGCCTGGACCTCCCCGCCGACCGCGGTCGGCCAGACCGTCGGATATGTCGCGGTGCTCTTCGGCGCGCACATCGACGCGCTCCCGGTGACCCGGGGGATCGCGGTGGTGCTGCTGGCCGTGCTGCTGGTCTGGCTCTGGTGGCGGGCCCGGCACCGAAACCCGCTCTACCACGCGGGGCTGGCGCTGGCCCTGACCGTGGCGCTCTCCCCGGTGGTGCACCCCTGGTACTGGCTCTGGCCGTTGGCCGTCCTCGCCGCGACCGCCGCACTTCGGGAGAAGTGGTACATCGTGGTAGCCGTCGTCGGGTCGTTCCTGATCCTGCCGGACGGAACCGGCCTGCCCCGGTGGACCAAAATGCCGGGCGCCCCCCTGATGACGCTGTTGGTGATCGTGGTCACGGTCTGGTTGGTACGGTCGGCTCGGGCGGCCCGGAATCCGGTTCCCGCCGAGGCGTCGGCCGACTGAGGAGAAAACGCCGGTGAGTGAGCGCGACGGGCCCGTCCAGCCCGTCGCCGCCGCCGTCGCCCGCTATGCCGGCCTCGCCGGTGCCGTGCTGCTGTCCGTCGCCGCCTGGCTGGGCGGGGCGCTGCCCGGTGCCCCCGCCAACAGCGAACTCCTCGACATCTGGCGGGCCCCGCACGGGCCGGCGGTCCTCGGCTGCTGGCTGGCCGGCACCGCCCTGCTGGTCTGGGCCTGGTGGTCGCTGCGCTGGGGCGCCCCGTCGGCCCGGTGGGCGTACCTGACCGCCGGGCTCTGGCTGCTGCCGCTGCTGGTCGCGCCGCCGATGGGCAGCCGCGACGTCTACTCGTACGCCTGCCAGGGCTGGTCCTGGACGCACGGCGTCGATCCGTACCGGGTGGGGGTGGCCGCCGCCGGCTGCCCCTGGACCGACACGGTGTCGCCGATCTGGCGGGACACCCCGGCGCCGTACGGGCCGTTCTTCGTCCTGCTGGCAGGCCTGGCGGTGCTGCTCGGGGGTGGCCTGACCGGGACGCTCGTGCTGCTGCGGGTGATCGCGGTGGCCGGGGTGCTGCTGGCCGCGCTCTGCGTGCCCGGGCTGGCCCGGGCGGCCGGTGTGCCGACCCGGCGGGCGGCCTGGCTGGCGCTGGCCTGCCCGCTCGTCGGGGTGCATCTGGTGGCCGGCGCGCACAACGACGCGGTCGGGCTCGGGCTGCTCCTGTTCGGCCTGCTGGTGCTGGTGCGCCGGCCCGGCAGGCCGCGGGCGCTGCTGCTGGCCGGGGTGCTGCTGGGGCTGGCGGTGACCGTGAAGGCCATCGTGGTGGTGGTGCTCCCGTTCGCCGCGCTCGCCGCCGTGCTGGGCCGCTACACCGTGCGGGCCCTGCTGCGCGACGGCGGCTGGCTGGCCGGGGGAGTGGTGGCGGTGCTGGTGGTCACCTCGCTGGTTACCGGGCTGGGGCTGGGTTGGGTGGGTGGCGTGGCCCGCAGCGGCGAGTCGCAGCAGTGGACCTCGCCGCCGACCGCGGTGGGTTTCGTCATCGACTACACGGGCGAACTGTTCGGCCGGGAGCCGCACGCCGTGCCGGTGGTCCGGCTGGTCGCGCTGGCGGTGCTCGCGGTGCTGCTGGCGGCGCTCTGGTGGCGGTCCTGGACGGCGCTGCGCCGGCTGAACGACGTCCGGCAGCGGGTGCGCCGGCTGGCCGTGGCCCGGCCCCGGATCATCCTGGCCGGGGTGGGCCTGGCGCTGGCCGCCACGGTGCTGCTCGCCCCGGTCTTCCACCCCTGGTACGCGACCTGGCCGTTGGCGATGCTGGCGGTGGCGACGGTGTCGGTGACCCGGACGGTGTGGTTCGTGGCGCCCAGCGCGGTGGCGTCCTGCCTCACCCTGCCCGACGGCGCAAACCTGGCCCGGTTCACCAAGGCGCCGGGCGCGATTCTGATGACCGCGCTCGTCGTGCTGGTCGTGGTCCGGGCGGTCCGAGCCGCCCGGGCCCGACGCCCGCGCTGACGTACCCGCCCGACCTGCCTTCGGCCAGCCTTCGACCACCTTCGGCCTGTCTTGATCGACTCGGGTTGCGGCAGGTTGTGGTCACCGCGGCGCTCGACACCGCCGATTGCGGCAGCTGGAGTGGATCAGGGCGGACCGGTGGCACGGAACGGCCGGGGGCACGGAACGGCCGGGGCACGGAACGGCCGGGGCACGGAACGGCCGGGGCACGGAACGGCCGGGGCACGGAACGGCCGGGCCGGCCCCGCTGTTGCGGAGCCGGCCCGGCCGGTGCTGCTGGAGCGTGCGCTCAGCAGTCGAAGTACATGGCGAACTCGTGCGGGGTCGGGCGCAGGCGCACCGGGTCGACCTCGTTGGTCCGCTTCCAGTCCACCCAGGTCGAGATCAGGTCCGGCGTGAACACGCCGCCGTCGAGCAGGTAGTCGTGGTCGGCCTCCAGCGCGTCGAGCACCTCCGGCAGCGAGCCCGGGACCTGCTTGACGTCGCCCCACTCCTCCGGCGGCAGGTCGTACAGGTCCTTGTCGATCGGCGCCGGCGGCTCGGTCTTGTTCTTGATGCCGTCCAGGCCGGCCATCAGCATTGCCGAGAAAGCCAGGTAGGGGTTGCTGGACGGGTCCGGCACCCGGAACTCGACCCGCTTGGCCTTCGCGTTGCTGCCGGTGACCGGGATACGCGTGCAGGCGGAGCGGTTGCGCTGCGAGTAGACCAGGTTGACCGGCGCCTCGAAGCCCGGCACCAGGCGACGGAACGAGTTGACCGTCGGGTTGGTGAAGGCCAGCAGCGACGGCGCGTGGTGCAGCAGGCCGCCGATGTACCAGCGGGCGGTGTCGGAGAGGCCGGCGTACCCGGTCTCGTCGTAGAACAGCGGCTCACCGTTGAGCCAGAGGCTCTGGTGGGTGTGCATGCCGGAGCCGTTGTCACCGAAGAGCGGCTTCGGCATGAAGGTGGCCGTCCTGCCGTTGGCCCAGACCTCGTTCTTCACGATGTACTTGAAGAGCTGGAGCTGGTCACCGGCGTGCAGCAGGGTGGAGAACCGGTAGTTGATCTCCGACTGGCCGGCGGTGCCGACCTCGTGGTGCGAGCGCTCCACGGTGAAGCCGTTGTCCACCAGCCGGCGGACGATGCTGTCGCGCAGGTCGGCGAAGTGGTCGACCGGCGGCACCGGGAAGTAACCGCCCTTGTACGCGGTCTTGTAGCCCCGGTTGCCGCCCTCCTCCTCGCGGCCGGAGTTCCAGGCACCCTCGATCGAGTCGATGTAGTAGAACGACCGGTTCGCGGACGTCTCGTGGCGGATCGAGTCGAAGATGTAGAACTCGGCCTCGGCGCCGAAGTATGCGGTGTCGGCGATGCCGCTCGCGGCCAGGTAGGCCTCGGCCTTCTTGGCCACGTTCCGCGGGTCGCGGGAGTAGGCCTCCCGGGTGAACGGGTCGTGGATGAAGAAGTTGAGCGCGACGGTCTTCTGCGCGCGGAACGGGTCGATGAAGGCGGTCGCGACGTCCGGGAGCAGGAGCATGTCCGACTCGTGGATCGCCTGGAAGCCGCGGATCGACGAGCCGTCGAACGCGAGGCCGTCGGTGAAGACGCTGTCGTCGAAGGACTCGACCGGCAGGTTGAAGTGCTGCATCACGCCGGGCAGGTCACAGAAACGTACGTCGACGAACTTCACGTCCTCGTTCTTGAGGTATCGCAGGAGTTCCTCGGGATTGGCGAACACGTGTTCCTCCTGGCAGGGTCACTCCGGTGGCTGGCTCCTGGCGACCGTATGGCGGTGGGGTTGCTCGGCCGTGTCTCCTCTGTTTCCGCCGTGTTACGTCCCTCGCGGAGCGTCATCTACCCCGCTGAGCCACCGCCAACCGCCCTTCAGGCGGTGCGCTCTGTGCCCGAGTAGCCCTGTCTGAAGGGCTATGCCCGATTCTCCGGCAGGTGCCGAACCGGCCGTACCCGGGTGGTGACCGACACCCCTGCTCATCACGGCGCCAACGGCTCCGCCGACGGCATGACTACCCTTGACCGCTGTGACCACTACCGCCACCGTGGTGCCGCCCGCCACGGATCCCACGTTCACACCCCCCAGCCTCGGCCGCCGGTTCGGCGCGCTGATCATCGACTGGGTGCTCTGCCTGCTGATCTCCGGCCTCTTCGCCAACCCGTCCCGGGACGGCTGGCCGCCGGTGGTGGTGCTGATCCTCGAGTATGCCTTCTTCCTCGGCTTCTTCGTCCAGACCCCCGGCATGTACCTCACCCGGATCCGCTGCCTCGCCTGGTCGGACGGCGGCCGGATCGGTCCGCTCCGGGCGCTGCTGCGCGGCATGCTGCTTGCGCTGGTCGTACCCGCCCTGCTCATGGACGGGCACCGCCGCGGCCTGCACGACCGTCTCACCGACGCCGTCATCACCGACGCCCCCCGACCCGCCCGCGCCGGCTCCTGACCCGCCCGGCGCGGCATCCGCCCCGGTGGGGACGGATGCCGGCCGCCGGTCAGCCGAGCGTGACCTCGGTGTCGTCCACCCGTACCCGGGTGGTGACGGCGGGCAGCAGCGTGGCGTTCCGACCCGCGGGCTGCCATTTGCCCTGCTCGTCCAGATAGCTCAGCGTGGTGTCCTTGCGAGCCACCAGCCAGCCCCGCTCGTCCGGCAGCCGTACCGCCACCGGCAGTGGCGCGTTCGGGTCCACCTCGTCGCCGTACACCCGCACGACCGGTCCGTAGACCGGGTGGGTCGAGGCGTTCAACGGCTCGACGTAGACGACCGTTCGGGTGGGGTCGGCTCCGAAGCGCACGTCGGCGGCGACGAACAGCTCGCCCCGCCCGGTGCGGCCGTACGCCATCCAGTCCATCCCTATGGCCTCTTGAAACGGCTCGTCGTCCCCACCGTGGCCACCCCTGCCGAGGAGCATGCGCACGCTTTCCAGATCCAGCCCGGCACCGCGCGGGGCGATCGGGAACAGGGCCGGTCTGGCTGCCGGCCAACCGTCACCCGGTGGGGCGGCCCAGCCGAGGCCGCGGTCGTTCGGTATCACGCTGGGGTCGGTCAGGTTCCCGATCTTCAGGTATGTCCTCGAACCGTCGCGGATCGCCACGCTGTACCGGTCGCGTTGCGGTGGCACCTTGACCACGGCTGCCCCATCGGCGAACGTCACCGGTCGCCAGTCGGTGCGGGTGATCCCGTCGGCGAGATAGGTCCGGTCCCCGGACCACTCCACGTCGTTGCCCACGTCCAGCACCACGAGCACGGACCGGTTCGGACCGGTAAGGAACGCCCAGCTGCCGAGACCCTTCGTGAAGATGTCCGCGCCGACGGGCTCCGGCTTGCCGGCACGGTCCGTGCCGATGAACCGGATGAACACGGACAACTTGCCGCCATCGCCCCGCATCCGCTGCACCACGGCGGCGGCGGGGCCGGCCGGGGTGGCCCCCGCCCACGTAACGTGCGGTGGCGCGGCGGGCGAGCGGGTCAGGCCCAACCCCCGCAGCGGGGTGTCGTCGCGGGTCCGTTCGTAGGTGGCGATCACCCGGTCGAGGTAGGCGCGGTCGTGGGCCAGGTCGCCCCGGGTCGGCTGATCGAGCAGGAGTTCCGCAACGTCGGCCAGTTGGGCCGGCCCGGGAGCACGGTCCAACTGGACGGCTCCGGCCAGGCCGGCCAGCAGCAGCACGGCGAGCGCACCCGCCAGGGCACGGTGCCGGCGGACCCGGCGCCGACCACCCCGCCGGGCCCGGTCCACCAGGTCGGCCGGTGGGTGCACCTCGTCCGCGGTCACCGCCAGGGCCCGTCGTACCGGGTCGGTTTCCAGGTCGTACGTCATCGAATCCTCCGAGTCAGGGGAGAGGTGCCGGGCAGCGCGTCGCGTTCGAAGTGCCCGAGGTCGGTCAGCTCCCGCAATCGGGTGAGGCCCCGCGCCGTGTGGCTCTTCACCGCGCCGACCGAGCAGCCCATGATCTGGGCGGTCTCGGTCTCGGAGAGGTCGTCGAGGTAGCGCAGCACGACGGCCGCCCGCTGCCGGGGCGGCAGGGCGCGCAACGCTCCGAGCACCATCTGTCGAGTGGCCACGTCATCGGCGTGGTCGGCGACCGGCGGGCTGGCCGCGTCGGTCAGCGTCGCCTCCGGCCGCCGGCCCCGCAGTCGCCAGCGGTCGATGGCGCGGTTCACCATGATCTTTCTGGCATAGGTGTCCGGTGCGGCGCGGGCTCGCCGCCACTTCGCGTACAGCCGTTCCAGGACCTCTTGGAGCAGATCCTCCGCGGCGTGCCGGTCCGTTGTCAGCAGGTACGCCGAACGCAGCAGGGCGGCCGAGCGGCTACGGACGAACTCGTCGAACGAATCCGTCGGTGTCCGGGCGTCGTCGTCTTTCATCGCGGGTACAGACGACGGGCGGTGGCGAGAGGTTTACCGGGACACGAGAAAGCCGGGCCCGTCGAGGACGGACCCGGCTTTTGCTCGCGTACGACGGGGCTCAGCGACCCCGGGTCTGGCGGAACGCGCCCCGCGGCGGTCGCATGTTCTTCGGGATCGCGCCCTTGGGCAGCTGCGGGCGGGCGGTGAGCGCCTTCAGCCGCTTGTCGAGGGCGTTGACGTCCTTGGGGGAGAGGTTGCGGGGCAGCCGCATCAGGGTCATCCGCAGCTTGCGGATCGGCAGCTCGTCCTCGCCCTGCCCGATCATGAAGTCGTGCAGCGGGGCGGAGCCGATCACCTTGGCCAGCCGGCGCTTCTCCTGGCCGAGCAGGCCGCGTACCCGCTGCGGGTTCCCCTCGGCCAGCAGAATCACGCCAGGGCGGCCGATCACCAGGTGCACCATGTCCATCTGGGTGGTGGAGCTGACGGCCGGGGTGACCCGCCAGTCGCCGCGCATGCTCTCCATGATCTGGGCCGCCGCGCCGGGCTGCCCCTCGGCGGCGTTCATCATCGCCGTGTTGGAGCGCAGGTTGAGCACGATCAGCACGGCGAGCAGGGCGAGCAGGATGCCGATCGGTAGCCAGATCCAGCCCATGAGAATGACCGCGACCACGGTGAGCGCGAGCGGGATCAGCACCGCCGCGGCCACCAGCGGCGCGAACCAACGGTCCTGCTTGGCCGTGAACCGGAAGACCATCCCGATCTGCTTCAGCCGCTGGCCGAACGAAACCTTCTCCTGGGGCTTTGCCATGCCGCAAGTCTAGTGGTCGCTCCGCAACCGTTTGATCCGTGGCCGGCCCCACGCCACGCGGCTGAGTACCTTACGTCGCCGACGTGTGGTTGAGGCCCTCGGGTAAGGAGGCTACGCGGCCGAAGATCAGGCGGCGGACCCATGCCCCGGGGGCACCTTCGAGCGGAAAGTCGGTATCGACAACGACACGAACCGCACGACAGGGGACCGACATGTTCGGCAACGACGCAGACCTGCTGCTCGCCATCCACCGTAGTTACGCCGCCGAGCTCCGGGCCGACGCGGCCCGCGACCGGCTCGCCCGATCACTGCCCCGCCGCCGGCACCGGGGCTGGCTGGGCCGCCGGCACCACGCCGCCCGTACCGCCGACGGCCGGTGACCATGCGAGCCGCGCCGGCCGGCGCGGACACGATCCGCCGGGCCACCCCGGCGCCGCCCGCCGTCGGCGGTGCGGCCGGGGTGGCCGCGGGCCGGCGCGGGGACGGCACCGGCCCGGCCGCCACGGGGGCGGCCGGGCCGCAAGGAGACGGGCCGGTCGGCCGGGACGGTACGGGCACCCGTCATGGCATGCTCGACGGCGTGACCGTACGCGCCGCCAGCACCGTGCTCGTCGGCCGGCAGCAGGAGCTGGCCGGGCTGCGCGAGACGCTCGACCGGGCCCGCGCCGGGGAGGCCGCCACCGTCCTGGTCGGCGGCGAGGCCGGCGTCGGCAAGACCCGGCTGCTGGAGGAGTTCGCCGTCCTGGCCGGCGGCGCCGGTGCGCGGGTGCTGGTCGGCCAGTGCCTGGAGCTCGGCGAGGCCGGCCTGCCGTTCGCCCCGTTCGCCGCCGCGCTGCGCGAGGTGCTGCGCCACGACGGGCCGGCCGCGTTCGCCGGGTACGAGGCCGAGTTCGCCCGGCTGCTGCCGGAACTGGCCCGGGTGCCGGCCGGCGTCGCCGCGCCCGCCGGGCTGACCGCCTCGGACGCCCCGCGCGGCTACCTGTTCGAACTGGTCGCCGACCTGTTCAGGCGGATCGCCGAGGAGCGGCCGTTGGTGCTGGTCATCGAGGATCTGCACTGGGCCGACCGGTCCACCCGGGATCTGATCGGCTTCCTGGTCCGGGGCGCCCGCGCGGAGCGCCTGCTGCTGGTCTGCACCTTCCGTACCGACGAGCTGCACCGCGGTCACCCGCTGCGCCCCTTCCTCGCCGAGCTGGACCGGGCACGCGGGGTGGAGCGGGTCGACCTGGGCCGGCTGGACCGGGACGGCACCGCGGCCATCCTCACCGATCTGCTCGACGCCGAACCGCCCGCCCGGGCCGTCGACGACGTGCACCGGCGTACCCAGGGCAACCCGTTCTTCATCGAGGAGCTGGCCGCCGCGGGCGACCCGGTGGGCTGCGCCGTCCTGCCCGAAACCCTGCGCGACCTGCTGCTGGCCCGGGTGGACCGGCTGCCCGAGCCGGCCCAGCGGGTGCTGCGGATCGCCGCCGCCGGGGGCACCCGCTTCGCCCACCAGCTGCTCGCCGAGGTCGCCGGCCTGCCCGAGGCCGAGCTGGAGGACGCGTTGCGCGCCGCCGTGGCCGGCCAGCTGGTGGTGGCCGACCCCGACGGCGACTACGAATTCCGGCACGCGCTGGTCCGCGAGGCCGTCCACGACGAGCTGCTGCCCGGCGAGCACGCCCGGCTGCACGCCCGGTACGCCGCCGCGATCGAGGCGCAGCCGCACCTGGTGGCCGCCGGCCGCGCCCCGGCCGAGATCGCCCACCACTGGTACGCGGCACACGACCACCCGCGCGCACTGGTCACCGCCCGGGTGGCCGCCTGCGCCGCCGCCGACCGGTACGCGTACGCCGAGCAGAGCCGGCTGCTGGAACGGGTCCTCGAACTGTGGGAGTTGGTGCCCGACGCCGCCGACCGGCTGGGCATGGACCACCTCCGGGTGCTGGAGGAGACCCTCGACGCGGCCAACACCGCCGGCGACCTCAGCCGGGCGCTCACCCTGACCCGGGCTGCCCTGGCCGAGGTGGACGGCGCCGCCGAGCCGCTGCGCGCCGCCCGCCTGTTGGACCAGCGGGGCCGGCTGCTGGCCCTGCTCGGCAAGAGCGACGGCGCGGCCGAGCTGGGCGAGGCGTACCGGTTGGCGGCCGGGGTGCCGGACGGGCCGGAGCGGACGGGCCTGCTCGCCGACATCGCGGCGCACCTGATGAAGATCGATCCGAGGCAGGCCGCCTCGGTGGCGGCCGAGGCGACGGCGGGCACCGAGCCGGTCGGCGCCGACCTGGCCCTGCTGCCCACCCGGATCGCCATGCTCCGGCGTACGGACCGGACGCCCGACCTCGGGCTGGCCGAGCTGCGCCGGGCCGAGGCCCGGGCCCGGGCCACCGACAACGCGCCGGCGCTGGTCAGCGCCCTGGTCTACCTCTCCGACGTGCTGTACGAGCTGGGCAGCTACCAGGAGTCGGCCGAGGCGGCCGCCGCCGGGGTGGCCGAGGCGCGCCGGGTCGGGATCAGCCGCTCGATCGGGGCGTACCTGCTGTCGAACCGGGCCGAGGCGCTGATCGCGCTGGGCCGTTGGGACGAGGCGGACGCCACCTGCGCCGAGGCCGCCCGGATCGACCCGCCGGGTGTCTCCGGGCTGCACTGGCTCCAACTCCGGGCCGGGCTGCGGCTGGCCCGGGCCCACCCGACCGCCGAGGAACTGGTCGGCCGGGCGCTGGCGTTCCTGGCCCGGCCGTACCTCTGGCCGAACCACCGGCTGCCGCTGCGCGAGCTGCGCATCGAGGCCGCCCTCGCGGCGGACGACAAGATGGCGGCGCTCGCGGCGAGCCACGCCGCCCTGGCCGACGAACGCCTGGCCGACCTGCCCCGGGAGGCGTGGCCGGTGCTCACCGCCGCCGCGCGTACCGCCGCGCTGTTCGGCGACGCCGACCTGGCCGGTGCGGTGGCCGCCATGTCCGCCGCCCTGCCCGCCCGCTATCCGGCGGAGCGGGCGCACGCCCTCCAGGTCACCGCGATCCTCACTGGTGTCGATGCTGGCATCGGTGCTGGTGGCGTGCTGTCGGCCTGGCGGGCGGCGGTGGATGCGTGGCGGGCGGCCGGGCAGCCGTATCCGCTGGGCCGGGCGCTGCTCGGGCTGGCCGAGGCGGCCGCCTCGGCCGGCGAGCGGGACGTCGTGGCCGCCGCGGTCGGCGAGGCCGGCGACATCGCCGCCCGGCTCGGGGCCTCCTCGCTGGGCGAGCAGTCCGCCGTCCTGGCCCGCCGGGTCGGGTTGCGCGGCGGTGGCCGTCCCGGGCCGGACCTGCTCACCAGCCGGGAGCAGGAGGTGCTGCGCCTGGTCGCCGAGGGGCACAGCAACAGCCGGATCGCCGAACGCCTCTTCATCTCGCCGAAGACGGCCAGCGTGCACGTGTCCCGGATCATCGCGAAGCTGGACGTGCGCAACCGGGTGGAGGCGGCCGCGCTGGCCCACCGCCTCGGCCTGCTCGACCGCGACCCGGTGTCGCAGCCGGACGCCCGCTGACCGATCCACTCCCCGCCACGTGGCTGGATCAGCTCCGGGGCAGGTAGATCCGCCAGCCGTCCACGGTGACCACGTCGAGTGCGCCCCGGTCCGGGCCGAGTTGCCGGCCGAGTGCGCCCCGGTCCGGGCCGGTTTGCCGATTGAGCGCGCCCCGGTCCGGGCCGGTTTGCCGGTGGAGTGCGCCCCGCCCGGGGCCGAGCTGCCGGTCGAGCGCGGCAGCCAGTGGTGATCCGACCGGCGCGACCCAGCCCGCGTCCGGGTCGGCCGCCACCGCCCGCCGGTACGCCGGACAGCGGTCGAAACCGGGGCGCAACTTGTCGTCGACCACCGCGCAGAGTACGTCCTCGCCAGTTTCGAAGGTGAGCCGGTTGCACGTCCAGTAGCCGCCCCGCACGTGCCGTACGCCCAGCCTGTTGAGGGTGTCGACGAGCGTGCCGTGGCGCTCCGCCTCGGCCTGCGCCGCCGGCACCACGCTGATCGTGCCGGCGGTGGCGACGGCTGCCGTGCCGAGGACGGCGGCCAGCACAACGATCGCGCCCACCCGGGCGGCTCGACTCGCCACGCCTCGTGCCCGGCGACGGGCACGGCCGACTTCCTCGGACTCAACGGCAGCGTCTCGCTGCTCGGCCACGCGCCGCGTGCCCCGTCCCGCCGCGCGCCACAGTGGCCAGAGCAGGGCGGGCGTGGCGACCGGGAGACAGGAGAGGTAACGCGCGCTCTCCATCGGTGTCCGCCCGGCCGAACTGCTCACCGCGTACGCCGCCAGCACCGCCGCCGCCCCAGCCAGCAGCGCCAGCCGCACTGCCGCCGAGACGCGCCGGTCGTCGTCGCCACCCGCACGTTGGCCGGATCTTGGACACTTGCCGTTCCGTCCAAACGGCAACTGTCCAAGATCTGCGGGGGTTCGGAGGGTGCGCCAGGCGAGCGTCGCCGCGAGGAGCAGCAGGAGCGGGAACGCGACGGCCCACCAGAGCTGCCAGCCGGCGCAGTGGCCGGGTGAGCAGAAGCCCATGCCGAGCGGTGGCCCGAGCACCAGGCCGCCGTGCAGCCGCTCACCCCAGCTCGCCGCCTCCCCGCCGCTGGCGTTGACCACCGCGGCGAGCGGGCTGCGGCCGTGCCGGAGGCTGTCCAGCAGCATCGGCGCCGCGCCGAGCAGCAGCGCGCCCCCCACGACCAGTCCCGCCCGGCCGGCGAGTTCCTGCCGCCGCCGGACCACCAGCACCGCGCCGGTCGCGAGGACGTACGGCAGTACCAGCGGGTCGACCCAGAGCATCAGCCCGGAAACCAGCCCCCAGGCCGCCCAGCGGCGCAGCCGCGCCCCGGAGCCGGGCTCGGCGCCGACGACGCCGGGGTCCGGCGGCCCGGCCCGGCCCGACGTCAACCGTGTCCGCGACGGGCGCAGCCGACGCGGCCCGGCCCGGCCCGACGTCAACCGTGTCCGCGACGGGCGCGGCCGACGCGGCCCGGCCCGACCCGGCGTCGACGGCACCCACGACGGGCCGGCCCGGCCGGGCATCGGCCGCGTCCCTGAAGGGCCGGTGCAGAGTCCCACGGTGAGCAGGGCGAGTGCCACCCCGGCCGGGTTCAGCTCGGGGTAGCCGCCGCCGGCGATGAGCTGGTTCTTCACCGCCCGGTCCGAGCCGAGCGCGAGGAAGGCGACGACCAGCAGGGCGTACCAGGGATCTCCGCCGAGCCGGCGGGTGAGCCGCCAGGAGAGGACGAGGAAGAGCGCGTACAGCGCGAGGGCCGGCAGCCGCAGCGCCAGCACCGAGGGCCCGGACAGCGCGAACAGCGGGGCGGCGAGGTACGCCTCCAACGTTCCCATGTACGCCTGGCCGTAGAACCAGACCGGCAGTTGCCGTCCCTGGGCGATGTGCAACGCGGCGAGCCCCATGGTGGCCTCGTCGCTGTTGGTCGGCGGGGCGTCGTGGCGCAGCAGCCACAACCGGTACGCGACCCCGGCCACGATGGCGAGGGTGGTCAACACCGCGGGCAGGGTCACACGTCTCCGCTGCCCGTACGCCGCGAAGGCCACCAAACCGGCCCATATCGTCACACGTAGTGTAACGGGCAGGTGACGGAGGGTGTAACGACGCGCTCGGGTGCGCTAAACGATGGTCTCCGGACCCGGCCGAGACCACCACATGCCGCACACGGTCAGGTGCCGGTCACGCGACCCGGCCGGCCGGCATCAGGCCGACCGGGGAGGGGCAGAGTCAGGCGGGGGTCGGGAGACTTCCCCGGGCCGCCAGCGCCTGCTGGTAGAGGCGCCCGGCGCGGTACGACGAGCGGACCAGCGGACCGCTCATCACGCCGGCGAAGCCGATCTCCTCGGCCTCCTCGCGCAACTCGACGAACTCCTCCGGCTTGACCCACCGGGTGACCGGGTGGTGCCGGGGGGAGGGGCGCAGGTACTGCGTGATGGTGATCAGCTCACAGCCGGCCTCGTGCAGATCGCGCAGCGCCTGGGAGACCTCGGCCCGCTCCTCGCCCATGCCGAGGATCAGGTTGCTCTTGGTGACCAGCCCGGCGGCGCGGGCCTGGCGGATCACGTCGAGGGAGCGCTCGTAGCGGAACGCCGGCCGGATCCGCTTGAAGATCCGCGGCACGGTCTCCACATTGTGCGCCAGCACCTCGGGCCGCGCGCCGAACACCTCGGCGAGCTGCTCGGGCACCGCGTTGAAGTCGGGGATCAGCAGCTCGACGCCGCAGCCGGACCGGAGGGCGTGGATTTGCCGGACCGTCTCGGCGTAGAGCCAGGCGCCGCCGTCGGGCAGGTCGTCGCGGGCGACGCCGGTGATGGTGGCGTAGCGCAGGCCCATCGCGGCGACCGACTCGGCGACCCGGCGGGGCTCGTCGGCGTCGAACTCGGCCGGCTTGCCGGTGTCGATCTGGCAGAAGTCGCAGCGCCGGGTGCACTGGTCACCACCGATGAGGAAGGTGGCCTCCCGGTCCTCCCAGCACTCGTAGATGTTGGGGCAGCCGGCCTCCTGGCAGACCGTGTGCAGCCCTTCGCGCGAGACCAGCCCGCGCAGCTGGGTGTACTCCGGCCCCATCTTGGCCTTGACCTTGATCCACGGCGGCTTGCGCTCGATCGGCGTCTCGGCGTTGCGCGCCTCGATCCGCAGCAGCCGCCGCCCCTCGGGTGCCACCGTGCTGCTGTGGGTGGCCTGCGGGGTCGTCGGCGTGGAGTGCTCGATCGTCACGAATCCGAGCCTACGCCGGACGGTGCCGGTCGATGAACGTCGGGCGACCGCCGTCACGCCGTAGATGTCGTGACGCTGAACACCCAACCGTGGGAAAAGGGTGTCACAGGGCCCGGAAACAGGTGTTAGCCTGCCCGGCAAAGCTGCGACGGAGCCGAGTAGCGCGCCGACCCGCCAGCCAGAGAGCCGCCGGTTGCTGAGAGGCGGTCTGGCGCCGGCGCGCGAAGACCCTCCCGAGCCGCGGGAAGAACGGCGCGGATGTAAGGAAGGGCCCCTGTCAACGCCTCCGGGGGAGGCGGGGCCCCCTCTTACAACCCGCGCCCAGTAGAGCCCGCCGGCTGGCCCCCGTGAACGGGCGACGAACGAGGCTCCCGCTCCGGCGGGGGCGAAGGTGTGGTGGCACCGCGAGGTTCCCGCTCGCCCACACCTCCCGGGGATCGCGTTGCGATTGATCGAGGAGGTAACCGCCGTGCAACGCATCCTGTCCTCCCAACTCCACGCCCAGGTCGGCGACACCGTCCGGATCGCCGGCTGGGTGCACCGCCGTCGGCTGCTCAAGTCGGTGGCGTTCCTGATCGTCCGGGACGCCGCCGGCCTGGCCCAGGTGGTGGTCACCGACCCGGCCGTACGCGCGGCCGTGGAGAAGCTCACCGAGGAGACCGTGGTCGAGGTCACGGCCAGAGTGGTCGCGAACGGCACCGCCCCCGCCGGGGTCGAGCTCGCCGAGCCGACCGTACGCCCGCTCGGGCCGCCCGCCGTGCCGCCGCCGTTCGACCTGTACCGGCCGGCGCTGACCGCAACCCTGCCCACCCAGCTCGACCACGCCCCGACCGCGCTGCGCCATCCGACCCGGTCGGCCGCGCTACGGATCTCGGCGGCGGCGGTGGCCGGCTTCCGGACCACCCTGGACACCCACGGCTTCGTGGAGATCCACACCCCGAAGGTGGTCGCTTCGTCCACCGAGAGCGGGGCGAACGTCTTCGCGCTGGACTGGTTCGGCCGGCCCGCGTACCTGGCCCAGTCGCCGCAGTTCTACAAACAGCTCATGGTCGGGGTCTTCGAGCGGGTGTACGAGGTGGGGCCGGTGTTCCGGGCCGAGCCGCACGACACCGTCCGGCACCTGGCCCAGTACACGTCGCTCGACGTCGAGCTGGGCTTCGTCGCCGACCACCGGGACGTGATGGCCGTGCTGCGGGACACCCTCGCCGGCATGCTGGGGGCGGTCGTCGACCGGGCCGGAGCGGCGCTCGCCACGCTCGGAGTGACCGCGCCGGAGGTGCCGGCCGAGATCCCCGCCGTGCACTTCACCGAGGCGCTGGCGATCGCCGGGGCGCCGGCCGACGAGCCGGACCTCGCCCCCGCGCACGAGCGGGCGCTGGGCGAGTGGGCCCACCACGTGCACGGTTCGGACTTCCTCTTCGTCACCGGGTATCCGATGGCGAAGCGGCCCTTCTACACCCACCCCGACCCGGACCGGCCGGCGCACTCCAACGGCTTCGACCTGCTGTTCCGGGGCATGGAGCTGGTCACCGGCGGGCAGCGGCTGCACCGGTACGCGGACTACCTGGCCGCCCTTGCTGCCCGGGGCGAACCGGTCGAGCCGTACGCCGGCTACGTTGACGCGTTCCGGCACGGCATGCCGCCGCACGGCGGGTTCGCGATCGGGCTGGAACGCTTCGTGGCCCGGCTGACCGGCGCGACCAACGTCCGGGAGGTGACCGCCTTCCCGCGCGACCTGCACCGGCTCACCCCCTGACCGGGTGATCACACCCCGGCATCGGGGTATCCCTCGCCGACGGTGACGAGGGGTACCCCGACGGGGCTGGGAGCGGGATGCGCGAACAAGCGCGGCCTGATCGTGCTCGGCGAGACGTGGTTGCGGGCGCGGCTCAGTGCTGGGCGGGCACCGCGGCGGTGACCGGGTCGTCGGCGCTCACCGGGGGCGCGATCGGGAGGCAACGCTTGTGGTCGGTGGCCCGGTAGCGGGCCGCCAACGCCGCCGCCACCTCAGCCGGGACGGGCCGGCCCTCCAGGAAGTCGTCGATCTGCTCGTACGTCAGGCCGAGCGCGTCCTCGTCGAGCTTGCCCGGGGTCAGGCTCTCCAGGTCGGCGGTGGGCGCCTTGCCGACCAGTTCGGCCGGGGCGCCGAGCGCCTGGGCGAGCGCGCGGACCCGGCGCTTGGTCAGCCCGGTCAGCGGCACCACGTCCGCGGCCCCGTCGCCGTGCTTGGTGAAGAAGCCGGTGACCGCCTCGGCCGCGTGGTCGGTGCCGACCACCAGGCCGCCCATCGCCCCGGCCACCGCGTACTGGGCGATCATGCGCTGCCGGGCCTTGACGTTGCCGTGCACGAAGTCCTGCTGGGCGGCGTCGGTGAAGGTCAGCCCGGCCGCCACCAGCGCGTCCTGGGTGGCGTCGCTGGCCGGCTGCACGTCGACCGTGAGTACCCGGTCGGGCCGGATGAACGCCAGCGCCGCCTGGGCGTGGTGCTCGTCGGCCTGCACCCCGTACGGCAGGCGCATCGCCACGAAGACCGCTGGGTGGCCGGCGGCACGGGCCCGCTCGGCGGCGAGCTGGCAGAGCCGCCCGGCGGTGGTGGAGTCCACCCCGCCGCTGATGCCGAGGACCAGCGCGGTCAGCCCCGTGTCGACCAGGCGGTCGGCGAGGAAGACGACCCGGCGTTCGATCTCCCCGGCGGCGTCGAAGCTGTCCGCCACCTGGAGTTCGGCGGCGATCCGCCGCTGGGTCGGCATCAGGTCGGTCATCGGGTCCCTTCCGGGGGTTCAGGCGGGACCGAGCAGATCCCAGGGGTTGCCAGCGAGGTCGCGGAAGACGGCGACCCGGCCGTACGACTCGGTGCGCGGCGGCTTCACGAACTCGACCTTCGCCTCGACCATCCGGCGGTAGGTGGCGTCGAAGTCGTCGACCTGGAGGAAGAAGCCGACCCGGCCGGCGGTCTGGTCACCCACCGCGGCCTCCTGCCGCTCCCCGTCGGCGCGGGCCAGCAGCAGCCCGGTCCCGCCGCCGGGCGGGCGGACCACCACCCAGCGCTTCGGCCGGCCGTCGTTGGTCAGGGACGGCTTGTCCTCCACCAACTCGAAGCCGAGCACCTCGGTGAAGAACGCGATCGCCGGGTCGTACTCGGCGACGACGAGGGCGACGAGGTCGATCCGCATCCGGTCAGCCCTCGACCCGGACCAGGGTCGGCAGGTGACGCTCGACCACCGGGAGCACGTCGGCGACGGTGACCGGGCGGCCCAGCTCGGCGGTGAGCGAGGTGGTGCCGGCGTCCCGGATGCCGCACGGCACGATCCGGTCGAAGTACGTCAGGTCGCAGTCGCAGTTGATCGAGAAGCCGTGCAGGGTGACGCCCCGGGCCACCCGGATGCCGATCGCGGCGACCTTGCGGGCCGGCCCCCGGTCGTCCTCGGGCACCCAGACCCCGCTGCGCCCCTCGACCCGGCCGGCAGTCAGCCCGAACTCGGCGCAGACGTCGATCAGCAGCTGCTCGGTGCGCCGGACGTACGCGACCACGTCCACCGGGTCGGGCAGCTTGACGATCGGGTAGCCGACGAGCTGCCCCGGCCCGTGCCAGGTGATCTTGCCGCCGCGGTCCACGTCGATCACCGGGGTGCCGTCCATCGGCCGGTCCCACGGCTCGGTCCGCTTGCCGGCGGTGTAGACGCTCGGGTGCTCCAGCAGCAGCACGCTGTCGCCCTGCTCGCCGGCCACCACGGCCTCGTGCAGCCGGCGCTGTTCGTCCCACGCGGCCAGGTAGTCGAGCACACCGGCACGGATGGCCGTCAGCCCGGAAGTCGTCACGCTCACCCGTCCAGCCTAATCCCGTGACCTCCCGGTGCGCGCCGTGAGCCTCGTCGCGTCAGGGGGGCGGGACCTTCCAGAGCCAGACGTCGTCCACCCGCTGCGGCTGGCCGAGCAGCGCGGTGGCGGTGCGGTGCACGGCGTCCTCGTGGATGTCGTACTTGGCGCCGTGCACCCGGTCGGCCAGGATCACGGTCTCGACCCGCCAGTAGTGCAGGTCGGCCAGGGACTCCTCGATGCTGCCCTCGGTGATGATCGGCTCCAGCCCGGTCCGCCCGGCCTGGTCCATCAGCGAGTCGAAGGTCCGCGGCACCGGCCCGATCCGGCCCCGGCCGCCCGGCCCGCCGGGGCCGAGGAAGAACCCGGCCGGGATGCGGAACTCACCCTGCCCGTGGGCCAGGGCGTACGCCTGCCAGCGCTGGCCGTCCGGGGTGACGTCGACGGTCAGCGGCAGCGGGGTGAGCACCCCGTCGGGCGAGACGTACTGCTGCCAGTGGCCGCTGGTGATGAACCGCGGGATCGGTTCCCGCACGCTGGTCAGCAGCGGCGTGGGCAGCAGCGGCAGCAGCGCGACGGCGAAGCCGAGCGCCCAGACCCCCGTGGTGGCCCGGTGCCGGGGCGGCCGGGCGCGGAGCCGGTCGACGGTGTACGCCAGCAGCAGCCCGATCACCGGGGCGACCACCAGGGCCAGCCGGGAGGGCAGCGCCGCGTTGATCACCGGCAGGTTGTCCAGCACCCCGAACGGGAGGATCTGGTGGGTCCGCCGGCCGTTCCACCTCGCTCGTGGCCCCCAGGAGAGCACCGCGAAGACCACCGCGGTGACGCCGAGCGCGGCGAGGGTGGCCCGGAACGCCCGCTCGGCGCGCCACCAGAGCAGCGCGAAGCAGGCCACCGCGAGCAGCAGCAGCGGGATGCCGAAGAACGAGTTCTCCTCGGTCGGGTTGGGGGCCAGCGAGGTGCCGAGCCCGGCCCAGCCCGCGAGGGACCGGCGCGGGTACGACCCGTACGCGGCGATGTCCTCCGAGTGGATGAGCGGGTCGAAGCCGGTGCCGTGGAAGCGCTGCGGCCCGGCGAAGTGCAGCCACAGCGGGTACGCCAGCAGCACCCCGGCGACCAGCGCGGTCACGCCCAGCCCGCCGGCGAAGCTGGGCAGCGCGGCGCGGATCTCGGCCCGGCGGCTCGGGTGCACCCCCCACACCACCAGGAAGAGGGCGACCGCCAGGGCGGTGAAGAAGAGCCCCTCGGCGGCGATCGAGAAGGCGAGCGCCACCAGCAGGCCGAGCACGATCCCGCCGCGTACCGCCCGGCCGGGTCGGCGCAGCCGGAACACGCCCCAGATCAGCAGCGGCACCAGCCAGCCGGCGGTCCAGTTCAGGTGGGCGTTGGCGTGCGAGACCATCGCCGGGCAGAAGCCGATGAAGAGGGCGCCCACCCCGGCGGCCAGCCGGCTGTTCACCAGGTACCGGCTGATCAGCCAGTACCAGGCGACCGCGGTGGCGATCAGGTTGAGGGTGAGGATCACCAGGAACGTCGCGGGCGGCCCGACCAGGTACGTCAGCGGCGCGAAGACCACCGCGTACACGGTGATCGAGGTGTTGACCGCGAGGTTCACCCCGTCGGGGACGTTGAGCAGGTGGGTGAAGAACGGGTTCTCCCCGTGGGTGACCGAGTGCCCGCCGAAGGCCAGCAGCCACTCGAAGAGCGCCTGGTCGCTGGAGTTGACGGTGATCGCCCGGGTGTTCGGGTCCCACCACATCCCGCTGGTGACCCAGATCGCCAGGGCCGTCGCGGCGAGCACCACGACCAGGTCGGCGCGCCGGTTCCGGGAACGCGGCGCGGGCGACGGGTCGGTGACCAGGGACGGGGAGGTCGGCACGCAGCGGACGTTACCAACCGGACCGGGACACGCCGGTCAGACCCGAAACCTTGACGACGTGCGGGTGGCGCAGCAGTGCCCGACCGGCCCCCGTCCGGCGGACGACACACTTCGGTGCTCGTAAATATGTGAGCGGCGGCCATGTCGGGTGACGAAACAGGGCCGTAACGTCGCGGCAAATTCCGGGTGACCCAGTTCACAATTCGTCCTCAGGAGGCCGCCGTGCGCCGCTCCTCACCCATCCTCACCCGTCTCGCCGGAGCGGCAGCCGGGGTCGCGCTGGCCGCGGCCACCGTGCTGGCCGCCGCCCTGCCCGCCCAGGCCGCCACGCTCACCCAGGTCACCGGCTTCGGCTCCAACCCGGGCAACCTCGCCATGTACGCGTACCGGCCGGACAACCTGCCGGCCAACGCGCCGGCCGTGGTGCTGCTGCACGGCTGCGCCCAGAACGCCTCCGGCTACTTCGCCAACTCCGGCTGGCAGAAGTACGCCGACCTGTGGAAGTTCGCGCTGATCGTGCCGCAGCAGTCCTCGGCCAACAACTCCACCAGCTGCTTCAACTGGTTCGAGACCGGCGACACCGCGCGCGGCCAGGGCGAGGCCCTGTCGATCAAGCAGATGGTCGACCACGCGAAGACGACCTACGGCACCGACGCCGGCCGGGTGTACGTCAGCGGCCTGTCGGCCGGCGGGGCAATGAGCGCGGTCATGCTCGCCACCTACCCCGACACCTTCGCCGCCGGCTCGGTCATCGCCGGGCTGCCGTACCGCTGCGCCACCAGCAGCACCAGCGCGTACTCCTGCATGAACCCGGGCGTCGACAAGACCCCCGCCCAGTGGGGCGACCTGGTCCGGGCCGCCTACTCCGGGTACGCCGGCTCCCGGCCGAGGGTGGCGATCTGGCACGGGACCAGCGACTACACGGTGGCGACGGCCAACGCCACCGAGTCCCGGGACCAGTGGACCAACGTGCTCGGTGTCTCGCAGACCCCGACCAGCACCGCCTCGCTGCCCGCCGGGACCAGCCTCGAGGTGTACGGCAACGACCAGGTCCGGCTCTACCGGGTCTCCGGGATGGGCCACGGCACGCCGGTCGACCCGGGCTCCGCCGCCGACCAGTGCGGGACCGCAGCGGCGTACTTCCTCGACACCATCTGCTCGACGTACCGGGACGCGCTCTTCTTCGGCCTCGACGGCGGCGAGTCGAGCCCCAGCCCGACCCCGACGGCGACTGCCTCCCCGACCGCCTCGCCGAGCCCGACCGCGTCCCCGAGCCCGACCGGATCCCCGTCGCCGTCCCCGACCACCGCCCCGGTCTGCGTCACCGCCAGCAACTACGCGCACGTCACCGCCGGCCGCGCCTACCAGTCCGGCGGCTACGCGTACGCCCTGGGCAGCAACGAGAAGATGGGCCTCTACAACACCTTCTACACCAGCGCCCTCAAGCAGACCGCTCCCAACTACTGGGTCATCGGCTGCTGACCGCCACCGTCGCCGGAGCCGTTCTCTCAGGTCAGGTCGGGAGAAGCGAGGTGGCCGCTCGTAGGGCGAGGAGGAGTCCGACCACGAGGACCAGGGCCGCGGTGAGGGCCGGCACCGCTCGCGCGAACCGCCCGGCCCAGCCATCCATCCTGCTCGCCACCGGTCCGGCCAACCGGTGGCGCAGGTGGACGAGGAGCAGACCGGCCAGGGTGAGGGTCGCCGCCATCCCGGTGCCATAGGCCACCACGAGCAGCACGCCGAACCAGGTCCGGCCCAGCGCGACGGCACCGAGCAGCACCACCAGGGCGGATGGGCTGGGTACGATCCCGCCGGCGACCCCCAGCCCCAGCAGCCCGGCCCGGCCATACCCGTGCCGATGATGGCTGTGGCTGTGGCTGTGGCTGTGGCTGTGGCTGTGCGCGTGCCCGTGGCTGTGGCTGTGCGCGTGGCCGTCGCTGGGGCTGTGCTCGTGCTGGGGGCCGGGGTCGCTCAGTCCGACAGCCGGTCCGGCGGAGTCGGATGCGGGCGCGCCCACGGTGACGAGGACCCGGCCGGCTTCGGCCGGCGGAGCGGTGCGTCGGGCCATCGCCGAGCGGAGCAGGCCGGCGCCGACGGCCGCGATCAGCATCCCGCTGACCACGCCGAGCCAGCGGAGGACGTCCTCCCCGGCCAGGCTGGTGACGGTGGTGAGCAGGAGACCGATCACCAGCACCCCGGCGGTATGGGTCGCGGTGACGGTGGCACCCACCGCGATCGCGTCCCGGTAGGTGCCGCGCCGGCCGGCGATGTACGCCGCCATGACGGTCTTGCCGTGGCCGGGCAGGGCTGCGTGGCCCGCCCCGAGGAGCAGTGCGAGCAGCACCGCGAGCGAGCCGGCCAGCGGGGTCAGTCGGTCGGCGCCGGCGAGCGCGTTGAGGTGGTTGCCGAGCGTGCCCATCAGCCGGGTGAGCGGTCCGGCCATCGGAATGGCGGACGGCCTGGCCGGCTCGGGTCCGGTGCCCACGCCGGTGGTGCGCAACTCCACCGACCGCTGGTCGAGCGGGGAGGCGAGCAGATTCTCGGGGTAGTTGCGGAGTTGATCACTGATGCTGGCGGCCGGCACCGGTGGGTCGGCGATGCCCAGGCCGTGCCCGCCGGCGGCGATCTCGCGCCAACCGATCTGCTCGGGGCGGAACCGGTCGGCGATCCGTACGACGGTGGCGGCGCGCAGGTCGGCCGCGGCGGTGAGTCGGCATTCGGTGCGTCCGGTGGGTAGGTTCGCCGCCCCGGGCCGGTAGGTGAAGCTGCTCGCGGTGATCGCCCAGGACGTGTTGCGGCCCGCGACGTCGAGGTGGAGGTCGGCGGCCAGGCGGCCACAGGTGTCGCGCGCGTAGGCGGTCTGCTCGGCGGTGCTGACCTGGCCGTCACCATCCCGGTCGACGGCGCTCCGCTGCTGGAGGGTCGGAACCTCCGCCTCATCGACGACGGCGAGATCCTCGATCCGGTCCGAGTACAGGCTCAGTCCGTGGAAGTGGTTGACGCTGAAGTTCCCCAGCGGGTGCGCGGCCGCCGGCGCGGCGACGCCCAGGCTCACCGCGACCGCCAGCGCGATCAGCGCGAAGGCGGAAAGCCGGCGGAACCCTCCCGTCGCGGCGCGCCGGCGCGCCGGGCCGAACCGCTGCGCCGGAAGGCGCCGCCGCACCAGGCGGTTCACCGTGGGCCGCCGAGCGAGTCGCGCAGCTCGCGGGCGGTCGGCGCCTGCCGGACGTCGAAGTGCGGGTTGATCTCCAGCGCCAGGCTCAGGTCGTCCCGGGCCTGGTCGCGGTCACCGAGCGCGTTCCGGATCACCCCCCGGTGGTAGTAGAACGTGGCGTTGCGCCAGCCGAGCCGGGTGGCCTGCTCGGCGTAGCCGAGCGCCTCCGCGTCGCGGCCGTTGCGGTGCAGCGCCCAGGCCAGCGCATCGGCGGCCAGCACGCTGTGCCGGGCCGCCCACTCGGCCTGCGCCTCGGTCAGCGCCTCCGCGGGCTTCCCGTGGTCGGCCAGGTAGGTGGCCGCGGTGAGGTGGTCGGCGACGCCATTGGCGGTGAGCAGCTTGCGGGTGGCGGCGACGAGGTCGTACTGCTGCTGGGCCTCGCCGGTTCGTCCCGCCACGCTGAGAGCGTCGCCGTACTCGACGAGCAGTTCGGGCAGCGGCAGCGCCTGGGCGGCGCGCGCGTAGTCGGCCAGCGCGTCGGTGGTGCGGCCGAGCGCCGCCAGAGCCTTCGCCCGACCGGCGTGCGACTGCGGGTCGGCCGGGTTGGCGGCGAGACCGGCGTCGTACTGACGCAGCGCCTCCCCCGGGTCGCCGTTGTTGAACGCCAACTCGCCCAGGTACCGGTGGCAGAAGGCGATGTCGGCGGGGTCGGTCGACTCGGCGAGGGCGCGGTTGAGCGCCTCGCGTGCCTCGGTGACCTGGCCGTGCTGCTCGAAGTCGTACGACGCCCGGGTGAACGACGGCACGCCGGGTTCGACGTCGAGCATCCGTTGCACCGCGGCACGGGCCTCGTCGTAGTCGCCCAGTTGGGTGTACGCGTCGACCAGGACACCGTGCACGCTGCCGGCCTGCGGATTGATCCGCTCCGCCCGCAGCCCCCAGTCCCGGGCGGCGGCGAAGTCGTGCCGGGCGTTGGCAAGGGAGCCCATCCCGGCCATCGCCTGCCAGTTGGTGGAGCTGTTCAGGTCGAGGGAACGGCGCAGCGCCTCCTCCGCCTTCGGATACCACGACGGATCAGCGGTGATCCGCGCCTGCTCGACGTACGCCGAGCCGAGCTGAGCCCAGGTCGGCCAGTCCTTCGGCAGGTCGCGCAGGCGTCGCTGGGCCGCCTCGATCGCGTTCTCCCGGGCGCTGCCGGTTCGTTGCCCGCCGACGCGGCCCTGGCCGGAATCGCCGGCCGGTGTCGGCCGGCGCGTCCCGGGCAGCTGGGTGGAGACCAACGGCGTGCCGACCAGCAGCACCAGGCCGGTCAGCAGCAGCACTATCGACAGCCGGCTGAGCTTGAGGGTGCGGATGGCGGTCCGGAGCCAACCGCGGATGCCGGTCATGACCGACCGCCGGCCAGCCGCGCGTACGCGACGAGATTGTCCCGGTAGCTGCCGGCGCGCCGATCGAACTGCCCGGTGCAGGTGATCAGCCGGAGTTCCGCCGCGTCGCTGGGGGCGTAGACCTCGCCCGCCGGGAAGGCGTCCTTGGCGTACTCGGCCAGCCGGTAGACGGTGAAATGGGTGACCGCGCCGGCGATGTCCCGGACCTGGATCTCGTCGCCCACCGTCAGTTCCCGCAGCCGGTAGAAGACGGCGGGGCCGGTGGTGGAGTCCACGTGGCCGACGATCACAGCGGGCGGCCCGTCGGTCTCGCCCGGCATCGCCCCGCTGGCGTACCAGCCGGCGACCTGGTAGTCGTCGGGCACGGCGAGGGTGCCGTCCGGGTTGCGACCGAGGTCGATCAGGGGCGTGTGGACGTCGATCGCCGGGATGTCGATCGCCGCCGGCTGGGCTCGCTCGCCGGCCGGCCGGGATCCCACGACGGGCGCCGCGGGCAGCGGCTGCGCCGGCCGTTCCGCTGCCCGGGGTGCGCCACTCTCCGGTCCACCGATCGGGGCGCTGACCAGGAGGAGCACCGTGCCGAGGCCGACCAGCACGGCCGGTAGGTAGCGGGGCAGGCGGAGCCGGATGGCCGGGCGGCCGTCCGGTGCCGGCCGGGGGGACCGGATCCGTGCCAGGATCGCGCGTCCAAACGGACGGGTCATGGTTATCGGCCCTTTCGATGCCGGAAAGTACGGTGGTGCGGCGCGACCATCCGGTCGCGCCGCACCATCCGGTCAGGCCGCGTCGGCGCGACCGGTCGCCGGCGCGTTCGCGCGGGCACGTCGACGACTGATGAACAGGCCCGCCGCGAGGAAGCCGATGGCGCCGGTCCCACTGGCGATCCGGATCCAGTCGGCACCCCGGGCGGTACCGCCGGCTCCGCCCGGCACGCCGCCATCGGGCATGCCGTTCGCGTCAACCTGGTTGACCGCGACGTTGCTGGGCAGCGCCAGATAGGGGAACGTCCCCCCGAACGGCACGTTGTTGGTGTTGACCTTGTCGCCGGCCGCCAGCGCCGGGACCAGCTGACCGGTCTGCGCCGCGCCCTCGAACGCCTGCAGCTCGATGTCGACCACGTCGTCGGCGAGCCGCCGGCCGTTCGGGAAGCCCTGCAGGTCGCCCCCGAGCACACCCAACCGGTTCGGGTTGGCGGTCACCGGCACGCTCATGTTCAGTCGCAGCTCCTCGGCCGGGACGAAGTGCGCCGGGTCGACGTCGGCGTTGAGGATCTGCGAGTTGAGATCCGCCTGGATCGGTGCCCGGCTGCCGTCGAGCGTCGGCGCGTCCTTGGCGATCCCGGTCAGGAAGATCTCGACGAGATCGTTGCGCGGCGTGGCTGGCGCCGGGATGTCGTAGAGCTGCTGGATCACCTGCGGCAACTCGGGGTTGAGGATGCGGTCGACGAGCTTGGTGTTCTTGCTGTCGTCGGCCGGCATGCTGGCGTTGAAGGCGTCCTTCTGGTCGGCCGCCGGGACCAGCTCGTTGACCAGTGGGTTGCCCAGCCGGGACACCTGCACCTGGTTGCCGCCGGCGTTCGGATCCGTGACCTGCATGCTCTGCTTCGAGGTCGTGCTCCAGATCCCGATCACCGGGTTGCGGTCCTCGTCGCCGCCCAGGGCGAGCGCCGACTTCGGCACCTGCAGCGCGACGGTCTGCACGCTGTAGCCGGCGAGCGTGTCCTGGCCCCGCTCGGACAGGTTCGCGCCGTAGATCAGGTCGAAGACCCGCAGGTCGAGGAAGAACGGGTCGTCGGCCTGACCGGCGAACGACTGGCCGCCACCCGTGACGGGGACGATCGCCTGGTCGCGGAGCCGACCGTAGTCCGGCATCGACGCCGGGCCGACGTTCGACGGGGCGACCGGGGCGTCCTCCACCAGGACCCGCGACTGGCCGTCGCGCAGCTCGGTGAGCGTGTACCGCTGCCTGAACAGCAGCGTCGGATCGTCCAGGTTCTGGACCACCCCGTTGTTGTAGAGGAAGGTCGTGCCGTCGCGTCGATCGTCGTTTCGGAACACCCAGCGGTAGGTGATGTCCGGCCGGGCGTCGCCGTCGTTGTCGATGTGGATGTCGTAGTTGGCGTTGGTCTGGAAGAAGTAGAAGTTCGGTCCGCCGTTCGGCTCCTCGAACGGCAGCCAGTTCGCGATCAGTGTGACCGTGTCCTGCTTGTCCGGGCTGACGAACGCGTACACGTCGGTGTTGTCCACCGTCGGGTCTGTGGCGATCAGCGGCGCCTCCCGGTGACTGGACGCGTCCGCGACGTCCGACACCAGCGCCGCGCCCCCGGTGGTCGCGACCATCCCGAGCGCGCCGGCGGCGGCGAAGCAAGCCCACCCCCGGCGCCCGGGATTTCCGAGTGCTGTCCCGTCCCTCATTTGCCACTCACCCCCCGTGATCGACGTGCCCTCGGCGACACGTCCCTGCACCGATTGAACCGATGCATCAGGGGGCAAGTGGCGGAAATGTGAGAACTTGTCGTTACGGAGACGACACCTTCCTATTCGGTGAGGGCGGCGTACAGGGCGGACCGGAGGTCGGGGAGGGCCCAGGTGAAGCGTGCCGTGGTGAGGACTCCGGGGAGGACACGGGTGCTGGTCAGGGCCTCGTGGGCGAAGCCACCCAGGGCGATCTTCAGGGCCAGCGCGGGGATCGGGATGATCGCCGGCCGGTGCAGCTGGCGGGCCAGTTCCCGGGTGAACTCGGCGTTGGTGACCGGATTCGGACCCACCACGTTGACCGGGCCGGCGAGGTCGTCGCGGGCCAGCAGCAGCGCCACCGCGTCCAGCCAGTCGCGCATCGAGATCCAGGGCAGCCACTGCCGGCCGCTGCCCAACCGCCCGGCGATGCCCAGCCGGAACGGCAGCAGCTGCGGTTTGAGCATGCCGCCGTCGCGGTGCAGCGGAAGCCCGGTACGCAGCCGCACCACCCGTACGCCGGCGTCCTCGGCCGGCCGGGTCGCGGCCTCCCAGACCCGGCAGACGTCGGCCAGGAAGCCCTCACCCGCAGGGGAGTCCTCCTCGACCACCCGGTCACCGGTGTTGCCGTACCAGCCGACCGCGGAGGCGTTGAGCAGCACGGCCGGCCGGTCGGCGGCGGACAGCCCGGCGATGGTGATCGCCAGGGTGGTGCTGGTGTCCACCCGGCTGGACCGGATCACCCGCCGGAACTCGTCGTTCCAGCGCCTGTCGCCCACCCCGGCGCCGGCCAGGTTGACCACCGCGTCGGCGTCGGCGACCACCGCCGGGTCGAGCTGCGCGGCCGACGGGTTCCACTGCCGCTCGTCCGGGGTACGCGGCGAGCGGCGGACCAGGCGGGTGATCTGGTGCCCGTCCGCGGTGAACCGGTCGACCAGCCGGCTGCCGAGAAAGCCGGACACGCCGGCCATGAGGATGCGCATGCTCATATCTTCGGATACGGACGCGGTGCCGGAGGCGTTGAGCGGTATGAGTCACTCGCCGGCCCGCTGGCCGGTCAGCGGGCCGCGCCGGCCGGGCGCAGGTCGGCCAGGAGCCGTTCCACCTCGGAGTACGCCTCGGCGGGCAGCGGGCCGAGCGAGAGGGTCGCGAAGTTCTCCGCCGCCTGTGTCACCGTCCGGCAGCCCGGGATGGGCACCGTCCGCGGGCTGCGGGCCAGCAGCCAGCCCAGCGCGCCCTGGGCGAGGGTACGACCGTCGACGGTCAGCGCCTCCCGGATCTCGGCGACCCGGGCGGACCACTCCGGCGTCGGACGGCCGTCGGTGAACCACCTCAGCCACTCCGGGGCCAGCCCGCGTACGTCGTCCTTCCCGACGGCCCGGATCGACCCGGTGAGCAGGCCCATTGCGAGCGGGCCCCGGTTGAGGCTGGCCAGGTCGAGCGCGTCGCAGACCGCCAACACGTCCGGGTTGTCGTTGAGCACCGACTCGTCGTGCTGCACGGCGGTGCAGTGCGGACCCGCCTCGGCGAACGACCGCGCCGACGACGGGTTGTCGGTGCTCCAGCCGTACGCCCGGACCTTGCCCTTGCCGACCAGGGCCTCCAGGGTGTCCACCAGGTCGAGCGCGGCGGAGGCCGGCAGGTCGTTGATGTGCAACTGGTAGAGATCGACATAATCGGTGCCGAGCCGGCGCAGCGACTCGTCCAAACTGGCCACCACGAACGCCGGGCTGGCGTCGGTGCCGGTCGCGTGCCGGGTGGCCTCGTCGAAACGGTTGCCGAACTTGGTGGCGATGACCACGTCGTCACGACGGCCGGCGAGGGCCCGGCCGAGGATCCGCTCGCTGTGGCCAGCGCCGTAGTTGCTGGCCGTGTCGAAGAGGGTGACGCCCAGGTCGAGTGCCTGGTGGATGGTGCGGATCGACTCGTCGTCGTCGACCTCGCCCCAGCCGAACGGCTGCCCGCCGTCGCCCCAGAGCGGCCCGCCGATCGCCCAGCACCCCATGCCGATCGCGCTGACCTCGATGCCGCTGCGGCCAAGAGTCCGTGTCATCGTCATGCCGTCCAGTCTTCGACTTCGAGCACTCTCGAAGTCAAGCGCCGCGACGTGGCGCGAGCGCAGGAACTGCTGCGGATGCAGGGCTGGGTGGAGGGCGTGCACGACGTCGGTGTGCTCGTCGCCGAGCAACTGCCGGATGGATGAGAGATGTCCGGAAAGCGATATGTCTCTGAGACGTATTTATGTCTCACAGACATATCGCCTTCGGGCGTAGGTCGCCTTCTCATGCGGCACAACCCGAGATCTCCTCCGTGCCGCTGGCCGAGCAGCCCCACGTCATCGAGCGGCGTAGCGCGGAGGAATCCTGCTCGATCGCCGTGTCGAGGTCCCGGCAGAATCTGGACTCGTCGAGCTCAGGCGCGGTCGCGAAGGCCGCCATGACCCCGCCGCGAGGAACGAAGGTTCGCCGGTGAAGTCGAGTTGATCAAGCCGAGGGGGAGGTGCTGCCTGCCGGCAGCCGGAGGCGGCAGCACCCCTTCCGAGGCTGCGCGGGGCGCGAGGCGCGGGCGTGGGGTGCTCAGGCGGCCCGGTGGACGGTGTCGAGGCGGGCAAGGTCCCCGTCGGTGAGGCGGAGGGCGCCGGAGGCGACGTTCTGCACCAGGTGGTCGGGGTTGCCGGTGCCGGGGATGGCCAGCACGTTCGGTCCCTGGTGCAGGGTCCAGGCCAGCCGCACCTGGGTCGGGGTCACGCCGTGCTCGCGGGCGACCGCGCGTACCTCGTCGTGCTCGTCGCCGGTCGTGCCGGCCTCCCGGCCGCTGGTGGCCAGCGAGAAGAACGGCACGAAGGCCGTACCGTGCGCGGCGCAGTCCCGGATCAGCGCGTCGTTGCGCTGCCGGTAGCCGAGGCCGTACGAGTTCTGCACGCAGACCACCGGGGCGATGGTTCGCGCGTCGGCGACCTGTTCGGCGGTCACGGCCGAGACGCCCAGGTGCCGGATCAGCCCGGCGTCGCGCAACTCGGCGAGCGCGCCGAAGTGCTCGGCCAGCGGCTCCGGGCCGTGCACCCGGAGGTTGACCACGTCGAGGTGGTCCCGGCCGAGCTGGCGCAGGTTCTCCTCGACCTGGCCGCGGAGCTGGTCAGGGCGGGCCATCGGCAGCCATTCGCCGGACGGGTCCCGGCCCGGCCCGACCTTGGTCACGATGACCAGATCCTCCGGGTACGGCGACAGCGCCCGGTTGATCAGCTCGTTCGCGGAACGCAATGCCGAGAAGTAGAACGCGGCGGTGTCGATGTGGTTGACGCCCAGCTCGACCGCCCGGCGCAGCACGCCGGTCGCCCGCTCCCGGTCGCTGGGGCTGCCGTCGGCGTTGGCGGTCAGCCGCATCGCGCCGAACCCGATCCGGTTCACCGTGCGGTCGCCGAGTCGCCAGGTGCCCGCCGCCGTTGCGCTGATCGTTCCCGTGGTCAAATTCTCTCCTCGAAGGTCGGGTCCCCGTCGGGGACATCGAGGCCGAGCAGTTCCCCGGCCGTGCCGCCGGTCAGCGCGTCCAACGCGGCGACCAGCTTCCTCTCCTCGTAGCTGAAGTGCGACTCCATCAGCGCGGCGAGGCCGTCCAGCTCGGCCCGGACCGCCGGACCGGCGGCCGGGCCGGCGACCAGTTCCTCGACCCGGGTCAGGATCGAGGCGACCGCCCGGTGGTCCTCGCTCAGCGCGGCGAGCACGGGTCGCAGCTCGGGCGCCTGCTCGGCGAGGACCTGGAACGCGCCGGCGTCCTCGCCGGTGTGATGCCGCTGCAGCGCCGCACAGAAGCCGACGCAGTGTGCCCGTAGCTCGCGGGACAGGCCGTCGCCGCCGCCGTCGGGGGCGTCGAGGCTCGCGCGGAGCCGGACCAGCTCCTCGCGGAGCCAGTGGTGGATCTCGATCAACTGGGTGCCGAGGGCGGTCAGCCGCCCGGCCGGTGAGTGGGATGGGTACACATGGTCCCCTGCAGTCCCGCGCCTCCATGCCCACGGCGGCCTTCGAGCCGGGTGCACCGCGACGCTACGCCGCACCTTACGGGATCCCGCCACCGTACGCCGACCGCGTCATTCGCCCTCGTCCGGGTCGTTCGGCTCGTGCCAGCGGGCGCGGTAGGCGGCCTCGTGCGCCTCGTGGCTGGCCCGCTCCTCGAGGATCAGCCCGCGCAGCGCCCTCCGACCATCCTCGAAGATGATCACCTCGGCGGCCACCATCCCCACACAGATCGCGGTCAGCAGCGCGAGGGCCCCGAGCGCCGGCAGCCGCTGGGCCAGCGGGATGCAGACGGCGAGCAGCCCAACCGTGCCCACCCGGGTCCAGCTCAGTGTGCGCAGGGTCCGCAGCTGGAACAGCATGTTGCCGCAGAGGTACAGGATCACTCCGCCGAAGAGCAGCGCCACGGCGGGGCCGTGCGCCGGCGCCACGGCGGAGACCTGCGGGTTGGTGATATCACCGACGATGTCCTCGGCACCGAGCGCGAAGAGGATGATGCCGGCGATCATCGGCAGGTAGCAGTAGGCGTACGCGTCCCGGGCCATGGTGACCCGGGGGCCGTCCTCGGCCGCGTGCAGGGCGATCCGGGCGGCCGGCCCGATCATGTCGTAGTGCGCCCACCAGAGCGCGGCGGTGAAGAAGATGCCGCACACTGCCGCACCCACGGCCACCGCCGTGGGCGGCTGCCCGATCAGGTTGCTCCCGACACCGACCGAGATGACCGACTCGCCCAGGGCGATGATCAGGATCAGGTCGTACCGCTCGGTCCAGTGCTCGGCCGAGGCGAGCTCCCCGGTCCAGCCCCTGGCGAGTTGGCCGGTGCCGTATTGGAGCAGTACGACCAGGGCCCACAGGCCGTCCCGGACGAGCGGCGCCGCGGCGGAGCCGTGCAGGGCCGGGGGGATCAGCGCGGCGGCGAGCAGCAGCAGGGTGCTGCCCACCAGTTCCGGGGCGAACCGCATCAACTGCCGGCGCTCGTTCGAGCTGTCCCGTACCGAGTGCAGGTAGAGCAGCACGTGCACCGCGCGGACCACGATGTAACTGGCCGCCGCCACGATCGGCCCGGCGGCACCCCGTACGTCCTGGAACGCCTGCGGCAGCGACAGGGCGAAGGTGAACAGCGCCGCCATGCCGACCGTCATCAGCACCGGCACGAAGCCCTCGCCGAGCCGGATCCGGGCGGCGACCACGCTGTGTATCACCCACGACCACCAGAGCACGGCGAGGACCAGCAGGGCGTGCAGCAGCGCCCCGCCCGTGATGTCCCGCGCGGTGGCCCGGGTGATGATGAAGAACGAGAAGACGAAGACCAGGTCGAAGAAGATCTCGAACCGGTCCACCCGGGCTGCGGGGGCCACCGGCACCGCAGGCCCGAGGCGCCTCCCGAAGCCGCTCACCGGATGAGTCTTTCAGCGGCCGGTCGATGGTGGGCCGGATTCCGGTCAGCTCGGACGGTGGTGCAGGCCGTCCATCAACGGGTCGAGCAGGCGGCGTCAGAGGCCGCAGCCGTCAGAGGCCGGACATGACAAAGGGGCGCGCGGTGTGAACCGCGCGCCCCCTTTCGCTGTCAGGGCGTCAGAGCCCCAGCTCGGCCTCGAAGTTGCCGGCCTCCAGCCGCTCCTTGACCGCGACGAGGAAGCGGGCCGCGTCCGCGCCGTCGATCAGCCGGTGGTCGTACGACATGGCCAGGTAGACCATCGACCGGACCGCGACGACCTCGCCCAGCTCCGGGTCGTTCACCACGACCGGGCGCTTCACCACGGCGCCCGTGCCGAGCATCGCCGACTGCGGCGACGGCACGATCGGGGTGTCGAAGAGGGCACCCCGGCTGCCGGTGTTGGTCAGCGTGAACGTCGCCCCGGCGATCTCGTCCGGGCTGATCTTGTTGCTCCGGGTCCGCTCGGCCAGGTCGGCGATCCGCTTGGCGATCCCGCCCAGGTTGAGGTCGCCGGCGTTGTGGATGACCGGCACCAACAGGCCGCGCTCGGTGTCCACCGCAATGCCGAGGTGCTCGGCCTCCGGGTAGGTGATCGTCCCGGCAGCCAGGTCCATCCGGGCGTTGACGATCGGGTACGTCTGCAGCGCCTCGACCGCCGCGAGGGCGAAGAACGGCAGGAAGGACAGCTTCACGCCGTGCCGCTGCACGAACGAGTCCTTCGCCTGCGCCCGCAGCTTGGCGACCTTGGTGACGTCCACCTCGATCACCGTGGTGAGCTGCGCCATCTCGTGCAGCGACTCGTGCATCCGCTTGGCGATGGCCGCGCGGATCCGGGGCAGCTTCTCGGTGGTGCCACGCTTCGCGCTCGGCTGCGGCTTCGCGGCCGGCTTGGCCGGGGCCGCCGTAGCGGCGGGAGCCGGCTGGGCGGCCGGTGCCGCCTTGGCG
The DNA here is from genome assembly GCF_044765245.1 of Micromonospora sp. NPDC093277. NCBI lineage: Bacteria > Bacillati > Actinomycetota > Actinomycetes > Micromonosporales > Micromonosporaceae > Micromonospora > Micromonospora sp. NPDC093277. The sequence goes on from NZ_JBIWJO010000003.1 coordinate 164,136, forward strand.
GCCTTCGCCTGGGCCGCCGCGTCCAGCACGTCCTGCTTGCGGATCCGCCCGCCGACGCCGGTGCCGTTGACCGAGGACAGGCTCACCCCGTGCTCGGCGGCCAGCTTGCGGACCAGCGGGGTCACGTAGCCGGCGGCCTCCTCGCCGCCACCCTGCACCGGCGCGGTCGGGCGCTGCGGCGTGGGGGTCGGCGCGGCCGGCTGCGCGGCCTGCTCGACCTTCGCCGGCTGGGCGGCGGTCTCCGCCTCCGGCGCCGGCTCGTTGTACGACACGCCCGGGGTCGGCTCCTCGACCTTCGGCGTCGGGGCGGGTGCCGCTGCGGGTGCCGCGGCCGGCGCGGGGGCCGGGGCGGGGGCCGGGGCTGCCGGAGCCGGGGCGGCACCGGCCGCACCGATGATCGCCAGGTCGGCGCCGACGTCGGCGGTCTCGTCCTCGGGGACCTTGATCTCCAGGAGCGTGCCGGCGACCGGCGAGGGGATCTCCGTGTCGACCTTGTCGGTGGAGACCTCCAGCAGCGGCTCGTCCACCTCGACGCTGTCGCCGACCTGCTTGAGCCAGCGGGTCACCGTACCCTCGGTGACGCTCTCGCCCAGAGCCGGCATCTTGACCGGGGTGCCCGCGCCCGACGGCGCCGGGGCCGGGGCCGGGGCCGCCGGCTCCTGCACGGCCGGCTGCTCCGCCTCGGCCTGCGGCGCGGCGGCGGCCTCCGCGGCCTGCTCCGCCGGGGCCGCCGGTTGCGGGGCGGCCGCGCCCGCCGCCTCGCCCTCGCCGGCGATGACCGCCAGCTCACTGCCGACCTCGGCGGTCTCGTCCTCGCCGACCACGATCCGGCTCAGCACGCCCGCCGCGGGCGACGGGATCTCGGTGTCCACCTTGTCGGTGGACACCTCAAGCAGCGGCTCGTCGACCTCGACGGTCTCGCCCTCCTGCTTGAGCCAGCGCGTGACGGTGCCCTCGGTGACGCTCTCGCCGAGCCGGGGCATGGTGACCGATACCGGCATGTTCTCCAGACTCCTTCATTTCCCTGGTGGGATCATCGCCCGTCGCCGGACGCCGGGGTTGTCGTGGTCAGGCGTGCGCGTGCAGCGGCTTGCCGGCCAGGGCCAGGTGCGCCTCGCCCAAGGCCTCGTTCTGCGTCGGGTGGGCGTGCACGAGCTGCGCCACCTCGGCCGGGTACGCCTCCCAGTTGTAGATGAGCTGCGCCTCGCCGATCAGCTCGCCGACCCGGGCGCCGACCATGTGCACGCCGACCACCGGGCCGTCCTCGACCCGGACCAGCTTCACGTGGCCGGCGGTCTTGAGGATCTGACTCTTGCCGTTGCCACCGAGGTTGTAGTTGTAGGTCTTGATCTTGTCGGCGCCGTACTGCTCCTTGGCCTTCGACTCGGTCAGGCCGACCGAGGCCAGCTCCGGGTCGCAGTAGGTGACCCGCGGGATGCCGGCCTCGTCGATCACGGCCGGGTTCTGGCCGGCGATCTCCTCGGCGACGAAGATGCCCTGCTGGAAGCCGCGGTGCGCGAGCTGGAGGCCGGGCACGATGTCGCCGACCGCGTAGACGTTCGGCACGTTGGTGCGCAGCCGCTCGTCGGTCAGCACGTAGCCGCGGTCCATCTTGACGCCCTGCTGCTCGTACCCGAGGTTGGCGGTGTTCGGGCCGCGACCGACGGCGACCAGCAGCAGCTCGGCCTCGACGGTCTCGCCGCCGGAGATGGTCAGCTTGACGCCGTTCGCGGTCTTCTCGACCTTCTCGAACGGCTTGCCCACCTTGAAGTTGATCTTCCGCTTGCGGAAGGCCCGCTCCAGCGCCTTCGACGACTCCTCGTCCTCGGCGGCGACCAGGCGGGGCAGCGCCTCGACGATGGTCACGTCCACCCCGAAGGACTTCCACACGCTGGCGAACTCGACGCCGATCACGCCGCCGCCCAGCACGATCGCCGAGGACGGAACCCGGTCCATCACCAGGGCGTGGTCGCTCGTGATGATCCGCTCGCCGTCGATCTCCAGGCCGGGCAGGCTCTTCGCGTACGAGCCGGAGGCCAGCACGACGTTGCGGCCGTTGTAGCGCTTGCCGTCGACCTCGACGGTGTTCGGCGCGACCAGCTTGCCGGCGCCCTCGACGATGGTGATCGCCTTGTTGCTCTTGAGCATCCCCTGGAGGCCCTTGTAGAGCCGGGCGATCACGCCGTCCTTGTACGCGTTGACCGCCGCCATGTCGATGCCGACCAGCTCGGCCTTGACGCCGAACTGCTCCGACTCGCGGGTCTGGTCGGCGATCTCGGCCGCGTGCAGCAGGGCCTTGGTCGGGATGCAGCCGTTGTGCAGGCAGGTGCCCCCGAGCTTGCCCTTCTCGATGAGGGCGACGGTCAGGCCCAACTGGACGGCGCGCAGGGCGGTCGCGTAGCCGCCGCTACCACCTCCGAGGATGACGATGTCGAAGGTCGTGTCGTTCGGCTCGCTCACGTTCCAACTCCCAGGTCGCGTCGCTGCATCGGGGGTTACGGGGGAGATAACAGGCACACCCCACCTCGGTCATCTTGTCACCACCCGGGACGGAGCGCGTAGTGAGGTGCCCAACGACACGTTGTCGCCACGTACGCTTGGCACCGTCTTCGATGACGACGGGGGAGGAGTTGGGTGCGGTGGGGCTGTTCCGACGACGCAAGCGCACGGCCGCGGTGGGCCGCGACCGGGGTGCCGACCGCGCCGATCTGGACCACCTTGAGAACTTTGTCCGCACCCGGCGCGGGGTCGAGGCGTATCTGGAGCCCCGTACCACGGTCACCGAGACCACGGTCATCCTGATCGCCGACGACGGGGAGTGGACCCGACGGCGGGTCGGCAGCCCGGAGGCGGGCCGCCGCTTCGCGCACCAGCTCGCCATCCCCATCTACGACGTGGGCCTGATGGGCTATCCGAAGCGCATGCGCGACTACAACGAACGCCGCAAACGCCGCCCCGAACTCTTCTAACCCCCCACCCCACCCCCACCCCCCCGCAAGGCGGAGGGGCCTTTTTCACGGAAAGAGTGGCCATTCGACGCGGAATGGCCACTCTTTCCGTGAATCTGCGCGGATCTTGGGGATGCGGCGCGGCGTGGCGGGGTGACCGTCAGCCGGTGGTGGCGATGTCGTCGATCAGGTGGAGCAGGGTACGGACCGGGACGCCGGTGCCGCCCTTGGTCCAGTAGCCCGTCGGCTCACCCGAGTGGTAGCCGGGGCCGGCGATGTCGATGTGCGCCCAGGGCACGTCCTCGGTGACGAACTCACGCAGGAAGACGCCGCCCTGCAGCATGTGACCGGCCCGGTCCATGCCCGCGTTGACCTGCGAGATGTCCGCGACGTCGGAGTCCATGCCCTTGCGCACCTCGTCCGGCAGCGGCATCGGCCAGGCCGGCTCGCCGGTCGCCTCGCCGGCCGCCTTCACCCGCTCGCACAGCTCCGGGGTACCCATCACGCCGGCGATCCTCTTGCCCAGCGCGACCACCTGGCCGCCGGTCAGGGTGGAGGTCTCGAACAGGTAGTCGGTGCCGTCCTCGCAGGCCCGGGCGATGGCGTCGGCGAGGATCATCCGGCCCTCGGCGTCGGTGTTGAGCACCTCCACCCGCTTGCCGCTGTACATGGTGATCACGTCGCCCGGCCGGTAGCTGGTGCCCGACGGCATGTTCTCCGCCATCGGCAGGTAGCCGGTGACCGACACGGACGGCTTGAGCGCCGCGACCGCCAGCATGGCCGCGCCGACCGCGGCCGCGCCGGCCATGTCCGACTTCATCTCCCACATGCCCTGGGCCGGCTTGATCGAGATGCCGCCGGTGTCGAAGGTGATGCCCTTGCCGACCAGCGCCACCCGCTTGCCGGTGCCGCCACCGGCGGGGGTGTAGGTCAGCTTGACCAGCCGCGGCGGGGCCTCCGAGCCCTGCCCGACGGCGAGGATGCCGCCGTACCCGCCGGCCTTCAGCGCCGCCTCGTCGAGCACCTCGACACCGAGCCCGGCCTCGCGGGCGGCGGCGGCCACGGCCTCGGCGAACGCCGGTGGACGCAGCTCGTTCGGGGCGGTGTTGACCCAGTCGCGGCTGGTCAGCACCGCGCCGGCCACCGCCTGGGCCCGGGTGATCTCCGCCTGGGCGGTCGCGTCGGCGGCGTCCGGCACGGCGACCAGCACCTCGGCCACCGGCTCCCGCCGGGCCGGCTGCGGCTTGGTCTTGTAGCCGGCGAACCGGTACCCGCCGAGCAGCGCGCCCTCCGCGACCGCGCGCAGGGCGGCCGGGGCGTCCGCGTCGTCGGGCAGCGGCAGGGCGAGCGCGACGCGCGGCGCGCCGGCCAGGGCCCGTACCGCGGCGCCGGCGGCCCGCCGCAGGGTCTCCGGGGCCGGGGCGGCACCGGTGGGCTCGGCGCCGAGCCCGACGGCGACGACGACCGGGGCGGTGACCGTGCCCAGCGTGGCCAGCTTGATCACCTCGCCGGTGCCGCCGGTCGCGCCGAGCAGCGCCAAGGTCTCGGTCAGCTTGCCGTCGAACGCGGCGGCGATGCTCTCCGCGCCGCTGGCCAGCAGCAGGGTGCCGGCGGGTGCGCCGGACTCCTGCTCTGCGGTCTGGCTGTGCACGCCGATCACGATCGCGTCGACGGCGAGTTCGGCGGGGTCGGTGTCGACCAGGCTGAGGGTGGTGCGGGGCGATGTCACTGAAGCTACTCCGGGCGGGCCGGGCCGGCCGCGTCGTCGCGTACCGGCGATGAAGGTCTCCGGCGGCAACCTACCCGCCGGAGGCGTGGCTGTCCCGCTGATGCGTTCCAGCGGGGTCCCGCCGATGCTAACCAGCCTTCTAGCTGGCGGTAAGTTGCCACCCATGACCGAGGTGACCTCCGACGCCGCCGCGACCCGGCTGCGCCGTTCCCCGTTGCACGAGCGGCACACCGCTCTCGGCGCGAAGTTCGCCCCCTTCGGGGGCTGGGAGATGCCGCTCGAGTACGCCGGCGGTGGCGTGCTCAAGGAGCACACGGCTGTGCGTACCGGGGTGGGCGTCTTCGACGTCTCGCACCTTGGCAAGGCCCGGATCACCGGGCCGGGCGCCGCCGACTTCGTCAACGCCTGCCTCACCAACGACCTCGGCCGGATCGGCCCCGGCCAGGCGCAGTACACGCTCTGCTGCGACGACGCCACCGGTGGCGTGGTGGACGACATCATCGCCTACCTGCACGCCGACGACCACGTCTTCCTCATCCCGAACGCGGCCAACACCGCCGAGGTGGTCCGCCGGTTGCGCGCCGCCGCGCCGGCCGGGGTGGTCGTCACCGACGAGCACGAGGCGTACGCCGTCCTCGCCGTGCAGGGACCGCGCTCGGCGGAGCTGCTCGGCGCGCTGGGCCTGCCCACCGACCACGACTACATGAGTTTCTCGGCCGGGAAACTGGCCGGCGCCGGGCTGACCGTGTGCCGCACCGGCTACACCGGCGAGCTCGGCTACGAGCTGGTCGTACCGGCCGAGCACGCGGTCGCCGTCTGGGACGCGTTGTTTGCCGCCGGGGAGGCGTACGAGCTGCGGGCCTGCGGGCTGGCCGCCCGGGACACGCTGCGCACCGAGATGGGGTACCCGCTGCACGGGCAGGACCTTACGCCGGCGATCACCCCGCTGCAGGGCCGTTCCGGCTGGGCGGTGGGCTGGGACAAGCCGGCCTTCTGGGGCCGGGACGTGCTGCTCGCCGAGAAGACCGCCGGCCCCCGGCGTACGCTGCGCGGCCTGGAGGCGGTCGACCGGGCGATCCCGCGCCCCGGCATGGCCGTGTACGTCGGCGACCAGCAGGTCGGCACCATCACCAGCGGCACCTTCAGCCCGACGAAGAAGCAGGGCATCGCCCTGGCCCTGATCGACACCGCCGCGAAGCACCCCGACGGTGACCTGGTCGAGGTCGACATCCGAGGCCGCCGCGCCCAGATGCGCCTGACCCGCCCCCCGTTCGTCCACCCCTCCGTCCGCTGAGATCAGCACGGGTTGATCATGAGGTTGGCGGCAGCGAAGTAGATCAACAGCGCCGCTAACCTCATGATCAACCCGTTGGGGGGTGGGGGGTGGGGGGTGGGGGGTGGGGGTGGGGGTGGTTAGTCGGGGGTGGGGGTGGAGTCGCCGGCGTCCAGGACGGCCTGGGTCCAGCCGCCTTCTATGACGCCGGTTCCGTCCAGGACGGCCCAGTCGACCACGTCCGTCGCCTCGACCACGACCGGGGAGCCGATCCGGACGCTCGGGTCGCTGTTGGCGTCGCTGGCGCTGGCGCCGACGATCCGTTCCGGGACCTCCCACGAGGTCACCCCGGCCCAGACGTACTCCGGGCCGTCGTCGCCGGGCAGGCCGTACTTGACCACCAGCTGCGACTCGGTGGGCAGTCGGCCGGCGACGAAGCGGGTCCGGATGTCACCCAGCCCGGCCCGGGCCGCGGCGACCGCCTTGCTCATCGCGTCGCCCGGCCGGGTGTACCGGACGTCCGGCTGGATGCCGTTGAACAGGGTGGCGCAGGCCGCGGCGAAGTAGCGGCCGGCCGGCCCGGGATGCCCCGGCGGCGGGCACAGGGTCAGGAACGAGTCGGCGTCCGGGTCGGTCGCCGGGTCCAGCTCCAGCCGCAGCAGCACCGGCGCCGTCGCGCCGTGCTGCTCCGGATTCCCGTACGCCACCGCGATGTCGTGCCCGGTCACCGTTGCCAACACGGGGAGCTGCACGAACGCGGGCACCTCCTCGCCGGCCAGGCCCTCGGTCCAGTCCCGCAGCAGCCGCCGCGCGGCGCCGCTCATCACCGCGCCCCAGGCCCGGGTGAGGTGGTCCGGCACGCCCTGGGCCTGGAGTTCCAGCAGCCCGAAGCGGCGCAGCCCCTTGGTGGTGAACCAGAGCCCGTCGGTGTCCGACGAGTACGGCACCAGCACCCAGTCGACCAGCCGGATCCGGCCGTCGGCGTCCGGCAGCGAGCGCAGCGCGGCCGCCGGGTCCAGGAACTGGAGGCCGAAGACGTCCACCACGTCCCCGTCGACCGTCTCGGCGATCGCCGCGGCCACCGCCCGGGCCGCCCACTCGTGCGCCGGCGGCCAACCGGGCCGATACTCCGCCTGCACCACCACCAGGTGCGTTGCGGCGGCCAGCCGGGCCAGCTGGGCCTCGGTGGCGCCGAACGCGGTGAGCAGGTCCGGCGGCAGCTCGGGGAACTCGCTGACCTGTCGGGTGTCGACGGTCATCAGCGGGCTGGCCAGCATCTGCTTCGCCAGCCCGTGCACCGGCTCGGCGAGCCGCCCGGCCAGGGCCTCCACCGCCGTCTTCGGGCTGACCCTCGGCAGCCCCGCGATCGGCACCAGGTAGGTCGCGTCCAGCGACTCCGGGACCGGTACGGGCAGGAAGTCGTCCGTGATGAGCATGCCGTCCCCCCTCGACCGCGCCGCTGCCGTCGTCCACGAACGCTACCTGCCCACCCGGGTGACGTTCAGCCGGACAGCACCAGTCCCAGGTAGGCCAGCGTGGTGACGATCTCCACGGTGGCGCCGAGCACGTCCCCGGTGATCCCGCCGAGCCGGCGTACCACGTGCCGCAGAAGCCCTGCCGCGACGGCGAGCGCGGCGACCACCGCGGCCGGCCCCTGCCAGGGGCGGCCCGGCACCGCCGGCACCGCCAGTAGCGCGACGGCGGCCGCGCCGACGACCAGCGCGACCGGCCCCACCGTGCCGGCCACCAGCGCGCCCAGCCCCTCCGGGCGGGCGGCCGGCACCCCGCGCCGGCAGGCCAGGCCGACGCCGAGCCGCCCGGCCGCCGTCGCGGCGGCCACCGCGGCGAGCGCCGCCGGCCACGACCGCCCGGCCAGCTCGGCGAGCACCGCGGCCTGAAGCAGGAGTACGACGACCAGCGCGACCACCCCGAACGGGCCGACGTCCGGCTTCTTCATGATCTCCAGCGCCGCCGCGCCGCGCCGGTACGAGCCCAGCGCGTCGACGGTGTCGGCCAGCCCGTCCAGGTGCAGGCCCCGGGTGAGCAGCGCGCCGAGCCCGACGGTGACGCCGGCGGCGACGAGCGGCGGTGCGGCGGCGGCGGTCAGCAGCAGCACCGCCGCGAGGAACGCGCCGAGCAGCGCCCCGACCGCGGGGGCGAGCGCCATGGCGGTGCCCGCCGCCGCCCGGTCCACCCGACCGGCGCGTACCGGAAGCGTGGTGAAGGTGGTGACCGCCAGCCGGATCCCGTCGGCGAGCCGTGCCTCAGTCGGCACGCCGGCCGGCGGAGTCCGGCACCGCGACCGGCTCGTCCGGCTCGACCGTCGCCGGCCCCGGTCCGGCCGGCTCCGGCTCGGCGAACTCCGGGTCGACAGGCGGCGGGCCGGGCTCCGGCTCGGTGGTGGTCGGCCCGGGGCCGGCCGGCTCCGGCTCGGCGAACTCCTCCTCGTCCTCGGCGCCGGCGAGTGACGGGTGCACCGGCAGGCTGGCGGCGAGCGCCAGCCCCGAGCGCAGCAACGGCAGGGTGGCCAGCGCGGTCGCCCCCTCGCCGAGGTCGAGCCGCAGGTCCACCAGCGGGTTCAGGCCGAGTACGTCGGCGGCGAGCCGCACCGCGGGCTGACCGCCGTGGTCGGGCAGCAGGCACCAGTGCCGGGCCTGCCCGGCCAGGTCGCGGCTGACCAGGCCGGCGGCGACGCCGACCGGCCCGTCCAGCAGCACCGGGATCCGCCGGGCGGTCGCGCCGAGCAGCACGCCGGTGGCCATCGCGATGTCGCCGCCGCCCAGCTCGGCCAGCACGTCCTTGGCGCCGCGCGGGGCGCGCCGGGTGCGGTGCAGCGCGTCCCGGACCGCCGCGCAACGGGCCATCCAGGCCACGTCGTCGTACTCGCCCTGCTCGGTCACCACCCGGCCCAGCACCGCCGGTGGTTCCGCACCGGCCGTCGCCGCCAGCACCGCCGCGGCGGCCGCCTCGGTGCCGGCCCCGCACGCCGCCAGCACCAGCAGCTGTACGCCCGCGTCGGCGGCCTGCTCGGCCAGCCGCCAGCCGTACCGCAGGGCCGACTCGACCTGGTCGGCGGTGAGCGCCGGTCCGTCCTCCATGGCTGCGGAGGCGGGTGCCTCGACCACCTGGAGGCTGGCCCCGCTCTCGGCCGCCAGCCGGGCGAGCGCCCCCTTGCCGGCGCGCGCCTGCTGGGCACGGCGGGCCGACTCACCCGGCGCCGCGCCGGCCGACGCCCCGCCGGCGTGGTCGCCGTGCAGCAGCAGCACCCGCACCGAACTCCACGGCGTGGGGGTCGGGGTGCCCTGGGTGGCGGCGGCGAAGGCGACCACCCGGTCCAGCACGCCCAGCCCGGCGCCGGGGATGTCCAGGGTGGCGAGCCGGTCGACCGCCTGCGGGCCGGCGTAGTCGTCGGGCATGGGCAGTTCCATGCCGGGCTGGATCACCAAGCCGGTGGCGATCATCGGCAGCGCCATGGTGGGGGCGGCCCAGTCTCCGGTCTCCGTCACCAGGGCGGGGGCCGGTGGGGGCGGCGGGGCCGGGGTCAGCACCTCGGGCAGCGCCTGCTCGGCCGGGCCGGGGACGGCCGCCGCCTGCCCGGTGGCGGATCCCGCCGGCGGACGCGCCGGGGCGCCGGCCTGGGCGGGGCCGGCCTGCGCCGGCACGGCGGGGCGGGGCGGGGCGGCCGGCTTGAGCCAGGCCGGCTGGCCGGCGACGACCAGCACCGCCGCGTCGCAGGCGTCGGCGATCGCCCGGTTGGTCTCGCCCAGCGCGTCGGTGAAGGCCCGGCCCAGCGGCGTGGTCGGCACCAGGGTGAGCCCCACCTCCGGGCTGACCAGCACCAGCCGGGCGGCGCTGGCCCGGACGGCCGCCGCCAGCTCGGCGACGGTGGCCTGGTCGTCGGCCGGCTGGTGGGCCGGGTCGAGCAGCACGGTCACCCAGCCGCCCAGGTCGTCGACGAGCAGCGTCTCGTTCGGCCCGGCCGCCGCGATCACCTCGGCGAGCCGGCCCGGGTCCGCCGCGGTTTCCTCGGTGGTCCAGCTGCCCGGCCGGCGGGCGCGGTGCGCCGCCAGGCGGGCCGCCCACTCGGCGTCCTCCGGATCCCCCTCCGCGGCGGTGGCCACGTACCGGACCGTGGGCGCGTCGGCGACCAGCGATTCCGCGAACTCGGACTTGCCGGATCGGATACCACCGAGCACCAGGAGGCTGTTCCACCCGTCAACGGACATGCCCGTACCTTAAAGCCGTCCGGCGGGCCGCCGCCTCCCACCCCAGGCGTGTGGCGGTGGATCAGTCACAGTGCTCGAAGGCGCTGTTGTAGCTGGCGCCGCCGGTCGACCCGCCCCACTTCACACAGGTCTTCACCGCGGCGGCCTTGACCGGCCCGGCGTAGTACGCGAACGATCCGCTGTCGGTGCCGCGCGCCTTCCCCTTCACCTCCAGGTACGCCGACACGGCGGTCGCCCGGCCGACGTCGTAGTCCTTGAGGGTGACCACGCAGTTGTTTCCGGTGCCCGAGTTGTAGAGCAGGTAGACCCGGCCCTTGCGGATGCCGTTCGCGGTCAGCGTCGCCGAGTCGATCACCTTGAAGCCGCTGCCGCACGCCTGCGCCGCCGTGTACGGGTTGGGCTTCTGCGGGGCGCTGGTCGTGCCCGCCGGCTTCGGCGAGCCGGTGCTGCCGGCGGTCGGTCGCGCCGAGGCGCCGGCCGACGGGGTGGTGGCACCCGGCCCCGAGGCGCGGCTCGGGGGAGCCGCCGGCGACCCGCTGACCGGCCCGCCGGTACCGCTCGGCGTCGACTCGGGCGAGCCCTCCGTGGCCTGCGGATCCAGCTGCTGCGGCTCCTCCTCCTGCTGCTCCGGATCGGCGGTCGCGGACTCGCCGGCCAGTGCTGGCGGGCGGTCCGTCGGTCCGTCGCCGGGGGAACGCAGCGCCGCCACGGCCACCGTCACCGCGAGCGCCACGACGACGACGCCGGCCGCCGCGGTCAGGGCGAGGACCCGTCCCCGCCCCGGGCGGCTCACCGGCTCCTCCAGCGTCTGCGGTTGTTGATCCTGCTCCGGGCCGTGCCCGGCGGGACGCGGGCCGGGCTGGCCGGGGTGCGCCACGCCGACCGACCAGGCGGGAAGGCCCGGCGGTGGCCCGGCCGGTCCAGCGGGCGGCTGCGCGCCGCGGCCGACCGGCGGCGGTCCGGCGGGTGGCTGCACGGCGGGCGCCACGCCGGAGGGTGGCTGAACGCCGGGCGCGGCGGGCGGCCGAGCGCCAGGGGGCGTCGCGCCGGCGGGGACCTGGGCGCCCGGGCCGGTGGCCGGCGGAGCTGAGGGCTCGGTTCCGCCGGGGTGGCCGGATCCGCTCGGACCGGCCGGGGACCCCACGGGGGCCGAGGCGCCGGACGGCGTACCCCCGGAGCTGTCCGGGCCGGTCGGACCGGGGGCGGGCGCCGGCAGCGCGGCGGGCCCCGGCACGGCCGGGCCGGCCACCGCCCACGGCGGCCGGGGCGGGACGGGGAGGCTGGCCAGGGTGGCCTCCCGGACGTCCTGGGCGGCCTCGGCCATGGCCGCCGCGCTCGGGAACCGGTCGTCGGGGCTCTTCTCCAGCGCCCGGCGGACCAGCTCGGCCACCGCCGGGGGCGTGCCCGGCGGCAGCGGCGGCGGCTCGTCCTGGGCGTGCCGCAGCGCCACCTGGAGCGGGTTGTCGCCCTCGAAGGGCGGCCGGCCGGCGAGGCAGAAGTACGCGACCGCGCCGAGCGCGTAGACGTCGGTGGCCGGCGAGACACGCTGGCCGGTGGCCTGCTCCGGAGACATGTACGAGGCGGTGCCGAGCACCATGTGGGCGGCGGTGATCCCCGCCATGGTGTTGGCCCGGGCGATGCCGAAGTCGACCAGCACCACCGCGCCGTCCCGCTTGACCATCAGGTTGCCCGGCTTTACGTCGCGGTGCACGATCCCGGCGAGGTGGGCGGCGTGCAGCGCCTGCCCGGCCTGCGCGACCACCGACATGGTGGACGCCGGGTCGAGCCGGCCGGCGCGCCGGATCCAGGTCAGCAGCGGCTCACCGTCGACGTACTCCATCACCAGGTAGCTGACCTGGCTGTCGTCGGCGAGGGTGGCGGAGCCGAAATCGTGCACCTGCACGATGCCCGGGTGCCGCAGCGCGGCCATCATCCGGGCCTCGGCGTGGAAACGGGTGGTGAACTCCGGGTCGGCGACCAGCGACGGCAGCAGCACCTTCACCGCGACCTCGCGGCCGAGCAGTGTGTCGGTGCACTTCCAGACGGCCCCCATGCCACCGGTCGCGATGCGTTCGCTCAGCCGATAGCGATCGCTGAGTACCACTCCTCGAGTCAGCACCGGGTCACCGTACCGGCCGTCGGCTCGGCGCATGATCCACCGGGGGGCTGTCCCGGCCCGTAGTGGTCGGGCCGATCCCGGCTCGGCCGACTACGCTTGCGGGGGTCCGGCCCCAGGGGGCGACGGCGAGGGGAGACACGGCATGGCGTGGAGCTGGCGGTACGAGGGCGCGAACGGCGAGTCGGTCGACGGACCGAGCGAGTCGTTCGGCAACCAGGCGGACGCCGAGTCGTGGGTCGGCCAGACCTGGCGGGAACTCGCGGCGTCCGGCGTCACGTCCGTCGCGCTCGTCGAGGACGACCGGGTGGAGTACCGGATGAGCCTGCTGCCCCCGGCCGGATGATGGGTTACGACCGCCCGGGCGAGCCGCTGGTGCTCGGGGTGCCCCGGGCGGCCTTCCGGCCCAGCCCGGTCTTCCTCGCACTGGTCGCGCTCTTCGTGACCAGCGGCGTGCTGGCCTGGCATGGGCTCGGCAACGTCCGGTTCGACGTCTTCCTGTTCGTGGTCTCGGGCTGGCTGGTCTCGCTCTGCCTGCACGAGTACGCCCACGCGGTGGTCGCCTACCGGTCCGGCGACCGGAACATCGCCCACCGGGGCTACCTGACGCTCAACCCGTTCAAGTACACCAACCCGCTGCTGTCGATCGTGCTGCCGGTGGTCGTGGTGCTGCTCGGCGGCATCGGCCTGCCCGGTGGCGCGGTCTGGGTGGACCGGCACGCCATCCCCGGCCGGCTGCGGCACACCCTGGTCAGCCTGGCCGGCCCGGCCACCAACGTGCTGTTCACCCTGCTGCTGGTGGCGGCGCTGCTGGTCGGCCCCGGTGTGGCCGGCCCGACGGAGTTCTGGGCCGGGCTGGGCCTGCTGGCGTTCCTCCAGCTCACCGCCAGCGTGCTCAACCTGCTGCCGGTGCCCGGACTGGACGGCGGCAACATGATCCAGCCGTGGCTCAGCCCGCAGTACCGCCGGATGTACGACGTGTTCGCCCCGTTCGGCTTCATCCTGCTCTTCGCGCTGATCTGGAACCCGCGGATCGGCGGCTGGTTCTTCGGCGCGATCTTCTGGCTCGCGGACCTGCTCGGGCTGCCGCCCGACCTGTACGTGCTCGGCCTTCAGCTGATCCGCTTCTGGCAGGGCTGAGCCCCGCTCAACGGCACGGCCGAACCGGACCCGGTCCGGCCGGCGCGCCGCGCCGACCGGACCGGGGACGCGTCACGGACGCTGGGCGGGGGACTCGGTCTTCGCCGGGTCCCGCTCGGTGACCGGCTCGACGATCTCGTCGATCGCCTTGAGCAGGTCGGCGTCGAGCTTGACGCCCGCCGCCTTCACGTTGTCGTGCACCTGCTCCGGCCGGGACGCCCCGACGATGGCCGAGGAGACGTTCGGGTTCTGCAGCACCCAGGCGATGGCGAGCTGCGGCATGGTCAGCCCGGCCTGCTCCGCGAGCGGCTTGAGCCGCTGCACCCTGGTGAGCACCTCGTCGCCGAGCCACTTGGCGATGAACCCGGCACCCGACTTCTCGTCGGTGGCCCGGGAGCCGGACGGCGGCGGCTGGCCCGGCAGGTACTTGCCGGACAGGACGCCCTGGGCCATCGGCGACCAGACGATCTGGCCGAGGCCCAGCTCCTCGGAGGTGGGGATCACCTCGGCTTCGATGACCCGCCACAGCATCGAGTACTGCGGCTGGCTGGAGACCAGCGGGATGCGCAGCTCGCGGGCGAGCCGGTGGGCATCGCGGATCTGCGACGCCTGCCACTCCGAGACGCCGATGTAGTGCGCCTTGCCGGAGTGCACGACGTCGGCGAACGCCTCCATCGTCTCCTCCAGCGGCGTGCTGTAGTCGTACCGGTGGGCCTGGTAGAGGTCCACGTAGTCGGTCTGCAGGCGGCGCAGCGAGCCGTTGATCGACTCCATGATGTGCTTGCGGGACAGCCCGCGGTCGTTGCGACCGGGCCCGGTCGGCCAGTAGACCTTGGTGAAGATCTCCAGCCCCTCGCGCCGCTCGCCCTTCAGCGCGCGGCCGAGCACCGCTTCGGCCTTCGTGCCGGCGTACACGTCGGCGGTGTCGAACGTGGTGATGCCGGTCTCCAGGGCCGCCCGCACGCAGGCGGTCGCCGCCTCCTCCTCGACCTGCGAACCGTGAGTGATCCAGTTGCCGTACGAGATCTCGCTGACCATCAGGCCCGAGCGGCCTAGGTGTCGGAATTCCATGCTCAAGACCCTAGCCCCGCCCGATCATGATCTCCGGTGCGACGCTGTGGCGGCCGCCACACGGCGGTCCGTGCCCGGGTAGGTCCCGTCCGGTCCGCTCAGGGCCTGTCGCCGCTCAGAGCACCGGGCTGGTGTCGGTGAGCAGTTGCTCGATCTCCGCGACCACGGCGGCCCGGCCCGGGTGCACCGGGTCGATCAGTGGCCCACCCCGCCGGTCCAGTGCTCCCCAGCGGCCCGAGCCGTCGCGGACCAGGAAGGCGACCGGGTGCACGACCAGCGTCGGGTACGCCGGATCGACCAGGATCCGGCCGGTCCGGTCCACCACGCCCCGGCGGCCGGCCAACTCCACCACGGCCAGGCCCTCCTCGGTGAAGCCGTCCACGTACCGGCCGTCGGCCAGGGCGGTGGTCAGGCCGTGGAACCGGGTCGGCACGACCACCTGACCGTTCCGGTCGACCGCGCCCCAGCCGCCGTTCTGGCGTACCGCCGCCAGGCCGCCCCGGAATGACCGGGCGTCCTCGTACCCGGGCGGGATCCGCACCATGTTGGTCGGGTCGACCGCCATCCATCGGCCCTTGCCGTCCATCGACACCCAGGCCAGCCCCTCGGAGAACGCGGCCACCCCCCGGTAGCCGTTGTTCGCCTCGATCAGCGCCGTGCCGGCGGTGTCGATCAACGCCCAGCGGGACGCCTCCGGGCGGCGTACCCAGGCCAGACCCTCGTGGAAGGGCTGCACCTCGGCGTACCGGTGGTCGATCACCAACTCGCCCTCGTCGTCCGCGTACCCCCAGAGCTCCCGCTCCTCGTCGAAGGTGGGCGCCGGGTACCGCTCCTCGCCGAGGATCACTTCCCGGGTCCGTGGCTTCGGGCCGAAGCCGTCGACCGCCGCCCGTTCGGCGACCGCGTCCAGCGCCACCGCCGTACGCGCGTTCAATTCGGCGTTCTCACCCTGGCGCAGGTCCAGCGCCCGCTCGAAGTGCAGGCACGCCTCGGTCAGCCGGCCCTGGTCGTAGCAGGACCGGCCGGCGTGTTCGTGCAGCGCCGCGCGCAGCCGGTCCGGCAGTTCCGGCGAATTGGCCTCGGCGAAGAGCCGGTCGGCCTCCGCGTGGTCGCCCCGCCAGCGCAGCACCTCGGCCAGCCGCGCGCGGGCCAGAGTGGTCCGCCGCAACTCGCCGGTGGCCTCCGCGTACGTCAGGGCGAGCCGCGCGTCGTCGCGGGCGTCGTCCAGGTCGCCGAGGATCCGGGCGGCCACCGACCGCAGGCTCAGCAGCCGGGCGCGGGAGCGGTTGTCCAGCGCGCTGCCGAGTTTCGTGGTGAGCCCGTCCCGGATCTCGCGCAGCGCCTCCGGATCGGGGGCCTCCTCGCGCAGCGTCTCCGGGTTCAACCGCCACCGGATGGCGGCCAGCGCCTGTTCCGGGTCCGCCGGGCGGACCTCCTGCGGCTCGACCTCGGGCTCGGCGTCCGGCGCCGGGGGCCCGGAGACCTGCGCCGGTGGCGCGGACACCGGTTCGTCCGCTGTCGATTCGTCCGCTGGTGAATCGGACGGGGGGCCAGCGGCCGGTGCGGGTGGTGCGGACACCGGCTGGTTCGCTGCCGGTTCGGCCGGGGCCGGAGGTGCGGAGACCTGTGCCGGTGATGCGACGGCCGGTTCGTCCGCTGCCGGCTCGACCGGTGCCGGCGGCTCGGTGGCCGGTGCGGGTGGTGCCGACACCGGGGAGGCGGGCGGCGCCGGAGGGGCGGCCGACACCGGCTGGGTGGGCGGCAACGGAGAGTCGGGCGGTATCGGAGGGGCGGCCGACACCGACTGGGCGGAGGGCATCGACACCTGGGCGGGTGGGGCCGACACCGGTGGCTCGGCGGGCGCTGCGGCCGGGGCCGGGGCCGGGGCCGGGGCCGGGGCCGGGGAGACCTGGCCGGCTGGCACGGCGTCCGGAGCGGGCGGTGCGGATACGGGCGGCCCGGAGGGCGTGCCCGTAGCCGAGCTGGGCTCGACGATGTCCTGGGCGTCGTCCCCGCCGGCCGGCGGTGCGCTGGTCGGGCGGCCGGACCCGGCGTTCCAGGCGGGCGGCGCAGGCCTCGGCTCGGTAGGAGGCGTCGGGCCGGACCCGACGTCGTCGGTCGACTCCGACGCGGGCCGTGCCGCCCGGAACCAGGCGTCCGCGTTCTCCTCGACACGACCTGCGGCGGGCGCAGCCGCCGGGCCGTCGTCCGCCCGGGGGGTTGGCGCAGTCTCCCGGGCGCTGCCGGCGCTCTCGACACCGGACGGGGTCGATGCCGGCCCGGCCACGCCGTCGACGGTCCGGGGGGAGACAGGGGTGTCCGGCGTGCCCGGCTGCCGAGGTGCCTCGGCCGGCACGGTCGTTCGCTGGTCACCGGGAGCCGTGGCGGCGTCCAGTTGGGCGGCCGTGGGCGCCGGCGCGGCGACCGGCGCCGCCTCGGGTACGGCCGGTGGTGCCGACCCCGGCGCGTTCCCGGACATCGGCGGCGCACCGGAGACCGGCGCGTCGGTGGGGCGGGTGGCCTTCGCCGGGGTGAACAGGTCCAGCCCGGCCGGCTCCGAGGGCCGGCCGGCGGAGGCCGCCGTGGGGTGGTCGGTGCCGCCCGAGCCCGGGACGTCGACCGGCCGGGCCGGCGCGGCGGGTGCCTGCGCCGGCTGCGGAAGCGGTGGCCGGGGCGGGGTGGACGCCGGCGCGGGCGGAGCGGAGACGGGCGGTGCCGGGCGCGGCTCGGGCCGACCGACCGGCTCCACCGGCGGGCGTCGGACCTCGTCGGCACCTGCCGGAACAGGTGCGACGGGCCGCTCGCGTACGTCCTCGGGTCGCGGCGCGGGGGGCGCCGACGGCCGGTCGCGCATGCCGTCCGGACGGGCCGGGGCGGGCGGGCGCTCGCGTCCGTCGCCGCGGCCGGCCGGCCCAGCGTCGGCCGGGCGGCCCTGCCTCTCCTCCGGGCCGCCCTGCCATTCCTCGGGGCGGGGGCGGCCGGCCGAGCGATCCTCGGGCCGGTAGCGGTCCTCGGGCCGGGGGCCGACGGGCTCGGGCCGGCGGCCGTCATGCCGCGAAATCGCCTCGTCGGCCGGGCGCGCCGGGCGCTCGTCCGGGCCGGGCCGGCCCGGACCGGCCGGGCGCTGCCATTCGTCGGGCCGGTACGCGGCCGGCTCGGTGCGGGGTCGCCGCCCGACCACCGGCCATTCGCCTGCACGCGGGCGCGCGCCGTCGGACGGCGGGCGGCGCTCGTCCCACCGTTCGTCGGGACCGTGTGTGCCGGGGCGCGGCCCGCCGTGCCAGCCGGGCTCCCCCCGGTGCGGATCCACCGGGCGGCGGTGGTCGTCCGGGGCGGTGGGCGCCGCCGGGTGCTGGTCGATCCGGGCGGCTGCCTCCCGACGCGGGTCGGGCTCGCGCCGGGCCGGACCGTCGTAACCCGGTTCGCGTCGCTCGAAGCCGGGTTCGCGTCGTTCGGCCGGGCGCTCGAAGCCGGGTTCGTGCCGGTCACCCCGGCCGTCGAACCGGTCATCCCGGCCGTCGAAACCGTGGCCACGCCGGTCCATCGGACGGTCGGGGCCGGGGTCGCGCCGGTCCATCGGGCCGCGTGGGGCCGTGGTGGGCTGCCCGTCGGGCGTACCCCGGCGCTGCTCCGACCAGCCCGGTCGCGGCTGGGGGCGGTGCGGGAACTCGTCGGGCTCCGGGAGCCAACCGGGCTCGACCGCGGGCGAGGCCGGCCGGCGGGAGTCCACGTCCGACGGTGGTGTCCGCCGACCAGGCTCGGGGCGTACCCAGCGCTGGTCGGACCGGTCGTCCGCCCAGCCGGCGCCCCGCGACCGGTCCGGGTCGTACCGGTCGCCCGGCTGCCCAGCGGGGCCGCGGCGGGGTACGCCTTCGCGTCCGTCGCCGGGTGCGCGTCGCTCCGCCCAGAGCCGCCGGTCGTCCGCGCGTGGCTCGTCCCAGCCACGCCCGTCCGGGTACGCGCGCCGCTCGCCCGGGCCCGAGTGCCCACCGCTCCGGTCGCCCGCGGCCGGGCTGACCGGGTATGTGCCGGGTCGCTCGTCGGGTCCTGCCGGGCTGACCGGGTATGTGCCGCGTCGCTCGTCGGGTCCTGCCGGGCTGACCGGGTATGTGCCGCGTCGCTCGTCGGGTCCCGCCGGGCTGACCGGGTATGCGTCCCCGTGGTCGGGCGCCGCGCTGACCGGGCGCACCTCGGCCCGGCCGACGACGGTGGCCCGGCCGCGCGGCGCGGGCGGGGTCAGGTGCTCGATGCCGATGTCGCCCGGGTAGCGCTGCCCCGGGAACTGCGGACGCCACTCGTGGGTGGGTTCGACGGCCCAGGACGCTTCGGCGGGCTCGTGCCAGCGGTCCCAGCCACTCATCGGGGGGACCCTGTCGCCGCCCGCGCGGCGCGGCCCCGGGCCGGCTCGCGTCGCTCGCTCACGGCGATGTCACCTCGTTGCAAATTGTCGCGCCGGGGCGCCCGACATGCCGGTAGAGTCGCCCGGTCCGGCACGTCGTGGCTGCGGAAGGAGGGTAACGGCGTGGGCTCTGTCACCGCCACTGTGGCATCACCCACGGACGAAAACGTTACCCGATGGTTTCGGACATTCAGCGCGATAGTGGCATCCGGTTTTCGGCGGTATGCCACCTACCGCCAGGCCACGGTCGCAGGAGCGGTCACCAACAGCGTCTTCGGCCTGTTGCGCTATTACATCTTCCTCGCGGCGGCCGGCGCGACGGGCCGGGTCGCCGGCTACGACCGGGCTCAGCTCGCCACGTTCGTCTGGGTCGGGCAGGGGCTGCTGGCGGTGGTCCTGCTCTGGGGCTGGACCGAGCTGGCCGACCGGATCCGCACCGGCGACGTCGCCGCCGACCTGCTCCGTCCCGTCGATCCGGTCACCAGCTATCTCGCCGCCGACCTGGGTCGGGCCGGGTTCGCGTCGCTGGCCCGGCTGCTGCCGCCGGTGCTGGTCGGCCTCTTCTTCTTCGACGTGTACCTGCCCCGCCGGCCGGGCACCCTGCCGCTGTTCGCGTTCTCCGTGCTGCTCGCCGTGGTGATCTGCTTCGGCTGCCGCTACCTGGTCAACACCACCGCGTACTGGTTGCAGGACGTACGGGGCCCGATGATCCTCTGGACGCTCTGCGCCGGCGTGCTGACCGGGCTCTATTTTCCGTTGAGTTTCCTGCCGGGCTGGCTGGAGACCCTGCTGCGGTACGGGACCCCGTTCCCGAGCGTGCTCCAGATCCCGCTCGACGTGCTGGTCGAGCGGGATCCGGCGCCGACGCAGCTCGCCCTGGTCGGGGTGCAGGTCGGCTGGGCCGTCGCGCTGCTCGCCCTCTGCCGGCTGGTCCAGCGCCGGGCCGAACAGCGCCTGGTGGTGCAGGGTGGCTGACCAGCTGGCGGCCTATCGGGCGCTGCTCGGTGCGCAGGCACGGTCGCAGGCCGCGTACCGGACGTCCTTCGTGGTGGATCTGGTCGGCAACGTCGGAGCGACGGTGTTCGACGTGGTCACCGTGCTGGTGCTCTTCGGGGTCACCCGCGAGCTGGGCGGCTTCACGCTCCGCGAGACGCTGGTGATGGTCGGCCTGTCGTCGTTCGCGTTCGCCACCGCGGACCTGCTGGTGGGCAACATCGAGCGGCTGCCCCGGTACGTCCGCACCGGCCTCTTCGACGCGGTGCTGGTCCGCCCGCTGGCCGCGCTGCCCCAGCTGCTGCTGATGGATCTGCCGCTGCGCAAGGTGTCCCGGGCGGTCTTCGGGCTGGCCGTGCTGATCGTCGCGGTCGGCCTGGCCGGGATCGACTGGACGTTCGGTCGGGCCGTCCTGGTCGTGGTCGCCCCGCTCGCCGGCGCGGTCTTCTTCGCCGCGGTCTTCGTCATCACGGCCACCGTGTCGTTCTACTGGATCGACTCCGGCGAGCTGGCCAACTCGGTCACCTATGGTGGGCGCGACTTCACCGCGTACCCGGTCACCGTCTACGGCGGCTGGTTCCGCGGGCTCTTCGCGTACGGGCTGGGGTTCGCCTTCGTCAGCTATCACCCGGCGCTGGCGCTGCTCGGCCGGGCCGACCCGCTCGGCCTGCCGGGCTGGGTCGGCTGGGCCGCGCCGGGCGTCGCGGTGCTCGCCGCCGCGGTCGCCGCCCTGGCCTGGCGCGTCGGCATCCGCCACTACCGGAGTACGGGCTCTTGAACGTCATCGAGACACGCGGGCTGCGCAAGGAGTTCACCGTCCGGGTGAAGGCGGGTCGGCTGCGCCGGGAGAAGCGGACGGTCACCGCGGTCGACGGGATCGACCTGCGGGTGGAGCGCGGCGAGATGGTCGGCTACATCGGCCCGAACGGGGCCGGCAAGTCGACCACCCTGAAGATGCTCACCGGCGTGCTCATGCCCTCGGCGGGGGAGGCCCGGGTCTGCGGGCTGCGGCCGGTGGCCGAGCGGACCCGGCTGGCGCTGCGCATCGGCGTGGTCTTCGGGCAGCGTTCGCAGCTCTGGTGGGACCTGCCGCTGCGTGACTCGTTCGACCTGCTGCGGCACATCTACCGGGTGCCGGTTGGGGAGCACCGGGCTCGGCTGGCCCGCTGCCGGGGCCTGCTCGACCTCGACGAGTTCCTGGACATCCCGGTCCGGCAGCTGTCCCTGGGCCAGCGGATGCGTGGCGAGCTGACCGCCGCGCTGCTGCACGGCCCGGAGGTGCTCTTCCTCGACGAGCCGACCATCGGGCTGGACGTGGTGAGCAAACAGGCCGTCCGGGGCTTCCTGGCCGAGCTGGGCCGGGCCGGCGACACCACCCTGATGCTCACCACCCACGACCTGGCCGACATCGAGCGGCTCTGCCGGCGGCTCGTGGTGATCGATCACGGCCGGGTGGTGCACGATGGATCGATCGCCGCCCTGCACAGCCGGTACGGCTCCCGCCGGATGGTCGTGGCCGAGCTGGACGCCGCGTTGCCCGCCCCACCGGTGCTGCCCGGCGCCCCGCTGGTGCGGATGGAGGCGGACGGGCACCGGCTGGTCTTCGCGCTGGAGTCGGCGAGCGTCGCCGAGGTGGTCGCCGGGCTCGCCGGCCTGGCCGCCCTGCGGGACATCTCGATCGTCGAGCCGGACATCGAGGAGGTCGTCGCCCGGCTCTACCGGACCCCGGCCGAGATCGGCGGCTGACCCCGGCGCACGGCTGGGCTCAGGGGTGTTCCATGACCAGCACCGCGAACGTTCCCGGGACCAGCGCCTCGTACCGGTGCGCTGTGTCGCCGGGGAACGTGGCGTAGTCGCCGGGTCCCAGCTCGACCAGGTCGGACTCGGGGCCGAGGCGCATCCGGCCGGCCGCGACCACGACGTGCTCGATGCTGCGCGGGGTGTGCGGCTCGGCCACCCGGACGGCTCCGGGCTCCAGCTCCATCAGGTAGACGTCGCGGCGGGTGTGCGGCGCGCCGGCGGCGAGCAGGGTGGCGCTGAAGTCGGCGTGCTCGGAGCGGACGCGAGGGCCCTCGCCGGCCCGGACGACGCGGACGGTGGCCGTGGGCGGCTCGACCAGCCGGCTGAACGGCACGCCCAGCGCCACGCCCACCGCCCAGAGCGTCTCGACGCTGGGGTTGCCGACGCCGGACTCCAGCTGCGACAGGGTGGACTTGGCGATGCCCGCCCGGCGGGCCAGCTCGGTCAGGGAGATGCCCGCCCGGTCGCGTTCGCGGCGCAGGGCGGCGGCGATGGTGGCCAGCGGGGGAGCGGGATCGACCGTCATTGTTCGCTCCATAAGTCGTTCTGTTCGGTTTGACGAACACATGCCTCTGCGTTCAGGATAATGGACCATGCGTACGGCATATCGAACGGGCGACGCGGGCGTGCTGCGCGACGTCGCCGCCATCGGCGCGGCGATGGTCGCCGTCGGCGCGTCGTTCGGCGCGGTGGCGATCGCCGCCGGCCTGCCCGCCTGGGCCACCCTCGCCATGTCGGTGTTCGTCTACGCAGGCGGCGCGCAGTTCATGGCGGTGGGTCTGGTGGCCGCGGGCAGCCCGTTCGCGGCGGTCCTCGCCGGCCTGCTGCTCAACGCCCGGCACCTGCCGTTCGGCCTGACCCTCGGGGGCAGCCTCGGGCCGGCCCGCTGGCAGCGGTTGCTCGGCAGCCACCTGATGACCGACGAGGCGACCGCGTTCGCCCTGGCCCGGCCGGCCGGGCCGACCCGACGGAGCGCGTTCTGGCTCGCCGCGGCGCTGCTCTTCGTGGCCTGGAACGCGGGCACGCTGCTCGGCGTGCTGGCCGGGGGCGCGGTGGGCGACCCGGCCGTGCTGGGACTCGACGCCGCCTTCCCGGCCGGGCTGGCCGCGCTGCTGCTGCCGAGCCTGCGGGACGCGCAGACCCGCCGGGTGGCGCTGGCCGGTGCCCTGCTGGCCGTGCTGGCCACCCCGTTCCTGCCCGCCGGGCTACCGGTCCTGCTCGCCCTCGCCGCCGTGGCCGTGCCCGCGATCCGCCGCCGCGGGCCGACCGGCGTCACCGCCGCGACAGTCATGGAAGAGACCGCCCCGGCCGGCGCCGCCCGCACCGAGGAGGCGCCATGCTGATCGCCGTGATCGTCGCCCTGGCCGCCGGCACGTACGGCTTCCGGGTCGCCGGGGTGCTTCTGCGCGACCGGCTGGAACTGCCCGAGTGGTCCCGGCAGTTGCTGCCGGTCGGCGCCGCCGCCCTGCTGGCCGCGCTGGCCGCGACCGCCGCGCTGACCGAGGCCGGCGCGTTCGCCGGCTACGCCCGGCCGGCGGGGGTGCTGGTCGGGCTGCTGCTGGCCTGGCGGCGGGCGCCCTTCGTGCTGGTCGTCGTCGCGGCGGCCGGCACCACCGCGCTGCTGCGCCTGTTCGGGGTGGCATGACGCGGCCCCTCCCCGCGGCGGCGGGAAGGGGCCGGAACCGGGTCGCGCCCGGTCAGATCTTGTCGCCGATGTTGACCCGGGGCTGCGGGGCGCGCATCCGGCGGAACGTGATCGAGCGCATGATCGCGTAGAAGTAGAGGGAGCCGAGCCGCTCGGTGCTCTTGGGGAAGCGCTCGCGGACCAGCTTCTTGATCTTGCGCGAGATCAGGATCGAGTCGATCATCACGCCGAGCGCCAGCGCCCCCCACAGGGCGTTGGAGATCAGCCGGACGATCATCGGCATGGCCTGGTTGGAACCGAGCAGCACGATCAGCGCGCCACCGAAGAACCAGGTGCCGACCGTACGCCGGGAGTCGACCACGTTGCGGGCCAGCAGCCGCTCAGGACCCCGGTCGCGCGCACCGCCCTCGCGGCGGAACTCGGCCGAGGCCTCGGCGCGCGCCGTCCGGCGCTGCTCCCGGGCCTCCTCCTTGGTCAGCGCCTTGCTCGGCGCGCCCGGCCGGCGACCCGCGGCGGGCCGCTTCGGCGTCACCACGCCCAGCTCCTTCTTGCTCGGGGTGTAGCCCCGGGAACGGGCGGCATCGGACACCTCGTCGGTCGTCACCGTGGTGACGGACTCCTCGACGAGGTCGGCGGGCTTACGACGAAACAGCGACGGCACTCGTGAAGGGTAGCCAAACAGCCGCGCCCGGTGCACATCGCGGGTGCACCGGGCGCGAAAAACTCAGTGTGATGTTACGGACGCTCTACGTGTGCGCCCAGATCCGCCAGCTTGGCCTCGAAGTCCTCGTAGCCGCGGTTGATC
Source organism: Micromonospora sp. NPDC093277 (assembly GCF_044765245.1). Taxonomy (NCBI): domain Bacteria; kingdom Bacillati; phylum Actinomycetota; class Actinomycetes; order Micromonosporales; family Micromonosporaceae; genus Micromonospora; species Micromonospora sp. NPDC093277. Next base: position 188,281 of record NZ_JBIWJO010000003.1, read on the forward strand.
AGGTCGACGCCGTACACCCGGGAGGTGCCCTCGGCGGCGAGGGCCGCGATCAGGTGGCTGAAACCGGCGCGCAGGTCCGGGATGACCAGGTCGGCCGCGTGCAGCTTGCTCGGGCCGGCGATCACCGCGGAGTGTTTGAAGTTGCGCCGGCCGAAGCGGCACGGGGTGCCGCCCAGACAGTCCCGGTAGACCTGGATGTTGGCGCCCATCGTGTTCAGCGCCTTGGTGTAGCCCAGCCGCTGCTCGTAGACCGTCTCGTGGACGATCGACAGGCCGCGGGCCTGGGTCAGCGCCACCACGAGCGGCTGCTGCCAGTCGGTCATGAAGCCGGGGTGGACGTCGGTCTCCAGCGCCACCGCGTTCAGCTCGCCGCCCGGGTGCCAGAAGCGGATGCCGCCCTCCTGGCCCGGCTTGCCGGCCCGCGGCGGCCGGAGGTCGGTCACCTCGTACTCGCCGCCGACCGAGCGGAAGATGTTCAGGAAGGTCATCATGTCGGCCTGCTGGGCGCCCAGCACCTCGACGTGACCACGGGTGGCCAGTGCCGCCGCCGCCCAGCTCGCCGCCTCGATCCGGTCCGGGATCGGCCGGTGGGTGTAGCCGCTGAGCCGCTTCACGCCCTGGATCTCGATCACCCGGTCGGTGTGCACCTTGATGATCGCGCCCATCTTCTGCAGGACGCAGATCAGGTCGATGATCTCCGGCTCGACCGCCGCGTTGCGCAGCTCGGTGACGCCCTCGGCCATCACCGCGGTCAGCAGCACCTGCTCGGTGGCGCCCACACTCGGGTACGGCAGGGCGAACTTGGTGCCGTGCAGCCCGTTCGGGGCGGACAGGTGCAGCCCCTCCGGCCGCTTCTCGACCGTCGCGCCGAACTCCCGCAGCGCCTGCAGGTGGAAGTCGATCGGACGCGGACCGATGTGGCAGCCGCCCAGGTCCGGGATGAAGGCGTGGCCGAGCCGGTGCAGCAGCGGGCCGCAGAACAGGATCGGGATCCGGCTGGACCCCGCGTGCACGTTGATCTGGTCGGTGCTGGCGCTCTCGACGTTGGACGGGTCGAGAATGAGCTCGCCGTCCTCGTCGCCGTCGCTCACCTTGACCCCGTGCAGGTGGAGCAGCCCGCGGACCACCTCGACATCCCGTATCCGCGGCACGTCGAACAGTCGGCTGGGGGTGTCGCCCAACAGGGCGGCGACCATCGCCTTGGACACGAGGTTCTTCGCGCCGCGCACGCGGATCCGCCCTTGAAGCGGAGTGCCTCCGTGTACGACCAGGACGTCGTCGGTCAACGCAACCTCCAGCGCGTTGGTGCTGCCGTGTAGATGATGGGGTCCACGATCTGCATCGCTACCCGGAATGCGGCCACGGGTAAACGGCCCGCGTAAGTCGTCGCCCCGGCAGCATAGCCCTCCGTTACGAAAATGGAATCGGTCACATCACCAGCGAGGGCACGAACCGGGGTGTCCGGTACGTTTCCGTGCCAGTGATGTGACCGAGGGTGATCAGGCGCCGGGGAGGGCGAGCATCTGGTCCAGCGCGGTCCGGGCGTGGCGCGCGGTGTCCGGGTCGACGGTGATCTGGTTGACCACGCGGCCGGCGACCAGCTCCTCCAGGGCCCACACCAGGTGCGGCAGATCGATCCGGTTCATCGTCGAGCAGTAGCAGACCGCCTTGTCCAGGAACATGATCTGCTTGTCGGGGTGGGCCAGCGCCAGCCGGCGGACCAGGTTCAGCTCGGTGCCGACCGCCCACGCCGAGCCGGCCGGAGCCGCCTCGATGGTCTTGATGATGTATTCGGTGGAGCCGACGAAGTCGGCGGCGGTGACCACCTCGTGCCGGCACTCCGGGTGGACCAGCACGTTGACCCCCGGCACCCGCTCCCGGACGTCGTTGACGCTGTCCAGGGTGAACCGGCCGTGCACCGAGCAGTGCCCGCGCCACAGGATCATCTTCGCGTCGCGGAGCTGCTCGGGGGTGAGCCCGCCGTTCGGCTTGTGCGGGTCGTAAAGGACGCAGTCGTCCAGCGAGAAGCCCATCTCCAGCACCGCCGTGTTGCGGCCCAGGTGCTGGTCGGGCAGGAAGAGCACCTTCCGCCCCTGCTCGAATGCCCAGTCCAGCGCCCGCTTGGCGTTCGAGGAGGTGCAGACCACGCCGCCGTGCCGGCCGACGAAGCCCTTGATGTCGGCCGAGGAGTTCATGTACGTCACCGGGACGGTCTCCGCCGCGATGCCCAGCTCGGTCAGCACGTCCCAGGCGGTCTCGACCTGCGACAGCACCGCCATGTCGGCCATCGAGCAGCCGGCGGCGAGGTCGGGCAGGATCACCCGCTGGCGGTCCGAGGTGAGGATGTCCGCGCTCTCGGCCATGAAGTGCACGCCGCAGAAGACGATGTGCTCGGCATCGGGGCGGGCCGCCGCCTCGCGGGCCAGCTTGAACGAGTCGCCGGTCACGTCGGCGAACTGGATCACCTCGTCGCGCTGGTAGTGGTGGCCCAGCACGAAGACCTTCGTGCCGAGCGCGGCCTTGGCCGCCGCCGCCCGGGCCACCAGGTCCGGGTCGCTGGGGGCGGGAAGGTCACCCGGACACTCCACGCCACGCTCGGTGGCGGGATCGCTGCCGCGGCCGAGAAGCAGCAGCGCAGTGGCGGTGTTGGAGGGCTCAACCCAGGTGGAAGTCACGCCTCCCATCGTTCCACAGCCCGACCGGCTCGAAGCCGCCGACGATGTGGCCTGCCACACTGCTCGGCATGCGCGTGCTGCTCTGCCCGGACAAGTTCGCCGGCACGCTGCCGGCCCAGGAGGTGGCCGCCGCGGTGGCCGAGGGTTGGCGGGAGGTCGCCCCTGGCGACGAGCTGCTGATCCGGCCGCTCGCCGACGGCGGCCCCGGTTTCGTCGCGGTGCTCGCCGAGGCGCTCGGCGGGCGGCGGCTGCCGGTGCCCACCGTCGACCCGCTCGGCCGGCCCGCCACCGGTGAGATCCTGCTCACCGACGACGGCACCGCGTACCTGGAGAGCGCCCAGGCGTGCGGGCTGCACCTGCTGTCGGCCGCCGAACGCGACCCGAAGGCCACCACCTCTTACGGGCTGGGGCTGCTGGTGACCGCCGCGGTCGAGGCGGGGGCGCGGACCGTGGTGATCGGGCTGGGCGGCTCCGCCACCAACGACGGGGGCGCCGGCATGCTCACCCCGCTGGGCGTCACCGCCCTGGACGAGGCCGGGCAGGCCCTGCCGTACGGCGGGGCGGCGCTGGCCGCGGTGGCCGCGCTGGACGGCGCACCCCGGCTCCGCGGCACCGCCCTGGTCGCCGCCACCGACGTCGACAACCCGCTGCTCGGGCTGCACGGCGCCAGCAACGTGTACGGCCCGCAGAAGGGCGCCAGCCGGTCCGACGTCCTGCTGCTCGACGCGGCGCTGGAACGCTGGGCCGGTCTGCTGGAGCGCGACCTGCCCGGCTGCCCGCCGGGGCTCGGCACGCTGCCCGGCGGCGGTGCGGCGGGCGGGCTCGGCGCGGCCATCCTCGCCCTCGGCGGCCGGGCCGAGTCCGGCATCGGGCTGGTCACCCGGGCCATCGGGCTGGACGCCGCGCTCGACACCGCCGATCTGGTGATCACGGGGGAGGGGTCCTTCGACCACCAGTCGTTGCGCGGCAAGGTCGTGGCCGGGGTGGCCGGGGCCGCCCGGGACCGGGGCCTGCCGTGCGTGGTCGTGGCGGGACGGGCGAGCACCGGGCGGCGGGAGGCCGCCGCGGCCGGCGTGACCGAGACGCACAGCCTGGTGGAGCACTTCGGCGGCGAGGAGAACGACGGGTTGGAGGCGGCACTGGGCCGGCCCGCCGAGGGGCTGCGCGCGCTCGGCGCCCGGCTGGCCCGGCAGTGGAGCCGCTGAACGGCCCCGGGTGTTTCCCGCCACGAGTCGCGGCACCTGGGGTGACTTCCGCCCGGGCGGCGTACGATCGGATCTGGACCACACCGGGAATGACTGGGCGACGGGAGATGTTGGCCAGTGCGTCCGGACCCACACGCGCAGGGAGATTTCCACGTGACCACGCCAGCGCAGACCGAGTCGACCGAGGCCAAGGCCCCCAGCACCGTCGTCCTCACCGACGTCGCGGCGCAGAAGGTCAAGGCCCTGATCGAGCAGGAAGGCCGCGACGACCTGCGGCTCCGGGTCGCTGTGCAGCCGGGCGGCTGCTCCGGCCTGCGATACCAGCTCTTCTTCGACGAGCGGTCGCTCGACGGTGACATCGTCACCGGCTTCGACGGTGTCGAGGTCGTCGTCGACCGGATGAGCGCGCCCTACCTGGCCGGTGCGACCATCGACTTCGCCGACCGGATCGACGCGCAGGGCTTCACCATCGACAACCCGAACGCGGGCAACTCCTGCGCCTGCGGCGACTCGTTCAGCTGAGTCGACGCCGGGGCGGCCCGCACCGGGCCGACGGCTGACATACCCGACAACGGCGGGACCGCACCTCACCAGGCGGTCCCGCCGTTGCGTTCTTTCAACGGGTGTACCCGCGGTGACAACGGGATGTGCGGCCGACAACCGGTTGTCGACCGAGGCCGTACAGCTGTGCGGGGCGACCGGTAGGCTGACCGGCGCCGTGCTCCCGACCCCGAGGGTTGACATGAAGATCGCCGTGACCGGCTCGATCGCCACCGACCATCTGATGAGCTTCCCCGGCCGCTTCGCCGACCAACTCATCGCCGACCAGCTGCACAAGGTGTCGCTGTCGTTCCTCGTCGACGACCTGGTGCTGCGCCGGGGCGGGGTGGCCGCCAACATCGCCTTCGGCATGGCCCAGCTCGGGCTGCACCCGGTGCTGCTCGGTGCGGTCGGCGCCGACTTCGCCGACTACCGGTCCTGGCTGGAGCGGCACGGCGTGGACTGCGACTCGGTGCACATCAGCGAGGTGGCGCACACCGCGCGCTTCGTCTGCACCACCGACACCGACATGTGCCAGATCGCCTCGTTCTACGCGGGCGCGATGAGTGAGGCCCGCAACATTGAGTTGGCCCCGGTGGCGGAACGGCTGGGCGGCCTCGACATGGTGCTGGTCGGCGCCAACGACCCGGAGGCGATGATCCGGCACTCGGAGGAGTGCCGGGAGCGCGGTTACCGGTTCGTCGCCGACCCGTCCCAGCAGCTCGCCCGGATGGACGGCGAGCACGTCCTCGGGCTGATCGACGGCGCCGACTTCCTGATGACCAACGACTACGAGAAGTCGCTGCTGCTGAGCAAGGCGGGTCTCACCGACGCGCAGCTCCTGGACCGGGTCAAGGTCCGGGTCACCACGCTGGGCAAGGACGGCGCGGAGATCGCCGGCCGGGACTTCGACACCATCCACGTGCCGATCGCCCGGGAGATCCAGGCGGTCGACCCGACCGGCGTGGGCGACGGCTTCCGGGCCGGTTTCTTCGCCGCCCTGTCCTGGGGCCTGGGCCTGGAACGCGCCGCCCAGGTCGGCTCGCTGCTGGCCACCCTGGTGCTGGAGACCGTCGGCACCCAGGAGTACCAGGTCCGCCGGGACCTCTTCGTCAAGCGGCTCGCCGAGTCGTACGGGGACGCGGCCGCCGAGGATGTCCGGCCGCACCTGCTGCCGTGACCTCCGGCGTACCCGGCCCGGGCGGCACGGTGGATCCGGGCGCGGTCCGGGCCGGCGCCGACGGCCCGCTGCTGGTCGCCTTCGCCGGGCTGCCGGGAGTGGGCAAGAGCACCCTCGCCGCCCGGGTCGGTACCGCGCTGGGCGCCCCGGTCCTGCCAGTCGACCCGGTGGAACGCGCCCTCGGCCGGTACGGCCTGGTCGGTGACGTGCCCGGGATGGCCGCGTACGGCGCGGTCGCCGGGCTCGCCGAGGTGCAGCTCAAGCTCGGGCTGAGCGTAGTGGTGGACGCGGTCAACCCGGTGGCCAGCGCCCGCGGCCTCTGGCACGACCTGGCCGAGCGGGCCGGGGTGCCGCTGCGGGTGATCGAGGTGCACTGCGGGGACGAGGCGGAACACCGCCGCCGGGTCGAGGCCCGCCTGCCCGACGGGGAGTTTCCCACCTGGGAGCAGACCCTCGTCCGCCGCGCCGAGTACGAACCGATCATCGGCCCCCGCCTGGTCGTGGACAGCGCCGTCGCCATCGACCCCCTCCCCGCCATCCTCACCTACCTCCACTGACCCACCGGGGCGCGGGGGTCAGCCGGGGCGGCTCATCTCGTCCTCGACGGTGGAGTGCAGCCGCCGAGCCTCGGCCAGATACGCGTCGCCGAGCCGTCCCCGCCCGGCCTCCTGGTGCAGCTCGCCGAGACGCCGGGCGGCCTGCCCCTGGCCGCGGCGGTCACCGATCTGTTCGAAGATCTCCAACGCCCGGCTGAGCCTGCTGATCGCCGCGTCGCCGTGCTCCAGTTCGGCCAGGTCACTGAGGCAGTAGGCCTGGCCGTGCGCGTCGCCGATGGCAGTGAACCGGTCGAGCGCGGCGGTGAAGCAGCCGCGGGCGGTCGCTGCCTCGTTGAGCCGCACCCGGACCAGCCCGAGCCGGTGCAACAGGTGTGCGACCCGGTGCTGGTCGTCCACTTCGGCCGCGAGCGGCAGGCCGGCGTTCAGCGAGCGGAGTGCTTCCGCCGGGTTCCGTCGGGCCAGCCACACCAGGGCCAGCGCGCCGTGCACGTACGCCTGGCCGTGCCGGTCGCCGACCGCATGGTAGGAGGCCAGCGCCTGCCGGTAGCAGTCGTATGCGGCGTCGTGGTCGCCGCGCAGCCGGTGCACCGATCCCAGCCCGGCCAGGGCGCCCGCCTCGCCGTATGTGTTGCCGAGCCGGGCGTACGCCAGCCGGGCCCGGCTGAACGCCTCGGCCGCGGCCCCGTACTGATCGCGGTACAGGTGCAGTTGCCCGAGACCGCGCAGGCTCACCGCCTCGCCGAGCAGGTCACCCCTGCGCCGGCAGACGTCGAGCGCGGCGCGGTGGGTCTGCTCCCACTCGGCGGTGTGGCCGCCGAGGTCGCACCAGGGCAGCATGGCGTGCGCGAACTCCCAGGCCAGTTCCGAGCGGCCCAGCCGAGCGGCGAGGTCGACGGCGGTGAGCAGCGCCTGCCGTTCGACGGTGAACCAGGCGACCGCGTCCTTGGTCAGCTCGGCCGCGGCCGGTACCGGCCAGCGGTCCGCGACGCTCAGCCCCGGGCCGAAGATCTGTGCCGGCAGACCCCGCGCGGCCCGTCCGGCCAGGTCCAGGTAGCCGCCGAGGACCCGGCACAGCATCGCCTCGTCGACCGGTTCGGGCAGCTCCGGCGCCAGCAGGCTGGCCACGATCAACAGCCGGAACCGGGGCTGCCCCAGCTCGTCGCGGTCGACCCGGCGCACCAGCCGGCCCTGCTCCAGGTCGTCCAGCACGTCCTGGGCGTCGTTCCGGTCGAGCAGGGCCGCCGCCACCCAGCCGGGTGCCGGTCCGAGGTTGAGCAGGGCGAGCCCGCGCAGCACCGCGGCCGCGGCGGCGTCCAGCCGCGCCGATCCGGACGGGCCCGCCCGTTCGTCCTGGTCCAGCAGGCTGCGGTGCAACCGGCGGAGCGGTTCGCTGGGCTCGATGCCCAGCCCTTCGACCAGGAACCGGCGGGCGCTGGAGTACGTCGACAGTGCCTCCGCCCGGCGGCCGGTCGCCTCGAGCGCGGTGACCAGCAGCCGCCAGGCCTCCTCCCGCAACGGGTCCTCGGTCACCAGTGCCCGCAGGTCGGTGATCGCCCCGGCCGGATCGCCGGACTCGATGCGTACCCGGGCTCGCCGCTCACGGAGCAGCCGCCAGCGTTCGACCAGGCGTTCCACCTCGGGCCGCCACAGCGGCGGATGCGGCAGGTTCTCGACGGGCTCGCCCCGCCACAGCGCCAGTGCGGCGTCCAGCCGGGCCGGGTCGGTGGCCCGGTCGTACTCGTCGAAGCGGACCAGGTCGAGTTCGGCGGGACCCAGCAGCAGGCGGTACCCGGGCGGCTGCCGGCAGAGCCGGGCCGCACCGAGGTGGCTACGCAGGGCGTGGACGTACGTGTGGACGTTGGCCACCGCCGAGCGGGGCGGTTTCCGCGGCCACAGCACCTCGATCAGATGCTCCACCGCGACCGTGCGGTGGTTGCGGAGGGCGAGCGTGGCGAGCAGCTGGCGGGGCTTGACGCCGGCCAACGGGATGGGAACGCCGTCGCGCAGCAACTCCAGTGGGCCGAGTACGCGCAGCTCAAGTCCGTCCGGCATCGCCACACCGCCCGCGATCGATGATCGTCTTTGGCGATGCTACGCGGAGGCGACCGGGCGGGGCCAGTGGTGACAGCCGGTCGGACGTTGATCGATTGTAGGAAATGTGGAGTGCGGCTGAAGGGGGCCGGGCCAGGCTGGTGATCCAGAGTACCTAGGGAGAGGACGGCTAGATGCGAATACGTCATCTGCTGCGGGCCGTGAGCGCCTTCGTCATCGGTGTCGCGGGGACCCTGCTGATCGCGAGCCCGGCGCACGCCGCGCCGGCGTTCCAGCTCCCCTTCCCGTGCGGGCAGACGTGGCAGGGAAACAGCAGCAACAGCAGCGCCCACGTGTCCTGGGAGATCGACTTCAACCGAGGCTCCACCGCGACCGCGGATCTCGGTGACACCGTGCTGGCCGCGGCCGCCGGAACGGTCGAGGTCTCCGCGCACCAGGGCAGCACCAACGGGTACGGCAACCTGATCGTGATCAATCACGGCAGCGGGTACTACACGTACTATGCGCACCTGGACAAGCGCGCGGTGGTCGCCGGGCAGTCGGTTCTGCGGGGCCAGGCGATCGGGGCGGTCGGCAACACCAGCAAACCGGGCAACAACATCTCCCCGCACCTGCACTACGAGGTGCGCTACCCGGACCGTTCCCAGTCGCACATCATCAAGGCCGTCTTCAACGGCGCCACCTTCTCCTACGGGAGCGCCTCGGTGAGCAGCAAGAACTGTGCCACCTCGTACGACCCGGCCGAGGTGTGCGGCAGCGGATTCGAGGTCATCGACTCGGCGAAGCTCGGTTCGGCCGGCACCGCCAACCTGCTGTGGAAGGGCTCGACCAGCCAGAACTGCGTGGTCACCCTGAAGATGGCGAACGTCGGCACGGCCACCGCCACGACCGCCTTCCTCGAGCCGCAGGGCTCGTCGAGAACGACGGACTCCGGCAACTTCTCGTACTACGCGGGACCGGTGATCCGTTCCTCGCCGGACTGCGTGAAGTGGGGCGGCAGCACCGGCGGCTCCAGCTACACCTCCGCGGTGGAACACTGCGGCTGAGCCCTCCCGCGTTGACCGACAGCGTTGACCAACGCGTTGACCCACAGCGTTGATCAAGAGGTTTGCGTCGTGCCGCCCGCCGGTTCGCGACGCAAACCTCTTGACCAACTGGGAGGGGCAGGGGTCACTGGGTGCGGCGGACGTCGTAGGCGGGGGAGGGGGTGGGGTGGGCGGCGACGAAGTCCTGGCCGCGCATGCGGCACCAGGCGGGGATGTCGACGGCGGCGGCCGGGTCGTCGGCGAGCACCCGGACCACCGCGCCGACCGGTAGTTCGGGCAGCCGGCGGGCCAGGTTGATCACCGGCAGTGGGCAGCGTTGGCCCCGGCAGTCCAGGATCTCGTCCGGTTCGCTCACGCCGCCGCCTCGCTCCGCTCCCCGGCGGCGCGAGGCGCCACGCTACTGAGCCTGATGGTTCGCTCGCTCCGCTCGCTCACGCCACCGCCTCGCTCCGCTCCCCGGCGGCGCGAGGCGCCACGCTACCGAGCCTGATGGTTCGCTCGCTCACAGTCCGGTGACCCCCGCCTCGGCGCGCAGGTCGGCGACGATCCCGGGCAGCTCGGCGAGGAAGCGGTCCACGTCGGCCTCGGTGATGTCCCGGTGCAGCGACACCCGGACATTGCCGTGCGACAGCACCCCCATCGCCTCCAGCACGTGCGACGGCCGCAGCGTCGACGAGGTGCAGGAGGAGCCGGAGGAGACCGCGAAGCCCCGCCGGTCCAGCGCCTGCAGCAGCGCCTCGCCGTCCAGGTAGAGACAGGAGAAGGTGACCAGGTGGGGGAGGCGGTCCACGGGGTCGCCGACCACCTCCACGTCCGGCACCTCGGCCGCCACGCGGGCCCGGATCCGGTCCACCAGCGGTGCCAGCCGGGCCGTCTCGGCCGCCGCGTCGGCCGCCGCCGCGCGCAGGCTCGCCGCCGCGGCCACCACCGCCGGCAGGTTGAGCACCCCCGGGGTACGCCCCGACTCCCGCTCGTCGGCGGGGAACGGCGACTCCCAGCGGGTGCCCTTGCGGACCACCAGCAGCCCGACGCCGGGCGGCCCGCCCCACTTGTGCGCGCTCGCGGTCAGCACCGACCAGCCGGCCGGCAGCGGCGCCCGGCCGACCAGTTGCGCCGCGTCGACGTACAGCGGCACCCCCGCCTCGGCGCACGCCTCGGCCGCCGCCGGCACCGGCTGCACCGTGCCCACCTCGTGACTGGCCCCGATCAGGGCCGCCAGGGCCACCCCCGGGGCGGCCACCGCCGCCGTCCAGGCGTCCAGGTCCAGCCGGCCGAGCCGGTCCACCGGTACGGAGACCGCGTCGCCGCCGACGGACACGTGCCGCTCCGCGGCGTGCAGCACCGCGGAGTGCTCGATCGCGGAGTGCACCAGGGTCGCCCCGACCCGGCGCCGCCCGGCCAGGCCACCCAGCACGGCGGCGTGCGCCGCGGCCGTACCGCTGGGGGTGAAGGAGAGTTCGTCGGCGCGGACGCCGAGCGCCTGCGCGGCGGCCTCGCGGGCGGCGTCGAGCAGCTGGCGGGCCCGGCGGGCCTGGGTGTAGAGCCTGCCGGGGTCGGCCCAGCCGTCGTCGAGCGCGGCGAGCAGCGCCTGCCGCGCGACCGGATGCAGCGGGGCGGCGCTGGCCGCGTCCAGGTATACCGGGGATGTGCTCACGCCGCCGCCTCGCTTCGCTCCCCGGCGGCGCGAGGCGCCACGCCACTGAGCCTGATGGTTCGCTCGCTCACGAGGGCCGACGCTATCGCGCCCGCCCCTCGGCGGGAGCCCCGATGGGGGCGGAGAGTGACCCCAAGACGGTCTGTCCCGTCATGGTCGAGTAATCTGCGACCGTCGGTGACGCCTTTGCCGTGGGTACTGGAGGAAACAGCCACCGCGGCGCGCTAGGGAGGCAGGACCAGGTGGTCGCAAGGAGTTCGGAGGTACGGCCGTCAGCCGTACGGCACAGCGCTTCCCCAGGAGCCGGTGGACGCCGGCGGCGTGGTGCTGGTCGGCTCGCCGGGCTCGGTCTCGGCGGAGCCGCGCTGCTGGTTCTGCTCACCGGCTGCGACGTCGGCAAGACGTTCGACGGTTTCGGGTGGCCGCAGGGCGGCATCACCCCGCAGTCGCACCGGATGTACGACCTGTGGATCGCGTCCTGCATCGCGGCGCTCGCGGTCGGCGTCTTCGTCTGGGGCCTGATCTTCTGGTGCGTGATCCGCTACCGGAAGCGCGGCAACGAGCTGCCGGTGCAGACCCGCTACAACCTGCCGATGGAGTTCCTCTACACCATCGCGCCGATCCTCGTGGTCTCCGTGCTGTTCTACTACACGGCGGTCGTGCAGACCGGCGTGGACAAGACCACGAAGAACCCCGACGTGACCGTCGAGGTCGTCGCCTTCAAGTGGAACTGGCAGTTCAACTACCGCGACGGCCAGGGCCCCGACGCCAAGACCGTCGCCTCGGTCCTCGGCACCAGCGACGTCATCCCGGTGCTGGTCCTGCCCACCGGCAAGTCCATCCGGTTCGAGGAGACCAGCCGCGACGTCATCCACTCCTTCTGGGTGCCGGAGCTGCTCTTCAAGCGCGATGTCATGCCGGGCAACGTCCGCAACGTCTTCGAGGTCACCAGCCTCGACCAGGAGGGCGCGTACGTCGGCCGCTGCGCCGAGCTGTGCGGCACCTACCACGCCTTCATGAACTTCGAGCTGCGGGTCGTCTCGCCGCAGGAGTACGACCAGTTCCTGACGGAGAAGAAGGCCGGCAAGTCGACGCAGGACGCGCTCAGGGCGATCGGCAAGGAGCCGTACGCCGAGAAGACCAAGCCGTTCGACACCCGGCGCGCCAAGAACAACTTCAACCCGTCCGACGCGTCGGCCGGCGCGGGAAGCTGAGGGATCCGGCATGAAGACCGAGTGGCGAATCTTCCTGATCGTCGCGACGTTCCTCCTCGGCGTCGCCATCCTCTACGGCGCCTGGACGCAGGGCGAGAGCGGCCGGATCGAGTGGGTCGGCACGGTGGCGCTGCTGCTGTCGTTCCTGCTCTGCTCGATGTGCGGCGGCTTCTTCTGGTTCATCTCCCGGCGTATCGACCTGCGTCCGGAGGACCGGCCGGACGGCGAGATCGCCGACGGCGCGGGCGAGGTCGGCTTCTTCAGCCCGGGCAGCTACTGGCCGTTCGGCCTGGCCCTGGCCGCCGCGATCGCCGGCACGGGGCTGGTCTTCTGGCAGATGTGGCTGCTGGGCGCGGGCCTGGTCGCGGTCATCTTCGCCGCCTGCGGCCTGCTCTTCGAGTACTACTCCGGCACCCGCCGAACCGCCGAGCACTGAGCTGACGGCCACACCGTGAGGCCCGCCTCCCATCGGGGAGGCGGGCCTCATGTGTACGTCCTGTGGTGGCTTCAGCTCGGCTGGCGCCGAGCGCCGCGGCGCGAACCTGGAGCTGCCGGGTCCCGTCGTGCCGTCGCCCGGCGGGCGGGCGCGGGAGGGGTCAGGCGGCGCGGCGTCGGGCCGGTCGGCGGCCGGGGCGCGGGGCGCGCACGGCGAAGCCGGCGATCAGCAGCCCCGCGCCGCAGCCGGTGCAGGCCAGCTCGGACCACTCCGGCTCACCGTGTCCGACGCCACGCAGCGACCCGTCGACGGGGGGCGGCGTCTCGAAGAGCATGACGCCCTGGCAGATGTCGCAGTAGAGCTCGCGGTCCGACACGGTGTCTCCTCTCGCCTGACCGGCCGTGCCGGTCAGAGGGAGCGGCCGACCTCGAGCCACCGGTCGAGGACACTGGCCGCGGCCCCGGAGTCGATCGACTCGGCCGCCCGGGCCAGGCCGGCCCGCAGCGCCTCGTGCAGGTCGCCGTCGAGCGGGCCCTGGGTGGCCAGCGCCGCCGCGGTGTTCACCAGCACCGCGTCCCGGACCGGGCCGGTCTCACCGGCCAGCAGCCGGCGGGCCACGCCGGCGTTGTACGTGGCGTCCCCACCGCGCAGATCGGCCAGGGTGGCCCGGGGTATCCCCAGCTCCGTCGCGTCCACCAGCGCCTCCCTGACGGTGCCCTGCTGGGCCACCCAGACGCGGGTCGGTGCGGCGGTGGTGAACTCGTCCAGCCCGTCCTCGCCGCGCATCACGATCGCGGAGTCGCCGCGGGCCGCGAAGACGGCCGCCATCACCGGCGCCATCCGCAGGTCGAAGCAGCCGACCGCGCCGGCCCGGGGGCGGGCCGGGTTGGTCAGCGGGCCGAGGAAGTTGAAGAAGGTGGGTACGCCGACCTCTCGGCGGACCGGTCCGGCGTGGCGCATCCCCGGGTGGAACCGGGCCGCGAAGCAGAATCCGATGCCGGCTTCCGCCACGCACCGGGCCACCTGCTCGGGCGTCAGGTCAAGCGGTACGCCGAGGTGTTCCAACAGGTCGGCGGTGCCGCACGAGGAAGAGGCGGCCCGGTTGCCGTGCTTGACCACCTGCACGCCGGCCCCGGCCACCACCAGCGCGGTCATCGTGGAGATGTTGACCGTGTGCGCGAGGTCGCCGCCGGTACCGACCACGTCGAGCGCGGTGGCGCGTACCTCGTCGGGGAGTTCGACCTCGACGGACCGGCCGAGCATCGCCTCCACCAGGCCGGCCAGCTCGGCCGGGGTCTCGCCCTTGGCGCGCAGCGCCACCGCGAAGCCGGCCACCTGCGCCGGGCTGGCCGAGCCGGTCATGATCTCGTCCATCGCCCAGGCGGTGTCGGCGGTGGCGAGTTCCTCGCCGCGCAGCAGCGCGTTGATCAGCAGTGGCCAGGTCCGTTCGCCCATGGGGGGCCTCCCGAGCGGGGCGTGGAATGCGGGGTGGCGGCCTTCGTCCGGTCCCGAGCGCCGCCCGGCGGCCGGATCATGGCCTAAGCGTCGGCGCCACGGCCGCGCTGCCGTGGCGCCGAGTGGGCCGGCTCAGGCCGTGGCGTGCGTACGCCGCAGCAGGTCGGCGACGGTGGTGCCGGTGGTCACCGGGTCGAGCGGGTGGGCCAGCGTGGCGTCGACCTCGGCGTACGCGGCCAGCCAGCGGTCGGCGGCGCGGGCGAGCACCACGCAGGTCGGCGGGGCGTCGTCCCGGTCGTCCTTGATCTGGCGGGCGATGCCGATGCCGCCGCCCGGGGTCGCCTCGCCGTCGAGCAGGAGCAGATCGATCTCGTAGTCGTCGACGAGCCGGACGCACTCGGCGTAGTCGGAGGCCTCGACGAACTCGATCTCGAGCCCGGGCGCGGGCCGGGTACCGACCGCGAGTCGCATCCGGTCGCGGACCTTCGGATCGTCGCTGTAGAGCAGGACGGTGTAAAGACGCTCACTCATTCCGGCACTCCCACTTCGTAGCTGCCCGCTGATCGTAGCGGGCGTCACAGCCGGTGGACGGCCCGGCCTGGCGTACCCCCGCGGGGAGCTCAACCGGCGGCCTGCGCGGCCCGCTCGAGAGCCTCCTGGCGGTCCAGTTCGCGGTCCAACCGGCGGGCCTCGCGCTCGGACTGTTTGATCCACTGGACGACGAGCACGGCCAGCATGGTGACGCTGACGAACTCTCCGCCGGCCCAGAGCACGCCGCCGGCCACCACCTGGTCGTTCTTCGGGTCCGACCAGGCCAGTTGCAGCGACGGGTACCAGTCGCCGCCGAACAGGGTGGTGCTCTGCATGATCGTGAGCCCGAGCACGGTGTGGAACGGCACCGAGAGCAACATCAGCAGCGCCCGGGCCGGGTACGGCCAGCGGCCGGGCAGCGGGTCCAGGCCGAGCAGCGGCCAGAAGAAGACGCAGCCGGTCGCGATGAAGTGGGCGTGCACCAGCTCGTGCGCCCATTCGTGCTGCAGCGTGTAGTGGTAGAGGTCGGTGAAGTACAGCGCGAACGGGTTCACCACGAAGATGGCGAACGCGACCAGCGGGAAGCTGTAGATCCGGACGATCCGGCTGTGCACGATCGCCAGCAGCCGCTTGCGGGGCCGCACCGGGAGGGTGCGCAGGGCGAGCGTCACCGGGGCGCCCAGCGCCAGGAAGATCGGCGCGACCATGGACAGCACCATGTGCTGCACCATGTGCACCGACAGCAGCGTGGTGTCGTACGCGCCCAGCCCGCTGAGCGTGACCGCCGCGATGCCGCCCAGACCGGGAACGAGGAAGCACACCGTCCGGATCACCGGCCAGCGGTCGCCGCGCAGCCGCAGCCGGTACACGCCGTACAGGTAGAGGCCGGCTGCGAGCAGCAGCCCGAGGGTGAGCCAGCTGTTCAGCTGGGTCTCGGTGAGGATCCGGGCGACGGTGAAGGGCGGCGGGACAGTCGTACCTCCCGCCGCCAGGATCTCCGGAGCGACGGGCGACGGAGCGACCGTGATGGCGGTGAAGATCGGATCGGCGTGCAGCACGCTTTTCAGGGTAGGTCAGGCGAAGCGGACGACCCCGATCGGGCCACTACCGGCGCAGGATTGCCACCCCGCTGATCGTCGGTCCCGGTCAAGGGCAATAATGACCGCGTGACTGCGGCCCCAGCCATTGACAAGAGCCGGATCCATTCCCTGACGCGGCCCAACATGGTCAGCGTCGGGACGATCGTGTGGCTCTCCAGCGAACTCATGTTCTTCGCGGCGCTGTTCGCGATGTACTTCTCGATCCGCGCGGCAGCGCCGGAGCAGTGGGAGAAGCACACCGAGATCCTCAACATCCCCTACGCGACCACCTTCACGGTGATCCTGGTGTTGTCCTCGGTGACCTGCCAGCTCGGTGTCTTCGCGGCCGAGAAGGGTGACGTCCACGCCCTCCGCCGGTGGTTCACGATCACCTTCGTGATGGGCCTGATCTTCGTGCTCGGCCAGGCGAACGAGTACCGCAACCTGGTGCACGAGGGCGTCAAGATCAACGCGGACGGGTACGGGTCGATGTTCTACCTGACCACCGGCTTCCACGGTCTGCACGTGACCGGCGGTCTGATCGCCTTCATCATCTTCATGGTCCGCACCACCATGGGCCGGTTCACCCCGGCGCAGGCGACGTCGGCCATCGTCGTGTCGTACTACTGGCACTTCGTCGACGTCGTGTGGATCGGGCTGTACGCCATGATCTACTGGCTCCAGTGATCTTGGCGCGTCACGTACCGCGCCGCTGCTCCGTCCCCTGAGACAAGGTCCAACCGGTTAAGGACACAGGTCATGACTTCTGACAACGACCGCCGACGCGGTCTGCTCGCGCGGTTGCGCGGGCGGCCCGTAGCGCGCAGCAGGGGCCGCCGCCGGCTGGGTGCCGCGGTCCGGCTGGCCGCCGCGCTGATGCTGGCCGGCGGCGCATACACCGTCTTCGCCCCCGGCGTGCAGGCGCAGGACACGCCGCCCCTGAGCGCCGCCGCCAACGAGGGCAAGGCGCTGTTCGACGTGAGCTGTGTGAGCTGTCACGGCCGCAACGCGCAGGGCGTCAACGAGCGTGGTCCGAGCCTGATCGGTGTCGGTTCGGCCGCGGTCGAGTTCCAGGTCGGCAGCGGTCGGATGCCGATGGCCCGGCAGGAAGCCCAGGCCATGCGCAAGCCGCCGTCGTTCACCGACGAGCAGGTGCGCCAGCTCGGCCAGTACATCCAGGAGCTCGGCGGCGGCCCGGAGGTTCCCGCGGGCAACAACCTGCGCCAGAACGCAAACCTGGCCACCGGTGGCGAGCTGTTCCGGATCAACTGCTCGCAGTGCCACGCCTTCGGCGGTGGCGGTGGTGCCCTCTCCTCCGGCAAGTACGCGCCGAGCCTCCACCCGGCCAGCGACCGGCAGATCTACGCCGCCATGCTGAGCGGCCCGCAGAACATGCCGGTGTTCGGCGACAACCAGATCTCCCCGCAGGAGAAGGCGGACATCATCGCCTACATCCAGGAGACCCTGAAGACCGACCAGGACCAGGGTGGTCTCAACCTGGGCCGGTACGGCCCGTCGACCGAGGGCCTGGCGGCCTTCCTGGTCGGCATCGTCGCGCTGGTCTTCGCGAGCCTGTGGATTGCGGGCAAGTCGTGACCGAGCGAACCATTCGTTTCAGTGCTGCGGCGTCGACCCCCGGCGCCGCCCGTAGCGAGGTGGCGGCATGAGCGAGCGTCAGCGAGCGAATAGTCAGTACAGCGCCGTGGTGCCTCATGCCGGCACCGAGCGTAGCGAGGTGGCGGCATGAGCACCCATACGCACCAGGCGCCGCAGGGCCGGGAGCCGCTCGACATGGACGACCCGGGGCTGTCCCGGTTCGACATCGTCCAGGAGGGCGCGCGCCGGGACGACATCGAGATCGTCCACTACGAGCCGCAGGTGGTCCCGGGCAGCAAGGCGGAACGCCGGCTGACCCGTACGGTCGCCGCGTTCTTCCTGCTGACCGGCCTGGCCGCCACCGCGTTCCTGGTCGTCTACATCTGGTGGCCGTGGCAGTGGGAGCCGGGCCGCGGCGGTGACAACTGGTACACCCCGCTGCTCGGCGTGACCCTCGGCATCGCGCTGCTCGGCGTCGGCTTCGGCATCCTCACCTGGGGCAAGAAGCTGCTGCCGAAGGAGGTCTCGATCCAGGACCGGCACGACCAGCCGAGCTCTTCGGAAGACCGCCGGATCACCGGCGAGACCATGCTCTACATGGCCGACGAGCTGGGCGTCCGGCGCCGGCCGCTGCTCGGCGCCTCGCTGATGGCCGGTCTCGCGCCGGTCGGCCTGGTGGCCGCGGCGCCGCTGATCGGCGGCCTGATCGAGAACCCGCACAAGAACAACCAGATGTTCACCACCGGGTTCAAGCCGGCGGACGGGAAGAAGATCCGGCTGATCCGTGAGGACGGCCGGCCGATTCGCCCGGCCGACGTCAGCGTCGGTGGTCAGCTCACCGTCTTCCCGGGCGTCGACGGTGGTGTCAGCAACAAGTACGCCGACTCGCCGACCCTGCTGATCCACCTGCGGGACGGTGACGCGGCGGAGTCGCGCGCGGCCAACGCCCGGGTCGGGCACGGCGACTACATGTGGGGCAACTTCGCGGCGTTCTCCAAGATCTGCACGCACGCCGGTTGCCCGGCGAGCCTCTACGAGCAGCAGACCAACCGGCTGCTCTGCCCCTGCCACCAGTCGCAGTTCCTCATCACCGACAACGCCAAGCCGGTCTTCGGCCCGGCGAACCGGCGGCTGCCGCAGCTGCCGCTGGAGGTGGACGCGGAGGGCTTCTTCGTGGCGAAGTCCGACTACACCGAAACCATCGGCCCCGACTTCTGGGAGCGGCCATGAAGCGCCGAAAGTTTGACGTAGCCGCGGTGCCGGCCCGAACCGCCGGCGCGCTGGACGACCGGTTCTCGGCGGCCACCCCGCTGCGCAAGCTGCTGAACAAGGTCTTCCCCGACCACTGGTCCTTCCTGCTCGGCGAGATCGCGCTCTTCTCGTTCGTCGTGCTGCTGCTGACCGGCGTCTACCTGACCTTCTTCTTCGAGCCGTCGATGACCGAGGTGACCTACAACGGCAGCTACGCGCCGCTGCGGGGCACCCCGATGTCGGCCGCGTACGCCTCCAGCCTGGACATCTCGTTCGATGTCCGGGGTGGTCTGATCATGCGGCAGATGCACCACTGGTCGGCGCTGCTGTTCATGGCCGCCATCGTGGTGCACATGCTCCGCGTCTTCTTCACCGGCGCGTTCCGCAAGCCGCGCGAGACGAACTGGATCATCGGCTCGCTGCTGTTCTGGGTGGGCTTCCTGGCCGGCTTCACCGGCTACTCGCTGCCGGACGACGGCCTGTCGGGCACCGGTCTGCGGATCGCCTCCGGCATCATCCTGTCGATTCCGGTGATCGGCTCCTGGGTCAGCTCGTCGATCTTCGGCGGGGAGTTCCCGGGCACCATCATCATCAGCCGGTTCTTCATCGCCCACGTGCTGCTCGTCCCGGCCTTGCTGGTGGCGCTGATCAGCGTCCACCTGGGCCTGGTCTTCAAGCAGAAGCACACCCAGTGGCCCGGCCCCGGCCGGACCAACGACAACGTGGTCGGCGAGCGGATGTTCCCGCGCTACGCGATCAAGCAGGCCGGCTTCTTCCTGGTCGTCTTCGGCGTGATCGCGGTGATGGCCGGCCTGTTCCAGATCAACCCGATCTGGTACTTCGGCCCGTACGAGGCGTGGGTGGTCTCCGCGGCCAGCCAGCCCGACTGGTACGTCATGTTCCTCGACGGCTCGACCCGCCTCATGCCGGGCTGGGAGATCAGCATCCCGATCGGTGACGGGTACGTCATCCCGCCGCTGTTCTGGCCGACGGTCGTGCTTCCCGGCATCCTGGTGGGCCTGTCGACGATGTATCCGTTCCTGGAGGCGCGCCGCCTCAAGGACTATCGCCACCACAACCTGCTCCAGCGGCCGCGGGACGTCCCGGCCCGGACCGGGGTGGGCGCGATGGCCCTGACATTCTTCGTCGTGCTGACCCTCTCGGGCGCCAACGATGTCATCGCCGACAAGTTCCACATCAGCCTGAACGCGATGACCTGGGCGGGCCGGGTCGGCCTGCTGATCCTCCCGCCGCTGGCCTACTACGTCACCCACCGCATCTGCCTCGGTCTGCAGCAGCACGACCGGGAGGTGCTGGCCCACGGCGTGGAGACCGGCATCATCAAGCGGCTGCCGGACGGCCGGTTCGTCGAGGTCCACCAGCCGCTCAGTGCGGCCGAGGGCCACGACGGGCTGGAGTACGCCGGCTGGGTCGTCCCGAAGAAGATGAACCGGCTCGGTGCCCTCGGCCCGGCGGTCCGGGGCTTCTTCTACCCGATCGAGAAGCCGGTCGAGGCACCGGTCTCGCCGGGACACCCGCCGGTCGAGCCCCGACCGGAGCGCGAGGAGATCGGCAGCGGCGAGAGCCGTCGCTGATCAGCTGACCCAGTAGCACAGATCGTGGCGCCCGCCGGCTTCCCGGCGGGCGCCGCGGCCGTTTCCGCGCCGTCCGTCCCGTCCCGCACACCACGTGCCCGGTGCTTCCGCTCCGCTGCCCCGCCACCCCCTGACCCGGACGGGTGGATTCGCAGGAATAACCCCGGTCAGCCGGGTATCCGTGCGGTCCAACGAAAAAGGGGGGGAAAGATGTTGGGTATCAAACGCCTCGGACTCCTGGCCACCATGGTGGTGGTCGGGTTGGCGCCGGCCGCGGCGGCGCAGGCCGCGGCACAGCCGTCGACGCAGGACACCCAGTACCTGCAGGCACTGCACCAGGTCAACCTCTTCGAGATCGCCTCGGGCAACCTGGCCCAGCAGAAGGGTCAGAACGCGCAGGTGAAGGACCTGGGCAAGCAGTTCGTGACGGACCACACCCAGCTGGACGACTCGGTGAAGTCCACCGCGCAGCAGTTGAACGTCCAGTTGCCGAACAGCCCGACCGCGGACCAGCAGAACGTCCTCAACCAGCTGAACGGCCTCAGCGGGGCTGACTTCGACAAGGCGTGGGTGACCGCCGAGCTGAACGGCCACGTCCAGGCCATCCAGGCCACCCAGACCCAGATCTCGCAGGGTTCCGAGCAGTCGGTGATCACGCTCGCCCAGGACGCGCTGCCGGTGCTCCAGGCGCACCTGGACGCCCTGACGTCGCTGGCCGAGACCCTGGGCATCCCGGTGCCGCAGACCAGCGCCAGCGGCACGCCCGGCCCGGGCGGTACCTCCGCTCCGGGCGGCACCGAGTCGCCGGCTCCGGGTGGCACCGAGTCGCCGGCTCCGGGCACCACCGAGACGCCGGCTCCGGGCACCACGGAGGAGACCCCGGCGCCGAGCGAGAGCTGACCCGTACGACCGCTGGTGGCCGGTCCGTCCCAGGGGGGATGGGCCGGCCGTCACGCGTACCCGCCGGGATCAGTCGGCGTTGGCCAGCCCGATCGCGAACGCCTCCTCCAGGTCGTGCTGGGAGTACGCCCGGAAGGCGATGTGCGACTCGGTGTTGATCACGCCGGGCACCTTGGAGATGCTGCCGGCGATGACCTGGGCGATCTGCTCGAACTCGCGGACCCGGACCATGGCGATCAGGTCGACGTGACCGGCCACCGAGTAGACCTCGCTGACGCCGGGCAGGTTGGCCAGGGTTTCGGCCACCTCGGGGATGGAATCGGTGGCACAGTCGATCAGCACGATCGCGGTGATCACGGCACATTTCTCCGTTCGTCGAGTTCGTCGCCCATGCTAGAGGCTCGGCTGGTCAGCCTGTCCCCGGCTCGGCGATCCGGGCGGCCGGGACGGTCAGCCCGTCCCGGGCGCGGATCGCGTCGGTGAGCCGCTCGTCCGGCCCGACCGTCGCGCCGGGCCAGACCACGGCGCGGTCCACCTCGCCCCGGACGGTCGCCCCCGCGCCGATCACCGCCCGGCGGACCCGCCCGGTGACCGTGGCGGTCGGGTGCGCGAGGCTGCCGTCGCCGGCCGCGTGCAGGTTGGCCGCCAGGTAGTCGGCCGGGGTGCCGGTGTCGAAGAAGGTGCCCCGGTAGGGCACCACGGCCAGCGCCCCTGCCGCCTCCGCCGGCCGCCACACCGCCCGTACCAGGTCGCCGAAGGCCGCCGGAAGGTCCCGGACCAGCCGCCAGGGCAGCAGCGAGAACCCGACGAACCGGTGGCCGCTGAAGGTGCCCGGGGCCGCCGGGTCGTCGGCCGGCTGGCCGAGCAGGCGTACGCTCCGCCCGTCCCAGCCGTCCAGCAGCGCGGCGATGTCCGCCCCCGGTGCGGCGTCCGGATCCGCCAGGTACGCGTCGGCATTGCCGACCAGCACGCCCCGACCGGCGATCCAGTCCCGCAGGTTGCCCAGCCCGCCGGCGGTGCCGAGCGGGTTGCCGGGCTCGACCGACAGGTGGGCCCGGGACCCGACGTGCCCCACCACGAGGTCGCCGAGGTAGCAGGCGTTCACCGCGACGCGTTCCGGGCCGGTCAGGCCGAGTCCGGACAGCCGGGCGAGGGCCCGGTCCAGCAGCGGCACGTTGCCGACCGGGCAGAGCGCCTTGGGTACCCGCTCGGTCAGCGGGCGCAGCCGGGTGCCCTCGCCGGCCGCGAGCACCACCGCGCAGACGTCCACCGCCGGCCGCCAGCCCGGACCGGGCCCACCGGGTGAGCCGGGGCGCGGGCCGGGGCCGGTCACGCGGCGGGAGGCGCCGACGGCGGGACCTCGCCGGCGCGTGGACCGATGCCGTAGTACGCGAGCAGGTTGGCGGTGGCCCGGCTCAGCCGGGGCAGGTCGTCCAACGGGTGCCAGGCCGCCTCCAGCACCTCGGCCCCGTCCACCTTCAGCTCGGTGGTCGAGGCCGGCACCTCGGTCTCGAAGACCACGTCCACCCACCCCTTGGCGTGCACCACGGCGTTCGGCACGGCCGGGCGGAGCCGGTCGGGGGAGAGCCGGATGCCCGACTCCTCGTGCAGCTCGCGGGCCGCGCCGACCACCGGTGCCTCAGCGCGCTGCAGCAGCCCGGCCGGCAGGGTCCAGCTGTAGCCGGGCGGCTGGCGCAGCAGCAGGAGGCGTCCCGCGCCGTCGGCCTCGGCGTCCCGGACCAGGGCGACCGCGCCGACGATGTACTTCGGCACGGCCAGCCGGACCAGCCGGCGCCGCAGCGGGACGGGAAGCCGGTAGAAGAGTTGATAGCCGAGGGCCCGTCCGGTGGCACGCGCGCGGGGGATCATGCCTGTAAGGCTAGTGCTCCGCAGGCTTCGCCGGACGAACGGCTTTCGGCTAGCGGCGGTGATCGACGAGGTCGATCAGCTGCTGGACCACGGTGTCCGGCTCGACGGCCCGGTCGAAGACCGCCACCAGCAGGGTTTCCAGGTCCGGGTAGCCGAGTTCCTCGGAGAGCCGTAGCAGCGGCAGGTCGCTGGCCAGGCCCCGGTTGTGCTTGCGCAGCGCGAGGCCGATGGTGCCCCGGCCGAGGCGTACCTTGTCGGCGATCGAGATACCCGGCTCGGTGTGCTCGGCGAACCAGCGGTTGATCTGCATCTGGGCGTGCGGCGACTTGACGAAACGCAGCCACTCCCGGCGTGGGCCGCGCGGCGCGGAGTCCGCCTCGAAGCCGCTCTCCGCGTCGTTCTCGGTGAAGATCTCCACCACGTCGCCGTCCTCCAGCTCGGAGGAGAGCGGGGCCAGCCGTCCGTTGATCCGGGCGGCGAGGCAGTGGTCGCCCCGCTCGGTGCCCAGCTCGTACGCCAGGTCGACCGGGGTCGCGCCGGCCGGGAGGACGACCTGCCGCCCGTCGGCGACCACCTGGATCTGCGCCTCCGCCAGGTCGCAGCGCAGCGACTCCATGAACTGGGTCGGGTCGACGGTCTCCTGCTCCCAGTCGAGCACCCGGCGCAGCCAGGCCAGCTCGTCCGCCCGGTCGGCGGCCCGCCCGGAGGCGCGGGGGAAACGGTAGTGGGCGGCGACGCCGTACTCGGCGGACCGGTGCATCTCCTCGGTGCGGATGAGCACCTCCACCGTACGGTCCTGGGGTCCACGGACGCTGGTGTGCAGGGAGCGGTAGAGGTTGTTCTTGGGGGAGGCGATGAAGTCCTTGAAGCGGCCCGGCACCGGCCGCCACAGCCCGTGCACCGCGCCGAGGGCGGCGTAGCAGTCGGTGGCCGGGCCGTCCACCACGATCGCGATGCGGGGCAGGTCGTACGGGACGGCGTATCCGCCCGACACGGTGTCCTTCCAGATCGAGTAGAGGTGCCGGGGGCGGGGGGAGACCTCTGCGTCGACCCGGCTGCGGCGCAGCGCCACCTTGGTCTTCGCCACCACCTCCGCGAGGTACGCGTCCCACCCGGGCCGGTCGTGTACGTGCCGGGCGATCCGGGCGTGCTCCTCGGGGTGCAGGTGCAGCAGCACCACGTCGTCCAGGTCGCGTTTCAGGCTCTGGATGCCCAGCCGGTCGCAGAGGGGGACGAGCACCTCCTCGGTCTTGCGGGCGATCCGCTCCCGGGAGGCGGCGGAGCGTACGCCGAGGGTGCGCATGTTGTGCAGCCGGTCGGCCAGCTTGATGATCAGCACCCGGACGTCCTTGCCGGCCGCGACGATCATCTTGCGGACGGTCTCCGCCTCGGCGGCCTTGCCGTAGAACGCCTTGTCAAACTTGGTCACCCCGTCGACCAGGTGGGCCACCTCGCGGCCGAAGTCCTCCTGGAGCGCCTGGAGGGTGTAGCGGGTGTCCTCCACGGTGTCGTGCAGCAGCGCGGCGACCAGGGTGATGGTGTCCATGCCGAGTTCGGCGCAGATCTGGGCGACGGCGAGGGGATGGGTGATGTACGGCTCGCCGCTCTTGCGGAACTGGCCGCGGTGCATGTTCTCGGCGATCGTGTACGCCCGTCGCAGCACCGAGGCCTCTGCGCTGGCGTGGATGCCCCGGTGGGCGCGGACCAGCGCGCTGACCGGTTCGCCGTCGGTGGTGGGCCAGGTGAGCAGGGAGCGTAACCGGCGGGTCAGCGGCAGTTCGCCCGGCTGGGCCGGGAGGGGGCCGCCCAGGGCGGCGCCGTGTCCGGCGTCGACGTCCACCTGGGACACCTCCTCACCCCGGCCCCGGGCCGCTGCCGCGACCGGGAGCAGGCCCGCGAAACGGGCAGGACTGCACTCTCTTAACAGACTAAGGGAGTTGAGGTAGTCCGATCGGACACTTGGTCATGAGCGTTCGGTCGAGAGTTGGTCGGACCCCCCGGTTTCGGCCTTGGTCAGCAGGGCACGGAACCGGCCCGCGCCGGTGATCGGCGAAGCCCAGCCGGTGGAGGTCTCCACCAGCCGGGTCTCCGGCCGCTCCAACCAGGACAGGATGCGTTCGGTCTCCTCGGCGGTGGCCGCCGGGACCGGGCCGTGACCGGGCAGGACGGTCTCGGCGGTGGCCCGGATCGCGTTCAGCGTCGGTCGTGGATGGACGCCCGGCGGCGAGACGCCCGCGCCGGCCAGCCGGCCGTGCCGGACCAGGGCCAGCTCCCAGCCGCCGCGGGCGTGCGGGCGGGCGGCGGCCAGCTCGGCGATGCGGGTCAGCGCGACCAGGCGCTGCATCCGGACCGCCGCGCGCAGCACCGCGGCCAGCCGGGCCCGCACCACCGCGGCCTCCTCGTACCGCTGGGCGTGGGAGAGCACCTCGATGCGGGCGAGCAGGGCGTCCACCACCACCTGCGGGTCATCGGTGGTGGCGGTACGGAACGGGTCGGCGGCGCGGTGGTCGTACTCCTCGGGGGTGATCCGGTGCTCGCAGGGCGCCGGGCAGCGACCCAGCTCGGCCAGCGCGCAGGCCGGCATGGTGGTGCGCCGGGAGAGCCGGTGGGTGCACTGGCGCAGCGGCACCGCGTCGTGGAAGCCGGCGGCAGCCAGCTCGGCGGCCTGCTTGGAGCGGAACGGGCCGAGGTAGGCGGTGTCGGTGGGGGCGAGGTCGCGCACGATCGACAGCCTCGGGTACGCCTCGTCGGTCAGCTTCAGCCAGACCTGTCGTTCCGGGTACTTCGAACGCCGGTTGTACGGCGGCGCGTGCGCGGCGATCAACCGCAGCTCGCGGACCTCCGCCTCCAGTGAGTGGGCGCACTCGACGGCCTCGACCCGTTCGGCGGCGGCCAGCATCTCGGAGATCCGGGCCCGCTTCTCCGCCGCGGTGAAGTAGCTGCGGACCCGGGTGGCGATGTCGCCGGAGGTGCCGACGTAGAGCGGCCGGTCGTCGGCGGCCCGGAAGATGTAGACGCCGGGCACCTTCGGCAGCCCGTCGGCGAGGTGGCGTTTGCGGCGCTGGGTGGGGGTGACCGCCCTGGCGAACTCGATCGCCTCGCCGACGGTGTCCACCCGGTGCCCGCCGAGCCGGCCGATCAACCCGTGCAGCACGTCGACGGTGGCCTTCGCGTCGTCCAGCGCCCGGTGGGTGGGCTGGGTGGCGGTGCGGAAGTAGGCGGCCAGGGTGCCCAGCTTGCGGTTCGGCACCTCGTCGCGGGTGAGCACCCGGCGGGCCAGTGCCGCGGTGTCCAGCACCCGCGGGTTGGGCCAGCGGTAGCCGTGCTTGGCGCAGGCGGCCTTGAGGAACCCCACGTCGTACGGGGCGTTGTGGGCGACCAGCACGGCGTCGGAGATGAACTCCAGGAAGCTCGGCAGCACCTCCTCGATCGGCGGGGCGGGGATCAGCATGGCCTGGGTGATGCCGGTCAGCACGGTGATGAACGGCGGGATCGGCTCGCCCGGGTTGACCAGGGTGGCGAGCACCCCCAGCTCCTCGCCGCCGCGCACCTTGACCGCGCCGATCTCGGTGATCCCGCCGCCGTCGGGCGCGCCGCCGGTGGTCTCCAGGTCGACCACCACGAAGGTGGTCGCGTAGAGCGGCAGCGCGGGGTCGACTCCGCTGCCCGCCGCCCCGTCCAGGCCGGCCAGCGTCTGCTGGACGTACTCCGCTCGTGTCACTCGCGGCACGCTAGCGGCCGGGTCCGACACTCCCGTCCCACCGGTCCCAGCCGTCACGACCGGGGCTTAGGATGAGAGATCGGCTCACTCACCGGGCGGTGAGCCCGTCCGCGGTGGGAGACTTGCCACATGCCCCTCACCGAGCCGTACGACGACCACCTCCCGGAGGAGGAGCCGGTGGCCGCCGTGCACGACGCCGGTGAGGGCCCGTTGGCCCCGGGTGCGGACGCCGTCAGCGGGCCGACCGACGCCGACGGGTCGGCCGAACCCGAACCCGAGCCGGTCCTGCCCGAGCCGGTCCGGCAGCGGATCGTGGCGCTCACCGCGACCGTGCTGCCCGGGTTGCCCGCCGACGAGGTGCCGGTCCCGCTGCGCCGGGTCGCCAAGTTCGCCCCGAACCGGCGTGCCCGGCTGGGCGCTCCGGTCATCGCCGCCCAGCTCACCGCCGACCCGCTGTTCCGCCAGCGGGTCGCCGCGCGGGTGCTGGCCGACGCCGGCGACCTCGGCGCGGCCGTCGTGGAGGGGACCGCCCCGGCCGCCGCCGACCCGGTCGAGGTGGCCGCCCTGGCCTATCTGGCCCGGCCCCGGGGCTGGCGGGGGCTGATCGATTCCAGCGGTGCCGCGGTGCGCGCGGAGGCGGACAGCGCGGTGGTGGCCGAGCTGGTGCGGGAGGCCGAGCAGCGGGCCACCCGCGCCGAGCACGACCGGGCCGTGGCCCGGGTCGAGGCGGAGAAGCTCCGCGACGAGCTGGCCCGGGTGCGGGAGGAGTTGGGGCAGCTCCGCGAGGAGGCCCGCCAGCTCGCCCGAGCCCTGCGGGAGACCCAGGGCCGGGAGCGCAAGGCCACCGAGACGCTGGCCACCGAGCGGGGCCGGGCCGCGCGGGCGGCGGCCGACGCGGACGCCGAGCTGCGCCGGGTCCGGGCCCGGCTGGCCGAGGCGGAGTCGGCCGCGGGGGTGGCCCGGGCCGTCGCCAAGGAGGCCCGTTCGGTCGACGACGCGAAGCTGTGGCTGCTGCTGGAGACCATCGGCCAGGCGGCGGTGGGGCTGCGCCGCGAGTTGGCGCTCGATCCGGTGGAGAAGCTGCCGGCGGACTTCGTCGCGGACGCCTTCGCCGACCAGTCGGCGGCCACCCCGGCCGGTGCCGCCGCCCGCGCCCGGGACACCGACGACCCGGCCCGGCTGGACCAGCTGCTCGCGCTGCCCAAGGCGCACCTGGTGGTGGACGGCTACAACGTCACCAAGCGAGGCTTCGGCGAGATGTCGCTTGAGCAGCAGCGCAAACGGCTGATCAGCGGGCTGGGCGGGATCGCCGCGCAGACCGGCGACGAGGTCACCGTGGTCTTCGACGGCGCGGAGCGGATCCACGGGCTGCCGCCCACGCCGCGCGGGGTGCGGGTGCTGTTCTCCCGCAAGGGGGAGACCGCGGACGAGCTGATCCGCCGGTTGGTCCGCGCCGAGCCGCCGGGGCGTCCGGTGGTGGTGGTCTCCTCCGACCGGGAGGTCGCCGACGGGGTACGCCGGCACGGCGCGTACCCGCTGGGTGCGGACTCGCTGGTGCGGCGGCTCGCCCGCTCCTGACCGTTGATCACCCGGTTGTCCGTTTGTGTCGTACCCGGTGGCTAGCGTCCGACCTGACCGACGGTGGCCGGGTGGTGACGATGGGGTCGTGCCCGACGCCAGACCTTCGTCAGGAGGCACGATGCTGATCGACTGTGACACCTGTGGGATCCGCGGCGCCGGCTGCTCCGGCTGCCTGGTGACCGCCCTGCTCGACGTGGAGTCGCCGGTGGCCCGGCTGGACGCGGCCGAGCACCGGGCGATCGAGGTGTTCGCCCGGGCCGGCTTCGCGGTGGAGGTGCTGGCGCCGGCTCCCGCCGCCCGTCCCCGCCGGACCCGGCGGGAGCGAGTGGCGTGAGCCGGCGACCGCGCTCCGCGGGGACCGGTCAGCGTGCGGTCCGGCGGGCGTAGAGCCGCTTCGCCCAGAGATAGCTGACCAGCGCGATGGCGGCGCACCAGGCGGTGGCGGCCAGGGCGTTGGACCCGACCGGGCCGCCGGTCAGCAGGCCGCGCAGGGTCTCGATGATCGGGGTGAACGGCTGATACTCGGCGAACTGGCGTAGCCCGGCCGGCATCGATTCGGTGGGCACGAAACCGCTGCCGAGGAAGGGCAGGAGGGTCAGCGGCATCGGCAGGTTGCTGGCCGTTTCAACGCTCTCGCTGACCAGGCCGAGGGCCACCGCCAGCCAGGTGAGGGCGAAGGCCGTCATGGCCAGGACCCCGGTGGCGGCGAGCCAGGCGAGCGGGCCGGCGTCGGAACGGAAACCGACCAGCAGCGCGACACCGACGACCACGACCAGGCTGAGCATCGTCTGGATCAGGCTGCCGACCACGTGACCGGTCAGCACCGAGGAACGGGCGATCGCCATGGTGCGGAACCGGGCGATGATCCCCTCGGTCATGTCGGTGGCGATCGATATCGCCGTGCCGTTGGCCGCACCGGCCACGCCCATCAGCAGGATGCCGGGTACGACATAGGTGAGGTACGCGGCCCGCCCGCCGGAGGGGCCGCCGAGCCCGTTGCCCAGGGTTCCGCCGAAGACGTAGACGAAGAGCAGCAGGAACAGCACGGGCATGCCGGCGAGCATCAGGGTCAGCGAGGGATATCGCTGCATGTGCCGCAGGTTGCGGCGCAGCATCGTGCTCGAGTCGCGGACGGTGTGCGAGAGCGTGGTCATGACGGCACCTTCTCCTCGGTGGGGGTGGGCTGGTTGGTGAGCGCCAGGAAGACGTCATCCAGGTCGGGCGTGTGCACGGCGAGCGACTCGACACCGATCGCGGCGTCGTCGAGCCGGTCGAGCAACGCCCGCAGCGACGCGACCCCGCCGTCGCCCGGGACCTGCAGGGTGAGCTGGTCGGTGCCGGGGACACCGCCGAGCAGGGACTCGGCCGCGGCGCAGTTCGCCGGGTCGGTGAACCGCAGGGCAACGTGCCCGCCGGGGACCAGTCGCTTGAGTTCGTCCGGGGTGCCCTCGGCGATCAGTCGGCCGTGGTCGAGCACGGCCACCCGGTCCGCGAGTTGGTCCGCCTCCTCAAGGTATTGGGTGGTGAGGAAGACGGTCATCCCGTCGGCGACGAGGTCGCGGACGATGCGCCACACCTCGCGCCGGCTGCGCGGGTCGAGGCCGGTGGTCGGTTCGTCGAGGAAGAGCACGCGCGGCGTGCCGATCAACCCCATCGCCAGGTCGAGGCGGCGGCGCATGCCGCCGGAGTAGGTGACCGCGGTCTTGTCGGCTGCCTCGACGAGGTCGAAGCGCGCCAACAGTTCATGGGTGCGTCGCCGGCCCTCGGCCCGGTCGAGGTGGTGCAGGTCGGCCATCAGGAGCAGGTTCTCCGTGCCGGTGAGCAGGCCGTCGACGGCGGCGAACTGGCCGGTGACGCCGATCGCGGCACGCACCGCGTCGGGCTCCCGGGTCAGGTCGTGCCCGGCGACCCGGGCCTCGCCGCCATCGGCCGGGATGAGCGTGGACAGGATCTGCACGGTGGTGGTCTTGCCGGCACCGTTCGGGCCCAGCAGGG
The DNA here is from genome assembly GCF_044765245.1 of Micromonospora sp. NPDC093277. Lineage (NCBI taxonomy): Bacteria > Bacillati > Actinomycetota > Actinomycetes > Micromonosporales > Micromonosporaceae > Micromonospora > Micromonospora sp. NPDC093277. Next base: position 218,413 of record NZ_JBIWJO010000003.1, read on the forward strand.
CGAAGATCGTTCCCGGTGCCACGGCCAGGTCGATGCCGTCGAGCACCAGGTGGTCGCCGTAGGACTTGCGGAGCCCGGTGGCCGCGATCGCGGGTGGGGGCAAAGTGGTCATGGTGTCTCCTCTTGGGGGCGGGGCGGGGTCAGCTGCGCCGGATGACGATGTCGCCGCACGAGGTGCGGGCCCGGACCTCGACGGTCCGCTCCTCCTGCGGCGGGGTGTCGGACGGCTCGATCTCGTTGCGTACGTTGCCGAAGGAGGTGTGCAGGTCCAGGTAGGCAGCGACGCCGCCGTGAATGCCGACCTCGAGCTCACCCATCGCGGTCTTCATCGACACCGGGCCACCGTGGACCTCCGCGACCCGGATGTCGCCGTTGGCGGTGGCGGCGGTGACGCCGGCCCCGGCACGGTCGACGAAGATGTTGCCGTTGGCCGCGTTCACCCGCACGTCGCCACCGACCGCGCCGATCCAGCTGTCGCCGTTGGAGTTCTTGATCACCGCGCCGCCGTCGATCTCGCCGACCCTGATCTGGCCGGAGCCGGTGCTCACCTCGGCGCGACCAGCGACAGAGTTCACCTCCACCGCGCCCGTGCCGGTGGACAGGTCCAGCGGGCCGGTGTGGTCGGCGTGGACGTCTCCGGCAGAGGTCTTCAGCCGGCACTCGCCGAGACGGCCGGTGCAGCGGAACGCGCCGACCGAGGCGGTGCCCTGCACCCGCGAGCCCGTCGGCAGTTCGACCGTCACGTCGATCGACCCGACCTTGCCGAACACGCCGCCGTCGCCGACCAGCTTGTAAAGCAGCGAATTCGTCCGTGGCCCCTTGACCACCAGCCGGCCGTCGCCGTATTCGACGCGGGTCTGCTGGGCGGCCTGGATGTCGGCCTCCCTGGTGCCGTCGGTCGGGCACACCTCGACGACCGTGGTGTCACGGTCGCCGGCGGTGATGCGGATGTCGCCGACGGAGATGTCGACGACGGCCTGGATCTGTTCCGGGGTGTCGAAGGTGGGCATGGCGGGATTCCTCCGGTTTCGGGTCGATGGGGATGGCGGTGCTGGACGGTGCCGGGCGGTCAGCGGACCCAGCCGGTGTAGCGCTGGCTGCCGCGTGCGGCTCGCGCCGCCGGTCGGCTCGGCGGCTCGGTGTGCACCGCGGCCGTGGCGGCCCGGACGAGCCAGGCGTTGACCGAGAGCCCCTCCCGGCTCGCGGCCTCCTCGATCCGGGTCTTGAGCTGGTCGGGCAGCCGGAAGCTGATCCGCGACACCGGGCCGTCCTCGGCGTCGGGGACGGCCGGCGCCTCGGCGCCGGAGTTGATGGGCTCGGCCTGGAACTGCGGCTCGACCGGCGGCGGCGTCACCACGAAGTTGGCCTCCCGGCCGCGTAGGCGCAGCTCGACCGACCCCGGGGCGAGGTCCCGGGTGATTTCGCCGGCCGCCGCGGACAGCGCCTCCAGCAGCGCCAGGCGGAAGGCGGACTCCATCGACCCGGTGAGCCGCTCGGCCAACGCGCGGGCCTCCTCGCCGCCGAGCTCGGCGACGCCGGCCAGTTCCCGGCGGAGGCTGTCGACATACGACGTCAAATCCATGACGTCATGATGGCATCATCATGACGTCACATCAAGCTCAATTAGCGTCAGGCGGCGTCTTCCTGGCGTCGGGCGTGATGCCGGCGTCGTCACGCCGTCCCCTCCGAGCCCGCCGACGCCCCGGGTGCGACGGGCCGGGTGGGCAATAGGATGAGCCGTCACGGCGGAAGGGTGCGGCATGAAGCAGGTACGGCGCGGCAGCGGCGCGCGCGGGGCGCTGGCCCCGGAGACGACCAGCCGGGCCGGCCTGCGCGCGATGCCCGGAGCCGGTTCCTCCGGACGGGTGCCGCGGTGAGCCCGCGCGGATGGGCCCTGCTCACGCTCGCCGGGCTGGCCGTCGCGCTGGTCGTCACCGCGGCGCTGCTGATCCCGTGGCAGCGGCCACCGGCACCCCGCGCCGACCAGTTGGCCGCGTTGCGGGCGCTCCCGGTCGAGCAGGTGGCCCGGGGGCGGGCATTCCACGCCGCGCTGCGCCCCGCCGGGTGGTCGGCGCTCGCGGTCGGCCTGGTGGTGGCCCTGGTGCTCGGGCTGACCCCGCTCGGCGGCCGGCTCGTGGAACTCGCCGGCCGGCCGTTCGGCGGGCACTGGGCCGCCCAGGCGGTGCTCGGCGGGCTGGCCGTGATGCTCCTCGCCGACCTGTTCACCCTGCCCTTCGCCGCCTGGCGGCACACCGTGCTCACCCGCTACGGGCTGAGCACCCAGGGCTGGGGCGGCTGGGGGGTCGACCTGCTCAAGTCGTACGCGGTCAGCGCGGTCATCGGCGCGTTGGTCCTGCTCGGCTTCTACTCGGTCGTCCGGATCGCGCCCCGCTGGTGGTGGGCGTTCGGCGCGGCCGGGGCGGCCGGGCTGGTGGTGCTGCTGTCGTTCGTGTTGCCCGTGCTGGTGGAGCCGGTGTTCAACCGGTTCACCCCGATGGAGCCCGGCCCGCTGCGTAGCGAGCTGATGAGCCTGGCCGCCCGGGACGGGGTGCCGGTCCGCGACGTGCTGGTCGCCGATGCGTCCCGGCGGACCCGTGCGGTCAACGCGTACGTCTCCGGACTGGGGCCCACCCGGCGGGTGGTGGTCTACGACACCCTGCTGCGCGAAGCCACCCCGGAGGAGGTGACCAGCGTCGTCGCCCATGAGCTGGGGCACGCCAAGGACCGCGACGTATGGGTCGGCACCCTGGTCGGCGCGCTCGGCGCCGCCGCCGCGGTGGTGGCCCTCTACCTGCTCGGCTCCTGGCCGCCGCTGCTGCGCCTGGCCGGGGTCGAATCGGTCGCCCAGCCCCGGGCGTTTCCGCTGCTCATCGCGCTGATCACGGTGGCCGGTCTGGTGGCCACCCCGGTGCAGGCGCTGGTGTCACGGCGGGTGGAGGCCCGGGCCGACGCACACGCGCTGGCGCTCACCGGCGACCCGGCCACCTTCGAGGCGATGCAGCGCCGCCTGGCCGGGGTCAACCTGGCCGACCCCGATCCGCCCCGCTGGGAATACCTCTGGTCGGCGTCCCATCCGTCCACCGTGGAGCGGATGGCCGCCGCCCGCGCCTACGCCAGGGAGGTCGGCGGATGAGCCGGACCTTGCTGATCACCAACGACTTCCCGCCCCGCCCCGGCGGCATCCAGTCCTTCGTGCACAACCTCGCGGTGCGCCAGCCCCCGGGCTCGGTGGTGGTGTACGCGTCGAGCTGGCGGGGCGCCGCCAAGTTCGACGCCGACCAGCCCTTCGAGGTGATCCGGGAACGCACCAAGGTGCTGCTGCCCACCCCGCTGATCGCCCGCCGCGCCGCGAAACTGGCCTGGGCGTACGACTGCGACACGGTGTGGTTCGGCGCGGCCGCCCCGCTGGGACTGCTCGCGGCGGGGCTGCGCCGACGCGCCGGGATCCGGCGGGCGGTGGCGCTGACCCACGGGCACGAGGCCGGCTGGGCGGCGCTGCCCGGCGCCCGGTCCGCGTTGCGTCGGATCGGCCGGGGCGTGGACGTGACCACCTACCTGGGCGAGTACACCCGGGTCCGGCTGGCCCGGGTACTGGACGGGGTGACCGAGCTGTGCCGGCTCGCGCCGGGCGTCGACGTGGACACCTACCACCCGACCGTTGACGGGGGACGGGTGCGGCTGCGGCTGGGCCTGACCGACCGACCGGTCGTGGTGTGCGTCTCGCGCCTGGTGCCCCGCAAGGGGCAGGACATGCTGATCCGGGCCATGCCGGAGATCCGCCGCCGGGTGCCGGACGCGGCGCTGCTGATCGTCGGCGGGGGGCCGTACCGGGCGACGCTGGAGAAGCTGGCCCGGCAGACCGGGGTGGAACGGGACGTGGTCTTCACCGGTTCGGTGCCGTCGGCCGAACTGCCCGCCCACTACGCCGCCGGCAACGTCTACGCCATGCCCTGCCGTACCCGGAACCGGGGTCTGGACGTCGAGGGCCTGGGCATCGTCTACCTGGAGGCCAGCGCCACCGGGCTGCCGGTGGTCGCCGGCGACTCCGGCGGCGCGCCCGACGCCGTCCGCGAGGGGGAGACCGGGTACGTGGTCCGGGGCCGGGACGTGGCCCAGCTCGCCGACCGGGTGGCGACGCTGCTCGCCGACCGGGACCTGGCCCGCCGGTTCGGTGCCGCGGGCCGCGCCTGGGTGGAGAAGGAGTGGCGCTGGGAGGCCCAGGCGGAACGGATGGCGGCCCTGCTCGCCGGCTGACCCGCCCGCCTGCCGATCCGTCCGCCTGTCCAACGCCCCCGTCTTGATCAATGCCCCCGTCTTGATCAACTCCGTGTGCGGCAAACGGTGGTCTCGTTGCCGGTTTTGACCACCAGATGCCGCACCTTGAGTTGATCAAGCAGGGCGCGAGGCCCAAGCCGGGGCGCGGGATAAGCCGGGGCGTGGAGGCCAAGCCGGGGCGTGGGGGTCGAGCCGGGGCGTGGGGGTCAAGCCGGGGCGTGGGGGTCAAGCTGGGTGGGGGAGGGCCTCGTGAGCGGGGGCGGGGCGGCCGAAGTGCCAGCCCTGCCCGGCGTCGCAGCCGATCGCCCGCAGCCGGTCCGCCTGCTCGGCGGTCTCCACGCCCTCGGCGGTGACGGTCAGGTCGAGCGCGTGGGCGAGCGAGACCAGCGAGGCGAGGATCCGCTCGTCGGTACGGCTGTCCGGATCGTCGTCCGGGGCGCGGAGTCCGGCCACGAACTCGCCGGCCACCTTCAGCTCGCTGACCGGCAGGTCCCGCAGGTACGCCAGGTTGCAGTAGCCGGTGCCGAAGTCGTCGATGGCGATCCGGACCCCGAGTCCCTTGAGCACCCGCAGGGCGCGTACCGGCTCGGCCACGGTGCTCATCATGGTGCTCTCGGTGACCTCCAGTTGGAGTCGTTCCGGCGGTAGTCCGGTGCGCCCGAGCACGGCCTGCACCTCCTGCACCAGGCCGGGCCGGTGCAACTGGCGGACGGCCAGGTTGACGCTGACGAAGGGCGCGTCGTCGCCGGTCCAGGTGCGAGCCTCCCGGCAGGCCTCGGCGAGCACCCAGCCACCCAGCCGGACGATCAGCCCGGTCTCCTCGGCCAGCCCGATGAAGCTGTCCGGCCGGAGCACGCCCAGCTCCGGGTGGCGCCAGCGGACCAGCGCTTCCATGCCGAGCACCCGGCCGCCGCGCAGCGAGGTCAGGGGCTGGTAGTCGAGGTAGAACTCGCCCCGGTCCAGGGCGGCGGGGATGGCCGCGGAGAGCGCGTACCGGGCCAGTTCGTGGCGGTTGCGGTCGGCATCGAAGATCGACCAGCGGGCCCCGCCGGCCGCCTTGGCCCAGTGCAGGGTGCTGTCCGCGGCCCGCATCAGCTCCACCGGCGTGGTGCCGGCCACGGGTCGCTCCACGATGCCGATGCTGGCCGACACGGTCAGCTCGTGCCCGTCGACGAGCGCCGGCTCGCTCACCGCCGCGAGAGCGGCCTCGGCGACCTTGACCGCGTCGTCCGTGCAGCCGGTGCGTTCGACCAGGACGACGAACTCGTCGCCGCCGAGCCGGGCCACCAGGTGTTCACCCAGGGCCCGGCGCAGCCGCTGCGCCACCGACACCAGCAGCGAGTCGCCGACCTGGTGGCCGAGGGTGTCGTTGACCACCTTGAACCGGTCGAGGTCGAGGAAGCAGACCCCGATCCGGTCGGCGCCCCGGCCGGGATCGTCGAGGGCGGCGGTGAGTCGCTCGGTGAACAGGGTGCGGTTGGGCAGGTCGGTCAGCGGGTCGTGGGTGGCCTGGTGCCGGAAGCGGGCCTCGCTGTCCCGCAGCGCCTGTTCGGCCTGTGCCCGGGCCATCATCGCGGCGCGCAGGATGGACTCCTGCTCGTCCAGGGTGCGGTCGCGCAGGGCGCGGGCGTAACCGGTGGCGACCGTGGCGAGCAGCCGGGCCATCCGGTCCTCGACGTCGCCGTCGATCAGGCCGAGGTCACGGACCAGGCGGAGCTGGATCACCTCGATGGTACGGCCCAGCCCCTCGGCGGAGGCGATGTGCGCCTGCACCAGCTCGGCACCGACCTGCTGGCCGACACGCAGGTCGAACGGCTCGGTCCGGATCGCCACGGCCAGCCGCTCGGTGAGCCGCTGGAGCAGGGCCTCGAGCTGGGCCTGGGTCATCGGGAGGTAGCTCGTCCCGGAGACCGCCTTGGCCCAGGCCCGCGCGAAGCTGGCGGGGCAGGAGCGGGGCACGGCGGTACGGTCACCCACCGAGCCGCCCGACGCCGCCCAGGAAGACTGCCTGCGCCGCGTTCTCCGCCTGCTCCGGCGACTCCGGGCGCCACTCCGGCACCCAGACCACGCCCGGGTCGGCCAGCTCGAAGCCGTCGAAGAGCGCGGTCAGCTCGGCCCGGCTGCGGATCCAGAGCTGGCTGTCGGTGCGCCGGTAGACCTGCTCGGCCTCGGCCCGCTCGCCCGTCCCGGTACGGCCGTCGTCGCTGGCCTGGGACATGACCAGGTAGCTGCCGGGGGCGAGCGCCGCCCGCAGCGTCCGCAGGATCTCCTCCGGCCGGTCCGCGTCGGGGATGAAGTGCAGCACCGCCACGATCATCACGGCGACCGGCTGGGTGAGGTCCAGCAGCCGGGTGACCTCGGGGTGGCCGAGGATCGCCGCCGGGTGGCGGAGGTCCTCCTGGGCCACCGTGGCCCGGTCGTTGCCGGCCAGGATCTCCCGGCTGTGCGCCACCGCGACCGGGTCGACGTCGACGTAGACCACCCGGCACTCCGGGTCGACCCGCTGGGCGATCTCGTGCACGTTGCCCACGGTCGGGATGCCGGAGCCGATGTCGAGGAACTGGCGCACGCCCGACTCGGCCAGGAACTGCACCGCCCGGCGGAGGAACGCCCGGTTGGCCTGGGCCATCAGCGGGGCCTCCGGTACGGCGTCCACCATGGCCCGGGCGGCGACCCGATCGGCGGCGAAGTTGTGCGAGCCGCCGAGGTAGTAGTCGTACATGCGGGCCACGCTCGGGCGCTCGATGTCGATCGTGTCGGGTGCCCAGTCCGGCCGCTGCATGGTTCGCCCCTTTTGTGTCAAGAGCGCGCGGGTTCGTCGCCCACGCTGGCCATTCGGGTATTCTGCCCGCCCGTCCTCCCGGTGCAAAGACCGCCGTCGCTACGCGGTCGACCCGTCACCGTACGTCGTGGCGAATTGCCCCAGAATGCCGAGAAAGGCCCAGGTCCGGGGCGGACGTGGGCCTTTCCGGCGAACTGTCGGGCGACGTCAGAACTTGGGCGCGTCCGGGGCCTCCAGCAGACCCAGCCGCAGCGCCGTCATCAACGCCTGGGCCCGGTTGGCGGCGCCCAGCTTCTCGTAGAGCTTGGAGATGTGCGTCTTGGCGGTCGACTCGCTGACGAACAGCTGCTTGGCGATGCCGGCGACGCTCATGCCGTCGGCGAGCAGCCGCAGCACCTGACCCTCCCGCGGGGAGAGCTGCGGGCCGGACGGGGCGAGCCGGCGCTTCATCGCCTCGGCCAGGTCGGCCGCGGTGAACGCGCTGGGCGAGGAGGCGGCGTGCCGGGCGGCGGCCACCACCTCGTCGGCCGGCGCGGTCTTCGGCACGAACGCGCTCGCCCCCGCCTCCAGGGCCCCGAAGAGCTGGTCGTCACCGGCGTACATGGTGAGCACGACGATGCCCACCGACGCGCTGGACTTGCGCAGGGCGCGGGTGGCCTCCAGGCCACTGCCGTCGGGCAGGCGCAGGTCCATGATCACCACGTCCGGCTGGAGCGCGCCGGCCTGGCGGACGCCTTCCGCGGCCGTGGCGGCCTCACCCACCACCTCGAACTGCCGGTCACGCTCGAAGGCATGCCGCAGTCCCTTGCGGATGAGATCGTGGTCGTCGACAAGGAGAACCTTGGTCCGGGTGGCCGGTGTCGGGCTAGTGGTCATCCTCGGGTTACTCCTCTTCTGCTGCTGCGGCGCTGCCGCGCACCTTATCGCGCCGGGGCGAGGAGCCGAGTACCACCGCCACGGTGGTGCCGCTGGGTCGCCGCGGCCTGATCTCCAGCCGGCCCCGGATACGTTCCGCCCTCTCGGCCATGATCGCAAGGCCGTAGTGCCCGTCGGGGCGCTGGTCACCGATGCCGTGACCGTCATCCGACACTTCGATCTGCGCGTACGGGGGATCCACCTCGCAGGTGACCCACAGGTTCGCCGCCCCGGCGTGCTTGCGCGCGTTGGTCACCGCCTCCTGGGCGATGCGCAGCAGCTCCGCCTCGGTGGCGGCGGGCAGCCGGGCGGTGGACTCGTCCAGCGACAGGTGCACCCGCAGGCCACCGGCCGCGCCGACGGTGCGGGCGTACTCGGCGATCGCGGCGGCCAGCCCGCCGTGCCGGTCCACCTCGCTGCGCAGCTCGAACAGGCTCAGCCGCAGCTCGGTGATCACCCGGGTGACCTCCTGGCGCAGCATCCGCAGGCTCTCGGCGGTCTCCTCGGCGTCGTCGTGCACGGTGGCCAGGGCGTTGTCGATGCCGTACCCGACCATCACCAGCTCCTGGGCGACCCCGTCGTGGATCTCCCGGGCCAGTCGCTGCCGCTCCTCGTTGGTGGCCAGCGACCGGACCTCGTCGAAGAGCAGCGCGGCCTCCAGCCGCAGCGCCGCCGGGCCGGTCAGCGCGGTCACCCGGGAGACCACCGGCGGCGGGTACGCGTGCGCGGTGTCCGCCTCGACGACCACCAGACCGACCGTCCGCACCCCGGCCACCAGCGGCACGATCAGCGCGGAGACCTCCCCGGAGTGCTGCGAGCGGGCCTGCGAGCGGGTCGAGGTCTGCGGCTGCTGGCTGGCCCAGGCGTCGGCGATCGCCGAGTCCGCGTCGAGCGTGGTCTCCCAGTCCACCCGGTCGGCGCCGAGCTGGGCGAGGACCACCAGCCGGCCGGCCCCGCCGGCGGACAGCACCGCCGCCCGGTCGGTCTTCGCCACCACCCGCAGCTCCTCCAACAGGTGCTCGGAGATGCCGCCCGGGTCGAGCGTGGCGCCGGGCAGCTGGCGGGCGACCGTGCGGAGCTGGGTCAGCAGCCGGGTGGCCTCCGCGTACGGCTGCGGCTTGCCCTCGCCGCGGACCCGCATCACCCGCTGGAGCATGCCGGCCGTGTAGAGGCCGAGGGCGGCCAGGATCAGCCACTGGGCGCAGACCGCGAGGTAGCCGAGCTGGCCGAGTTGCCGCCCGTTGCCGACATCGGTGAGGGCCGCGCTGACCACCAGGGCGGCCGCGACGACGGCGAGCAGTGCCGCGCCCTCCCGGAACCGGCGGCGCAGCGCGGTCACGGTGACCGGCACGGCGAGATACGGCAGCACCGCCGAGGCGCCCACCCCGCCGGTCACCCCGTCCAGGTGGGTGTCGGCGGCGACCTTGCTGGCGGCCAGGCCGAGCACCACCACCTCGGCGAAGTGGCTGAGCGGTCCGAGCAGCCGGTGCTGCGGGGCCAGTACCGCGGGCAGCCCGGCGAGGCCGAGCAGGGCGATCCACCAGAGCTGGGACACGTCGCGGGTCGCGAACAGGGTCAGGGCGGCGACCAGCGCGAGGAGGACCACCCGCGCGGCTGCCGCGAGGGGCTGCGTCTGCGGTTGGCTGGATGTCGAGGCGGGCACGTGACGGATGGTAGTCAGCGTCGGTAGATGTCCGCGATCTCCGCGGCGTACGACTTCTGCACGACCTGCCGCTTCACCTTGAGCGACGGGGTCAGCTCGCCGGTGTCCTCGGTGAAGTCCCGCGGCAGGATCCGGAACACCTTGATCGCCTCGGCCCTGGAGACCGACTGGTTGGCCTGGTCGATCGCGCCCTGGATCTCGGCCCGCAGCGCCTCGTCGTCGCGCAGTTCGGCGACGCTGGTGGTCTCCGGGCGGCCGTGCGCGGCCAGCCACCTCGGCAGCGCCTCCTCGTCGATGGTGACCAGCGCCGCGACGAACGGCTGCCGGTCGCCGACCACCAGGCACTGGCTGACCAGCGGGTGGGCCCGGACCTGGTCCTCCAGCACCGACGGGGCGATGTTCTTGCCGCCCGCGGTCACGATGATCTCCTTCTTGCGGCCGGTGATGCACAGGTAGCCGTCCTCGTCGAGCTGGCCGAGGTCGCCGGTGCGGAACCAGCCGTCCGAGGTGAGCACCTCCGCGGTGGCGGTCTCGTTGCGCCAGTACCCCCGGAACACCAGCTCGCCGGCGATCAGGATCTCGCCGTCGTCCTCGATCCGGATGGTGACCCCCGGCAGCGGGCGGCCCACGGTGCCCATCCGGGTGGCGCTCGGCAGGTTCGCGGCGGCGGCGGGGGAGGTCTCGGTCAGGCCGTAGCCCTCGGAGATGTTCACCCCGACGCCCCGGAAGAAGTGTCCCAGCCGGGGGCCGAGCGGCGCCCCGCCGGAGATGGCGTCCCGGCACCGGCCGCCCAGCGCCGCCCGCAGCCTGCTGTAGACCAGCTTGTCGAAGAGCATGTGCTGGGCGCGTAGCCCCAGGCCCGGCCCGGCGGTGGTCTCCAACGCCTCGCTGTACGCGATGGCGACCTTCTCGGCCCGGTCGAAGATCCGGCCCTTCCCCTCGGCCTCGGCCCGCTGCCGCGCGCCGTTGTAGACCTTCTCGAAGACCCGGGGTACGGAGAGCACGAACGTCGGCTTGAACTCCTGCAGCTCGGCGACCAGGTTCTTGGTGTCCGCGCAGTGCGCCATGGTGGCCCGGGCCTGCACCACGCCGATCTGGATGAGCCGGGCGAAGGCGTGGGCGAGCGGCAGGAACAGCAGGGTGGAGGCGCTCTCCCGGAACAGGTTCGGCAGCACCGGCACGGCGTTGGCGACGTCGGCGTACATGTTGCGGTGGGTCAGCATGCAGCCCTTGGGGCGGCCGGTGGTGCCGCTGGTGTAGATGATGGTGGCGATGTCGTCGGCCTTGGCCGTCGAGCGGCGTACCTCGATCTCGGCCGGGTCGACCGACGCGCCGGCCGTGGTCAGCTCGTCCACCGCGCCCTGCTCGATCTGCCAGACCTGGCGCAGCTCGGGGAACCGGTCCCGTACCCCGTCGACCAGGCTGGCGTGCGTCGGGGTCTCGACCACCGTGGCCACCGCCCCCGAGTCGGCGAGGATCCACGCGGCCTGCTCGGCGCTGGACGTCTCGTAGATCGGTACGGTCACCGCGCCGGCGGCCCAGATGGCGTAGTCGATCAGGGTCCACTCGTAGCGGGTGCCGCTCATCAGCGCGATCCGGTCACCGGGGGAGATGCCGGCGGCGACGAGGCCGCGGGCCACCGCGACCACCTCGTCCCGGAACTGCCGGCAGGTGACCTCCGTCCCGGCGCGCTCCGTGCCGCAGCCGCGTCGGACGAACTGCACGGTGTCGGGGGCGACCTCGGCGTTTTCCCAGACCGGGTCGGTCAGGTTGGCCGAGTCGCCGACGGTGACGATCGGCGGAACGGAGAACTCGCGCACCTGCACTCCCTCGTGCTCGCACTGGCCAGGACGGCCGTGGGCCTTGTCGAAACCTACCTGTCCGGCCGGCTGGCTGAGGTGGGAGGCCGCCCGGACCGGCTGGTGGGACGGGTCACCGGCGGCTCCGGCGCGACGCCTGGCGGGGTGGAGCGGCGCGCGCGGGGCCCGCGCCGGGTAGCCTCCCCCCATGGCGGACACCTCCACCCAGTCGATCGTCATCGGCGCGCCACCGGACCGGGTGGCTGCGGTCATCTGCGACTTCCCCCGCTATCCGGAGTGGGCCGAGGCGATCCGGCGGGCGGAGGTGGTCGAGGAGTACGAGGACGGCTACGCCAGCCAGGTCCGGTTCACCATCGACGCCGGCGTCATGGCCGACGAGTACGTGCTGGCCTACGAGTACGCCGAGGACCTCTCCCGGATCGAGTGGCACCTGGTGGCGCCCTCGAAGATGCAGACGTCCCAGCGCGGGTCGTACGACCTGGTCGGCAACCCGGACGGGACCACCACGGTGACCTACACCCTCGAGGTGGATCTCTCCGTGGCCATGCTCGGCATGTTTCGCCGCAAGGCCGAGAAGATGATCATGGACGCGGCGTTGAAGCAGCTCAAGCGCCGGGTAGAAGCACCCGGTGCGGCCCACTGACCCGACCGGCGATCCGGTCGCCACGGGAGAGGAGCCGACTCATGGGCACCACTGATCCAGGTTCGGCCCGGGAGGAGGCCGAGCGCCTCGTCGCCATGCTGCTGGCCTCCGCCCGGCTGGCCGCAGGCGCGCCCGGCGCCGGGCCCTGGGGTCCGCTCGGTGGGATTCTGGCGGGTGTGCTCGGTCACACCCAAGGTGACGCCGGTGCCGGTGACCAGGCTTCGGCGACGCCGGGGGCGGCCGTGAGCGGGGCCGGTTTCGCCGCCGGATCGCCCGAGTGCAGCGTATGCCCGGTCTGTCGGGGTATCGCGGCGTTGCGGGATCCGAGTCCGGAATTCGCCGAGCGGCTCGCCACCGGCGCCGGTGACCTCGCCGCCGGCGTGGCCAGCCTGCTGCGCGCCTTCGCCCCGGCCGAGTCCGCCGCGCCCACCGAGCCCACCGGTGCCACCGAGCCGACCGGCGCCACCGGGGCGGCCGGAACACCGACGCAGGACCACGTCTGGCGCGAGGCGACCCGTACCGGGCATGATTCTCAGCCGGCACCCGAGCAGGACGTGTGGTCCGCCGCCACCCGGGAGGAGGGCGCGGCCGCTCCGGGTGCCGTCGTGTCGCCCGCCGACGCCGCCGGGCCGGACGCGCCGGCGCCGCGCCGGCCGTCGGCCGGCCGTCCCGTGGTGCCCGCCTCGCGGGCGTCCGGCGAAGTGGGCGAGGACGCACCAGGCGACGGGGCCTGACCACCGGACATCCCGGCAGCGCACGGCCGGTTCGGCCGATGCCGGGCAGCACAGCAGAGGGGAGTGGCAGCGGTGACGCTGACCATCGGAGTCGACGTCGGTGGCACGAAGGTGGCCGGTGGTGTCGTGGACGACGCCGGCAAGGTTCTCGTGCAGGCCCGACGGGACACCCCCGCCGAGGACGTGGCCAAGACCCGGGACGTCATCATCGAGGTGGTCACCGAGCTGGCCACCGGCCGTACCGTCGAGGCGGTCGGCATCGGCGCGGCCGGCTGGATCGACGCCGCCCGCGCCACCGTGCTCTTCGCGCCCAACCTGGCCTGGCGCGACGAGCCGCTCCGCGACTACGTCAGCGCCGCCACCGGCCTGCCGGTGATCGTGGAGAACGACGCGAACGTGGCCGCCTGGGCGGAGTTCCGCTACGGCGCCGGCCGGACCGCCGACGACTCGATGGTCATGTTCACCATCGGCACCGGCGTCGGCGGGGGCATCGTGCTCGGCGGCGAACTGCTCCGCGGGTCCAACGGCATCGCCGCCGAACTCGGCCACATGCTCACCGTGCCGGACGGCCACCAGTGCGGCTGCGGCCGACTGGGCTGCATCGAGCAGTACGCCAGCGGCAGTGCCCTGGTCCGCTTCGCGCGCGCCGCCGCCCGCCAGGAGCCGCACCGGGCCACCGCCCTGCTGGAGCTGGCCGGTGGCGAGGCCGACGCCATCACCGGACCGATGGTGACCGCCGCGGCCCAGAGCGGCGACCCGGTCTCCGCGGAGGCGTTCGCCCAGGTCGGCCGCTGGCTCGGCACCAGCCTCGCGGACATGGCGCAGATCCTCGACCCGCAGGTGCTGGTCGTCGGCGGTGGCGTGGTGGAGGCCGGCGACCTGCTGATGGGCCCGACCCGGCGCTCGTACACCGACGCGCTCGCCCAGCGCAGCCGGCTGCCCGTCGCCGAGGTCCGCCCGGCCGAGCTGGGCAACGCCGCCGGCGTCATCGGAGCCGCCGACCTGGCCCGGCGGATCTGAGTGTCCGGGCCCGGCGTGCCGTTGCGGGTGATGTCGTACAACATCCACAGCCAGCGGGACGACCCCGCCGCGCTCGCCGGGGTGGTCCGGGCGGCCGCGCCGGACGTGGTGATCGTCCAGGAGGGGCCGCGGCGGCTCCGGTGGCGGCAGAAGTGTGCCTCGCTGGCCGACTCGTTCGGACTGGTGGTGGCGGCCGGCGGCCTGCCCGCCCTGGGCAACCTGCTGCTGGTCAGCCTGCGGGTGCGGGTGCTCGCCACCCGGTGCCGGCGCTATCCGCTGACGCCCGGGCGGCACCTGCGCGGCGCCGCGTACGCCGAGTGTCTGGTGGCCGGCGCCCGGTTCCTGCTGGCCGGTTCCCACCTTTCCACCGACCCGGCCGAGCGGCCGGCCCAGGCGGCCGCGTTCAAGCGCGACCTGTCCGCCGCGACGCTGCCGGTGGTCGCCGGCGCCGACCTCAACGAGGGGCCGGACGGGCCGGCGTGGCGGACGGTGGCGGAGGGCCTGACCGACACCGCGGTCGCCGCGGACCGGGCCGACCGGCACACCTTTTCGTCCGCCGACCCGCGTCGCCGCATCGACGCCGTCTTCGCCGACCCGGGGATCGACGTGGTCGACTACGACGTGGTGGACACCCCGTGCACCCGCCGGGCCAGTGACCATTTCCCGATCCTGGTCGATCTGTTGCTGCCCGCCGCCGGCTGAGCCACCGGCCCGGCGCGGCCCGGCGGGCTGGACAACGGCGGGCATTGTCGGCAGGATTTCGCACCGACCCGGCACGCGTGCCGCACAAAGGAGATTTCCCCGGTGTCCTCCTCCACCGACCTCGACCGCCCCGGCCCGGATCCGACGGCCGCTCCGACCCGGGACGGCCGCCCGGTCTCCGACCGGGGCGACACCGTCTGCGTCATCGGCGCCGGCGCCAGCGGCCTCACCGCTGTGAAGAACCTCCGCGAGCATGGCTTCGGCGTCGACTGCTACGAGCGGGAGACCGGCGTCGGCGGCGCGTGGAACTGGCGGCACGACCGCAGCCCGGTGTACGCCAGCACCCACCTCATCTCGTCCCGGCCGTTCACCCAGTTCCCCGACTTCCCGATGCCGGACGACTGGCCGGACTACCCGCACCACGCCCAGCTGCTGTCCTACTTCGAGCGCTACGCCGACCACTTCGACCTGCGCCAGCACGTCTGGTTCGGCACCGAGGTGGTCCGGGTGGAGCCGGTCGACGGGGACCGCTGGGACGTCACCACCCGCAGCACCGGCGGCTACGGCCCCGAACGCACCTCCCGGTACGCGGCCGTGGTGATCGCCAACGGGCACAACTGGTCGCCGAAGCTGCCCCGGTACGAGGGGCTGGAAGAGTTCCGGGGCGAGGTCATGCACGCCTCGTCCTACAAGGACGCGGCGCAGCTGCGCGGCAAGCGGGTGCTGGTGGTCGGCGCCGGCAACACCGGCTGCGACATCGCGGTCGAGGCCGCCCAGCAGGCGTCCCGCTGCTGGCACTCGGCCCGCCGAGGCTACTGGTACGCCCCGAAGTACGTCCTCGGCCGCCCCACCGACCAGGTCAACGACACCCTGCTCGCGCTGCGGGTGCCGCTGCGGGTGCGGCAGTGGCTCTACCACTGGACGCTGCGGCTGACCGTCGGCGACCTGACCCGGTTCGGGCTGCCCAAGCCGGACCACCGGGTCTACGAGACCCACCCGATCGCCAACAGCCAGCTCGTCTATCACGTCGGCCACGGGCAGATCACCCCGGTGCCGGACGTGGCCCGGTTCCACGACCGCACCGTGGCGCTGACCGACGGGCGGGAGATCGACCCGGAGCTGGTCGTCTTCGCCACCGGCTACCTGCCACGCTTCGAGTTCCTCGACGGCGGGGTGCTCGGCGACTCCGACGGCACCGGCCGCCCCCGGCTCTGGCTGAACGCCTTCACCGCCGGGCACCCCACCCTGGCCGTGCTTGGCCTGGTGCAGCCGGACTCCGGCGTCTTTCCCATCGCGCACTGGCAGAGCGTGCTCTTCGCCCGGCTGCTCGCGCTCCGTGTCACCCGGCCGGAGCGGGCCGCCGCGTTCGGCCGCAAGGTGGCCGCCGGCCTCGGCGAGCGCTACTCGGGGAAGGTCAAGGACAGCACCCGGCACTGGTTCGAGGTCGGGCACGTCGACTACCTGCGCGCGCTCCAGCGTGCCCTGCACGACCTGGAGGGCAAGTGACCGGCGAACGGATTCGGATCATCCGGCCCTGGGAGTGGGCCCGTCCGGAGCGCCCGGCCCACCGCGAGGTGCTGGCCATGGTGCCCGAGCTGGAGGAGGCGAAGCCGCCACTGCTCTTCGTACCCGGGTTCGGGCACGGGGCGTGGGCGTTCGCCGAGCACTGGCTGGGGCACGCCGCCTCCCGGGGCTTCCCCGCGTACGCGCTGAGCCTGCGCGGCCACGGCGGCAGCGCGCCGGCACCGGAGGCGACGCTGCGGTCGTACACCCATGACGTGGTCCAGGCGGCGGCGGGCCTGCCGCGGCAGGCGGTGCTGGTGGGGCACGGCGCCGGCGCCCGGGTGGTGGCACACGCCCTGGCCCGCTACCCGGCCCGGGCGGCGGTGCTGGTGGCGCCGGTGCTCGGCGGCTGGGGGACGTTCGCCACCGCGCTGCGCCGCAACCCCGTCGGCACCCTGCCGGCGGTCTTCGGTGGTCGGCTGCGGCTGCGCCGCCGGCAGCTGTTCAGCCGGGAGCTGCCCGACGGCGACGCCCGCGGGTACGTCTCGCGGCTGGGCCGCGCGGGCCGGCGGGCGCAGTGGCAGCTGGTCACCGGCCGGCAGCCGGAGCCGGCCGTGGGCCGCCCGCCGGTGCTGGTGCTGGGCAGCCCGGACGACCGGGTGGTGTCGGCGGCCGCGCTGACCCGGGCCGCCCGCCGGCACGCCTCGGCCCCGCTGCTCTTCCCCGGCATGGGGCACGACCTGATGCTCGACGCCCGCTGGCGGGAGCCGATCGACGCGATCCTCGACTGGCTGGAGAAGGATCCGACCTCGGCCGCCGGGTGAGCGCCGGGCTCAGTCGGTCGTGCCGAGCTGGCGCAGCAGCGAGCCGGTCTCGTCCAGCGCGGTCAGGTACGACCGCGCCCAGGCGTGGATGTCGTCGCGGCGCAGGTGCGCGCGCATCGCCCGCATCCGCGTGGCGACGTCGTCGGGCGTGGCCCGCAGCGCCGCGAGCAGCCCCTGCTTGAGCCCGTCCAGGTCGTGCGGGTTGACCAGGTACGCCTGCTCCAGCTCGGCGGCTGCGCCGGCGAACTCGCTGAGCAGCAGCGCCCCGGTGTCGTCCACCCGGGCGCCGACGTACTCCTTGGCGACCAGGTTCATCCCGTCCCGCAGCGGGGTCACCGCCATCACGTCGGCGGTCCGGTAGAGGGCGACCAGCTCGGCCCGGTCGAACTGCTGGCTGAGGTAGTGGATCGCCGGCTCACCGACCCGGCCGAACTCGCCGTTGATCCGGCCGACCTGGTGTTCCACCCGGTCCCGGAGGATCTGGTACTGCGCGACCCGGTCCCGGCTCGGCACCGCGACCTGGATCAGGACGGTGTCCCGTACCTTGACGTCCCCGCTTGCCAGCAGCTCGCGGTACGCCTTGAGCCGCTGCTCGATGCCCTTGGTGTAGTCCATCCGATCGACGCTGAGGATGACGCGGTCGGGTTCGCCGAGGTCCTGGCGGAGCCGGCGGGCCCGGTCGGCGACCTCGGGCCGGGCGGCGAGCGCGGCCATCTCGGCGGTGTCGATGGAGACGGGGAACGCGCCGACCCGGACCACCCGCTCGTCGACGTTGATCTGCCGGTCGGTGGCGGGCAGTCCGAGCACCTTCACCACCAGCTGGGCGAAGTTGTGCGCGGCCTGGGCCCGCTGGAAGCCGATCAGGTCGGCGCCGAGCATGCCGCGCAGCAGTTCGGCCCGGCGGGGCAGCTGCATGAACAGCTCCGGCGGCGGGAACGGCACGTGCATGAAGAAGCCGATCCGCAGGTCGGGACGGAGTTCCCGGAGCAGCCCCGGCACCAGCTGGAGGTGGTAGTCCTGCACCCAGACCAGGGCACCGGGCTCGGCGGCCTCGGCGGCGGCCCGCGCGAACCGCTGGTTGACCCGCTGGTACGCCTCCCACCAGCGGCGGTGGTACTCGGGCTGCTCGACCGCGTCGTGGTAGAGGGGCCAGAGGGTGGCGTTGGCGAAGCCCTCGTAGTGGTCGCGGAGGTCGTCGCCGGTGAGCGGGACGGTGTGCATCCGGACGCCGTCCACGTCGGGCAGGTGCGGTGCCGGGCCGGTGCCGCCGGCCCAGCCGACCCAGGCGGCCGGGGTGTTACGGAGCAGCGGGTGCAGGACGCTCACCAGGCCGGCGGGGCTGCGGCGCCACTCGAAGGCGCCGTCCGGCGCCACACTGTCGTCGACGGGAAGGCGGTTGGCCACCACCACGAGGGGGCTCTGTCGCATCTCGGGCATTCCGATCAGCCGAGGACCGACCGCCGGAGAGACGGGCAACCCGGACAGCCGGTGAGGGAAGTGACGTACAGCGATATTCCTACTGACAGTAAGTTACACCACTGTTACGCGACCGGTCCGCGCGGGCGGCCGTCCCGGCATCCGGGAGGCGGGGTGAGGCGAGACGGATCAGACGACCGCGCCGTCGTCCGGGTCCTCCTCGTCGGAGTCGCCGGGACGCAGCCGCCAGATCAGCATCACGAAACCGGCCAGGATGCCGGTGAACCCGAGCAGCGTGACCACCGACGGGTCGGTGACCGGCAGCAGGGTGGGGGAGAGGAAGAACGCGAAGCCGAGCACGATGCAGAGCACGCCGATCACCGCGTACTTCGAGAAACGTGGCAGCGGGGGCGGCGGTGGCGGAGTGTAGTGCTCCTCGTCGTCGGGCAGGTCGGCGCCGAAGGTGTCCAGCCCGTCCAGGAGTGACGGCTCGTCGGGCCGGCCGCGGTTCACCGAGATCCCGGAGATGTCCGCCGCGTAGGGCAGGCGGCGCAGATCGGTGGCGGTGGGGCCGGTGGCCTCCTCGGTGCGGGCACCGGTGCCCGCACCCGGGCCGGACGGGTCGAGGGGCTCGTCGACATCCTCGGCGGCCGGCCACGGGTGGCTCCCGTCGGCCGGCGCGGTGTGGAAACCGGCCACGATCTTCGCCCACTCGGCCTCGACGTCCGGCTCGTCGCGGGACGACTCGTGGGCGCCGTCGTCGGCGAGCTGGGTGAGGTAGTCCCGGGCGGTGGTCAGGTGAGAACGGTCGACGTAGAGCCGGTCGACCGGACGGGCCGGGACGGTGGTGGTGCGGGTGACCGGATTCAGGTCCGCGGAGGGTTGCAGGTACGCCGCGATTCCGCCGGCGGCGAGCACGTCGAGCAGGTGTTCGCCGACGCGCGGATCGACGTCGCCCGCGACCGCGTACTCGGCCGCGTCGAGCCCGTTGTCCCGCCGCCCTCGGCGTGGCCCACCCGCTGACACCGGACACCCTCCTCGCCGCACCCGTCGGTGCGTCCGTCCCGACGCCCCGCACGCCGTGCCCTGAATCGTGACACGTCCGCACCCTGTTCCGGGAGTGCGTTGTGGCGTGCCGCTCCCGTTCGTCGGCTCTCCCCCGGCGGTCCGGCCCTCCGGCGGCACCCCCGGGTGTGGTTCGCGCGCGTCCCGGCCCGGTCATCCTGGCCGGCAATCATTGCTCATTCTCCGACTCGATCTTCACGCCGTTCGCCGTCACGCGAAAAGTCACATTCATCGCTAAAGCCGCGTAGGTCACCGGGAAGGGATCAAGGGCTGGCTGACGAAGACGCTCTCCGTCGGCTCCGGGCCCGGCGGGGGAGTTCAGCAGGCGACCGCGGGACCGGTGTCGGGCACCGGCCGGCGGGCCAGCGCGAGCAGGCCCGACGCCTCGTTGCGCTGGGCGAAGGCGCGCACCTCGGCCAGCGGCGGGGCGACCGCCGCGCGGTCCCCGGCCAGGTCCAGCTCGGCCGTGGCCAGGGCGAGGGCCAGCATCCGGTCGGTCGCGTCCGGGATCCGGCCGTAGATCGTCGCGCCCGCCAGGTGCAGCTCGCCGGCCCGCCGGTGGTCGCCGTCCGCCGCGGCCAGGGCCCCGGTCACCGTCCGCAGCGCCGCCTCCGACCAGGGCGTTCGGTGCCCGAGCCGGTCCAGCATCCCCCGTATCCGCACCGCCGGATCCCGGCCGGACAGGGCGGCCGCGTACGCCGCCACGCCGATCCACTCACCGCTGGCCAGCGCGGGCACCGCCGACCACGAGTCGGCCAGCTCGCCGATCAGCTCCGCCGCCTCGTCCGCCCGCCCCTGCAGGGCGCGGCAGAGCGCCGCCATGCCGAGCATGGTCCAGTGCGGCCGGTGGAAGCCGCTGCGCCGGGCAGTGTCCAGCGCGGCGGCCACGTCGTCCCGGTGCAGGGGCGGCTCCGGCGCGGCGCCGTCCCGCTGGGCGGGGCCCGGCCGGGGCGCCGGGGGCACCGGCTGGCCGCGCAGCACCAGCAGACACGAGCGCAACCCGCGTACCTGCATGTCCCAGCCGCCGGTGGGGGTGTCCACGAACGCGTCGGCGGCGGCGATCAACCGAGCGAAGTCCCCGGCGAAGTACGCCTGCATCGCCTCCGCCGAGTAGCTGGTGGCCAGGGTCTGGCCGCTGCCCTTCGCTGCCGGGGCGGTGGTCATCAGCGCGTCGGAGCGCAGCCAGTCGCCCTCCTCGTTGAGCGCGGACCCAAGGTTCTGCAGGGCCCGGGACAGCGCCAGCAACTGCTGGGCCCGGCTGGCCTCGACCAGCGAGTGCAGCTCGTCCAGCCCGGACCGGTCGCCGGCCTGGTAGCGGGCGGTCGCCGCGGTGATCCGCGCATTGACGCTGATCTCGATGAGCCCGAGCCGCTCGCCGATCCCGGCGGCCGTCTCCGCAGCGGCGACCGCCGCGTCCCGCTCGTAGTTGAGCATGTGCAGCCGGCCCAGCTCGGCGTGCGCGTCCGCCTTCTGGGCGCTGTCCGGCAGCGGTTCGAACAGCGCGACCGCCCGGTCCAGGCAGGCCACCGCGGTGGCCCGGTCGGCGCGCAGCCAGGCCACCTGACCGAGCAGGGTCCAGGCGCGGGCGGCGCAGGCCGCGTCGCCGTGCGCGAGCAGCCGGTCGGCGAGGGCGTGCAGCTGCTCGGGTCCGCCGCCGGAGAGGAACGCGTTGCCGTCCCGGTAGAACGAGATCTCGGTGCTCAGCAGCTCCAGTTGCAGCCGGCCCACCGGGTCGCTGTCGTCGGCCAGGCCCAGCGCCCGGCCGGCGTGCGCGGCCGCCGCGTCCAGCCCGTGCAGGGCGTACGCCCGGCGGGCCGCCCGGTGCAGCGCGGCGCGGGCCGGGCCGGCGTAGCGGTGGGTGTCCATCCCCAGCGTGCGGGCGATCTCGTGGGCCGCCCACCGGTGGTGCGCGAGCACCTCGGCCAGGTCGGTGTCGCGGCTCTGCGACAACACGTCCAGCCAGTCCGCGGTGCGTTCGTGCCGGGCCACCCGCTCGGTGCGTGGCAGCCGCTGGTAGCAGACGTCCCGGACCAGGACGTGCCGGAACCGCAACTCCGGCTGCCCGGCCATGGTCGACGCCGCCTGCTCGTTTACGAAGTCACGCTGCTCCAGCCGGCGCAGGGCGCGCTCCACCGATTCGACCGGCTGGCCCAGCGCGGCGGCGACCGCGCCCGGCCAGAACTGCACGCCCACCACTGAGGCGGCCAGCAGCACGGCCCGGTCCTTGGCGTCGAGCAGGTCGACCCGGTTGGCGATCACCGCGTGCACGCTCTCCGGCATGGGCAGGTCGAGGTGTTTCTCCAGCGACCAGCCGCGCCCCGACTGGCGCAGCGCGCCCTGCTCGATGAGCATCCGGACGTACTCGTGGGCGTAGAGCGGGTTGCCGCCGGCCACCTCGACCAGCGGCGTGAGCATGTCGGCGGAAAAGGCGGCCTGACCGAACATGTGCGCGTAGAGCGAGGCGATGCCGGTGTCCCGCAGCGGGGGCAGGGTGATGGTGACCGAGCCGGTGATGGTCCCCGCCCAGGCCGGGTCCCGGTCGACCAGTTCCGGTCGGGCGGTGCAGAGCAGCAGCAGCGGCACCTCCCGGGCCGCCGCGCCGAGCAACTCGACGAAGCGCAGCATGGCGTCGTCGGCCCAGTGCAGGTCCTCGAAGACCAGCACGGTGGGGCGCCGGGCGGCGAGGGCCAGCAGGAAGCGTCGCCACGCCGACTCGGCCTCCTCGGCCGGCAGCGCGGCGCCGGCCAGCCCGACCAGCGGCCGCAGCGCGTCGACGATCCGGTCCCGCTCGGCCGGGCCGACCAGTTCGCTGACGGCCGCGGCGAGCCGCTGTGACGCGGTCGACGCCGGATCGGTGTCGAGGATGCCGGCCTCGGTCTTCACGATGTCGGCGAGCGCCGCGAAGGTGACGTTTTCGCCGAACGGCGGGCATCGCCCGGTACGCCAGGTCAGCGGCTCGTCGACCAGCCGCAAGGCGTGCCGGTAGAGCTCGCGGACCAGCCGGCTCTTGCCGATGCCGGCCCGCCCGAAGACGGTCACGACCTGCGGCAGCCGGTCCCGCAGCGACCGGTGCAGGGCGTTGACCAGCAGGCCCAGCTCGTGCTCGCGGTCGATCAGCGGGGTGGTGTCCGACTCCCGGTCGGTCGGCTGCCGGCGTACCGGGGCCAGGGCCAGCCAGACCTCGGTGGGGGTGGAACGCCCACGGAGGGTGACCGGCGGCTGCTCCTCGTAGCGGATGGCGTCCTTGGTCAGCGCGTGGGTGGTGCCGCAGACGAGCACCCCGCCGGGTGGCGCCACCGACTGCATCCGGGAGGCGGTGTTGACCACGTCGCCGGCGACGATCGCCTGCCCGCCGTGCCGGGCGGCGGCCACGTCCACCAGCGCCTCGCCGGTCGCCACGCCGACCCGGAAGCGCAGCTCCTCGGGACCGGTCGGAGCGAACCGGGTCAGCACCCGTTGCAGCTCCAGCCCGGCCCGTACGCAGCGCAGCGCATCGGTCTCGGTGGCCACCGGCGCCCCGAACAGCGCCATCACGGCATCGCCGATGTACTTCTCGACCACCCCGCCGTACTGCCCGACCACCCGTTTCGCGGCGGAGAAGAAGCCGGTCTGCATGCCGCGGACCTGTTCCGGGTCGGTCCGCTCGACGTACGGCGTGAAGTCGATCAGGTCGACGAAGAGGATGCTGACCCGGCGACGGTCCTCCTGCGGTGCGGTGGCCGGCGGCTCGGCGCCGGAACGGGGGACGCCGCACGAGGTGCAGAAGGTCACGTCGGCGGCGAGCGGGCGCAGGCAGTGCGTGCAGACCGCCCCCAGCTCCGCGCCGCAGCCACCGCAGAAGCGGTCGCCGTCGGCGGCGGTACGTCCACAACGGTCACACTGCGCGGAGATGACACCCCTCCACTGGTGGATCCTCCGACCGGTCCCGGCCGGGCGCCGCCCCCCGCGGCGTCCATCGTGAGTATGGCCGCCGTCGCTGCTGTCGGGTACCAGGCTGTTGGCTTGTGGACACTCGTCCGGGCGGTCGCCTGGGCCGGTCACCGACTAGATTCAGGGGCCGGACGACCGTGATCAAGGGAGACACGCCATGGTGTACGTCAAGCTGGAGAGCGACTGGACCGACGCCCACGGGGTCGCGCACTCGGCGGGGGATTCCGTCGACGTGGACGCCGCCACCCTCGCCGCGCTCCAGGCCGAGGGCATCGTCAGCGAGGGGTCCGGCGGTGGCCAGGAGAGCGCCAACTGGATGGGCCCGACCGGTGCCACCGCGAACTGGATGGGGCCGACCAGCACCAAGCCGTGACACCGCGCGGATGAGAACGACGACGCGGCCGTGGCGCCCGGCGCCACGGCCGCGTCGCACGCTCAGCGGTCGTTCATGCCGGCGCGGCGGCGCAGCGCGGCCACGTCGGTCACCACGATCCGGCGACCCTCGGTACGCAGCCACCCCCGGCTGGCGAACGAGCCGATCGCCTGGTTGACGCTCTGCCGGGAGCCGCCGGCCATCTCGGCGAGCTGGCTCTGGTTGAGCTCGATCGTGATCATCGGGGCCTGGCTCTCGCCGGCCAGCCGGACCAGCGTCTTGGCCACCCGACCGGGCAGGTCGAGGAAGACGTGGTCGGCGTTCTGCTCGGTGAGCCGGCGGATCAGCCCGCCGAGCGATCGCATCACCGCGTCGAGAATGCGCGGGTTGGAGTGCACCAACTCCATGAACGCCGGACGGGACAGCGCCAGGGCCGCGCAGTCCTCGATGGCCTCGGCCGAGGCGGACCGGGTCGAGGCGTCCAGCAGGGAGACCTCACCCAGCACGTCCGGCGGCCGGATGACCGTCAGCACGGCGCGTTCGCCGGTCGGGGCGGTGCGGAACACGGCCACGGCCCCCCGGCGCAGCACGATGAGGGATTCGCCCGGGTCGTTCTCCACGAAGAGCAACTGACCCTTGCGGTACGTGCGCGGCACCGCCGCGGCGATGACCCGCTGTCGCACCTCCGGCTCGAGCCCGGCGAACATCTCCACGCCCGTGAGCGCGTCACCCGGCTCCGGCAGGCGACCCTCCACGGCCCAACCCCTCCCCGGTCAAGGACCACAACTCGCTCTCCGGGGTGAACCTGACTCCCCCGGTGCGAGGCATCTGAACCGGTTCCGGCGTCCGGTAGCGGTACACATCAGATCATGACGCCCTGGTCGCGTGCTGTACACCCCCGGAGACACTTCCGTGACCCTTCGCCAGCTGCGCCGGGACCGGCGGAGCCGATCTCGGCGGGGCCCCGGCGAGCGGCCGTCGGCGACGGTGCGTGAGGATGGCGAGGATGGTCTACCGCTATTTCTACGACTGCGAGTTCATCGAGGACGGCCGGATCGTCGACCTGGTGTCGATCGGCGTCGTCGACGAGTACGGCCGCGAGTTCTACGCGGTCTCCACCGAGTTCGACGACTCCCGTGCCGTGCCGTGGGTGCGCCGCAACGTACTCGACAAGCTTCCGTCGCCGGCCGACCGGGCCTGGCGGTCGCGGGCGCGCATCCGCGACGATCTCCACGAGTTCCTGCTGGAGCCGATCCGGGACCGGCCGGGCGAGCAGCTCGAGCTGTGGGCCTGGTACGCGGCGTACGACCATGTGGTGCTGGCCCAGCTGTGGGGGGCGATGCCGGCGCTGCCCCGGGAGATCCCGCGGTTCACCAAGGAGCTGCGTCAGCTCTGGGACGACCGGGGCCGGCCGAGGCTGCCCGACGCCGACGCGGAGCGGCACGACGCCCTGGTCGACGCGCGGCACAACCTGGCCCGCTGGCGGGCGATGACCGGCCCCGGGCCTACCGCCAGGTAGCCCCGGGGTGCGGTGTCGCCGTACACCCACGCGGGCTACAGTGCGGACTGACGGCCCGCCCCGGGCCGGCAACGGCGCCGACTGTCTGATCTGACACATATCCTGGGGCTTATCCGGGCTTGACCTGATGCTCCAGGAGGATGAGCAGATCATGCGTATTGGCGTGCTCACCGGCGGCGGCGACTGCCCTGGTCTCAACGCGGTGATTCGGGCGGTCGTCCGCAAGGGCGTCGCCACCTATGGCCACGAGTTCGTGGGCTTCCGGGACGGCTGGAAGGGTCCGCTGGAGGGCCTGACCAAGCCGCTGGGTATCGCGGAGGTCCGTGGCATTCTGCCGCGCGGCGGCACCATCCTCGGTTCGTCCCGGACCAACCCGTTCAAGATCGAGCGCGGCGTCGAGCGGATCAAGGAGAACCTTGTCGCGCAGGGCGTGGACGCGCTGATCGCCATCGGCGGCGAGGACACTCTCGGCGTCGCCACCAAGCTGCACGAGCTGGACGTCAAGGTCGTCGGTGTGCCGAAGACCATCGACAACGACCTGGGCGCCACCGACTACACCTTCGGCTTCGACACCGCGGTCAACATCGCCATGGAGGCGATCGACCGGCTGCACACGACCGCCGAGAGCCACCACCGCACCCTCGTGGTCGAGGTGATGGGCCGGCACGCCGGCTGGATCGCGCTGCACGCCGGCCTCGCCGGTGGCGCCAACGTGATCCTGCTGCCCGAGCGGCAGTTCGACGTGGAGCAGGTCGCCGGGTACGTCGAGAAGCGCTTCCAGCACCAGTACGCCCCGATCGTCGTGGTCGCCGAGGGCGCGCACCCGCTGGAGGGCCAGATGGTCCTGCACAACAAGGAGCTGGACTCCTTCGGCCACGTCCGCCTCGGCGGCATCGGCCAGTGGCTCGCCGAGCAACTGGAGGCGAAGACCGGCAAGGAGGCGCGTACTGTCGTGCTCGGCCACATCCAGCGCGGCGGCACCCCGACCGCCTTCGACCGGGTGCTCGCCACCCGGCTCGGCCTGCAGGCGATCGACGCGGTGCACGAGGGCGACTGGGGC
This sequence comes from Micromonospora sp. NPDC093277, assembly GCF_044765245.1. Taxonomy (NCBI): domain Bacteria; kingdom Bacillati; phylum Actinomycetota; class Actinomycetes; order Micromonosporales; family Micromonosporaceae; genus Micromonospora; species Micromonospora sp. NPDC093277. The sequence continues at coordinate 244,657 of NZ_JBIWJO010000003.1, forward strand.
AAGATGGTCGCGATGAAGAGCACCGACATCGTCCGGGTCCCGCTGGCCGACGCGACCCGGGAGCTGAAGACCGTGCCGCTGGAGCGGTACGCCGAGGCCGAGGTCTTCTTCGGCAGCTGACCGACGGCCGGTGGCGCGGCGGGCCCGCCAGGGTCCGCCGCGCCCCGCCGCCATCGAGAGGGGTACGGCGTCATGGCACCCGAGGTGCACACGGTCGCGGTGATCGGCGCGGGCAAGATCGGCGAGCTGATGCTCTCCGGGCTGCTCCGCTCCGGCTGGCCGGCGGAACGGCTGCTCGCCACCGCCCGGCGTCCCGCCCGCGCCGAGGAACTGGCCGTCCGGTACGGCGTCCGGGTGGTGGACAACCTCACCGCGGTGGACGAGGCGGCGGTGCTCGCCATCTCGGTCAAGCCGCAGGACGCCGGGGCGCTGCTGGACGAGATCGGCCCCAAGGTGCCCGCCGGCAAGCTGGTCATCTCGCTCTGTGCCGGCCTGCCCACCAGCTTCTTCAACCGGCGGCTCCCCGAGGGCACCCCGGTGGTCCGGGTGATGACCAACACCCCGGCGCTGGTGGACGAGGCGATGAGCGCGATCTCGGCCGGCGCGTACGCCACCGGCGCGCACCTGGCCCTCGCCGAGGAGATGTTCCGGCCGCTGGGCTCCACCGTCCGCGTCCCCGAGTCCCAGCAGGACGCGGTGACCGCCCTGTCGGGCTCCGGGCCCGCCTATTTCTACCTGCTGGTCGAGGCCATGATCGACGCCGGCATCCTGCTCGGCCTGCCCCGCCAGGTGGCGCACGAGCTGATCGTGCAGACCGCCATCGGGTCGGCGGTGATGCTGCGCGACTCCGGCGAGCACCCGGTCAAGCTGCGCGAGGCGGTCACCTCGCCGGCCGGCACCACCATCTCCGCCATCCGCGAGCTGGAGAACCACGGCGTACGCGCGGCCCTGCTGGCGGCCCTGGAGGCCGCCCGCGACCGGGCCCGCGAGCTGGCCGCCCAGGCCGACTGAGGGAGCGCGGTGCGCGAGATCGACAAGGTGGCCTGGCTCGGCTACGCCGACCGGCACCGGGTCTCCCCGGTGGACCAGCTCATCTTCGACCACCTGAGGGCGACCGACACGCTGCGCTGACGACTCCGTTCGCGCCCGGGCACCTCGGCGTCCGGTCTGGCGCCGGCCCGGCCGGCGTCGGGGGCGGGAAGCTCCCCCGCCCCCGACGTGGCGGTCAGCTGTCGGCGTAGCGGCGGGCGGCGGCCAGGGCGGCGCGCAGCTTCGCCGCGTCGACGGGGGCCGGCCGTTCCCAGTCACCGGCCGGGTCGGCCGAGTAGAGGGTGGCGTACGCGGTGGTGTCACGCTGGAACCGCCACCCCTCGGCGAGCGGGCCGACATCGACCGCGTCGTAGCCGAGCGAGTCGAGGAGCGCGGTGACCGAGCCCTTGGCCGCTGCGTCGTCGCCGGCGATCGGCAGGGCGGTGCGGTCGCCCGCGTCGGCCGGCCGGGCCAGCGCGAGCAGGTGCTTGAAGTAGATGTTGTTGAAGCCCTTGACCACATGCGACTGCGGCAGGTGCCGCTGGAGCAGTTCGCTGGTGGTGGTCGACTCGTCGTCCAACTCCGGGAACCGCCCGTCCCGCTCCGGGTAGTAGTTGTTGGTGTCGATGACGGTCTTGCCGGCGAGCGGTCCGGCCGGCACCTCGCGGTAGGCCCGCAGCGGGATGGTGACCACCACGAGGTCACCGGCGGCGGCCACGTCGGCCGCGGTGGCGGCGCGGGCCCGCGGGCCCAACTCGTCCACCAGGTCCTTGAGGGTTTCGGGTCCGCGTGAGTTGCTGAGCACCACGTCGTGGCCGGCGGTCACCGCCAGCCGGGCCACGGTGCCGCCGATGTTGCCGCTGCCGATCAATCCCACAGTTGTCATGTCCGTTGCCAACCCGTGGAAGGCCGCCGGCATTCCCTACTGTGGCGGTTGGTTATACCCGGCGAGCCGGCAGCCAGATTGTGGCGTAGCGTTCATCTGGCGAAAACCTTCGGTGATCATGGCGGCTCTGGCAATGATTTGTAGGCAAAAGGGTCTATCGGCAAACCCTGCGAATCGTTGATCTTCCGCGGCGGTTTGATCTATTGATATCAATCTCCCACCAACACTTCCCACCCCCAGGAGTGCGACGTGCGGAGATTCCGTCTTGCCACCCTTGCCCTGACCCTGGCGTCCTCGCTCGGGGTCATGCTGGCCCTGGCCACCCCGGCCCAGGCAGCCGCCGCCGACCGGTACATCGCGCTCGGCGACTCGTACGCCTCCGGCGTCGGCGCCGACAGCTACACCTCGGAGAGCGGTTCCTGCATGCGCAGCAACAACGCCTACCCCGCGCTCTACAACACCAACATCAAGCCGGCGTCGTACCGCTCGGTGGCCTGCTCCGGCGCGACCACGGCCGACGTCATCAACAACCAGCTCTCCGCGCTCTCCTCGACCACCACCCTGGTCAGCGTCACCATCGGCGGCAACGACATCGGCTTCTCCAGCATCATGACCACCTGCGTGCTCAACGGTGAAGCCCAGTGCATCGCCGCGATCCAGACGGCCGAGAACAAGGTCCGCGCCGAATTGCCGGGCAAGCTCGCCAACGTCTACAACGGCATCAAGAGCCGCTCGCCCAACGCCCGCGTGGTGGTCGTCGGCTACCCGGTCTTCTACCAGCTCGGCAACCCGATCTGCGTCGGCCTCACCGAGGGCTCCCGCGCGAAGATCAACGAGGGCATCAACCTGCTCGACGACACCATCCGGACGGCCGCCACCTCGGCCGGGTTCAAGTTCGCCGACGTCCGGTCGGCCTTCGTCGGTCACCAGCTGTGCAGCGGCGGTGAGAAGTGGCTGCACGCGCTGAACTTCCTCAACCTGACCATCTCGTACCACCCGACGGCCGCGGGGCAGTCTGGCGGCTACTACCCGATCTTCCGCTCCACCGCGGGCTGAGCCCGCGCGGGTACGGGCCGCGTCGATCCGCGTATCGGATCGGCGCGGCCCGCCCTGTTGGTCCGGGATTGACGGATGAATGTGGAAGCGGGATGCTGCGGAGGCGCTCCCACCCTCATCGCCAAGGAACGGGCCCGCTCCTGCGGCTTCAGCGTGGAGAAGTACGGCCCGCAGGAGTCGACCGACGTCTGGGCGCCGGACTGCGGCAACGGCAAGAAGCCGGACGGCACTCCCATCACCGGCAACGATCCGGAGGACACCAGCATCGCGGTCGGCCCGGAGTACGTCACCGACTGGATCGACCACCTCAAGGGGCGGTTCGGCTCGGCCGCCGACGGCGGGGTCCAGTTCTACGACCTGGACAACGAGCCGGACCTGTGGCACTCCACCCACCGCGACGTCCGCCCGACCGGCCTCGGCTATGACGAGCTGCGGGACCGCACCTACGAGTACGCCGCCGCGATCAAGGTCGCCGACCCGGACGCGAAAACCCTCGGCCCGGTCGGCTGGGGGCTCAACTCGACCATCTTCTCCGGCCTTGACCAGGACGTCTGCAGCCGTACCGGATGTTGGGGGAACCCGCCCGACAAGGCCGCGCACGGTGGGCAGGACCTCGGCCCCTGGTACCTGGACCGGATGCGCGAGTACGAGGAGCAGCACGGCACCCGGATCCTCGACTACTTCGACATCCACATCTACCCCCAGCAGTCCGGGGTGTTCAGTGACGCTTCCGGCGACGCGGCCACCCAGGCCCTGCGGCTGCGTTCCACCCGGCAGCTCTGGGACCCGACCTATGTGGACGAGTCCTGGATCAACCAGCCGGTGCGGTTCATCCCGCGGCTGCGGGACATGGTCGACCAGCACTACCCGGGCACCAAGCTCGCGATCACCGAATACAACTGGGGCGCGTACGGGTCGATGAACGGGGCGCTGGCCGAGGCGGACGTGCTGGGCATCTTCGGCCGCGAGGGGCTCGACCTGGCCAACCTGTGGACCGCCCCGGGGGCGGACCAGCCGGTGGCCAACGCCTTCCGGATCTACCGCAACTACGACGGCAAGGGCGGCGCGTTCGGCGAGACCTCCGTCCGGGCCGCCAGCGCCGACCAGGACAAGCTGGCGGTGTACGCGGCCGAGCGGGCCGGCGACAAGGCGCTCACCCTGGTCGTGGTGAACAAGTCCGGCGACGACCTGACCAGCGCGGTGTCCCTGGCCGGCGGGTTCGCCACCACCGCCGAGGTCTACCGCTACGGCGGGGCGAACCCCGCCGGCATCGTCCGGGAGGCCGATCAGGCCGTCACGTCGGGCGGCTTCACCGCCACCTTCCCGGCCAACTCGATCACCCACCTGGTGCTGCCGCCCGGCCCCGCGATGGGCGACTGCCAGGTCAGCTACACGGTGCACGGCAGTTGGCCGGGCGGGTTCACCACGCAGGTCACCATCGCCAACACCGGCACCAAGGCGATCGACGGCTGGAAGCTGGGCTTCGACTTCCCGGCCGCCGGCCAGCAGGTCACCCAGGGCTGGTCGGCGCAGTGGCGGCAGGCCGGCGCGTCGGTGACCGCGGAGAGCCTGAGCTGGAACGCGAAGCTCGAGCCCGACGCCTCGACCGTCATCGGATTCAACGGCGCCTGGTCCGGGTCCAACCCAACGCCGCCGTCCTTCACCCTGAACGGCCACCGCTGCCACTGACCGCACCGCGCCGCCGGGCGAGTTGCCCGCACTTTCCCGGAAAGGGTGGCCATTTCATGGTGAATGGCCACCCTTTCCGGGAATCAGGGCGGATCTTGAGCGGTCAGGCGGGCAGCACCTTCTCGATCGCGGTGTGGAGGTCGGGGGAGTCGGGGGTTGTCTGCGGGGCGAATCGGGCGGCCGGTGTGCCGTCCGGGGCGACCAGGAACTTCTCGAAGTTCCACCGCACGTCGCCGGCGTGTCCCTCGGCGTCCGGGGTGGACACCAGCTCGGCGTAGAGCGGGTGCCGGTCCGGCCCGTTGACGTCGACCTTCTCCGTCAGCGGGAAGGTCACGCCGTAGTTGACCTGGCAGAACTCCTCGATCTCGGCGGCCGAGCCGGGCTCCTGGCCGGCGAACTGGTTGCACGGCACCCCGAGCACGGTCAGGCCCCGGTCGGCGTAGGAGTCGGCGAGGGCCTGGAGGCCGGCGTACTGGGGGGTCAGGCCGCATCGGGAGGCCACGTTGACCACCAGCAGGGCGCGGCCGCGGTACCGCCCGAGGTCGGCCGGGCCGCCGGAGAGGGCATCGATCCGTACGTCGAAAACGCTCATGGGGCGAGGCTACGCGCCCTGACCGGCCCGCCGGTGCCGGCCGCCAGCAAATCGATGCATCTACATCTTGACGAAGTGATGACGGCGTGAGTAGCGTCTCAGCATCAATTAGGAAAGTTTCCTAACTGTTCAGGGAGGCGCCGTATGAAGAGATCGCTCCGCCAGGCCCTCTGGGCCACCGGTGCCGTCTTCGCGCTGGCGATCGCGGCGGTACCGATGGCGACCGCGTCCGCCGCGGGCAGCGTGACCGCCACCTTCGCCAAGGTGCAGGACTGGGGGACCGGTCACGAGACGAAGGTGACCGTCACCAACGGCACCGGCGCCAGCGTGGACACCTGGCGCATCGAGTTCGACCTTCCCGCGGGCACGACCATCAGCACCTTCTGGGACGCCGACGTCACCAGCAGCGGCAACCACTACGTCGCGGTGAAGAAGAGCTGGGCCGGCCCGCTCGCACCCGGCGCCAGCTTCAGCTGGGGCTACAACGGCACCGGGGCGTACAAGGGGCCGCTGAACTGCACGGTCAACGGCGCGTCCTGCTCCGGCGGCGGCACCCCGCCGCCCACCACGGCCCCGCCGACGACGGCCCCACCCACCACGGCCCCGCCCACCACGGCTCCGCCGACCACGCCGCCCCCGACCACCCCGCCGCCCACGACCCCGCCGCCGAGCGGGGGCAAGAAGGTGGTCGGCTACTTCGCCGAGTGGGGCGTCTACGCCCGCAACTACCACGTCAAGAACATCCACACGAGCGGGTCCGCGGCCAAGCTCACCCACATCCTGTACGCCTTCGGCAACACCAGCGGTGGCCGGTGCAGCATCGGCGACAGCTACGCCGACTACGACAAGGCGTACACCGCGGCGGACAGCGTCGACGGCGTGGCCGACACCTGGGACCAGCCGCTGCGCGGCAGCTTCAACCAGCTCCGCAAGCTGAAGAAGATGTACCCCAACCTCAAGGTGCTCTGGTCCTTCGGCGGTTGGACCTGGTCGGCCGGCTTCACCCAGGCGGCGCAGAACCCGGCGGCGTTCGCCGACTCCTGCTACGCCCTGGTCAAGGACCCGCGCTGGGCGGACGTCTTCGACGGCATCGACATCGACTGGGAGTACCCGAACGCCTGCGGCCTGCAGTGCGACAGCAGCGGCCCGAACGCCTTCAAGAACGTGGTCAACGCCCTGCGCGGCAAGTTCGGCTCCAGCTTCCTGGTCACCGCGGCGATCACCGCGGACGGCAGCACCGGCGGCAAGATCGACGCGGCCGACTACGCGGGTGCCGCGCCGCAGCTCAACTGGCTGATGCCGATGACCTACGACTACTTCGGCGCCTTCAACCCCCAGGGGCCCACCGCCCCGCACTCGCCGCTCACCTCGTACACCGGCATCCCGCAGCAGGGCTTCTGGGCGGACGCGGCGATCCAGAAGCTCAAGTCCAAGGGTGTCCCGTCGGACAAGCTGCTGCTCGGCATCGGCTTCTACGGCCGCGGCTGGACCGGGGTCACCCAGACCGCCCCGGGCGGCACCGCCACCGGACCGGCACCCGGCACGTACGAACAGGGCATCGAGGACTACAAGGTGCTCAAGAACACCTGCCCGGCCACCGGCACCGTGGCCGGCACGGCGTACGCCAAGTGCGGCAGCAACTGGTGGAGCTACGACACCCCGTCCACCATCGGGGGAAAGATGACGTACGCGAAGAACCAGGGCCTCGGTGGCGCGTTCTTCTGGGAACTCTCCGGTGACACCAGCAACGGGGAGTTGATCGGCGCCATCAAGGGCGGTCTCGGCTGAGCCGAGCGCCGACGCACCACCCCACCGGGCGGGGAGGGGCCACACCGGCCCCTCCCCGCTCGGCGCTCAGGCCCGCGGACCGCGCTCGCGGTGCTCCCGGGGCGAGATCCCGTACGCGGACCGGAACGCGCGACTGAAGTGCGCCCGGTCCCGGAAGCCCCAACGGGCGGCCACCTGGTGGACGGCCTGGTGGCGCAGCCGCGGGTCGGCCAGGTCCCGGAAACAGCCGGCCAACCGCTCGGCGCGGATCATGGCCCCGATGGTCGTGCCGGTGTCGGCGAAGAGCCGGTGCAGCGACCGCAGCGACATGTGGTGCGCCTCCGCCACGGCCGCCGGAGTGAGGTCCGGGTCGGTCAGGTGCCGCCGGACGAACGCCTCTACCCGGGCCCGCAGGCCGGTGTCCTGGACCTCGACCGGCAGCTCCCGCTCGACGTCGAGCCGCCGGGCCAGGGTGCCGGCGATCAGGTCCAGGGCGATGCGGCCCAGCTGGGGTGCGTCGTCCGCCGCGTACTGCTCGGGGCGCGAGACGATTCCCCGCAGGTAGGCGGCGAGCAGCGCGCCCATCCCGCGGTCGGCCGGAATGGGAGCGGCGAGCAGCGCCTCCACCCGGCGCGCGGGCAGCGGGAGGGCACCGTGCGGCAGCAGGACGGTCAACGTCTCCAGGGGTGCGGCCGCCGGCGGGTCCGGCCGCTGCCAGGACCCGTGCGGGCGGACGGTGTCGACGAGGCCGAAGCCGGACGGGTCGAGTGGCCCCGCCCGACGTTGCTGGAACATCGCACCGCGCCCGGAGATGGGCAGGGCGAGATGGTAGAGCTCCGGGTCCGAGCTGCGGATCATCCGGGTCGTACGGGCCAGCTCCAGCGGCGGGTAGCGCCACAGCCCGAGCCGCACCGCGCCGAGATCGACCGACTGGGCCGAGGCGAGGAAGTCGTCGGTGTGCGCGCTGGTGAGCCGGGCCGCCACCGACTCCCGGGCAACCAGGTCCTGAAAGAAGTCGAACCGCTGCGCCGGCGGCAGCCACGCGGTGTCGATCGACGCCACGGTGAGGATGATCGTCACCTCCCGAGCGCGCGGCCCGGCGCCGCGACGCGCCCCGGATCTAACCAGCCCGCCCGGACCGGTAGTACGCCGTGTGCCGTTCTGGCCCTGCCGTCGGACGGAGGCGAGGATGGGGGACGCCGTAGTCTCGTGTCCCGCCGGGCCGGCGGTGCGCTGCGACGACGACGGGTGCAACATGCGGAATGTCGATGTGACAGACTCGCCGCTCGGCATGTCTCGAAGCTCGCGCCGATGGGAGAGACCGATGGGCCTGACGCACCCGAGAGCGGTGGCCGGTGCCGCCCTGCTCGCGCTCCTGCCGGCCGCACTGACCGGCTGTGGCCTCGGCGGCGGTGACGACACCGCCGGGGGCGCCGCGCCCAGCGACGCGAAGCGGGCGCCGGCCGAGGAGGCGGCGGCCAAGAGCCGCGAGCGGGTGCAGGCGTACCTCGACGCGATGGCCGCCAAGGACCCGGACGCCGGCCGCAGCCAGCTCTGCGCGCCCGCGCAGGCCGCCTTCGACGCCGCAGCCACCGGTCCCAACGGCGACTTCGCCGACCACTTCACCGTGCCGCAGGCCACCATCACCGACGTCCGGTCCGGCCCGAACGGCCAGGAGGTCAGCACCAGCGTCACCGTCGCCGCCGGATCCCGCAAGGGCACCCGGCCGCTGCTGTTCACGGTCACCCGCAGCGGCGCCGACTGGTGCATCTCGGCCGAGGCGCCGGGTGGTAACACCCCGGATCCCTCCACCACCCCCTGAACCGGCACCGGGCTGATCCGCGCCCGGCCCGGGAGTGTGTCGGTGATCTCCCAACCACCGGAACCATCCCCCTCGGCGACCGGCCGCCACCGTGGCCGCCGTACGCTTCTCTCATGCGCCATGAGTGGCATCAGCTGAGTCACCCCGCGGTGGGCAGCCAACAACTGCGGACCAGTCGTCCAACCGCCGACTCCGCCGAGGACGCGGCCCTCGGCCTGGACCGTTGGCGGGAGCTTCCCCGCGTGCAGATGCCGCCCTGGCAGGACCCGGCCCAGGTCGCCGAGGTCTGCAAGGTGCTCGACACGGTGCCGTCCGTCGTCGCGCCCTACGAGGTCGACCAACTCCGGCAGCGGCTCGCGCTGGTCTGCGAGGGCAGGGCGTTCCTGCTCCAGGGCGGTGACTGCGCGGAGACCTTCGCGGACAACACCGAGAGCCACCTGCTGGCCAACGCCCGCACCCTGCTCCAGATGGCGATCGTGCTGACCTACGGCGCGTCGCTGCCGGTGGTCAAGGTCGCCCGGGTCGCCGGCCAGTACACCAAGCCCCGGTCGCTGCCGACCGACGCGCGCGGCCTGCCGGCCTACCGCGGCGACATGATCAACTCGCTGGAGGCCACGCCCGCCGCCCGGGTCGCCGACCCGCAGCGCATGATCCGGGCGTACGCCAACTCGGCCGCCGCGATGAACATGCTCCGGGCGTACCTCGCCGGCGGGCTGGCCGACCTGCACGCGGTGCACGACTGGAACAAGGACTTCGTCAAGCAGTCGCCGGCCGGCGAGCGCTACGAGGCGATCGCCCGGGAGATCGACCGGGCCATCGCCTTCATCCGCGCCTGCGGGATGACCCAGGACGAGGCGCTGCGCACCGTCACCCTCTACTGCTCCCACGAGGCCCTGGCGCTGGAGTACGACCGGGCCCTCACCCGGATCTCCGACAACCGCGCGTACGGCCTCTCCGGGCACTTCCTCTGGATCGGCGAGCGGACCCGGCAGATCGACGGGGCGCACATCGACTTCATCTCCCGGATCGCCAACCCGATCGGGGTGAAGCTCGGCCCGACCACCACCCCCGACGAGGCCATCGAGCTCTGCGAGAAGCTCAACCCGGACAACATCCCCGGTCGGCTCACCCTGATCAGCCGGATGGGCAACCACCGGGTCCGGGACGCCCTGCCGCCGATCGTGGCCAAGGTCACCGCGGCCGGCGCCAAGGTGGTCTGGCAGTGCGACCCGATGCACGGCAACACCCACGAGTCCTCGAACGGCTACAAGACCCGACACTTCGACCGGATCGTCGACGAGGTGCTCGGCTACTTCGAGGTGCACCGCGGCCTGGAGACCCACCCGGGCGGCCTGCACGTCGAGCTGACCGGCGAGGACGTCACCGAGTGTCTCGGCGGCGCCCAGGGCATCGAGGACCTTGACCTGCCCGACCGGTACGAGACCGCCTGTGACCCGCGACTGAACACCCAGCAGTCGCTGGAGCTGGCCTTCCTCGTCGCGGAGATGCTTCGTGGCTGACGCGAGGAGTGAGCTTGCGAGCCCCGCAGCCGGCAGCCGAAAGGACGACAGTGGCTGATTTTGTTGATCTGCGCTCCGACACCGTGACCCGGCCGACGGCCGGGATGCGGGAGGCGATGGCGACCGCCGAGGTCGGCGACGACGTGTACGGCGAGGACCCCACCGTCGCCGCGCTGGAGGCCGAGGTCGCCGCCCGCTTCGGGCACGAGGCCGCGCTGTTCGCCCCGAGCGGCTCGATGGCCAACCAGATCGCCCTCCAGCTCGTCGTACCGCCGGCCGAGGAACTGCTCTGCGACGCCGACGCGCACGTCGTCACGTACGAGATCGGCGCGGCGGCCGCGTACGGTGGAATCTCGTCCCGGACCTGGCCGGCGGTCGGCGCGGAGATCGACCCGGACGTGGTGGCCGGGATGGTCCGGCCCGACGGCTACTTCGCGGTGCCGACCCGGGCGATCGCCGTCGAGCAGACCCACAACCGGGGCGGTGGCGGGGTGATCCCCCTCGCCACCCTGCGCGCGCTGCGCCGGGTCGCCGACGAGAACGGGCTCGCCCTGCACTGCGACGGCGCCCGGATCTGGCACGCACACGTCGCCGACGAGGTGCCGCTGGCGGACTACGGGGCGCTTTTCGACACCATGTCCGTCTGCCTCTCCAAGGGCCTCGGCGCGCCGGTCGGCTCGCTGGTCCTGGGCAGCGCCGAGAAGATCGACCGGGCCCGGTGGATCCGTAAGCGGATGGGCGGCGGCATGCGGCAGGTCGGCATCCTCGCCGCCGCCGGCCGGTACGCCCTCGCCTACCACGTCGAGCGGCTCGCCGAGGACCACGCCAAGGCGGCCCGGCTGGCCGAGGCCGTCGCCCCGTACGGGGTGCTCGCCACGCCGGTGCGGACCAACGTCGTCCCGCTCGACCTGACCAAGCACCCGCTCGACGCGAAGGCCCTCGCGGCCGCCGCCCGGGCGGCGGGCGTCCTGATCTCCGTGCTCGGCCCCCGCACCGCCCGCCTGGTCACCCATCTGGACGTGTCGGACGCCGCCATCGACCGCGCCACCGAGACCCTCACCGGAATCCTCCGCGCCTGACCCATCCTTGTCGATCAAGGAGTACGCGTCGGACTGCACGTTCCGGCTGGCGCGAACTCCTTGATCAATGCCGTGTCGCCGGGGGGACGGGCGCGGGGGTGGTGGTTAGGGGTGGAGGCGTTTGAGGGTGGCGATGTCGGCGGCGTGGGCCTCCGCCGGGGTCTCCACCAGGACCGGTATGCCGGCGGTGGCCGGATGGCGCATCAGCTCGGCGAACGGCGCCTCCCCGATGGTGCCCCGGCCGATGTTCTCGTGCCGGTCCCGGGTGGAGCCGCACAGGTCCTTCGAGTCGTTCGCGTGCACCAGCTTCAACCGGTCCGCTCCCACGGCGGCGACCAGGGCGTCCAGCGTGGCGGTCATCCCGCCCTCGACGGCCAGGTCGTGCCCGGCGGCCCAGGCGTGGCAGGTGTCGAAGCAGACACCCAGCATCGGGTGGCGGTCCGCCGCGTCCAGGTACGGGCCCAGGTGCTCCACCCGGGAGGCCAGCGACCGGCCGCCCCCGGCGCTCGGCTCGACCAGCAGCATCGGCCCCTCGACGGCCGCCGCCTCGTCCAGCAGCGGCAGCAGGGCCTCGCGTACCTGCCGCATCGCGGTCTCGGCGTGCCCCGCGTCCACCGCGCTGCCAGCGTGGAACACCACCGCCTCGGCGCCGATCGCCCGGCCCCGCCGCAGCGCGTGCGCCAGGGTCTGCGCCGACCGCTCGACGGTGGCCGGCGTCGGGGAGCCGAGGTTCACCAGCAGCGAGGCGTGGATGAACACCGGCACCCCGCGCTCGGCGCAGCCGCTCCGGAACAGCGCGTCCTGGGCGGGGTCGCCCGCCGGCAGGGCCCAGCCCCGGGAGTTCGAGACGTAGACCTGCACCACCTCGGAAGCCGCGGCGTCGACGTACGGCAGCGCCGCCTTCGCCAGGCCGCCTGAGGCGGGGGTGTGCGAGCCGACCCGCCGCCGCAGGTCCGGCTCGCTCCTCGCGCTCACGGGCACGTCTTTCGTTCGCGACTGCGGGGCTCGCAGGCCCGGCTCGCTCCTCGCGCTCACGGGCACGTCTTTCGTTCGCGACTGCGGGGCTCGCAGGTCCGGCTCGCTCCTCGCGCTCACAGGCACGTCACGGTGACGGGGGTGCCTGGCGGCACCGGGGTGTTCTCGCCCGGGTTCTGGAAGCGGGCCACGCCGTTGGGGTTGAACTGGATGTTGGCCGGGAAGCCCTGACTCTCCAGCACCTCCTTGGCCTGCTGGCAGGGCATGTCGATGACCCGGGGGACCGCCACCTGCGGCGGCCCCTTGCTGATCTCCAGCTTGACCTGGGCGCCCTTCTCCACGCCGGTACCGTCGGCCGGGCTCTGGCCGAGGATCTCGTCCCTCGGCTTGTCCGAGTCCTTGTACGACTCCACCGGGGTCAGTCCGAGCTGGCCGAGGATGGTCCGGGCCTCGTTGAGGTTCTTGCCGACCAGGTTCGGCACGGAGATCGGGGCGCGACCCTTGCTCAGGGTCACGGTCACCTTCGTGCCCGGCTTGACCACCGTGCCCACCTTCGGGTTGGTGGCCACCACCACCCCGGCGGGCAGCTCGTCGTCGTACTTGGCCGGGCCCTTGGCCACCACCAGCTTGGCGTCGGTCAGCTCGGCCTGCGCCACGTCGAACTCCTTGCCCACCACGTCCGGCACCGGAAGCTGCTCCAGGCCGAGTGACAGGGTCAGGGTGATGGTGCCGCCCTTGACGATCCGGGCCGTGCCCGCCGGGTTCTGCCCCAGCACGCTGTCCTTCGGCACCTTCTCGTCGTAGCGGGGATCGGTGTACTTCAGGGTGAAGCCGCCCCGGGTGGCCTGCCCCTCCGCGTCGGCCTTGGTCAGGTTCACCAGCTGCGGGGTGACCGTGTAGCGCCCCACCCCGAACCACCAGCCGCCGACCGCGGCGACCAGGCCGAGCACCACGACCGCCGCGGCCACCGCCATTCGGCCGCGCGGGGAACCCATCAGCCGGGTACGCAGCTCGGCCAGCCCGGCGCGCCGACCGTCGGCGGGGGCGGCCCGGCGGTGGTGCGGGCGTTGCCCGCCGCCCTCGGGCAGCCGGGCCCAGGAGGGGCGCTCGGTGGGGCGGACCGCCGCCACCACCATGGTGGGCTGGGCCACCGGGGCGGTCTCGTCGGTGACCCTCCGCAGCACGGCGGTGTGCGAATTGGGGTTGCCCAGGTCGTCCCGGGCCACCTGCACCTCGGTCAACAGCGCACCGGCGTCGGCGGGCCGGGCACTCGGATCCCGTCGGGTGGCCCGGCAGACCAGGTCGTCGAGAACCTTCGGCAGGCTCGGGACCAGGGTCGACGGGGCAGGCACGTCCCGGTCGACGTGCTGCCACGCCACGTCCACCGGGCGGTCGCCGTCGTACGGCACCCGGCCCGTGAGCATCTCGAACAGCACGATACCGGCGGAGTAGACGTCGGTACGCGGGTCGGCGTGACCCTCGGTGACCAGCTCCGGGGCCACGTACGCCACGGTGGCCATGAGCTGGCTGCCGTCCTCGGCGCTCGCCTCGACCGCGCGGGCCAACCCGAAGTCGGCCACCTTGACCACGCTGTCCACCAGGTTGAAGGTGCCGCCGGTGGGTGCCTCGGCGACCAGCACGTTCTCCGGTTTGACGTCGCGGTGCACCAGGCCGGCCCGGTGGGCGGCGGCGATCGCGGCGAGCATCTGCTCGGCGATCGCGAGGGCCTCGTCCGGGTTGAGCCGGCGCCGCTCGGCGAGGACGTCGCGCAGGGTGCGGCCCCGGACGTACTCCATCACCAGGTAGGGGAGCCCGCCGTGGGTGCCCTGGTCGTAGACCGCCACCACGTTGGGGTGGGTCAGCCGGGCGATGGTCTTCGCCTCGTCGGTGAACCGCTCGACGAAACCGGCCATCCGGGAGCGGGCCGCGGGTGCCTGGGTCGGATGAATGATCTTGACCGCCACGGTGCGCTCCAGGCGCTCGTCGGTGGCGGTGTACACGGTCGCCATGCCGCCACGGGCCACGCGACCGCGAATGCGGTAGCGCCCGTCTATCAGCGAGCCCAGCAACGTGTCGGCGACCTGTGTGTCCATCGGCAGGCAGTCTATGTGTCCAGGGGGTGAGGGTTGAACAGGATGCTACAGCCGGGGTGCGACGCAGGTCTCGTCGCGCGCGGCGGGGCGGCGCCGCCAGGTCCGAAAGTGCCCGGCCGGGGGTGCCGGTATCCGGGCCGACCCGGCACGTGGCAGGGTGTTCGAGTGACCGATTCCGTACCCGCCGACGCGACCGCCACCGGCGCCGACCAGCCCGGACCCGCCGACCCGGCCGGCTGGCTGACCCTGCCGGACGTGGCCGAGCGTCTCGACCTGTCGATCAGCAAGGTGCACCAGATGATCCGGGACCGGGAGTTGATCGCGGTACGCCGTGACGGCGTCCGCCGTGTCCCGGCCGACATGGTGGCCAACCGCACCGTGCTCAAGCACCTGCCGGGCGTGCTCAACCTGCTCGCCGACGCCGGTTATGACGACGAGGCGGCGCTGCGCTGGCTCTATGAGGAGGATCCCACCCTCCCCGGCACTCCCGCCGCCGCACTCGCCGGCGACCAGGCCCGCGAGATCAAACGCCGCGCCCAAGCCCTCGGCTTCTGACCCACCCCGCCCCTGCCCGCCACCTGGCTCTGCCCGTTGACCATGAAGTGACACGCCGATGAGCGGCGCGATAATTTCATGATCAACGGGTCAGGACGGGCCGGCGGGGGAGGTCAGTCGGTGCGGCGGGTGGCGGCTATGGCCAGGTCGACCAGGGACTGGCGGGCCTCGGTTTCCAGGTCGACCGTGGCCAGGGCGGCCAGCGCGCTCTCGGTCAACGTCGCGATCCGCCGCTCGGTACGCTCCAGCGCACCGCTGGCCGTGATCAACTCGCGCAGCCGCGTCACCCCGCCCGCGTCCAGCCCCGGGTCGCCGAGCCCGCCGAGCAGCAGCTCCCGGCCGGCCTCGTCGACCCCCTCCAGAGCCGTCGCCACCAGGTACGTCCGCTTGCCCTCGCGCAGGTCGTCGCCGGCCGGCTTGCCGGTGCGCTCCGGGTCGCCGAAGACGCCCAGCACGTCGTCGCGGAGCTGGAACGCCTCGCCCAGCGGCAGCCCGTACGCCGAGTACGCCGCGTGCACCTCGGCCGGGGCGTCGGCCAGCGCGGCACCCAGCAGCAGCGGTCGCTCGACCGTGTACTTCGCGGACTTGTAGCGGGCCACCTTGCCGGCCCGCTCCGGGGAGGTGTCCCCGGTGACCTGGGTCAGCACGTCGAGGTACTGCCCGACCGTCACCTCGGTGCGCATCTCGTCGAAGACCGGGCGGGCCCGGGCCACCGTACGCGGGTCGAGGCCGGCGGAGTGCAGCAGCTCGTCCGACCAGACCAGGCAGAGGTCGCCGAGGAGGATCGCCGCCGCGTCGCCGAAGCCGTCCGGGTCACCGCCCCAGCCGGCCGTGCGGTGCCGGGCCGCGAAACGCCGGTGCACCGAAGGCTCGCCGCGCCGGGTGTCCGAGCGGTCCATCAGGTCGTCGTGGATCAGGGCGCTGGCCTGCACGAACTCCAGCGCGGCGAGAGCCGCGACCACCTGGTCGGAGTCGACCCCGCAGGCGCCCCGGTAGCCCCAGTAGGCGAACGCGGGCCGTAGCCGTTTCCCGCCCCTCAGCACGAACGCCTCGATCGCGTCGGCGACCGGTACGAGGCCGTCGTCGACGGCGGTCAGCCAGCCGCGCTGGCCGGCGAGGAACTCGGTGAGGGCCTTGTCGATCCGCTGACGCAGGCCGGCGCGGTCGACGGGGGATACGGGAGCAGCGTCGGTCACGCCACGACGCTAGCCGGTCCCCGTCGGGCGCGTCTTCCCGGCATGTCGCCGTTCGGGGCGGGGCGTGGCTCGGGGCCGCCCCGACCGCACCGCGCCGGACCCGGCCCGCCCTCCGGCGGGCGTGGCAGGTACGGGCGGGCGGTGGCGAGCAGGCCGGCCCGGCGACGGCACACTTCCGGGCCGCGCGGCGCAGCCGGCGGGTGCCGTGCCCGGCCAGGTCGGCGCGCGGCATCAGTGGCCGGCCCGCGATCGCCGGCTGATCGCGGCCACGGTGCCCAGGCTCCACCCAGCAGGTCGTCCCAGCGCGCAGCACGACGCGCCTCGCGCCCGTGCTCGGAGGCTGGGAAGATCATAGGAACGGCGTGGCGTACCGGTTAGAGTCGATCCGTGGCGCTCGGTCTTCCCTCGGTACTCCCCAACCCACAGCCGGCCATCGGGGAGCTGATTCGTGACGGCCGGCCGACTTTCTCGTTCGAGTTCTTCCCGCCCAAGACGCCGCATGGTGAGCGCCTGCTCTGGCAGGCCATCCGCGAGCTGGAGTCGCTGCGCCCCTCGTTCGTCTCGATCACCTACGGCGCGGGCGGTTCGACCCGCGACACCACGGTCGCGGTGACCGAGCGGATCGCCACCGAGACCACCCTGCTGCCGATGGCGCACCTGACCGCGGTCAACCACTCGGTCGCCGAGCTGCGTAACGTCATCGGCCGGCTGGCCTCCGTCGGCGTCCGCAACGTGCTGGCCGTGCGGGGTGACCCGCCGGGCAACCCGGGTGGCGAGTGGGTCCCGCACCCGGAGGGCGTGCGGTACGCCGAGGAACTGGTCCGGCTGGTCCGCGACGCCGGCGACTTCAGCGTCGGGGTGGCCGCCTTCCCCTACAAGCACCCGCGCTCGTCCGACGTGGCCAGCGACACGAAGCACTTCGTCCGCAAGTGCCGGGCGGGCGCCGCGTTCGCCGTCACCCAGATGTTCTTCGACGCCGAGGACTACCTGCGGCTACGGGACCGGGTGGCGGACGCCGGCTGCGACACCCCGATCCTGGCCGGCGTGATGCCGGTGACCCAGATGAGCACCATCGAGCGGTCCGTGCAGCTTTCCGGGGCACCCTTCCCGCCGGCCCTGGCCGCGCGGTTCGAGGAGGTCGCCGACGACCCCGAGGCGGTCCGCCGGCTCGGCATCGAGCAGGCCGGCGAGATGTGCGCGCGACTGCTGGACGAGGGGGTGCCCGGGATTCACTTCATCACCCTCAACCGGTCCACCGCCACCCGGGAGGTCTGGCAGCACCTGCGGGCATACGCGCGGGTGTGACCGGCTGGCCCACGACACCCGGGTCGCCCTTCTACGGTTGATTCCGTGGTGGGCACACAGCTGAACTGGGACCAGTACGCGACCGCCTGGGCGCGGCTGCACGGCGGGTTCGATCCCCGGGCCGCCGCGCCGGTGGTCCGCGCCTGGCTGCGCTTTTCCTACCATGTGGGATACATCCTGGGTCGGATCCGGGTCGGCCCGACCCCGGTGACCGTGTTCGGGGTGCTGCTCTGCGTCTGCGTACCCCTGCTGGTCCGGCGGCCGACCGACGGGCCGTTTCTCGGTGCGCTGTTCGTGCTGCTGGCCGCGGTGGCGGACAGCGTCGACGGTGCGGTGGCGGTGGTCACCAACCGCACCACCCGGCTCGGCTACGTCTACGACTCGATCGCCGACCGGCTCGGCGAGGTCGCCTGGCTGGTCGCGTTCTGGCTGCTCGGCGCGCCGGGCGCGGTGGTCGTCGCGGCAGGCGGCCTGTCCTGGCTGCACGAGTACGTCCGGGCCCGGGCGATCGCCGCCGGCATGCGCGAGATCGGCACGGTGACCGTGGGGGAACGCCCCACCCGGGTCTGCGTGGCCCTGGTCGGGTTGCTGGTCGCCGGGCTCACCGGTCTGATCGACACCGACGTGACCGCCGGCACCATCACCATGGCCGCCACAGTCTGGGTGGTGCTGGCCGGCTTCGGCCTCGGGCAGCTCCTCTCCACCGTCCGCCGCACCCTGATCAAGGCCGGCTGACCGCTCAACACCAACGGTGCGGGTGAGAAGGGAACCCTTCTCTACCGTTGGCGTTAAGAGGGTGCCCTTCCCTTCACCAGGCCGGGCCGATCTCGGCGGCGACGATCTCCGCGGAGAGGGCGACCATGGGCAGGCCGCCGCCGGGGTGGCTGGAACCGCCGACCAGCCACAGCCCGGCCGCCGGGCCCCTGTTGGCCGGGCGGAGCAGGCCGCCCGCCGTGCCGTAGATCGCCCCGCCGGGCGCGCCGGTCGCCGCGTCCAGGTCGGCCGGCGTACGGGTCTCGCGGAACACCAGCCGGTCCCGGACGTCCACGCCACGCTCGGCGAGCACCTCGAGGACCCGGTCGGCGTACGCCTCGGCCAGCCCCGGCCGGCGCCAGTCGACCGCCCCGGCTGCGGTGCCGTGGCGGGCGGCGTTGACCAGTACGAACCACGCCTCGTGCCCGTCCGGGCGGACCGCCGGGTCGGCGGCCACGGTGACGAAGACCGTCGGGCCGAGGGCCGGCCGGGCCCGGCGCCCCCGCCCCGGGTCGCCGAAGACCGCGTCGAACTCGGCGTCGTGATCGTCGGGGAAGAAGACGGTGTGGTGTGCCAGCCCGGAGTCGCCGCGTACGCCGAGCAGCAGCACGAAGCCGGCCAGGCTGCGGTCGGTGAGCCCGGCCAGCCGGCGCGGGGCGGGCAGCAGGTCCCGGTAGAGGGTGAGCGCATCCACGTTGGCCACCACCACGTCGGCGGGCACCGGGGCGGCGACCCCGGCGAGGCGTACCCCGTGCACCCGGCCGCCGGCCGCGTCGATCCGGGTGACCGTGGCGCCGGTCCGCACCACCACGCCGAGGTCGAGGCAGCGGGACAGCAGCGCGTCGGCGAGGGTGGCCAGCCCGCCGCGCAGGTACCAGCCGCCGTACGCCAGCTCGGCGTACGGGACGGCGACCAGCGCGGCCGGAGCGCGGCGCGGATCGGCCCCGGTGTAGGTGGCGTACCGGTCGAGCAGCATCCGCAGCCGGGGATCGGACAACTCGCGGCGGCCGAGGCCGCGCAGGGTACGGCCGGGGGCGATCGCGGCCAGGTCGCCGAGCCGCCAGGCCAGCGCGGCCAGGTCGCGGGGGGAGCCGATCGGGCGGCGCAGGATGTCCCGGTGCGACGCCGCCCAGACCCGGTCGGCCCGCCGCCAGAGCCGCTGCCAGTCGGCGGCGGCCCGGTCGCCGAACGCCGCGCCGATCCGGGCGGCGAACTCGGCCGGGTCGGCGCAGGAGTCGAGGGTGGGGCCGCCGCCGGGGAAGACATGGCGGATGATCGGGTCCAACGGCACCAGGTCGAGGTATTCGTCGAGTTTCGCCCCGGTCGCCTCGAACAGGTCGTGGAGGACCTGCGGCAGGGTGATCAGGCTCGGCCCGGTGTCGAAGCGGTACGCGCCCTCGGGGGTGTCGTGGACGTGCCGGCCGAGCTTGCCGCCGACCGTGTCGGCCCGCTCGAAGACGGTGACGTCGTGCCCGGTGACCGCCAGCCGGGCGGCGGTGGCCAGCCCGCCGACGCCGGCGCCGATGACCACGATCCGCGCCATGCGCGCCCCCTAGTTGACCGGGCGACCCCGCCAGGTGAGCCGGCGTCGCTTTCGCAGATGGTACGACCGGAATGTCAGCCAACCGAGGACCACGACCGACACGGGGTGGGCCAGCGCGTCGGGCCAGGCCCGCCCGCCGGTGGCCCGGGCGCTGACCACCCGCCCGGCCACCCCCAGCACATACGCGACCAGCGCGACCAGCGACTCCAGTGGAGCCACCGGGGCGAGCCCGACGGCGACCAGCGGAGGCGCGGTGAAGAGCAGGAGCAGCAGGGCCACCACCACGGCCGCGGCGGCCGGGTGCCCGAAGGAGGCCCACAGCGACTTGGTGTAGCCGTCGCGCAGCTGCGGCCAGCTGTCGTACATCCGGCAGTCGGCCAGCCGGGAGCCGTCGGCCAGGGCGATCCGGCCGCCGGCCCGCTTCACCGCCCGGGCCAGCTCGATGTCCTCCAGGACCTTGTCGGCCACCGCCGCGTGCCCGCCGGCCCGCTGGTAGCCGGCCCGGTCGACCACCAGGAACTGCCCGCTCGCCGCCGCGAGGGACGGCCGCGGCGAGCGTTCCATCGCGCGCAGCGGCAGGAACGTCAGCCACAGCCACTGCAGCAGCGGCTGCACCAGCCGGTCGGCCACCGTCCGCACCACGATCCGGGGGTACGGCGACAGCAGCGCGGCCCCCGCCGCGCGCAGCTCGGTCACGGCCGCCGCGACCGCGTACGGGGCGAGCACCACGTCGGCGTCGACGAAGGCCAGCACGGTCGGGGCCGGCCCGGCCCGGGTGGCCAGCTGCCAGCAGGCGTACGGCTTGCCCAGCCAGCCAGGCGGCGGGGCGGCCCCGGTGAGCAGGGTGACCCGGGGATCGTCGCCGGCCACCGCGCGGACCACGTCGGCGGTGCCGTCGGTCGAGCCGTCGTCGAGCAGCACGATCCGCAGGTCCGGTACGCCCCGCTGGGCGAGCAGCGCGCGCAGGCACGGTGCCAGCCGGTGGGCCTCGTCGCGCAGCGGCAGCAGCACCGCCACCGCCTCGGTCACCTCGACCGGGCCGGCGGCGGGGCGGCGCAGCCAGCGGGTGGCGTTGACCCAGGTGTGCGTGGTGAGCGCGGTGACCGCGACCGCCAGCACGAGGACTGCGCTCATGCCCTCGCCTCCCTGCGGTCGGCGACGCCATGAGGCACCGACGCACTGAGCTGGCTGATTCGCTCGCTCCGCTCGTTCATGCCCTCGCCTCCCTGCGGTCGGCGACGCCATGAGGCACCGACGCACTGAGCTGGCTGATTCGCTCGCTCATGCCGGCGCGTTGACGCCGGGGCGGGCCGTCGAGGTCATTTCCCGGCGGTCGCCGGCCCGGCGGCGGCCGCGCAGCAGCGCCACCGCCAGCGGCGCGGCGGCCACCGCCATGCCGATCCCGCCCCAGACCGCCGAGGCCGGCAGCCGCAGGAAGACCGCGTGCGCCAGCACGCTGGCGGCGTACGTCCACAGATAGAGCGCGAACATCGGCGCGTCCCGCCGGTCGGTGCGGTCGACGGCCGGCCCGGCCAGCGGGCGCAGCGCCGCCGCCAGCAGCACCGCGAAGAGCAGCCAGCCGAGGTAGTTGCTGGCCGGGACTCCGGGCAGCCCGGGCAGGGCCGGGGAGGCGTCCCGCCACACCCAGTAGCCCTCGGCCACCATCTGCGGGTCGAGGAAGAGGTCCCAGGCGGCCAGCCCGACCGCGGCCAGCGCGATCCGGCCGGCGCTTCGACAACTCCAGGTCGGCACGTCTGGCGCCGCGCGGCGACCTGGAGCCGCGCCACGACCTGGACCTGGAGCCGTCGTCGGTCCGGGTGGCGTTCCGACAGCCGGGTAGGCGGTGATCCGGACCGCGGTGAGCCAGGCCGGCCAGGCCATCCAGGTCCACGCCAGGGGGATGATCAGCGGCACCCCGGCCAGCTTCGGGCCCAGTTCGCCGGAGTAGCCGTAGCCGCCGAACGGGAAGCCGGTGGCCACCCCGAGCGCCTCGACGGCGAACCCGCCGCCGGTGGCCACCGCGACCAGCGCGACCGCGGTACGCGTACCCCGGGTGAGCAGCGCGTGGCCGACGGAGAGCAGGTATCCGAGCACGACGGTGGCCATGGTCAGCCCGGCCCGGGTGGCACCGGTGGTGAGCGGGTAGCAGATCTGGGCGAGGACCAGGACGGCCAGCATCGCCCAGGGCAGCCGGCCGCGGCTCACGACGTGGCCGCACCCGGTGCGACGGCGGGGTCCGGTGGCGGCAGCGGCAGGTCCCGGCCGAGCACCCCGAACGGTCGCTCGTCGCCGGGGAAGTGGAAGTCGCGCAGGAGGTCGACGAAGCCGAACCGGCGGTACAGCCGCCAGGCCCGGGACCGCTGCTCGTCCGCCTCCGGGGTGGAGAGCAGCGCCGTGCTCCCCTCCGCCATGGTGAGCAGGGCGCGGAGCTGGCCGGCGCCGAGGCCGTGCCCCTGCGCGGGTGGACGGACGTGCAGCTCCACCACCTCGAAGGAGTGGGGCAGCCAACGCCGCCGGGCCTCGGTGCCCAGCGCCCGGTGCACCTGGTCGTGCCACCACTGCCCGGCGGCGCCGCGGTAGCCGTACCCGAAGCCGGCCAGGTGTCCCTCGCTGGTGAGGCTGGCCACGGCGCGGAAGCCGGGACGGCGGACGTGGGTGGCGATGTAGCCGCGCCGGGCCTCCAACAGGTCCGCGCGGTAGCCCATCGCCTCGCCGTAGACGGCCACCACGTCGTCCAGCCGCCGGACCAGGTCGTCCGGCGTCCACCGCACCAGCCTCATGCGTGTCCTCTCACCGATTCCGGGTCGCCCTCGGCGGCCCATCCCAACACCGCGAGGTCCCCGACCACGTCACCCACCGCGAACCGCGCGAACAACTCCTCCGCGTACCACCCCTCGGCGGCGGTGCGCGTGATCGCGGCGCGGTGCTCCGGGTGACGGTACGCGAACGCGACCAGGTCCGCCGTGTCCCGCCACACGGTCACCGTGCCCTGCCAGCCCAGCGGCGCCTCGCCGACACCGAAGCGGGCGAGCAGCCCGGGCGCGCCGGGCAGGGCGGCGGCCACCGGCGGGACGGCCCGCCAGAAGGTGACCGCCCGGCGGGCCCGCAACCGGGCCCTGGTCAGCGCCAGGACCGGACCGGTGACCGGGCCGCAGGAGGGCTCGCCGAACGGCCGGTGGCCGGACCATTCGCCCCGGCTGGTCAGCGGGCGCAACTCCACCCGCGCGCAGGAGCGGGCGAGCCGGGCCCAGGAGCGGCCGACCGGGGAGGTGTCGAAGCCGGCCGCCGCGGTGGGGGAGTCCCAGGCAACCAGGGCGGCCCACCGGGTCAGGTCGGCGTCGCCGGGGCCGAAGCCGGTGCCGGTCCCGGTGCCGAGCAGCTTGGCGAACCGTACGCCGGGGATCCGGCGCAGCCGCCACGGGTGCACCGCCATCCGGGCCAGGGCCCGGGGGACCGCCGGTCGGGGGATCCGCCACACGTGCAGCGTGACGAGCCCAGGAGCGCCGAGCCTGCCGGTTTGCTCGCTCACGCCACCGCCACGCTACTGAGCCTGATGGTTCGCTCGCTCACGCCACCTCTGCCGGGGTGCCGGCGGTGATCCGCAGCAGCTCCGCGTACGTGGTGGGGAAGACCGCCTGCGGTACGCCGCCGGCCGCCCACACCTCGTCGTACGCCGCCAGGGCGGTGTCGACCACGGTACGCAGCGGCTCGGGGTGGCCGACCGGGGCGACCCCGCCGATCACCTGGCCGGTGTGCCGCTTGACGAACTCGGGGGTGGCCCGGCGCAGCCGGGTGATCCCGAGGGACGCGGCCAGGCCGGCGGTGTCCACCCGGTGCGCGCCGGAGGTGAGCACCAGCAGCGGCGCGTCGTCCGCGTCGAAGATGAGCGAGTTGGCGATGGCGCCCACGCCGACGCCGAGCGCCTCGGCTGCCGCCGCGGCGGTGTGCACCGCCTCGGGCAGCAGGCGGACCCGGCTGGCGGCACCGGATGCGTCCCGCGCGCCCGCGTCGTCGAGCGTCCGTTGCACCGTCCGTACGTTCGGGTGTACCGCCGGCACGTCTGGCTGTGACTGCATGGCGCTCATTGTGCTTCCTGTCCCGCTCCGCCCCACACCCGCCTGGGCGGGTGTGGGGCGGCGTGGTTCGCCCGCCACCTGGTAGACATTGTCTACGGCGCTCTGGTAGACACCTCTCCGTTGCCGCGTGCCGCGCTGGGCGCCTGTCCTGGGCCCGCCGCGACACCCGCCCGCCATTGAGAACGGGGCTGCCAGTGCTGGTGCAGGGGATCGTACGAAGAGTGATCGCGCCACTCGCCCGGCTCCTCTACCGGCCGGTCGTCGAGGGGCGCGAGAACGTGCCGGAACGTGGGCCGGTGATCCTGGCGGCCAACCACCTCTCCTTTCTCGACAGCGTCGTGATCCCTCTGGTGGCACCACGGCCGGTGGCATTCCTGGCCAAGGCCGAGTACTTCCGGCGGCCCGGGTTCCTGGGCTGGCTGACCCGGACCTGCCTCACCGGGATCGACGCCGTGCCGGTGCCGCGGGGTGGCCACCGTGCCGCACAGGAGTCGTTGGAGGCGGCGCGCGGCATCCTCGCGGCCGGGCAGGCGTTCGGCATCCACCCGGAGGGCAGCCGTTCCCGGGACGGGCGGCTCTACCGAGGGCGTACGGGCGTGGGGTGGCTCGCGCTGGCCTCCGGGGCACCGGTCGTCCCGGTCGCGGTGGCCGGCACCGATCGGATCCAGCCGGTCGGTGCCCGGCTGCCCCGGATCGGGCGGATCACCGTACGCTTCGGCACCCCGCTGCACTTCACGCCGGGGCAGGTCAGCGCCGGTCAGGCCCGGCGTGCCGTCACCGACGAGATCATGGCGGCGATCCAGGAACTGTCCGGTCAGGAGTTGGCCGAGGGCTACAACGAGCTCTCCGCCACCACCGTCGGCTGACCCCCGAACCGCCGGGAGGGCGCGGGGCGTGATTCGTCTGCGCCGTCAGTTCCGAAGGCGGCGAACACCTGTCGCCGCGCCGGCGGGACGGTGGTGGCACGGGCGGTGATCAGCGAGATGCCGTCGAGGATGCGGGCGAACCGGCTGCTGGCCGCCCGGCCGGTCCGGGCGATGCTGGTCCGCGGCACCGGCGCGCTGGCCACCGATGCCGGGCTGCCCGACTACCCGGCCCGGGTCTGAACGACCGGCCGGGAGCCGGGCCAGCCAGGGGTGGCCCGGACCCGGCCGGCGGCGTCCACCAACAGCGCCGCGTACCCGTCCAGGGTGGCCAGCCAGTCGAGTGCGTCCGCGCCGCGGGCGACGGCCGCGGTCGCGTACACGTCGGCCCAGAGCAGCTCGGGGCCGACCACGGTGACCGACCGGACGGCCTCGGCGGGCCGGCCGGCGTGCGGGTCCAGGATGTGCGCGCCGCGCCGCGCGGTGCCCGAGGTGGCGACCGCGCCGTGCGTCCGCTCGACGACATCGAGCAGTTGTTCGGGGTGGTCGGGGTCCTCGATCCCGACCCGCCAGGCCGGCCGGCCCGGCGCGGTGCGCAGCAGCACGTCGCCGCCGGCGTTGAAGCAGAGGTCGTGGTCGGGCAGGTCGGTCAGCCACCGCGCGGCCCGTTCCACCGACCACCCCTTGACCAGCCCGGACGGGTCGAAGCCGAGGCCGCCGCCGGGCAGCGGCAGCCGCCGGGCGTCGAACCACCCGTCGGTACGGGTACGGGCCAGCTCACAGAGCTCCACCACCTCGCGCACCACCGGCTCGGCGATGGCCGGGTCGGGCATGGCGCCGCCGAGCCGGCCCAGCACGCTCTCCGGCCGGTACGTGCTGAACACCGCGTCCACCTCGCCCAGTTCGGCGAAGACCCGCTCCACCCGCTCCGCCACCGCGTCGGTGTGCACCCCGGGCCCGCGCAGGTGCACGCTGACCGGCAGCCCCATCACCTGCACCACCCAGGCCCGCCGCTCGGGCTCCGTCGCCAGGTTCATTGTCGCCACCCCGCTCACTTCAGATGCGCCGCGTCGATCGCGGACTGGAGGGACTCGCGGTAGCCGTCACTGGTGACGGTCGCGCCGGAGACGGTGTCGATCTGGGCGCTCTGCGCGGCCAGGGCCTCCTGCCGCAGGATCGGCACCGCGTAGTCGTTGATCTCCTGGTCCCGGCGGTTGCCCGCCGGCAGCTGCACGGCGCGGACGTCGCTGATCTTTCCGCCGGAGACGGTGATCTTCACCTGCACCGGCCCCCACCGGGTCTGCGCCACCGATCCGGTGGCCGCGCCGTTGCCCGACCCGGTGGCCCTGCCGCCGTCGTTGGACGACCCGCCCGACGGGCCCGACCCGGTGGAGCCGTCCTCCGTGCCGGTCCAGGAGCTGCCGGCCGAGCCGTCGGAGCCGGTGGCGATCGCGCTGTTCTCCCCGCCCGGGCCCATGGTGCTGGTCTTGTAGCTGAACAGCAGCACCACGACGGCCACGGTGGAGAGCAGCCAGAGGGTGATCCGGCGCACCGATCCTCCTAGTGGGTTCGCGCCTGTCACCAGGCGAAGCGTTCGTGATGGACATGCGCGTCGGGGACCCCGGCCGTGCGGGCGGCGGCACGGGCGGCGTCGACCCAGCCGTCCGGACCGCAGAGGAAGACGTCGTGCCCGGCGACGCCGGGGGAGAGCCTACGCAGGGCCTCCGCGTCGGACATCCCTTCGGCGTACGCCGGCAGCCAGGACGGGCGCCGCGCCCGCGGGCCGACCAGATGGTGCACGACCAGCCCGCGTTCCGCGGCGAGCCGGTCCAGCTCCGCCCGGAAGGCCAGGTCCTCCGGGGTACGCGCGCGGTAGAGCAGCACCGCCTGCCCGGGGGCGTACGGCAGCTCCCAGAACAGCGCCAGCAGCGGGGTGATCCCGACCCCGCAGGCGAGCATGGTGATCCCGCCGCCGCGCCAGTGCTCCCCGGTCAGCCGCCCGTACGGGCCCTCGACCAGCACCCTCGTGCCGGGGCGCAACGCGGCCATCCGGGCACTGCCGTCGCCGAGGTCCTTGACGGTGATCCGCATCAGGTCCCCGTTCGGCGGCGCCGACAGCGAGTACGGGTGCGCCCGGGACCAGCCGGGGCCGTCCAGGAACCGCCAGAGGAGGAACTGCCCGGCCCGGACGGGCAGCCGGTGCAGGTCGCGCCCGCGCAGCCAGACCGAGGTGACCCCGGGTGCCTCGGGGACCACCGCGGCCACCTCGATCCGGTGCCGCAGCGAGCGCCACGCGGGCAGCCCGAGCCGGTAGACCAGCACGCTGGCCAGCGCCAGTAGGTAGACCGTCCACCAGTAGGCGCTGGCCGCCGCCGAGCCGACGAGGTCGGCGCCGGTCCAGAGCTGGTGCGGCAGCGCCAGCCCGACGCCGAGGTACGCGTACAGGTGCAGCAGGTGCCAGGACTCGTAGCGCAGCCGGCGCCGGGCCGCCCGGACCGAGGTCACCACCACCAGCACCAGCAGGGCCAGCGCCGCGGTGGCCAGCAGCATCCCGGGATACGTGGCGACCAGGTCCCAGGTTTCGGCCAGTACGCCCTGCCGGGCGGTGCCGGCGTACCCGAGGACGGTCAGCGCCACGTGGGCGAGGAGCAGGTTGAAGGAGGTGAAGCCGGCCAGCCGGTGCCAGCGGGCGATCCGGTCCTGGCCGAAGCTCCGCTCGATCAGCGGCACCCGGGCCATCAGCACCACCTGGACGAGCATCAGGTCGGCGCTGATCAGGCCGGCGAGCCGGCCGAGCGAGGTGAGACCGGTGGCGGGGCCGGCCAGCAGCTCCTGGACACCCCGGTCGGCGGTCCAGAGGGCGGTGACGGCCAGCATGCTGAGCACCGCGACGCTGCCGGCGACGTCGGCCCACCAGGCGGGAGTCGCCGGCAGGGCGCGGCGTACGGCGCGCCGGTCGGCGACGGCGGTCAACGGGCGTTCCCTTCGGTGCGGCTGGCGGCGTTCATGGCGTCCACCCTGGGCCGGGGAACTCGGCTTTCGCTTTGCCGATGCTGTGCGCCACCTGAGAATCCTTCGGCCGGTGGGCGTGTCGCCGGCAACTCGCGGGCCGGACGGCGGATCGGCACGCCGGCGGGCACACGTTGCTTTTTCGTCGGTGGGGAGGTGTACTGTCAGGGTAGTTAGAACGAGTGTTCGATTCGGTCGTACGCCCGTTCCAACGTCGGGAGCGGTGTTTCGCGGCGCCGGCTCCCGGGAGGGTGCGGTTCCGCGGACCGCCCCCGGGGTTCCGGACAGTCGCGAGTCCGGGCCCGTCAGGCAGGATCGTCGCCCGCCGCCCACGACCCCCGGGCGGCGGGCGACGGACCCGCCGGTACAGCCGGCCGGGTGTGGTGTGGGGAAGCGTCCACACCCGGCCGGCCCCACCCGGTGCGTCTTCCTCCGCACCACCCGCTCCGGGCGTCCCGCCGGCGGATCCATCCGTCGCGCGGTCCGCCCGCCCCGGCCCACCCGCGGAGGAGAGACCATGCCGACCAGTCCGGCCCAGGCACCGGCGGTGCCCGCGCACGTGCTGCCGCACCGCACCCCCGCCCAACTGCTCGTGGTGGCCCGCCACGGGCTGGCCGAGGCGGGCCGGACCCGTCCCGACGGCCTCCGGTACGCCGCCGCCCACCTCGCGGCGCTGCGCGCCGCCGCCGCCCTGATCGCCGCCCGGGCCCGCCCCACGCCGACCCGGCGCAGCCGGATCACCAGCGTCTGGGTCCTGCTCGCCGCCGTCGCCCCCGAGCTCGACGAGTGGGCCAACTACTTCGCCGTCGGGGCGGGCAAGCGCGCCGCCGCCGAGGCCGGCATCCCCCGGGTGGTCACCGCCCGGGAGGCCGACGACCTGCTCCGCGCCGCCGAGCAGTTCGTGGCCGTGGTGGAGACCGCCCTCGGCCTGCAACCGGCGCTCGACGGTCTGTTCCCGCCCCTCCGGCTCGGCGGGTCTGACGCCACGGAGCGGCCCGGAACGGCCGCCGCCTGACCGGGCGACGTCCGGCCACCCGACGGGGAGGCGGGTGGCCGGACGCGCCGCGCCCGGTCCGGCGGATGCCCGCCGTACGTGGAGATCCAGCAGCACCACCACGGGTCGTGCCCGTGGGTAACACGCGACAGGGGGTAGGTCCAATGGCGGGCCGCATGGTGGTCGGTTCCGCCGCACTGGCCGAGCTGGTACGGCCGGCGAGCGCGCCCGACCCGGCGGGCGGTCACCGGGTGCTGCCCGTCCGGCCCGAGCTGACCGGGCTGCTGCCCCACCGCGGGCTGCGACGCGGCAGCACCATCGCGGTCGGTGCCGGGCAGTCCCGGCACAGCGGCGGGACGTCCCTGATCCTCGCGCTGCTCGCCGAGGCGTCCCGGGCCGGCTCGTGGTGCGCCGTGGTCGGGGTGCCCACCTTCGGGGCCGGTGCGGCGGCCGAGGCCGGGATCGCCCTGGACCGGCTCGCCCTGGTGCCGCACCCCGGGCCCGAGTGGCCCACCGTCGTCGCCGCGCTCATCGACGGCGTCGACGTGGTGGTCACCGCCGTGCCGGCCACGGTCTCCGCCTCCGTCGCCAACCGGCTGGCCGCCCGGGCCCGGCAGCGCGGCAGCGTGCTCGTCCCGTACGGCCGGTGGGACGGCGCGGACGTCACGCTCCAGGTGGTCCGGGGGGTCTGGGAGGGGCTCGGGCCGGGCCGGGGGCGGCTGCGCCGCCGGGAAGTGACCGTCTCGGCGCGCGGGCGGGGCGCGGCAGCCCGTCCCAAGGAGATCAAGGTCTGGCTGCCCGGCGACGAGTTGACCCGGGTCATCCCCCGGGCGACCGGTGCCGCCGCCCGCGCCGTCCCGCCCCGGCTCCGGGTGGTGGCGTCGTCCGCCCCGGCTGCCCGGCCCCGCACCGCGGTCGAGCCGGCATGAGCGAGCGTCAGCGAGTGAATCATCGGGCGCGGTGTGGTGGTGCCTCATGACGGCACGGAGCGCAGCGGAGTGGCGGCATGAGCGAGCGGAGTGAGCGAATCATCGGGCGCGGTGTGGTGGTGCCTCATGACGGCACGGAGCGCAGCGGAGTGGCGGCATGAGCGAGCGGAGTGGTACGCCGGTGCGGACCCTGCTGCTCTGGTGCCCGGACTGGCCGGTCCTCGCCGCCGAGATCGTCGACGGGGTGCCCGCCACCGGGCCGGTCGCGGTGCTGCACGCCAACCGGGTGGTCGCCTGCTCCGAGCGGGCCCGCGCCGAGGGCGTACGCCGGGGGCTGCGCAAGCGGGAGGCGCAGGGGCGCTGCCCGCAGCTCACCGTCGTCGACCACGACGCCGGCCGGGACGCCCGGGCGTTCGAGCCGGTGGTGGCCGCCGTCGAGGAGGTGGCCGCCGGGGTGGAGGTGATCCGCCCCGGGGCCTGCGCGTTGGCCGCCCGGGGGCCGAGCCGGTACCTCGGCGGGGAGGAGGCGGCGGCCGAGCGGATCGTCGAGCACATCGCCCAGACCTGTGCGGTGGAGAGCCAGGTCGGCGTCGCCGACGGGGTCTTCGCCGCCGGGCTGGCGGCCCGGGAAGGGCGGATCGTGCCGCCCGGCGGAACCCCGGAGTTCCTGGCCGCGCTGCCGGTCGAGGCGCTTGGCCGGCCCGCCCTGACCGACCTGCTGCGCCGGCTCGGGGTGCGTACCCTCGGCGACTTCGCCGCGCTGCCCGCCGGCGACGTGCTGGCCCGGTTCGGCTTCGACGGGGCGCTGGCCCACCGGCTCGCCGCCGGCCGGGACCACCGGCCGCTCGCGGTCCGGCAGCCGCCGGCCGACCTGACGGTCACCGCCGAGTACGACGAGCCGGTCGACCGGGTCGACGCCGCGGCGTTCGCCGCCCGAGCGCTGGCCGAAGAGCTGCACGAGCGGCTCGCCGCGTACGGGCTGGCCTGCACCCGGCTCGGCATCGAGGCGGTCACCGCGCACGGCCAGGAGCTGCACCGGGTCTGGCGGCACGACGGCCTGCTCACCGCCGCGGCCATCGCCGACCGGGTCCGCTGGCAGCTGGACGGCTGGCTCTCCGGCAGCACCGGCCGGGGTGGCACCCGCCCGGCCCGCCCCACCGCAGGGATCATCCGGCTGCGGCTGGTGCCGGACGGGGTGCTCGCCCAGGCCGGCCTGCAACCCGGGCTGTGGGGGGAGACCGGTGAGGAGCGGGAGCGGGCGCACCGCGCGCTGAGCCGGGTGCAGGGCATCCTCGGCCCCGAGGCGGTGGTCACCGCCGTGCTCGGCGGCGGACGCTCCCCGGCCGACCAGGTACGCCTGGTGCCGTGGGGCGACGAACGACTGCCCGCCCGCCCCGGCCCGCCGCCGCTGCCCGCCGGCCCAACGGACGAGGCGGCCTCGCCGGCCGGGGCGGTGCCATCGGGCGGAGCCGCGCGTTCGGGCGGGGTGGCGCCGACGGCCGGGGTGGCGCGGTCTGGTGGAGCCGCGCGGCCGGGCGGGGTGGCGGCGGTTCCGCCGTGGCCGGGGCGGCTGCCGCCGCCCGCGCCGGCCGTGGTGCTGCCGGCCCTGCTCCTCGCCGCCGTGCACGACGCCGCCGGTGAGCCGGTCGTGGTCAGCGCCCGGCTGGCGGTGAGCGCCGCGCCCGCGCGGCTGACCGTCGGCACCGGCCGGCCGGCCGAGATCGCCGGCTGGGCCGGCCCGTGGCCGGTGGACGAGCGCTGGTGGGCGCCGGCCGAGGCCCGGCGTCGGGCCCGGTTCCAGGTCTGCCTCGCCGACGGGACCGCCCTGCTGCTCGCCGTCGAGGCCGGTCAATGGCTGCTGGAGGCGATCTATGACTGACCGCCGCGGGGTGGGTCGGTGAGTTTTCACAACCCGAATCTGTCCTGGTCGGAGCTGGAACAGGTGCTCTCCGGCCGGCCCCGCGGTGGGCGGTCCGGTCGGAGCCGGTCCCGGGACGAGCGGCACCTGCACGTGGTGGACCCGCTCGCGGTGGACGCCGACGGCGGCGACTCCCCGGCGTGGAACCGCAAGCGGCAGCAGTACGAGCCGCCCGAGTTGCCCCGCCTGGACGACCCGGTGCCCTACGCGGAGCTGCACGCCCATTCCAACTTCAGCTTCCTCGACGGCGCCAGCCACCCCGAGGAACTGGCCGAGGAGGCCGTCCGGCTGGGGCTCACCGCGCTCGCCGTCACCGACCACGACGGCTTCTACGGCGTGGTGCGCTTCGCCGAGGCGGCCCGTGCGCTGCACCTGCCGACGGTCTTCGGCGCGGAACTCTCCCTCGGGCTGCCCGGCCCGCAGAACGGTGAGCCCGACCCGCACGGGTCGCACCTGCTGGTGCTCGCCCACGGCTACGAGGGGTACGCCCGCCTCGCCGCCACCATCTCCCGCGCCCAGCTGCGCGGCGGCGAGAAGGGCCGCCCGGTCTACGGCGAACTGGAGGAGGTCGCCGCCGAGCTGCGCGACCACGTGCTGGTGCTCACCGGCTGCCGCAAGGGGCACGTGCCCGGTGCCCTGCTCACCGAGGGTGTCGCCGCCGCCGCCCGGGAGCTGGACCGGCTCACCGCGCTCTTCGGCCCGGAGACGGTGGCGGTGGAGCTGACCGACCACGGCCACCCGGTCGACGCCGACCGTAACGACGCCCTGGCCGAGCTGGCCGCCTCGGCGGGGCTGCCCACGGTCGCCACGAACAACGTGCACTACGCCACCCCGGGGCGTCGCCGACTGGCGACCACCCTGGCCGCGGTCCGGGCCCGGCGCAGCCTGGACGAGATCGACGGCTGGCTGCCCGCCGCCGGCACCGCGCACCTGCGCAGCGGCGTGGAGATGGCGGCGCGGTTCGCCGCGTACCCGGGGGCGGTGGCGCGAGCCGCCGAGTTCGGCGCGGAACTCGCCTTCGACCTGCAACTGGTCGCGCCGCGGCTGCCGGCGTACCCGGTGCCGTCCGGGCACACCGAGATGAGCTGGCTGCGCAAGCTGACCATGGACGGCGCCCGGGAACGCTACGGCCCGCCCGAGGCGCACCCGGAGGCGTACGCGCAGCTGGAGCACGAGCTGCGCATGATCTCCGACCTCGGCTTCCCCGGCTACTTCCTGGTGGTCTACGACATCGTCACGTTCTGCCGCCAGCAGGACATCTACTGCCAGGGCCGGGGTTCGGCGGCCAACTCGGCGGTCTGCTACGCGCTGCGGATCACCAACGTGGACGCGGTCCGGCACCGGCTGCTCTTCGAGCGCTTCCTGGCCCCGGAACGCGACGGCCCGCCCGACATCGACGTGGACATCGAGTCCGACCGCCGGGAGGAGGTGATCCAGCACGTCTACGCCCGGTACGGCCGGGAGCACACCGCCCAGGTCGCCAACGTCATCTCGTACCGGCCCCGGTCGGCGGTGCGGGACGTGGCCAAGGCGTTCGGCTTCTCGCCCGGGCAGCAGGATGCCTGGAGCAAGCAGATCGACCGGTGGGGCTCGGTCGCGACGGTGGACGTGGCGGACATCCCCGAGCAGGTGGTGGCGTACGCCAATGAGCTGGCTGGTGGCTCGGGGAGGTGGGCGGGCTTTCCCCGGCACCTGGGCATCCACTCGGGCGGCATGGTGATCTGCGACCGGCCGGTGATCGAGGTCTGTCCGGTCGAGTGGGGGCGGATGCCCGGTCGCAGCGTCCTGCAGTGGGACAAGGACGACTGCGCCGCCGTCGGGCTGGTCAAGTTCGACCTGCTCGGCCTCGGCATGCTCTCCGCGCTGCACTACGGCTACGACATGATCGGGTCCCGGCTCGACCTGGGCGACATGACCCTGGACGATCCCGAGGTCTTCGCCATGCTCTGCCGGGCCGACTCGGTCGGGGTGTTCCAGGTGGAGAGCCGCGCCCAGATGGCCACCCTGCCCCGGCTCAAGCCCCGCGTCTTCTATGACCTGGTGGTGGAGGTGGCGCTGATCCGGCCCGGCCCGATCCAGGGTGGCTCGGTGCACCCGTACATCCGGCGCAAGAACGGCCAGGAGCCGGTGACCTTCCCGCACCCGCTGATGCGTAACGCGCTGGAGAAGACCCTCGGCGTGCCGCTGTTCCAGGAGCAGCTCATGCAGCTCGCCATCGACCTGGCCGGCTTCGACGCGGCCGGGGCCGACCAGTTGCGCCGGGCGATGGGGGCGAAGCGCTCGGTGGAACGGATGGCGCAGATCGCCGACCGGCTCTACGCGGGGATGGCCGAGCGGGGCATCACCGGCGAGCTGGCCGACGACGTCTACCGCAAGCTCACCGCGTTCGCCAGCTACGGCTTCCCGGAGAGCCACGCGATGAGCTTCGCCTACCTGGTGTACGCCAGCTCCTGGCTCAAGCGCTACCACCCCGGCCCGTTCCTGGCCGCGCTGCTCAACGCCCAGCCGATGGGCTTCTACTCGCCGCAGACCCTGGTCGACGACGCCCGCCGGCACGGCGTCGAGGTACGCCGGCCGGACATCAACGCCAGCGGCGCCAAGGCGGTGCTGGAGGCCACGCCGGAGACCCGGTGGGGGAGCCAGCCGGGGGAGCCGCCGCACGCCTGGGGGCTGGGCGGCCCGGCGGTCCGGCTCGGGCTGGCCAGCGTACGCACCCTCGGCGACGACGTGGCCGAGCGGATCGAGGCGGAGCGAGCGGCCAACGGGCCGTACCGGGGCATGCCGGACCTGGCCCGGCGGGTCGGCCTGACCGCCGCGCAACTGGAGGCGTTGGCCACCGCGGACGCCTTCGCCTGCTTCGGGCTGACCCGGCGACAGGCGCTCTGGTCCGCCGGCGCGGCGGCCCAGGACCGGCCGGGCCGGCTGCCCGGCACGGTGACCGGCGCGACCCCGCCCACCCTGCCCGGGATGGAGGCGGTGGACCGTCTCGTCGCCGACGTCTGGGCCACCGGCCTGTCTCCGGAGAGCCACCCGGCCCGGTTCGTCCGGGACCGGTTGGACGCCCTGGGCGCGGTGCCGATCGCCCGGCTCGGGCGGGTGGAGCCCGGCCGGCGGATCCGGGTCGGCGGGATTGTCACCCACCGGCAGCGGCCGGCGACCGCGGGCGGGGTGACCTTCCTCAACCTGGAGGACGAGACCGGCATGCTCAACGTCACCTGCTCACCGGGGCTGTGGCAGCGCTACCGGCGGGTGGCCCGGACCAGCGCGGCGCTGGTGGTGCGGGGCCGGCTGCAGCGGCACGAGGGTGTCACCAGCCTCGCCGCGGACCGGCTGGACGCGATCGACCCGCCGGTCACCCCGGCCTCCCGCGACTTCCGCTGAAAGGCGTGCTGATGCCGGACGAGGTCGGGTGGGGGCGGCTCATCCGGCCAGCGAGGCCAGCGCGGCGCCGGCGCTGCCGAGCAGCCCGACCAGCACGATCCGGCGGAACACCACCGGGTCGATCCGGCGGAACAGCCGGTTCCCCAGCCACCACCCGACCGGCACGGCGGGCAGCGCCGCGAGGGAGATCCACACCAGCTCGGCGCGTACCTGACCGGCGAGCAGGAATCCGGCCAGCCCGATGAGCCCGGTGCCGGAGAACGTCGCGGCCAGCGTCGCCCGGAAGGTACGCGGGTCGTAGCCGAGTGAATGGAACGCGGCGACCAGCGGCGGGCCGTTGGTGCCGGTGGCGGCCGTGAGCACGCCGACGAGCACGCCGACCGCGCCGAGTCCGAGCCGGCCGGTGCGGATCCGGGCGCGGCTGCCGACCAGCGCCGCGCAGCCCAGCACCACCACCGCGATCAGCGCGCTGAGCAGCCACTCCGGCGCGTACGCGAGCACCAGCAGGCCGGCCGGCAGACCGAGCAGGGCGGTCACGTTGAGCGCCGCCGCCACCCGCCACCGGGCGTACGCGCGCTCCCGGACGGCCGTGGTGAGGGTCAGCCCGATGCCGGTCAACGCCGAGAGCACGACCGCGCTGCGCGGGTCGACCGCGGCGGCCAGCAGCGGCACGGTCAGCAACGCGTACCCGAAGCCGCTGACCGCCTGGGCGAACGCCCCGAGCAGCACGATGCCGAAGGCGCTGAGCATGATGATCATCAGGCCAGCCTGGTCCGGGTGACGGGGGGCCGGCCGCAGGCACACAGCGCGGAGATCTTCGCCACACGGGGCCCGTGGTGGGCATGTTCTTGGTCACACCCGCGTTCCACCGGCCGACGGGCCGGAGATACCGTCCGCCACGTGGGCAGCGTGGCCCACGCGGGAAAGAAGGTGGAGAACAATGACGGGGAGCAACACCTATCGTGGCGTCGCCAACGCCCGTAGGACTCGGCTCGGTGCGGACTGGGCCCCGATGCACGAGACCGAGGTGCACGAGTACCCGGTGACCGACGGGCCGGTGGCCAACGCCCACCGCTCCCGCGCCGAGGAGGACCCCGCCGGAGGTGGCGAGTCCTGACCCGGGTGGCCCGGGTGACTAGGCTCGGCGGAGTGGAGCAGACCCGAACCCTGACCCCTCGTACCGCCGTGATCTGGGCAGTGCTCCGGGCCGAGTTGGACCGGCGGGCCGGCGAGCAGCTCACCGTGCTCGACGTCGGCGGCGGGACCGGCGGCTTCGCCGTCCCGCTCGCCGAGGCCGGGCACCGGGTCACCGTGGTCGACGCGAGTCCGGACGCGCTCGCCGCGCTGACCCGCCGGGCCGCCGAGGCCGGGGTCGCCGACCGGGTACGCGCGATCCAGGGCGACGGTGACGCGCTCGCCGGACTGGTCGAGCCGGCCACCGTCGACCTGGTGCTCTGCCATTCCGTGCTGGAGGTGGTCGACGACCCCGCCCCGGTGGTCGCCGCGCTGGTCGCCGCCCTGCGTCCGGGCGGCGCGGCCAGCGTCCTGGTCGCCGGCCGGGCCGCCGCCGTGCTGACCCGGGCGATGAACGGATACCTCGACGTCGCCGCCGCGCTGGCCGCCGACGCGGACGGCAGCGCCGGTCCCCGGGACACCCTGCGCCGCCGGTACGCCGCCGACGGGGCCGCGGCGCTGCTCACCGCCGCCGGGCTCACCGTCGAGGAGATCCACGGCGTACGCGTGCTCGCCGACCTGCTCCCGGCCGCGGTGGCGGACGGCCAGCCGGCCGCCCTGGTCGAGCTGGAGCGGGCCCTGGCGGCCCGGCCGCCGTACCGGGACCTCGCCGCCCAACTGCACCTGTTCGCCCGCCGCCCGGCATGACCGGCCCCGGCGGTGGATCCGTTCGAGGAGGTCGCGCCCCGCTACGGCGGCGGCAGCCTCGCCGAGATCCTGCCCAGCGCCCTCGCGGTGCTCGGCGTGCCCGGCGCGGCCGACCTGCTCGGCCGGGGACCCCGGCTGGCCGGGGTACGCCGGATCGCCGTGCTGCTGGTCGACGGGCTCGGCTGGTACCAGATCCCCACCGCCGCCCCGTACGCGCCGACCCTGGCCGGCCTGGCCGCCACCGTCGGCTCCCCGCTCACCTCCGGCTTTCCTCCACCACCCCGACCAGCCTGGTCACCCTCGGCGCCGGCACGCGGCCGAGATGACCATCCCGCTGCTGGTCGTTCGCGGCTGACCGGCTTCGGCCCGCCGGCGACCGGAGTGTCGGACCGGGCGGTTAGCCTGCCGGAATGGGCCGCAGCCAGTCGTTGCCCCGGGGCGGTGATCCGCGCTTCGGGCCGGACGCCGACGACACCGACTGCCCGATCCTGCACGTCGACATGGACGCCTTCTTCGCCTCGGTCGAGGTGCGCCACCGGCCCGAGCTGCGTGGCCGGCCGGTCGTGGTGGGCGGGATCGGGCCGCGCGGGGTGGTCAGCTCGGCCAGCTACGAGGCCCGCCGGTACGGCGTCCGCAGCGCCATGCCCACCGCCCGCGCCCGGGCGCTCTGCCCGCACGCGGTCTACCTGCCACCGGACTTCCCGCAATATTCCGCCGCCTCCCGGGCGGTGATGCGGATCTTCCGGGACGTCACCCCGCTGGTCGAGCCGCTCTCCCTGGACGAGGCGTTCCTCGACGTGGCCGGCGCCCGCCGGCTCTTCGGTTCCCCGTCCCGGATCGCCCGGCTGATCCGCCGCCGGGTCGCTGAGGAGCAGGGGCTCACCTGTTCGGTCGGCGTGGCGCCGAGCAAGTTCGTGGCCAAACTCGGCTCCACCCGGGCCAAGCCGGACGGCCTGCTCGTGGTGCCCGCCCCGCGGGTCCTGGAGTTCCTGCACCCGCTGCCGGTGGCGGCGCTGTGGGGCGTGGGGGAGCGTTCCGCGGAGGCGCTGCGCCGGCTCGGCCTGAACACCGTGGGCGAGCTGGCCGAGGCGCCGATCGGCCTGCTCCGCCGGGCGGTCGGCGAGGCGGCCGCGACCCACCTGCACGAGCTGGCCTGGGGGCGGGACCCGCGCCGGGTCTCCCCGGAGCAGGTGGAGAAGTCGATCGGCGCCGAGGTCACCTTCGACACCGACGTCACCGACCCGGCGGAGATCCGCCGCGCCCTGCTGGCACTGGCCGAGAAGGTCGGCACCCGGCTGCGCGCGGCCGGCCAGGTGGGGCGGACCGTGTCGCTCAAGGTTCGGCTGGCCGATTTCCGCACGGTCAGCCGGTCGCGCACCCTCACCGTGCCCACCGACACGGCCCGGGAGATGTTCGACACGGTGTGGGCGCTGTGGACCGCGCTCGCCCCCGATGAGCCGATCCGTCTGGTCGGCGTACGCCTGGAGGGGTTGGCCGCCGCCCAGGAGACGCCCCGCCAGCTCACCCTGGGCGCGCCCGAGCGCGGCTGGCGGGAGGCGGAGGCGGCGGCGGACGCGGCGGCTGCCCGATTCGGGCGGTCCGTCATAGGTCCGGCTAGTCTGCTCGGGAGGCGTGATCCGCGAAGGGTCGAAAAACCGAGCGGGCCATAGGTCGTCCCGCTTTCCGACGCGCGAGCCCCCTCGTAGACTTGCGGGTAAGCAGCCGGTTGGCTGCCACGGTCTGTCGGCCCGACCGGGCCGACCAACGTGACCGGGGAGGAGTGCCGTGCCGCTCTCGGAGCACGAGCAGCGGCTGTTCGAGCAGATCGAGCGGTCGCTTGCCGAGGATCCCAAATTCGCCTCGGCCGTGCGCGCCAGCGACCCGCGTTTCCACGCGCGGCGTCGCGTGCTCGTCGCTGCCGGCGTGGTCATCGCTGGTCTGGCCCTGTTGATCTACGGAGCCGTGATCAAGACGCCCCCGCTGGCCGTGGCGGGCTTTGTCGTCATGCTGGCCTCACTGGGCTACGCGGTGCAGTCGCACCGGCGGTCCCAGTCGCCCGACCTGCACGTGGTGGGCGGCACGACAAGCCGTCGCACCCGGGGTCGGACGGGCCGGCGGGGTTCGTTCCTCGACCGGATGGAGGATCGTTGGCGGCAGCGCCCGGAGGGGCACCGCTGACCACGTCCCGCCGTTGAGGCGGGTCCCGCACGCGACGGCGCGTCGCCGGAAACTGGCCGGCGAGCGTGGTCACTTCTTCCTGCCGCTCGAACCAGCGTCACCTCGGCCGCGGGCGGGCGACGCGGGATGCGGCAAGTTGGGGTCCCCCGGAGGCCCGGATACGCCCACCTGCCGCACCTGGAGTGGGTCATGTGGACGCCGATGATCCCCGTCCGCCGGCGGGGGAGCGCCGGCGGACGGGGACCGGTCAGCGGGCCGGGCGGTTCGCCAGCAGTCGCCGCGGGTTCCAGCGCAGCAGCCGCTGCCGCACCTGCCCGCCACCGGTGACCAGCCGGGACGAGCGCTCCGCCGCCGCGGTACGCCAGCGCAGCAGCACCGACGGCGGCAGCAGGGCCGCCATGATCCGGGTACGCCGATCCGCCCGTTCGGCCAGCGCCCTGCGCACCGCCCGCAGGGCCGGGTGCAGGGCCTCGCCGGTGAGCGGGTCGCGGGCGTAGCGGGCCCGCTCCTCGGCCCGGCCGAGCAGCCGAACCCCGTCGACCGCCCCGGCCTCCTCGGAGAGGGCCGCCCGGGCCAGCCGTTCGGCGGTCGCCCGGGGGGTCTCCGTCCCGTCGACGCGGACCTGGAAGTCGACCAGGGTGTCCAGCAGTTCGTCCCAGGCGGCGTGCGCGTCCGCGCGGGCCCGGTCGGCGTCCACCCCGACCACGATGTCGCGTACCCCACCACTCGGGCCCGGGACGCTGGCCAGCGCGGTGGCCGCCGGCGTCGGAGCCCAGGCCCGTCGCCGCCGGCGCAGCACGGACCTGCGCAGTGCCGGCAGCGCGAGCAGCGCCAGCAGGGCGACCAGGCCGGCCGCCCACCACGGCCAGACCGGCGACTGCCGGGTGGCGCCGCCATCACCGAGGGAGAGGCCCTGGTCGATGTCCTTGTCAAGCGGGTCCCGGCCGCGCGGGCCGGCCGAGGGGCCGACCCCGCCCGGGGCGGAGGTGCCTCCAGCCGACGGGGCGACCTCGTCCGGGGCGTCCGCGTCCGGAGCCCAGGCCGACCGGACCGAGCCCTGCACGCTGGCCGCCGGGGTGGCGTCGAACGGCACCCAGCCGATGCCGCTGAAGTAGACCTCCGTCCAGGCGTGCAGGTTCTTGTTGGTCAGCACGTAGCTGCCGCCGGAGTTGCTGCCGTTGGTGAAGCCGAACGCCACCCGGGCCCGGATGCCGGCCGCCCGGACCAGCCAGGCCATCGCGGCGGCGTACTGCTGGCAGAAGCCCACCTTGGTGGTGAGGAAGTCGGTGATGTCGTCACCGCTGGTACCACCCTCGGTGGAGAGCGAGTAGCTGAACCCGTTCTCCACCGAGAAGTAGTCGTAGATCGCGCGGACCTTGTCGTAGTCGTTCTGCTTGCCCTCGACCAGCCGCTTGACGAGTTGGTCGACCGCGGGGACCGGCGGCGGGACGGGCTGCTGGACCAGCACCGGATCGTCGGACGGCAGGGAGGGTGCCGCGCTCAGCACCGACGGGGTGTACGTCGAGCGGACGTAGTCGAACGAGTAGCGCTTGCCCCGCGAGTTCTCGCGGTTGGAGAAGATGATCTGGAGGTTCGGGTCGTAGAGCCAGTTGCCACCGAGGTTGTCGGTCTTCACCGGCTCGGCGTAGACCGGCAGCAGCGGCATGTTGAGGTTCTTCACCTCGACCGTGGCCCGGTAGCGCTGCCGCTCGACGCCGCGGTCGGGCCGCTCCGACGGGTCGGGCAGGTTCCGGTTCACCGGCCGTCCGGCGGGTGCGCGGTCCCGGAAGCCGGCCGGGCCCAGCTCGTCGGCCACCCCGAAGCGCAGATAGAACGGCGCCGGCTCGTTGGTGGTGACCTTGACCAGCTCGGTCACCTCGTTCTGGTTGAGCT
Organism: Micromonospora sp. NPDC093277; assembly: GCF_044765245.1. NCBI lineage: Bacteria > Bacillati > Actinomycetota > Actinomycetes > Micromonosporales > Micromonosporaceae > Micromonospora > Micromonospora sp. NPDC093277. Next base: position 285,639 of record NZ_JBIWJO010000003.1, read on the forward strand.
GGCCGCTGAGCGCGGCGAACAGGTCGATCCGGCCGGGATTGCCGCCCTGGCCGGACCGGCCGTTGCCGTTGCCGGCCGCGTCGCCGATCGTGTCCAGCAGCCCGCCGGCCATACCGGGCACGGCCAGTGGCAGCGCCACCGCGAGAGCCACCCCGACCACGGCCAGCCGGCGACCCGCCGCGGCCAGCGGCGACGCCTCCCAGACGTCGACGTCGCGGCCCTCGCCGGTGAACCGGCGGCCGAACCGGCGTACCCGGTCGACGTTGTCGGTGACCAGCAGCCACAGGTAGCCGCAGGCGCCCACCACGAACGGGGTGGCCGGGACGCTGTCCACGTAGACCGCCACCGGCACCGAGTAGATGGCGAGCATCGGCAGCCCGGCCAGCGCCGGCCGGCGCAGCCCGACGGTGAGCACGTCCACCACCACCGCCACGACGCCGACGCCGAGCACGGTGAGGAAGAGCAGCGAGTCGACGTCCTTCACCTTCACGCCGTACGTGCGCATGTCCTGCATGGACGCGCCGAGCAGCTCGCCGAAGTGGCCGAAGGTGGCCGGGGTGGGCACGAGCGCCAACAGTTCGCTGCCGCCCGGGAAGAGCCAGGTCAGGGCGATGACGAGGCCGGCCAGCATGGCCAGGACCTGACCCCACAGGGGTGCCCGGGCCAGCCGGCTCAGCGCGGCGGCGGCGGCCACCGCGGCGACCGCGATGGCCGCCTCGATCAGCCACGTCCAGCGTTGGAAGATCGCCGACAACGGCGCCGCGGCCAGCAGGGTCGCCGCCGCCGCGACGAAGCCGAGGTTGCGGTGCGCGGTCACGCGTTTGTCCTTCCGGTCATCGCACGCCCCCGGCCACCGTCTCCGCCAGCGCCGCCCGCAACGCGAAGCCCTGCGAGCCGCGGGCCGCCTGCGGCCAGTGCATGGGCAGCCGGTCGCCGTGCGTCACGCCGATCATGCGCCATCCGCTCTGCAACAGGGCGAGCGCGGCGGTGCCGTGCGCGCGTTCCGCCTCGGCCCGGGCCTTCGCCGGCAGGTTCAGCCAGGTGGTGCTGTCGAGTAGGAAGCCGACGCAGGTCGCGCCGTTGCCGCGCAGGCCGGCCAGCAGTTCCGCCTCGGCGGTGCTCAGCGTGCCGAACAACGCGATGATCAGCCCGCCGTCGGCCCGCTGCCGGACCTGCTGCACCAGCGTGGTGATCTCACCGCGCTGGGCCAGGCGTACGTCGGCGAGGTGGTCGAGGAACAGGCCCTCGCCGGCCGCCTCGGTGGCGTCCACGTCCACGCCGGAGCCGGTGACCAGGCGCAGCTTGTAGCCGGCTTGGCGCAGGTGCACGGCGATGCTGGCGGCGGCCGAGACCGCCCATTCGAAGCTGGCCGTCGGCCCGTCACCGCGGTGCCCGGCGGCGCGGGTGTCCAGGATGAGCGTGGCCCGGCTCTCCCAGGGCTGCTCCTCCCGGCGCACCATCAGCTCACCGGTGCGGGCCGTCGACTTCCAGTGCACCCGGCGCAGGTCGTCGCCCATCCGGTACTCCCGGGTGGCGGCGTCGTCCTCGCCGTGCACCGCGACCGAACGGGCCCGGCTGTCGCCGCTGCCGGCGTACTCGCCGGGGAGGCGGATCGCCGGCAGCGGGGTGACCTGCGGGATGACCGTGAGGTGGTCGATGCTGGGGAAGGCGCGGCTGAGTTCGCAGAGCCCGAACGGGTCGGTCAGCCGGATCACCAGCGGGCCCACCTCGTACCGGCCGCGCACGTCGGCCCGGACGGTGTACGCCACCGAGCTGGCCTGGTGTGCGCCGAGGCGCTCCAGCACCACCCGGGGCCGGCTGCCCAGCGCGTACGGCAGCCGGTCCTCCAGCAGCAGGGTGCCGGTGGGCAGCCGGGACAGGTTCTGCAGGCGCAGCACCACCCGGGAGCTGGCCCCGACCGGCACCCGGTGCGGCTCCAGCGAGCGGTTGCAGGCGAGCTTGTAGCGGCTGCGACCCACGTAGGCCGCCGCGAGCAGCGGCAGGATGGCGAGCAGGACGGCCACCCGGAGCAGGTCCCGCTCGCCGAGGATGGCGGCGGAGAGGGCGGCGGCGACCGCGGCCGCCAGGAAGGAGCGGCCGCGGGTGGTCAGCCCGCGCAGCCCGTCGCGCACCTCACGGCCTCCGCGGCTCGAACGGCCCACGGTTGTTGCCGCCGGGCCGGTTCTCGTACGAGGAGCGCTTACGGTCGGTCGGCACCGGCAGCCGGTGCACCAGCTCGGCGACGATCGCGTCGGTGGTGCGCCGGGCCAGCTGCGCGTCGGCGGTCGGGATGATCCGGTGCGCCAGCACCGGCACCGCGAGGGCCTGCAGGTCGTCCGGGAGGACATAGTCCCGCCCCTCCAGGGCGGCCACCGCGCGGGCGGTGCGCAACAGCTGGAGGGTGGCCCGCGGGGACGCGCCGAGCCGCAGGTCGGGTGCCTCGCGGGTGGCGGTGACCAGGTCGATGGCGTACTGCTTGACCGCGTCGGCGACGTGCACCTGCCGGACGTGGCCGATGAGCTGGCGGACGGTGGCCGCGTCGGAGACCGGGCGCAGCTCGTGCAGCGGGTCGGTGGCGCCGTGGCCGTCCAGCATGGCCAGCTCGGCCCCCGCGTCCGGGTAGCCCATCGCGATCCGGGCGGTGAACCGGTCGCGCTGCGCCTCCGGCAGCGGGTACGTCCCCTCCATCTCGATCGGGTTCTGGGTCGCGATCACCATGAACGGGGTCTGCAGCTGGTAGGTGACGCCGTCGACGGTGACCTGCCGCTCCTCCATGCATTCGAGCAGGGCGGACTGGGTCTTCGGCGAGGCCCGGTTGATCTCGTCGCCGACGACCAGGTTGGCGAAGACCGCGCCCGGGCGGAACTCGAAGTCGTGCGTCTCCTGGTTGTAGACGCTGACCCCGGTGACGTCGCTGGGCAGCAGGTCGGGGGTGAACTGGATCCGCCGTACCGAGCAGTCGATCGAGCGGGCGAGGGCCTTGGCGAGCTTGGTCTTGCCCACGCCCGGCACGTCCTCGATCAGCAGGTGGCCCTCGGCGAGCAGCACGGCCAGGGCGAGCCGGACGGTCGCGGTCTTGCCCTCGATGACCTGCTCGATGTTGGCCACGATGGCTTCGCTGGCAGTGCGGAACTCGTCGTGCGGCAGCAGGCCGCCCACCTCGTCCCAGGTCTGTTGTGTCACGGGCCTCCTCCTCGTCGCCTGGACGGCAGCTCTGAATAGAGCACCTGGACCCGCCGTTGGGTTCGCGACGCCGAGCCTCTTTTGCCGCAGAAATCTCACTGGCCTCTCAGGCTAACCATGTTTGTCCTCCGAGCCGACCCCCGCAGGCGGTCGGTCGCTTACGCCCGGAATATCCCCCGGACCGGGGGAATGTCCCGGTCGGTGGAGCGGGCCGGATGACCGTCGGGCCGGAGGAGTACACTGCCGGTCATGGCCGGAGCCTTCCTGCTTCTTACCGAGCCGTGCTGATGCGCTGAGCGCGCGACAGCACGGCGGCCCCTCCTGCGCGAGGGGCTTTTTCGTGTCCGCAGCAGACCTCCCGAATCCGACATGACCCGCGCCGAGGAGACGCCATGAGTGAGGCAGCCGCACCGGCGACCGACATCCCCCCGTTCCGGTACACCGCGACCCTGGCCGCGCAGATCGAGCAGAGCTGGCAGGACACCTGGGAGCGGGAGGGCACCTTCCACGCGCCGAACCCGACCGGGCCGCTGGCCGACCCGAGTCACCCGCGCGCCGGTGCCGAGAAGCTGTACGTGCTGGACATGTTCCCGTACCCGTCGGGCGCCGGCCTGCACGTGGGCCACCCGCTGGGCTACATCGGCACCGACTGCTTCGCCCGCTACCAGCGGATGACCGGGCGCAACGTGCTGCACGCGATGGGCTTCGACGCGTTCGGCCTGCCCGCCGAGCAGTACGCGGTGCAGACCGGCACCCACCCCAGGACCACCACGGTGGCGAACATCGAGCGCTACAAGGCGCAGCTGCGCCGGCTGGGCCTGGCCCACGACGAGCGCCGCTCGGTGGCCACCATCGACACCGACTTCTACCGCTGGACCCAGTGGATCTTCCTGCAGATCTTCAACTCCTGGTACGACCCGGACGCGCAGCGGGCCCGACCGGTCGCCGAGCTGATCGCCGAGTTCGAGGGCGGCGCCCGGTCCACCCCGGACGGCCGCCCCTGGGCCGAGCTGACTGTGGCCGAGCGGCGGAAGATCGTCGACGACCACCGGCTGGCGTACGTCTCGGAGGCGCCGGTGAACTGGTGCCCGGGGCTGGGCACCGTGCTGGCCAACGAGGAGGTCACCGCCGACGGCCGCTCCGAGCGGGGCAACTTCCCGGTCTTCAAGCGGAACCTGAAGCAGTGGATGATGCGGATCACCGCGTACGGTGACCGGCTGCTGGACGACCTGGACAAGCTGGACTGGCCGGAGCCGATCAAGCTGATGCAGCGCAACTGGATCGGGCGGTCCACCGGCGCGCACATCGAGTTCCCGGCCTCGACCGCTGATTCCGGCGTTGCGGGCGAAGCCCGCATCAAGGTCTTCACCACCCGGCCGGACACCGTCTTCGGGGCCACCTACATCGTGCTGGCCCCCGAGCACGAGCTGGTCGACGTGCTGGTGCCGGGCGCCTGGCCGGAGGGGACGAAGGAGGCCTGGACCGGCGGGCACGCCAGCCCGCGGGAGGCCGTCGAGGCGTACCGGAAGGCCGCCGCGGCCAAGACGGACGTGGAGCGACAGGCGGAGACCCGGGAGAAGACCGGCGTCTTCGTCGGCGCGTACGCGACCAACCCGGCGACCGGCGCGGGTATCCCGATCTTCATCGCCGACTACGTGCTGGCCGGCTACGGCACCGGCGCGATCATGGCGGTGCCCGCCCAGGACGAGCGGGACTGGGACTTCGCCGAGGTCTTCGACCTGCCGATCGTGCGGACCGTGCAGCCGTCGGAGGGCTTCGCCGGCAAGGCGTACACCGGGGACGGCCCGGCCGTCAACAGCGCCGCGCCCGACCGAGGCCTGGACCTGAACGGCCTGGTGGTGGCCGACGCCAAGGCCCGGATCATCGAGTGGCTGGAGGCCAACGGGCACGGCACCGGCGCGGTGACCTGGCGGCTGCGGGACTGGCTGTTCTCCCGGCAGCGCTACTGGGGCGAGCCGTTCCCGATCGTGTACGACGAGACCGGCACCCCGATCGCGCTGCCGGAGTCGATGCTGCCGGTCGAGCTGCCCGAGGTGGACGACTTCTCGCCGCGCACGTTCGACCCGGCGGACGCCGCGAGCAACCCGGAGACCCCGCTGTCCCGGCGGCGCGACTGGGTCGAGGTGGAGCTGGACCTGGGTGACGGGCCGAAGCGCTACACCCGGGAGACCAACGTGATGCCGCAGTGGGCCGGCTCCTGCTGGTACGAGCTGCGCTACCTGGACCCGACGAACAGCGAGCGCTTCGTCGACCCGGAGAACGAGGCGTACTGGATGGGCCCGCGCGGCGCGGGTGATAGCGGTGGCACCGACCTGTACGTGGGCGGCGCCGAGCACGCGGTGCTGCACCTGCTGTACGCCCGGTTCTGGCACAAGGTCCTGTACGACCTGGGCCACGTCACCAGCATCGAGCCGTTCCGCAAGCTGTTCAACCAGGGCTACATCCAGGCGTACGCCTACACCGACGCCCGGGGCGCCTACGTGCCCGCCGAGGAGGTCGTCGAGGTCGACGGCCGCTTCTTCCACGGCGAGAGCGAGGTCAGGCGCGAGTACGGCAAGATGGGCAAGTCCCTGAAGAACGTCGTCACGCCCGACGAGATGTGCGCGGCGTACGGCGCGGACACCTTCCGGGTGTACGAGATGTCGATGGGTCCGCTGGAGGTGTCCCGCCCGTGGGAGACCCGGGCGGTGGTCGGCTCGTACCGGTTCCTGCAGCGGGTCTGGCGGGCGGTCGTCGACGAGCAGAGCGGCGAACTGCGGGTCACCGACGCGCCGGCCGACGAGGAGACCCGCCGGCTGCTGCACAAGGTCGTCGACGGGGTTCGCGGCGACATGGCGGCGATCCGGTTCAACACCGCGATCGCAAAGCTGATCGAGCTGACCAACGGGCTGACCCGGCTGTCGGCGACGCCGCGCGAGGTGGCCGAGCCGCTGGTGCTGATGCTGGCGCCGTTCGCCCCGCACATCGCCGAGGAGCTGTGGCGGCGGCTGGGCCACGACACCTCCCTGGCGTACGCGGACTTCCCGACCGCCGACCCCGCGCTGCTGGTCGCCGAGACCGTCACCTACCCGGTGCAGGTCAACGGCAAGGTGCGCGGCCGGATAGAGGTGCCCGCCGACGCGGCCGAGGACGACGTCCGCACCGCCGCCCTGGCGGCGGTCCAGGGTTCGCTGGGCGGCAAAGAACCCCGCAAGGTCATCGTCGTCAAGGGCCGCATGATCTCCATCGTCGCCTGACCCCCCCGCGCTCCGTTCGGCAGTTTCACGGAAAGAGTGGCTATTCCGCCGAGAATGGCCACTCTTTCCGTGAACCAGGGCGCCCGGGTGGGGCGCCCCGGCGCTCAGCTCGTGGCTGGGCGGTGGCGGCGTTCGGCGCGCCACCAGCTGTGGATGATGACCACGCTGGCGATCAGGCCGAGGCTGGCCGGCGCGGCGGCGTACCAGTTGATCTGGCCGGGGGAGGTGACGGCCGCGCCGATCGCCGCGTACCCGACGGCGGTGGGGACGGAGGCGATCACGCTGCCGGCCAGGAACGGCAGCATCCGCACCCCGGTGGTGCCGTAGCCGTAGCTGACCAGCCCGAACCCGGCGATCGGCAGCAGCCGTACGGTGATCACCCCGAGCACGCTCTGCCGCGCGAACCAGCCGTCCAGCCGGGCCAGCCGGCCACGGACCCGCTCGGCCACGAACTCCCGCCCCAGCAGGCGGCCGACCGTGAAGCCGAGCGCGGCCGCGAGCAGCGCCGCGCCGAGGGCGTACCCGGCGCCCGCCAGCGGCCCGAAGATCGCGCCCGCGGCGAGCGTGACCAAGGTGCGCGGGACGAGTGCCACCATCAGCAGCGCCCCGCCCAGGACCGCCGCGACCGGGGCGTACCCGCCGAGGGAGAGGGCGAGCCGGGGCAGGTCGGCCGGATCCGGCCGGGGTACCAGCAGCAGGACCACGGCGCACCCGGTGAGCAGCAGGAGCAACAGCCCGAACCGGCGCGCGGGCGGCTGCCGGAGCAGCGCGACGAACCGGCCCGCGACGGGCCGTCGGGCGGTGGGGATCACACCCGGGCGGCGGCGGCCACCGCGGTGCGACGCTCGGACCGGAGCCGGTCGGCCCAGGTGTCGTCGATCGCGGGCAGCTGGTGGATGCCGGTCGCCCAGCGCAGCAGCAGGTCGGCCAGGGCCGGGTTGCGGGCCAGCGCCGGGCCGTGCGAGTAGGTGCCGAGCAGCTTGCCCCGCCAGGCGCCCTCGGTCACCCCGTCGTTGCCGACCCCGGTGGTGACCCGGGCCAGCGGTGACACCCCCGGCCCGAGGCGGGTCCGCCCGCCGTGGTTCTCGAAGCCGGTCAGGTACGGGATGCCCAGCCGCCCGTCGACGTCGCCGGCCAGCTCCCCGACGGCCCGGGTGGGCCCCCGGTCGGAGGAGATGTCCAGCAGCTCCAGCCCCCGGTACTGGGTGCCCTTGGCGAAGAAGGACGTGCCGAGGAGTTGGTAGCCGGCGCAGACGCCGAACACCACCGAGCCCTGGGCCACCGCCCGGTGCAGGCCGCCGTCGGCGATCAGCCGCTGCGCGCCCAGCGCCTGCGGGCCGTCCTCGCCGCCGCCGACCAGGTAGATGTCGGCGGTGGCGGGCAGCTTCTGGTCGGAGCGGACCTCCAGCACCTCGACCGGCATGCCGCGCAGCTGGGCTCGCCGGGCCAGGATCAGGGCGTTGCCCCGGTCGCCGTAGGTGGACAGCAGGTCGGGATAGATCCAGACGATGCGCAGGCTCTCAGTTGACACGGTCCAGCTCCGCTCGGATGTCCTGGAAGGCGGTGTAGTTGGCGATGACCTCCAGCCGGCCCGGTGGCACCGACCGGACCGCCTCGTCGAAGCCGCGTACGTGCTGGAACGGCACGCCGTTGACGTCGAGCCGGACGGCCAGGTCGTACGCCCGGTCGCCGGTGATCAGCACCTGACGGCCGCGCAGCGGCGCGAAGTCGACGTCGAAGAGCCAGGAGGTGTCCAGCCCGTCGGGGTCGCGCGCGTTGATGGAGAGCAGTGTCGGCGCCTCGTCGGCCATGTCGAACGCCTCCAGCCAACTGGCCGGGTTCTTGGCCAGCAGCAGCCGGATGTTGCGCCCGTCCCGGTCGACCTGGGCGTAGCGGCCGGCGACCGAGGTGACCGTGCCGAGCCGGGAGACCGCGTCCACCGGCCGTACGCCGAACTCGGCGGCGACCGCGAGGGCGGTGGCCGCGTTGCCCAGATTCACCTTGCCGGGAAGCTGGAGCTGCACCTTGTGCCAGGCGCCGGTGGGGTCGAGCACGCCGTCGTCCTCGATGATCCACTGCGGCTGCGGGCGGCGCAGGGGGCAGCCCGTGCACCACCACTGCTCACCGGAACGCTGGATGGTGGAACCGCACTCGGGGCAGACCCACGAGTCGTCGTGCCAGCGCTGGCCGGCGCTGAACCAGGTGACGTGCGGCGGGACGTGGCCCTGGGCCGGGTCGGCCGGCGGCGTGGCGGCCCAGACCACCATCGGGTCGTCGGCGTTGGCGACCACCCGGACGTCGGGGTGCCGGACCAGCGCGGCGCGCCAGAGCTGCGCCATCATGGCGACCTCCTTGGCCCGGTCGAGCTGGTCGCGGGAGAGGTTGAGCAGGGCCACCACGTGCGGTTCGGTGGCCTCCAGCACCTGCGCGAGGTAGTGCTCGTCGACCTCCAGCACCGCGTACGGGGTGCTGCCGGCCTTGGCCAGCGCCGAGGTGTGGCCGGTGGGCATGTTGGCGCCGAAGGAGTTGGTGGCGACTCGGCCGAGGACCCCGACGGCGGCAGTGGTGAGCCGGGTGGTGGTGGTCTTGCCGTTGGTGCCGGAGACCAGCGCGATGGCGCGGCCGGCCGAGAGGTGTGCCAGCAGGTCAGGGTCGATCTTGAGGCCGATCCAGCCGCCGATAACCGAGCCGTCGCCACGGCCCGCGGCCCGGGACAGCGCCGCCGCGGTGCGCGACACGGAGCTGGCCACCTTCGCCCGCAGGGGCATTTTCGCGTCCGTCACGCGAGCGAGGTTACCGGACCCCGGCGCACGTCAGATCGTTGCCGACGGCGAACCGTTCGGGTGGGAACGCCCGGCGGACGGCCAGCGCACGTTGGACCGGATGGAGTCGATCAATGTCGGGTAGCGGACGCGCCCTGTGGGCGGCCCGCACCCTCCACTCCCCTCCACCCCCTTTGACGTGCGCTTTTGCGCGCGGAAACGCCGCGCCACGCGGGCGTTTCTGGTTGCAGGTGGAGGGAAGTGGAGTAGAGTGGGGCGCGATGGTGGGGCCGGGAGGGCCGCACCGGCCCGGGGGGTCAGCGGCGCCGCGAACGCCGCTCAGGGCGAGGGGGTTGGGCCGATGTTTCTCGGCACCCACACTCCGCGCCTGGACGACAAAGGCCGGTTGATTCTCCCGGCGAAGTTCCGGGATGAGCTGGCGGGGGGTGTCGTGATCACCAAAGGGCAGGAGCGCTGCCTCTACGTCTTCCCGATGCCCGAGTTCCAGCGGATCGCGGACCAGTTGCGCGCGCAGCCGATGACGAGCAAGACGGCCCGGGCCTACAGCCGGGTCTTCTTCGCCAGCGCGCACGACGAGGTGCCGGACAAGCAGGGGCGGGTAACCATCCCCGCGCACCTGCGCTCGTACGCCGCGCTGGACCGCGACCTGGTCGTGATCGGCGCGAGTACCCGGGTGGAGATCTGGGACAAGACGGCCTGGGAGGCCTACCTCACGGAGAGCGAAGACGACTTCGCCGACATCGAGGAGGGGGTGCTGCCCGGCGGTCTGTAGGGCGTGACGACGCCCGACGTACTGCGAGATCTCCAGCCGCTTTCGAGTTCCTGGCACCCCTTCCCCGGTGCCAGGCGCACGATCCGATCGGAGGGCCGCGGCCTCCGGCGGGCGGGGAGCGGATGGGGATCTGGCGGTATGGCGGGGCGTCGTGGCGTCGACGGACGCGACATGGATGGAAGTTGGTTTCAACCGGTGGGGGTCGACATGGGGGAGCTACGCGGCACGCACGTGCCGGTACTGCTCGAGCGGTGTCTCGAGTTGCTGGCCCCCGCGCTGGGGCAGAACCGACGTACCGTCCACGTCGACGCGACGCTGGGCCTGGCCGGGCACGCCGAGGCGGTGCTCGTCGCACACCCGAACACGGTGCTGATCGGCCTGGACCGGGACACCGAGGCCCTGGCCCACGCCCGGGTCCGGCTGGCCCGGTTCGCCGACCGGATCCACCTCGAGCACGCCGTCTATGACGAACTGCCCGATGTGCTGCACCGGCTCGGGTATCCGGCGATCGACGGGGTGCTGTTCGACCTGGGCGTGTCTTCGCTGCAACTCGACGCGCCCGACCGCGGGTTCGCGTACGCGCAGGACGCGCCGCTGGACATGCGGATGGACCAGACCCGGGGGGTGACCGCCGAGGAGGTGGTCAACACCTACTCCCACCCGGACCTGGCCCGGGTGCTGCGGGTGTACGGCGAGGAGAAGTTCGCCGGGAAGATCGCCTCGGCGATGATCCGGGAGCGCGAGCGGGGCCGGATCACCTCGTCGGCGCGACTGGCCGAACTGGTCCGGGAGAGCATTCCGGCACCAGCCCGGCGAACCGGGGGACACCCGGCAAAGAGAACGTTTCAGGCTTTACGGATCGAGGTAAACCGGGAACTGGTGGCGTTGGAGACGGCGCTGCCGGCCGCACTCGACAAGCTCGCCGTGGGCGGTCGCGCGGTGATCCTGTCCTACCACTCGTTGGAGGACCGGCTCACCAAGCAGGCGCTCGCCGACCGGGTCCGCAGCAAGGGCCCGGTCGACCTTCCGGTCGAACTGCCCGGGTCGGGCCCGACGTTCCGGCTGCTCAGCCGGGGTGCCGAGCTTCCCGGTGAGGCGGAGGTCGCCGCGAACCCGCGGGCCGCCTCGGTGCGGCTGCGGGCCGCCGAGCGGCTCGACCCGGAGGCGGCCCGGCAGGGGCGTACCGACCGCGAACGGTACCGCCGCCGCGTGAAGGCGATGCACCAACCGGGGACAGGGGCGCCGGGATCCGGTTCGGATCCCGGCTCGGCCCCGGGGGACGGCAACGGGACGGACGAAGAGGGGGAGGGAACATGAACGTCAATCAGCGCGACGGCCGGGACGCCGTCGGGCAGCGCGCACCGCGGTCGGGGGGCCGGACCACGGCGCAGCGCACCACGCAGGCCGCGACGGCGGGGACCGACCGGCTCGACCGCCGGGAGGAAACTCGCGCCCGGGGGGCGCGCGAGTTCCCCACCCAGGGCAGCGCCGCGCTGCGGCCGGCCGGGGGGACCCGGAAGACCGATACGACGGCGCCGCGGCTGCGGGTCGCCCCGCCGCCGCCGGTCTCCGTGCCTCAGGCGCCGTTCGTCGGCCTGATCCTGGTGCTGGTGGTCGGTGGGGTGCTCGGCATCCTGGCGGTCAACACGAAGATCAACGAGAACGCGTTCAAGCTGGAGCGGCTGCAGCAGCAGCAGGCCAAGCTCGACGTCGACCAGCAGCAGCTGGAGAAGGAGATCGCCGACCAGAAGGCCCCGGGCAACCTGACCGCCAACGCTCGCAAGATCGGACTGGTCGAGTCGGGCGAGCTGGCGTACATCCGGCTGCCGGACGGGAAGGTCATCGGCGTGCCGCACCCGGCGGAGGGCGCGCCCGCCATCACCAGCCAGCAGGGCAACGGAGGCTGAGCGGTGCCGCCGAGATCGGAGGATCCGCGCCGGGACGCCACGGGCTCCCGGCGCGGCTCGTCCCGGGGCGGTCGGGGCGCCGACCCCCGCTCCGGTGAGCCAGGGGTCGGCGGGATCTCCGACGCGCGGGCGTACACGCCCCGGGGGCGGACCATCCGGGAGGGGGGCGGCACGGCCCGGACCGGGGGCGCCGAGCAGCGGCGTACCCCGCGCGTCGGCCGCTCCGGCGACCCGTTCCGTCCGGCCTTGCAGGTGCTCGACGGCGGCCGGGCCGGGGCGACCCGCACGGGCCGCCGGGAGGCCCCTGCGGGCGGCCGGAGCGGTGTGGTGCGGACCGTGTCGGCCAGGCCGGTGCGGGAGCCGTTCGACGACGACGAGCCGCCGCGCCGCCGGCCAGGCCCGCGCCGCCCGGAGCGGCCCGCCGCCGCCCGGCGGCCGGTCCGCAAGCCGCGCCGCCCGCCGAAGCTCGCCGACCCGCGTCGCCGGCTGCGGCTCGGCACGCTGCTCGCCCTGGCGCTCTTCAGCACCATCGGCATCCGGCTGGTCTACCTCCAGACCGTGGACACCCCGGCGTACGCCGACGGCGGGCTCGCCAACCGGCTCAGGGTGGTCGAGCTGCCGGCCCCGCGCGGGGCCATCTACGACCGGAGCGGCGCCCCGCTGGCGCACAGCGTCGAGGCGCGCTACGTCTACGCCGACCCGCCCAGGGTCAAGGACCGGCTCGCCGCCGCGAAGCTGCTCTCCCCGCTGCTCGGGGTGCCGGTCTCCGACCTGGCCGAGCGGATGAAGGAGCGCACCCTTCCCGGCACCACCACGAAGTCCCGCTTCGAGTACCTGGCCCGCGGCGTCGACATCGACAAGGCCAAGCAGATCATGGCCCTGGAGCTGGACGGCATCGGCACGAACCGGGACGAGCGGCGTGAGGTGCCCGGCGGCGACCTGGCCGCCAACCTGATCGGCTTCACCAGCCAGGACATGAACGGCCTGGAGGGTCTCGAAGCGAAGTACGACGACCTGCTGCGGGGACAGCCCGGCCGGAAGCGGTACGAGGCCGGGCGGGGTGACCTGGCCGCACCGATCCCGGGCGGATTCAGCCAGACCACCCAGCCCAGGCCGGGCAGCTCCCTGGAGCTGACCGTCGACCGCGACCTGCAGTTCCAGACCCAGCGCATCCTGTCCGCCCAGATGGCCCAGACCCGGGGCAGCGTCGGCGCGGCGGTGATCCTGGACTGCTCCACCGGCGAGGTGCTGGCCCAGGCGAGCTACCCCGGCTACAGTGCGGCCGCCCCGACGAAGGTCAACTCGCCGGCCGACCGGGAGGACGCGGCCACCAGCTTCGTGGTCGACCCGGGCTCGATCCACAAGGCGATCACCTACGGCGCCGCCCTCCAGGAGGGGGTGATCACCCCGGACACCGCCTTCCCGGTGGCCAACACGATCACCAAGGGCGACGTGACCTTCAGGGACACCCATCCGGCCAACGGGCAGCGGATGAGCATCCCCGGCATGCTGGCCTTCTCCTCCAACGTCGGGACGATCGAGATCGCCGGACAGCTGGGCCGGGACCGCCTGATCGACTACCAGAAGCGGTTCGGGCTGGGGCAGCGCACCGGCGAGGGCATGCCCGGGGAGGCATCCGGACGGCTGCTTCCCGCCAAGGAGTGGAGCGGGTCGTCGTACGGGTCGGTGCCGATCGGGCACAGCGTCGACGCCACCCCGTTGCAGATGGCCGCCGCGTACACCGCGATCGCCAACGACGGAACCTACATCCAGCCGCACCTGATCAAGGCGACGATCGACCCGAAGGGGAAGCGGACCCCGGCCGCCGCCCCGCGCACCTGGCCGGTGCTCAGCCCGCAGAACGCGGCCGCGCTCCGGCGCATGCTGGAGGCGGTCACCACGATCGACGGCCCGGACGGGCGGGCCACCGGCCTGGCCGCCGCCGTCCCCGGCTACCGGGTGGCCGGCAAGACCGGCACCGGGTCCCGGTACGCCGACGGCAAGCTCCAGCCCGGCGAGGTCGGCTCGTTCATCGGGATGGCACCGGCCGAGAAGCCGAGGTACGTGGTGGCGGTCTTCGTGTGGAGCCCGGGCGGCGAGGGCGGCGCGGTGGCCGCACCGGCCTTCCGCGAGATGATGGGTTTCACTCTCCACCACTACCGGGTGCCGCCGTCGGCGACCGACAAGTCGCCCAAGTTCGAGGTCTTTCCGCGCTGAGCGGGCACGGAGGGACATCATCGGTGAGTGGCGACGAACCACCGGGGCGGCTGTGCGGTCGGGACCGGACGACCGGGTAGGGTCTGACGCCGTGCCCGGCAATCCACGTCCCCGTACCGTGAATCCCGTCCGGCTCGGCGACCTCGCCGCCCGGGTGGCCGCCACACCGCCCGAGGGGGCCGGCGCCGGCGTGACCGTCACCGGGGTGACCCACGCCAGCCAGGAGGTCCGACCCGGCGACCTCTACGCGGCCCTGCCCGGCGCCCGCCGGCACGGCGCGGAGTTCGTCACCGGCGCGGCCGAGGCCGGCGCGGTGGCCGTGCTCACCGACCCGGCCGGCGTCGAGCTGGCCGGCGCCGCGGGCCTGCCCGTGCTGGTGGTGGACGACCCCCGGGCGGTGCTCGGCGAGATCGCCGCCACCGTCTACGGAGATCCCACCGCCGGACTGCTGGTGATCGGGGTGACCGGCACCGCCGGCAAGACCTCCACCAGCTACCTGATCGAGGCCGGGCTGCGCGCCGCCGGGCACACCACCGGCCTGATCGGCACGGTGGAAACCCGCCTGGGTGACCTGGTCATCGACAGCGTGCGGACCACCCCGGAGGCGACCGACCTGCACGCCATGCTCGCCGTGGCCCGGGAGCGCGGGGTCGACGCGGTGGTGATGGAGGTGTCCAGTCACGCCCTGGCCATGGGCCGGGTCGGCGGGGTCCGGTTCACCGTCGGCGGCTACACCAACTTCGGCTCCGACCACCTGGACTTCCACGCGGACGAGGCGGACTACTTCGCGGCCAAGGCGAAGCTCTTCGACGGGCGCTGCCAGGTCGAGGTGCTCAACCACGACGACCCGGCGCTGCGACCGCTGATGAAGCCGGCCACCGTGACCTATTCGGCGGCCGGCGACCCGAACGCCGCCTGGTGGGCCGACGGCGTCGACGGCGAGGGCTACGCCCAGCGCTTCACCGTGCACGGCCCGGACGGGCTGACCCTGCCCACGGGCGTGGCGCTGCCCGGTCGGCACAACGTGGCCAACGCGTTGCTCGCCATCGCGATCCTGGTCGCCGCCGGGGTCGATCCGGCCACCGCCGCGACCGGGGTGGCCGGCTGCGGCGGCGTGCCCGGCCGGCTGGAACTGGTCAGCGGCGACGCGCCGGTCCGGGGCGTGGTCGACTACGCGCACAAGGCGAACGCCATCGAGGCCGTCCTGCGGGCCCTGCGCGGCCTGACCGCCGGCCGGCTGATCTGCGTGGTGGGCGCCGGCGGTGACCGGGACCGGGGCAAGCGACCGATCATGGGTGCCGCCGCGGCGGAGGGCGCCGACGTGGTGCTGGTGACCGACGACAACCCGCGCACCGAGGACCCGGCCGCGATCCGGGCCGAGGTGCTGGCCGGCGCGTACGCGGCGGACACCGGCGCGCGGATCGTCGAGGTGTCCGGCCGGCGGGCCGCGATCGAGGAGGCGGTCCGGGTGGCCGAACCGGGTGACGTGGTGGCGCTGCTGGGCAAGGGGCAGGAACGCGGTCAGGAGATCGACGGCGAGGTGCTGCCGTTCGACGACCGGGTGGAGCTGGCGGAGGCGCTGCGCGCCCGGTTCGGTGACCTGGTGGGGCAGCGATGATCCCGCTGAGCCTGGCCGAGGTCGCGACGGCCGTCGGCGGGCGGTTGGTCGCCGCCGACCCGGACGCCCGGGTCACCGGCACGGTGGAGTTCGACTCCCGCAAGGTCACCCCGGGCGGGCTCTTCGTCGCCTTCCCCGGCGAGCAGGTGGACGGGCACGACTACGCCGCCGCCGCGGTGGCCGCCGGCGCGGTGGCCGTGCTCGGCACCCGCGAGGTGCCCGGGGTGCCGATGGTGCTGGTCGGGGACGCGCTGGACGCGATGGGGCGGCTGGCCCGGGTGGTGGTGGACCGGCTGTCCGGGCTGACCGTGATCGGGCTGACCGGTTCCTCCGGCAAGACCACCACCAAGGACCTGATCGCCCAGCTCGCCGCCCGGCTCGGCCCGACGGTGGCGCCGCCCGGCTCGTTCAACAACGAGCTGGGGCACCCGTACACCGCGTTGCAGGCCGGTCCGGAGACCCGCTACCTGGTGATGGAGAAGGGTGCCCGCGGGGTGGGGCACGTCCGCTACCTGTGTGAGGTGGTGCCGCCGCGGATCTCGGTGGTGCTCAACGTCGGGGTGGCGCACATCGGCGAGTTCGGCTCGGTGGAGACCATCGCCCTGGCCAAGGGGGAGCTGGTCGAGGCGCTGCCCGCCGACGGGCTGGCCGTGCTGAACGCCGACGACCCCCTGGTCGACGCGATGGCCACGCGTACCGAGGCCCGGGTGGTCCGGTACGGCGAGGCGGAGCGGGCCGACGTGCGGGCGGTGGACGTGACGCTGGACGCGCGGGGGCGGGCGTCGTACACCCTGGTGACGCCGGAGGGGAGTGCGCCGGTGCGGCTCGGGCTGACCGGGCGGCACCAGGTCTCCAACACCCTCGCCGCCGCTGCGGTCGCCCGTGAGCTGGGAATGCCTCTGGCCGAGCTGGCCGCCGCGCTGGGCGAGCTGGGCCTGGTCTCCACCCGGCGGATGGACGTTTTCGAGCGCCCCGACGGGGTGACCGTGATCGACGACTCGTACAACGCCAACCCGGCCTCGATGACCGTCGCGCTGCGGTCGCTGGCCAGCATGGGGGGGTCGGGGCGTACCGTCGCGGTGCTCGGCTACATGGCCGAGCTGGGCGACTTCGAACGAGAGGGGCACCAGCAGGTCGGTCGGCTCGCGGCCGAACTGGGTGTCGACCGGCTGCTCGTGGTGGGCGAGCCGGCGGCGCCGATCCACGAAGGCGCCACAGCGGTAAGTGACTGGGGAGGAGAGTCGGTGCTGCTCACCGATCAGGCGGCGGCCGTCGAGGTGCTGCGGAGTGAACTGCGTCCAGGGGACGTGGTCCTGGTGAAGGGCTCCCGGTACCGCACCTGGGAGGTGGCCGACGCGCTGCGCGCGGCCGCCGGGAACGGGGCCGCCTCATGAGGGCGGTGATCGTCGCCATCGGGGTCGCCTTTGTGATCTCACTTCTCTGCACCCCGATCGCGATCAAGGTCTTCACCCGGCTCAAGGCCGGGCAGCCGATCCGGGCCGAGGGCCCGGCGATGCACCAGGGCAAGAAGGGCACGCCGACCATGGGCGGCGTGGTCTTCATCCTGGCCACGGTGATCGCGTACGTCGCCGGTCACCTGGCCCTGACCACCCTGCCGGACATGCAGATCGCCCAGGTCGAGCCGACCATCACGGCGCTGGTGCTGCTGGGGCTGATGGTGTTCTCCGGCGCGGTCGGCTTCATCGACGACTTCCTGAAGGTGCGCAAGCGGCACAGCGGTGGCCTGAACAAGCGGGGCAAGCTGGCCGGCCAGATCCTGGTCGGCGCGGTCTTCGGCGTGGTCGCGCTCTACTTCCCGAGCACCATGTACGACGCCCACGGCAACCGGACCAACGCCGAGACGGTGGGCAGCACCACGCTGAGCTTCATCCGGGACATCCCCGCGCTGGAGATCGGAAAGATCGGTGCGGTGATCGTCATCGTCCTGGTCGTGATGGCCGCGACCAACGGGGTGAACCTCACCGACGGCCTGGACGGCCTGGCCACCGGCGCGTCGGTGATGGTGCTCGCCGCGTACGGGTTGATCGCCTTCTGGCAGTACCGGCACTGGTGTGCCGACCCGAACTACACCGAGGCGTACTGCTACACGGTCCGGGATCCGCTGGAGATCGCCCTGATCGCCGGCGCGGCGGCGGGTGCCTGCGTCGGTTTCCTCTGGTGGAACACCTCGCCGGCCCGGATCTTCATGGGCGACACCGGCGCGCTCGGCCTGGGCGGCCTGATCGCCGGCATGGCGATGTCCACCCGGACCATCCTGCTGCTGCCGATCATCGGGGCGTTGTTCGTGATCATCACGATGTCGGTGGTGATCCAGATCATCTCGTTCCGGACCACCGGCAAGCGGGTGTTCCGGATGTCGCCGCTGCAGCACCACTTCGAGCTGGCCGGCTGGAGCGAGGTCAACATCGTGGTCCGGTTCTGGATCATCGCCGGCATCGGCGTGGCCATCGCGCTGGGCCTGTTCTACAGCGAGTTCCTCGCCGCGGTCACCTGACCTGGCGTCACGGAGGGGTCTTTCGGTGTCGCCGGGGACCCCTCCGCTCCCGTTCCGACACGCCGACCGGGCGGTTGCGCCACGGGCGGGCGGGCCGAGCCGCGATGATGAGCGGGTGGGGGAGGGACGAGACACCGAGGGGACCAACGACGCGCCGGCTCGCCGGCCACCCGGCGCGGCCCGGACGGCGGACCCGCCGGCCCCGCTGCTCGGGTGGGACGCCGCCGGCGGGCTGGCCGCGCTGCGCGGCCTGCTGGACCGGCCGCTGGCCTCCTACTACCTGCTGCTCTCCAGCGCCGGCCTGCTGCTGCTGATCGGCCTGACCATGGTCTTCTCGACCACCAGCGTGCGGGATTTCGCGCAGGACGGCGACGCGTCCGCGTCGCTGGTCAAGCAGGCGGTCTACGCGGTGATCGGCATCGTGGCGTTCTGGGCCTGCCAGCGGCTGCCCGCCGGCAGCTTCCGGGCGCTGGCCCGGCCGATGCTCGGCGTGGCGGTGGTGCTGCTGCTGATCCTCAACCTGCTGGTCGCGCTGGAGGCGCTGTTCGGGGTCAAGTCGATCGGCCCGCTCACGGCCTGGCTGCTCTGGCTGCACCTCGGTCCGATCTCGGTGCAGCCCGCCGAGGTGGCCAAGTTCGCGCTGGTGCTCTGGGGTGCGCACGTGCTGGCCCGCAAGGGTGCCACGCTGGGCTGGTGGAAGGAACTGGCCACCCCGCTGTTCCCGGTGGTCGGCCTGCTCTTCGTGCTCGTCGGCTACAACGACCTGGGCAGCATGCTCTGCCTGCTGGCCCTGGTGGTCGGGCTGCTCTGGGCGGCCGGCGTGCGAACGCGGGTTTTCGCCGCCCTCTCCGCGGTCGGCCTGGCCGGCGTCGGCCTGCTGGTCGCCGCCGCCTCGCTGGGTGCCGGCTCGGGCTCGCGTGACGCCGACAACTACCGGCTGGGCCGGCTCACCTCGTTCGTGAATCCGCCCGACCCGAAAGTCTGCTTCGAGGAGCAGTTGCAGAACTGCTACCAGCTCGTCCAGGCCCGCTACGCGGTCCAGCACGGCGGCTGGTTCGGGGTCGGCCTGGGCAAGAGCACCTTCAAGTGGGACTGGCTGCCCGAGGCGCACAACGACTTCATCTTCGCGATCGTCGCCGAGGAACTGGGTGTGGTCGGTTGCACCGTGCTGCTGGTGCTCTTCGCCGTGCTGGCGTACACCGGGCTGCGGATCGCCCGGCGGGTGGAGGACCCGTTCCGCCGGCTCGCCGCGGCGGGCGTCACGGCCTGGCTGGTCGGCCAGGCGGTGATCAACATCGGCGGGGTCACCGGCCTGCTGCCGCTGACCGGCGTGCCGCTGCCGTTCATCTCCGACGGCGGCAGCGCCCTGGTGGTGACCCTCGCGGCGGTCGGCATGCTCGCCTCCTTCGCCCGCGCCGAGCCGGACGCGGCCCGAGCCCTGCATGCCCGTCCACCGGCCCGATGGGTCCGACTAGTGTGGGCCCCGTTGCCGCCGCTTCCCGGCCGGCGCCGCCGGCCGGCGTCGCCACCCCCGGACCGCGGGTCCGTACCCCGGTCCCGGACGCGGCGGGCCGACGACCAGGCCGCAGCCCGCGGCCCCCGGCCGGGCCGGACGCGCGCCGGCACGGCGAGCGAGAGGAGACGCTGATGGGTCCGCTGCGTTCGGTGGTGCTCTGCGGAGGCGGTACGGGTGGGCACATCTACCCGTTGCTGGCCTTCGCCGACTGCCTTCGCCGACACGACCCGAGCGTCCAGATCACCTGCCTCGGCACACCCAAGGGACTCGAGAACGAGCTGATCCCGCCGGCCGGCTACGACCTGCGGCAGATCCCGGCCTACCAGCTGCCCCGCTCGGTCAACATGAACCTGGTCCGCACCCCGGACCGGATGTGGAAGGCGGCCCGCGCGGCGGGCAAGGTGATCGACGAGGTGCAGGCCGACGTCGTGGTCGGCTTCGGTGGGTACGTCTCGGTGCCCGGTTACCTGGCCGCGTGGCGGCGCGAGCTGCCGATCGTGATCCACGAGGTGAACGTGCCGCCGGGCGTGGCCAACCGGCTCGGGATGAAGTTCACCAAGAACATCGCGGCCGGCTTCCCGCACCAGCCGTCGCAGGCGGAGTCGCTGCGCGACGCCCGGGTGGTCGGGGTGCCGTTGCGGCGGGGGATCGCCGGCCTGGACCGGGCCGCGATGCGCAACGCCGCCCGGGCCCACTTCGGACTCCGCCCCGACCTGCCGGTGCTCTTCGTCGCCGGCGGCTCGCAGGGCGCCCGCTCGATCAACCTGGCGGTCTCCGGGGCGGCCAAGGAGCTGGCCCGCAACGGGGTGCAGGTGCTGCACGTCATCGGCGCGCGCAACGAGCCGATCTCCGTCCCCTCCGACCTGCCGGTGCCGTACGTGACCCTGCCCTATCTGTCCGAGATGGAGCTGGGCTACGCCGCCGCCGACCTGATGCTGGCCCGGGGCGGCGCGATGACCTGCGCCGAGGTGGCCGCGATCGGCCTGCCCACCATCTACGTCCCGTACCCGCACAGCAACCAGGAGCAGAAGCGCAACGCGCTGCCCGTGGTGGAGGCCGGTGGGGGGCTGCTCGTCGACGACGCCGAGCTGACCCCGTCCTGGCTGGAGCGCACCGTGATCCCGCTGGTCCGGGATCCGCGGCGGCTCGCCGCGATGGGCTCGGCCGCGGCCGCGTACGGCCGGCGCGACGGCGACGTGGCCCTGCTGAACTTCGTCTACGAGGCGGTGTCCCGGTGATGCCGGCCGCCGCGACGGGAAGGTACCACTCATGAACACCGCGCAGTTCACTCCCGCCGGCACGACGACCGCGGAGGACCTGGGCCGGATCCACCTGATCGGGGTGGGCGGGGTCGGCATGAGCGGCCTGGCCCGGCTCTTCCTCACCCGGGGTCTGCCGGTCTCCGGCAGCGAGCTGCGGGAGTGGCCGTCCCTGGCCGGCCTGCGGGCGCTGGGCGGCACCATCCACATGACCCACGAGACGGCCAACCTGGACGGTGTGGACACCGTGGTCTACTCCTCGGCGATCCCGCAGGACCACCTGGAGATGGTCGAGGCGCGCCGGCGCGGGCTGCGGGTGCTGCACCGCTCCGAGGCCCTGGCCGCGGCGATGACCGGCCGGCGGACGGTGGCGGTCGCCGGCACGCACGGCAAGACCACCACCACGTCGATGGTCACCATGGTGCTCCAGCAGGCCGGCACCGACCCGTCCTTCGTGATCGGCGGGGAGATCTCCGAGGTCGGCTCCGGCGCGCACCACGGCACCGGGGAGTACTTCGTGGTCGAGGCGGACGAGAGCGACCGCTCGTTCCTCATCTACCGCCCGTACGTCTCGATCATCACGAACATCGAGGCGGACCACCTCAACACCTACGGTGACCTGGCCAGCCTGGAGGCGGCGTTCGCCGACTTCGCCCGGCTCACCGACCCTGACGGGTTCATCGTCACCTGCGCCGACGACCCGGGCGGCCGGCGGCTGGCCGAGACGCTGCGGGCCGAGGGGCGCCGGGTCTGGACGTACGGCGAGTCGCCCGACGCCGACCTGCGGCTGAGCGGGATGGCCTCGTCCGCCCAGGGCGTGCGCTACCTGGCCGAGATCGACGGCCGGTCGCTGGGCGAGATCCGGCTGCCGGTGCCGGGGCGGCACATGGGGCTCAACAGCGCCTCGGCGGTGCTCGCCGCGTACCTGCTGGAGCTGCCGGTCGAGGCGGCCGAGGCGGCGCTGGGGGCGTTCCCCGGCGTGCGGCGGCGCTTCGAGCGCAAGGGTGTCGCGGACGGTGTGCTGGTCTACGACGAGTACGCGTACCACCCGACCTCGATGACGCTGGCCCTGCAGACGCTGCGCGAGGTGGCCGGCGAGGGCCGGCTGATCGTGGTCTTCCAGCCGTACCGGCTCTACCGCACCCGGGACCTGCTGGCGGAGATGGCCGCCGCCCTCGGCATCGCCGACGAACTGGTGCTGCTGGAGGTGTTCGGCCCGGGCGAGCTGCGCCAGCCGGGTGAGGGCTCGGTCGCGCTGGTCGGGGCGGTGCCGCTGCCGGCCGACCGGAAGGTCTTCGTCGAGGCGTGGGACGACGTGCCCGCCGAGGTGGTGCGCCGGGCCCGGCCCGGCGACGTCGTGGTGACCATGGGCGCCCCGCCGATCTCGCTGATGGGTGACCAACTGCTCGACGCCCTGCTGGCCCGTACCGCGGCGGGCGACGCGGCGGCGGTCGGCACCGGCGTCGGCCCGGACGGCGCGGCGACCGCGGCCGGATGAGCCCCGGCCCGGCCCGCGGCCGGACCCGCGGCCAGGACGGCGGGGCCGGCCGGCGCAACCCGGTGCGGCGGTGGCAGCTGGTGCGGGCCGGCGCGGACGCGGTGCCGCCGTCCACCCGGCGGTTCATGGCCCGGGCCCGGCGGCGCCGGATGCGGGCGGCGCTGCCCTGGGCGGTCACCGTCGCCGTGCTCGTCCTCGCCGGGCTGGTCGCCTGGACCGTGTTCGGCACCGGCCTGTTGGGCGTGCGCGAGGTACGGGTGGTTGGCGCGCGGCTGGTCACCCCGGTCGAGGTACGCGACGCCGCGGCTGTCCCGGACGACACGCCGCTGGCGCGGGTGGACCTGGCGTCGACCGCCCGGCGGGTCGGCACGCTCGCCCCGGTCGAGCGGGTCACGGTGGAGCGGGACTGGCCGTCCGTCCTGGTGATCCGGGTGGTGGAGCGCACGCCCGCGGCGGCGGTCCCGCGGGGCGACGGGTACGCGGTGATCGACCGTACGGGCGTCGTTTTCCAGACCGTGCCCCGGCTTCCGGACGGGTTGCCGGTGGTCCGGGTCGACCAGCCGGCGCCGGAGGACCCGGGCACCCGGGCCGGGCTGGCGGTGCTCGCCGCGCTCGGCCCGCAGTTGCGCGCCGAGCTGGTCTCGGTGGACGTGGCCGGGCTGGCCCGGATCAGCCTGCGGCTGCGCAACGACCGGACGGTGGTATGGGGGGACGCCACCCGGGGCGCGGACAAGTCCAAGGTGGCCACCGCGCTGCTCGGTCGGAAGGCCGACACGATCGACGTCAGCGCACCGGACGTGGTCACTTTCCAGTGATCCGCCGGTCAGGAGAGTGAGCCGCCCCGCTCCGGCCGGCGACACGCCGAAAAGGTCCTTGGCTCATCGCGCAGCGGCGCATACGTTGCCCGGAAGAGATCAGTGGTTGACATAGCTCTAAGCCTCTAGTAGAGGGTGAGGGTTTCGGTCGTCGGCCTCGTCGGGCAAGCAATGCTCCACCGCTGGTCCGGCCAAGCCGTGTGGGGTCGGCCCATGCCAATCTCGAAGGGAAAGGACCGGAGATGACACCTCCGCACAACTACCTGGCGGTCATCAAGGTCGTCGGCATCGGGGGCGGCGGCGTCAACGCCGTCAACCGGATGATCGAGGTTGGGCTCAAGGGCGTCGAGTTCATCGCGATCAACACCGACGCGCAGGCGCTGCTGATGAGCGACGCCGACGTCAAGCTCGACGTCGGCCGGGAGCTGACCCGAGGGCTGGGCGCCGGCGCGAATCCGGACGTCGGCAAGAACGCCGCCGAGGACCACCGCGACGAGATCGAGGAGGTGCTCAAGGGCGCCGACATGGTCTTCGTGACCTGCGGCGAGGGCGGCGGCACGGGCACCGGCGGCGCGCCGGTGGTGGCGAACATCGCCCGCAAGCTCGGCGCGCTCACCATCGGTGTGGTCACCCGGCCGTTCTCGTTCGAGGGCAAGCGCCGCCAGGTGCAGGCCGAGGCGGGGATCGAGGAGCTGCGCAACCAGTGCGACACGCTCATCGTCATCCCGAACGACCGGCTGCTCGCGCTCGGCGACCGCAACATCTCCATGATGGACGCCTTCCGCACCGCCGACCAGGTGCTCCTTTCCGGTGTCCAGGGCATCACCGACCTGATCACCACCCCGGGTCTGATCAACCTGGACTTCGCCGACGTCAAGAGCGTCATGAGCGGCGCCGGCAGCGCGCTGATGGGCATCGGCAGCGCCCGGGGCGAGAACCGTGCCGTGGAGGCGGCCGAGGCGGCCATCTCCAGCCCGCTGCTGGAGCAGAGCATGGACGGTGCGCGCGGCGTGCTGCTCTCCATCGCCGGCGGCTCCGACCTGGGTCTGTTCGAGATCAACGACGCCGCGCAGCTGGTCACCGACGCGGCCCACCCGGACGCCAACATCATCTTCGGTGCGGTCATCGACGACGCGCTCGGCGACGAGGTGCGGGTGACCGTGATCGCGGCGGGCTTCGACGGGGGCGCGCCCGCGTACAAGGCGGTCGAGCCGAGCCGCAAGACCAACCAGAACCAGCCGGCCCAGCCGAGCACGCCGGTCACGCCGGCGACCACGATGGCCGCCCCGCAGCAGTCGCCGCGTCGGGTGCTCTTCGACGACGTCGACGTGCCCGACTTCCTCAAGAACGGGTCCTGAGCCGCACCGATGACCGACACACCTGTCCCGGTGCGACCCGACCGTCGCGCCGAGCTCGCGGCCGGGCTCGCCCGGGTACGCACGCGGATCGCCGACGCCTGCGCGGCCGCCGGCCGGGACCGCGGCGCGGTGACCCTGGTCGCGGTGACCAAGACGTATCCGGCCGGCGACGTGGTGGCCCTCGCCGGGCTCGGGGTGACCGACGTGGGGGAGAACCGCGACCAGGAGGCGGCGCCGAAGGCCGCCGAGGTGGCGGCGGCCGGGGCCGCGCCGCGCTGGCACTTCATCGGCCAGTTGCAGCGCAACAAGTGCCGGTCGGTGGTTCGGTACGCCGACGTCGTCCAGTCGGTCGACAGCGTGCGCCTGGCGGCGGCGCTCGACGCCGCCGCGGCGGCCGGCCGGGACCGGCCGCTGGAGGTGCTGGTGCAGTTGAGCGTCGACGGCGACCCGGCCCGGGGCGGGGCGCTGCCGGACTCGGCGGATCCCGACCGGGGGCTCGACCGGGTGGCCGAGGCGATCGCCGGCGGCGGGGCGCTGCGACTGGGTGGGCTGATGGCGGTGGCTCCGCTGGGCTGGGAGCCGGAACGCGCGTTCGCCCGGCTGGCGGCGGTGGCGCAACGGTTCCGCGGCCGGCATCCGGAGGCGACGGTGCTCTCGGCCGGGATGAGCGGCGACCTGGAGACCGCGATCGAATACGGCGCGACACATGTCCGCGTCGGCAGCGCGTTGCTCGGAATGCGTCCCACGCTGCGGTAGCCTGACCGCGAGAGAAGCAAATTACATCAGTGTGGTTAGGAGCGGCGTTCCCGCAGCCCGGGGGCCGTGGTGAGCGGACCGCGAACCGCTCGCCGGGGATTGCCGATCCGATCCGGTGGGCATGTTGGTGTCCACTCGTGATCAAGCGACACGGCACGGGGGCGCGTGCCGCACGGCGGACGGAAGGGCGCGGGGATGGGTGCACTGCGCAAGGCGGGGGTCTGGCTCGGGCTCGTCGAGGAGGACGACGAGCGGGCGTACGAGGACGGTGGCTACGACAAGGGTGGCTACCGGGACTCGCGCTACCGGTCGAGCCGGTACGCGGAGGAGTTCGCCGACGACGAGGACGACGAGTCCGAGGAGCCGCCGGTGAGCCGTTCCCGGGTCGGCGACCGTGGCCGGCTGTCCGAGCGCGCCACGAGCCGCGCCGTGGACACCGACCGGGGCGAGGTCGAGCGTGAGCGTGAGCGCCCGGAGCGGACCGAGCGGTCCAGTGTCCGGTCGATCACCCGTTCCGGCGGCGGCGAGACCTCCGGCGCGTTGACCTACCACACCCGGGACAACCTCGCCCTCGCGCCGCAGGCGCAGTCACGGGAGCGGGCGGTGGTGGCCGAGGAGGAGCAGCGCTACCAGATCACCACCCTGCACCCGACCACCTACCGCGAGGCGCGCACCATCGGTGAGCACTTCCGGGACGGCGTGCCGGTGATCATCAACCTCACCGAGATGGACGAGGCGGACGCCCGCCGGTTGGTGGACTTCGCCGCCGGGCTCGCCTTCGGGCTGCGGGGTACGATCGAGCGCGTGACCAACCGGGTGTTCCTGCTCTCGCCAGCGAACGTGCAGGTCACCGCGGAGGACAAGGCCAAGATCGCTGAGGGCGGCTTTTTCAGCCTGAGCTAGCCCGCTCGACCGAGGGACGTCGCCTGCCGTGTTGTCGATCCTGTTCCAGGTGCTCTACCTGCTCGCCTATCTCTTCCTGCTCGTGCTTTTAGCCCGTTTTGTCCTCAGCGCCGTGCTGGCCTACGGTCGCCGTTGGCAACCCGGGCGAGGTGCCTCGGCAGGACTGGAATTGGTGTGGAGCGTCACTGATCCGCCCCTACGCGCGTTGAGGCGGGTGATCCCACCACTGCGAATTGGTACCGTGAGCATCGACCTGGCCTCGCTTGTGCTCCTGGTTATCCTGTTCGTGCTGATGGAGCTCGTGTTTAGGCGGCTGTTCCTGGCTTTTGCCTGACCAGCGCGCTTTCGCGGCCGCAACTGACCCGAGGAGTTTCGATGCCGCTGACCCCGGCCGACGTCCACAACGTCGCCTTCAAAAAGCCGCCGATCGGTAAGCGGGGGTATGACGAGGAGGAGGTTGACGCCTTCCTGGACGAGGTCGAGCGCGAGCTCGCCCGTCTGATCGAGGAGAACAACGAGCTGCGCGCCCAGGTGGAGCGCGGCGGTCGGGGCGGCGCACCCGCCGGCCCCGGCGGCGACGCCCGGCTCGCGGCGGAGCTCAACGACGTCAAGGCCCAGCTCGACCGGGTGCAGCGGGACAAGGCGGCCGCCGAGCAGGCGGCCCGGGCGATGCAGGCCGAGCTGGAGCAGGTCCGCGCCCAGGGCGGCCCGGCCGCCGCCGCCACCGCCGCCGACGGCGAGCAGCAGGCGCTGCGGGTGCTGATGATGGCCCAGCGCACCGCCGACGACCACGTGTCGGACGCCCGTCGCGAGGCCGACCAGGTGCTCTCCGAGGCTCGCGCCAAGGCCGAGGAGGTCACCCGCGAGGCTCGCGCCAAGGCCGACGCCCTCGAGCGGGACGCCCGCCAGCGGCACCAGGAGGCCATGGGGGGCCTGGACGCCAAGCGCACCGCGCTGCAGAAGCACATCGAGGAGCTCAAGCAGTTCGAGCGCGAGTACCGCACCCGCCTCAAGGCGTACCTGGAGAGCCAGCTGCGTGACCTCGACGGTCGCGGGCAGGGCCTCGAGGCCGAGATCAACCGCGCCGAGGGCAGCCGCGCCGCCGGTGGCAGCAACGGCCTCGCCGCCGCCGGCCTCGCCGGCTCCTACGGCGGCGGTCGCGCCGGCTCGCTCGAGTCCGGCCGCTGATCCCGCCGTCGGTGGCCGTCGGTTGACGGCCGCGCCGACTGCGTAGACCGACACGACGCGGCGGGGGTGAGTCGTGATATTCGCCAGTGTCCTGCTCATCCTCGTCGCGGTCGTGCTCCTGGTGGTCGGTTTGGCCAGCGGGTCCAGCCCGCTGCTGACCACCTCCATCGCGGCCAGCCTGCTGGCCGCCGTGGCCCTCGTCGCGGGCGCCTGCCAGGCGGCCGCCAACCGGGGCACGGCGGACCGGACGACCGGCCCCCGCATCCGGACCGAACCGGCCGATACCCCGTACGGGGCCTGGCCCGGCGAGCCGGAGATTCCCGTTCAGCACATCCCGTCGACGGTCGCCGCCGGTGGGGACGGGTGGCGGCAACCGCCCGGCTCCCCGGTGGCCGACCCGAGCGAGCCGTCGGCCGCCGACCCGTACGCCCCTCCCGGCCAGCGGGAACCGTCCGACGTCGTCGGCGACGACCCGTCGCCCACCTCACCGGCCGGCGGAGAGCCGCTCGACGACGAGCCGCCCGCGCAATACGTGTCGCCGGCCGACATCGCCCGGCTGGCCCGGCTCGACGACCCGGTGCGGGTGGTCGACGGCCATCCCCGCTTCCACCTGCCCGGGTGTCCCCACGTGCCGGGCGGGGACGACGAGGTGCTGCCGGTCGCCGAGGCGGTCGGGCTCGGTTTCACCCCGTGCGCCCGCTGCGCGCCCGCCACCGCCCTGCTCGCCGACGCCGAGCCTGGTTGATCATGACTACCGTGGACGACACGCTCACCGTCGCCGTACGCGTGAAGCCCGGCGTATCCCGGGCCCGGGTCGGCGGACGACACGACGGCCCGCACGGGCCGGCCCTGGTCATCGCCGTGACCGCTCCCGCCGTGGACGGTCGCGCCACCGAGGCGGCCCGGCGGGCCCTCGCCGACGCCCTCGGCATCCGGCCGGCGGTGGTCTCCCTGCGCACCGGCGCGGCCAGTCGGGACAAGCTCTTCCTGGTCGAGCGCCCGGCTCCCGGGTTGTCCGAGGTACTGCGCCGGCTGCGGGACGGATCGGCCGAGTGAGGACTGCCCGGGCCGGCCGCGGATGACCCCCGGGCTCGATCTCGCGCTGCTGCTCGGCGCGGCTGTGCTGCTGGTCGCGGTGGGGGCGGTGCGCTTCTCCACCCGGCTCGGCGTGCCGAGTCTGCTGGTCTACCTCGCGCTGGGGGTCGCGATCGGCGAGGCCGGGCTGGGCATCCGGTTCCACAACGTGGAGCTGACCCGGGTGCTCGGGTTCTGCGCCCTCATCGTGATCATCGCGGAGGGCGGGCTGAGCGCGCGGTGGAGCACCCTGCGTCCGGTGCTCGGGATGGCCACCGCGCTCTCCACCGTCGGCGTACTGGTCAGCATCCTGGTCGTCGGGGCCGTGGTGCACCTCCTGCTCGGGCTGGACTGGCGGTTGGCGCTGCTCTACGGCGCGGTGCTCTCCTCCACCGACGCGGCGGCCGTCTTCGCCACCCTGCGCCGGTTGCGCCTGCCGCCCCGCCTGGTGGCCACCCTGGAAGCCGAGTCGGGCATGAACGACGCCCCGGTGGTGATCCTGGTGCTGCTGCTGTCCCGGGACGCCGTGGCCGCCCACCCCTGGTGGTACGAGGTCCTCCTGGTCGGGTACGAGCTGGGCGTCGGCGCCGCCGTCGGGGTGGCCGCCGGGATCGCCGGCCGGTACGCGTTGCGCCGGGCCGCGCTCCCCTCCGCCGGCCTCTACCCGATCGCGGTGGTCGGTTTCACGGTGCTGGCGTACGCGGTCGGTGCGGTGCTGCACGCCTCGGGTTTCCTCGCCGTCTACGTCGCGGGCGTGCTGCTCGGCAACGCCCGCCTGCCGCACCGGCAGGCCATCCTCGGGTTCGCCGACGGGCTGGCCTGGCTGGCCCAGATCGGCCTGTTCGTCCTGCTGGGCCTGCTGGTCTCCCCGGGCCGGCTGGACGAGGCGGTGCTGCCGGCGGTGGTCACCGGGCTGGCCCTGGTGCTCCTCGCCCGTCCGCTGTCGGTGGCGGTCTCCGCGCTGCCGTTCCGGTTCGGCCCGCGCGAGCAGCTCTTCCTGTCCTGGGCCGGGCTGCGCGGCGCGGTGCCCATCGTGCTGGCCACCATCCCGCTGTCGGCCCGGGTGCCCGGGGCGGAGCGGCTCTTCGACGCGGTCTTCGTGCTGGTGGTGATCTTCACGTTGCTCCAGGCGGGGACGCTCGCTCCGGCGGCCCGCCGGCTCCGGGTGACCGCGCCGGCCGAGGCCGCCGAGATCCGGGTCGAGACGGCGCCGCTGGAACGGATGCGGGCCGACCTGCTCCAGGTGGAGGTGCCGCCGGGTTCCCGGCTGGGCGGGGTGCACGTGGACGAGCTGAGGCTGCCGGTGGGCGCCTCGGTGACCCTGGTGCTGCGCGACGGGGCGGGCTTCGTGCCCGGCCAGGGCACCCGGCTCAAGGTCGGGGACAGCCTGCTCATCGTCGCCACCGCCGAGGTGCGGGACGAGGTGGAGCGGCGGCTGCGCGCGGTGAGCCGCCGGGGCCGGTTGGCCCGTTGGTTTGGCGAGTACGGCGAGGATCAGGGCGATTGATCTGCTACCGTTCCCTTTGCCCCAATTGGTGGCTATGAGGGGCTGAATCGCGGCGCTACGGTGCGGCACGTTGTCGGACGCCTGTACGTTCCGTATTCTTGCCACCCTCCGGAGTGCACGGCCCGAGTGGCCGTGCGCCCGTTTTGTACATGGGGGACACCAGTGCCGGTTTCCCCTGCCCGGCACCGCCGACCGCCGCGCTACGCGGCCGAGGGAGCTGACGATGGCGAAGCCAGCCGACACCCGGACCGCCGGACGCAAGCCGGTGGCGAAGGCCACCCGCAGCACGGCGGAGACCGAGAAGATCCGGGCCGCCCTGGCGGCACGGCGGGACGAGCTGAGTGCCGAGTACGATCAGACGCTGAGCGAGATCACCGAGCTGCAGCGCGATCGGTTGACCGACTCGGCCGGGGACGACCAGGCCGACACCGGCACCAAGACGTTCGAGCGGGAGCAGGAGATCTCCCTCGCGAACAGCATCAAGGAACGGATCACGCAGGTCGAGCGCGCTCTCGAGCGCCTCGACGAGGGTGGGTACGGCTGGTGCGAGCGGTGCGGGAACCCGATCCCGGTGGAGCGGCTCGCCGCGTTCCCGTCAGCCACCCTCTGCGTGACCTGCAAGCAGTTGGAGGAGCGGCGCTGACGCACGCTCCCCCGGCGGCTTGACCGCCAGACGGTGAGGGTCACCGTCGCAAGCGTCGATGGGGAGCAGATGACCGCAGCACCGCCCGCCGGATCCGGCACCGCCGAGTCGGGGCCCGGCACGCCCCGCCGCCGGGCGGTCGGGATCCTCCTAGGCGTCGCCCTGTTCTCGCTCGTCGCCGACCTGATCACCAAGCAGCTCGCGCTCTCGGAGCTCACCGGCCGGGGCCCGGTGAAGCTGCTCGGCGGCGCCGTCTACCTCACCCTGACCCGCAACAGCGGGGCGGCCTGGAGCATCGGGTCCGGTCACACCTGGGTCTTCCCGCTGATCACCTTCGGGGTGATCGCCTGGATCGGCTGGATGGCGCTGCGGCTGCGCTCGCTGCCGTGGGCGGTCTCGCTCGGGCTGGTACTCGGCGGGGCGCTGGGCAACCTCACCGACCGGATCTTCCGGGCACCCGGGCACTTCGTCGGCCACGTGGTCGACATGGTCAGCCTCTTCGACCCGTACGGGCAGGTGTGGCCGGTGTTCAACCTGGCCGACAGCTCGCTCGTGTGCGGAGTGGTCCTGGCCGTGCTGCTGGAGCTGACCGGCCGCCAGCGCAACGGCAGCCGGGCCGGCGACGAGGCGGCGGAGCCCGCCGAGCCCACGTCCGCCGAGGCGACCCACGGCGGCGAGCAGCGGGGGCGGGCGTGACCTCCGCCTTCGCCGCGGGCGGCGACCACCGGTCCCTGCCGGTCCCGGACGGCCTCGACGGGATGCGGCTCGACCAGGCCGTCGCCCGGCTCTTCGGGCTCTCCCGGACGGCCGCGGCGGCCCTGGTCGACGCCGGGGACGCGCTGGTCGACGGTGTGGTCCGGGTCAACTCGCACAAGGTCAAGGCCGGCTCCTGGCTGGAGGTGACGCTCCCCGCGCCGGCCGCCCCGCCCACCGTGGTGCCGCAGGCCGTGCCCGGGTTGACCGTGGTGCACGCCGACGACGACATCGTGGTGGTGGACAAGCCGGTCGGGGTGGCCGCCCACCCGAGCCCCGGCTGGACCGGCCCGACCGTCATCGGCGGGCTGGCCGCCATCGGCCACCGGATCTCCACCAGCGGCGCCGCCGAGCGGCAGGGCGTGGTGCACCGGCTGGACGTCGGCACCACCGGGATCATGGTGGTGGCCAAGAGCGAGTCGGCGTACACCGCGCTGAAGCGGGCGTTCAAGTACCGCGAGGTGGAGAAGCGCTACCACGCCGTGGTGCAGGGCCACCCGGATCCGCTGCGCGGCACCATCGACGCGCCGATCGACCGGCACCCGCACCACGACTACCGCTGGGCGGTGGTCTCCGGCGGCAAGCCGAGCATCACCCACTACGACACGCTGGAGGCGTTCCCGGCGGCGAGCCTGCTCGACGTGCGATTGGAGACCGGGCGTACCCACCAGATCCGGGTGCACTTCTCCACGCTGCGGCACCCCTGCGTGGGCGACCTCACCTACGGCGCCGACCCGACGCTCTCGGCCCGGCTCGGGCTGGCCCGGCAGTGGCTGCACGCCCGCTCGTTGAGCTTCCTGCACCCGGGCACCGGCACCGAGGTCACCTTCGTCAGCGACTACCCGGACGACCTGGCCCGGGCGCTGGAGATCCTCCACGACTGATCCGGATCCGCCGTCCACCCGCCCGACGAGGAGAAGCACCGTGTCCGCCGACGTACCGCCGCGCCCGCTCCGGCGCCGGCCGTCGCGGTCCGGCCTGCTCACCTGGATCGCGCTGGCCTGCGCGCTGGCGGTGCTGGCCGCCGGGCTCTGGGAGCGCCGCCGCGAGCCGGTCGGCGACCGTACGGTCGGCGAGGTCACCCGGGTCGGCGTGGCCGACGGCGACTCGATCCCGGACTACCGACGTCAGGCCGCCGCCGAGCTGGCGACCCTGGCCGCACCGGCCACCCCGGGGCCGGGCGACTGGGCTCTGGTCTCGTTCACGGCGTACCTGACGCCGGCCCGGCTGGCCGAGACGTTGGGCGGCACCCCGGTCGCCGCGGTGGTGGCCCGGCTGCCGCTGCCCGACCGGCAGACCGAGATCGTCCGGATCGCCGCGATCCGCCTGCCCGACGACGTGGTCGCCGGGATGGCCGAGGTGGCCACCCGCAAGGACCGGGAGGCCGCCGACTACCGGGCCCGCGCCGCCGCCCCGTCGGCCGCCGCCGACGCCGAGCTGCGCCGGCTGTACGACACCGGCGCGTCGGTCTCGGCCCGGGAGGCGGCCGCGTACCGGTCGGGCTGCGCCTGCGTCTACGCCGCCGTGGTCCGGGACACCCCGGAGGCGCTGCGGGCCCTGGCCGACCGCCCCGGCGTACGGGTGGTCGACGCCGCGCCGGAGGTGCGCCGGCTGGACCGCACGGTGTTCACCCCGCCGCTGCCCGAGCAGACGGACTCCGTCCGGCCGCCGGCCGACACCGGAATGGCCGACCCGGGCCTGGCCGATTCGTCGGAAGCCGCACCGACGGTCAGCGCGCCGTCACCCACCTTCGGCCGATCCCCAACCGGTGCGGGACCTCCGAATCCCGCCCCCACCACCTGAGACAGGGCCGTCGGCGGGCCGCCCGCGGGGGACCGGTGGTGGGCGGAGACACGGCGGATGTGCAAAGCAAGGTGTGGTCCGAATAGGGTTTCGTTCGTAGCCTGTCAGGCAATGATCGATGGGCTGGGGAGGGGCGAAGCCGTGGACGGCAGCGAGACCGGCTGGGGCCGGCAGGCTGAGCCGGCACCGCGATGGCGGGCGCTGCTCGACCGGGCCCGGCTCGGCGGCCGCGGCGGGGAGCAACACACCGAGGCGGAGCGCCGCGCCGAGGGGTACCCGCCGCCGCCCGAGGAGACGTTGCCCCGGCGCGGCGCAGGCGCCGGGTGGACCGGCCGGGCCCAGCCCGTGCGGCCACCCGCCGAGCCGGCGTACGGTGCCGAGCCGCCCTATCGGGCCGAGGCGACCTACCGGGTGGAGCCGGCCTACCGGGCCGACCCGGGGTACGGTGCCGAGCCGCCTTACCAGGGGGCACCGGCGTACCGCACCGAGCCGGAACCGCGCGCCGAGCCGTCGTGGCGGCCCGAGCCGACGTACCGGGCCGACCCCGAGCCGGAGCCGCGGGGCCGGGGCACCGCCTCCGTGGACTCCCGGTACGCGCTGCTCGACAGCGGCTACCGGGACGACCCGTCGCCGCCGGAGTCGCGGTACGCGCTGCTGGACCGGGGTCGCTACCGCCCCGAGGACCACCGGCCGGCGGAACAGGCCCCGCCCGCACCGGCCTACCCGGCTCCGCCCGCCGCCGACGGCTACTCGGCCCCGCCGGTCGCCGACGGCTACCAGGCCCCGCCGGTCGCCGACGGCTATCCGGCCCGGGTCGAGCGGGCCCGGGTCGAGTGGCGCGCCCCGGAGCCGGACAACGGGCTGGAACGGGCCGCCGGAGTGCTCCGGCGCGAGCTGGGCGGACCCCGGGTGGTCGCCTTCGCCAACCCGAAGGGCGGGGTGCACAAGACCACCGCGACCGTGCTCGCCGCCGCGACCGTGGGCAGCGTACGCGGGCGCGGGGTGCTTGCCTGGGACGACAACGAGCTGCGCGGCACCCTCGGGCTGCGGGCCGGCAGCGCCCGGCACGCCCGCACCATCCGGCACCTGATCCATGATCTCGCCCAGATCGAGATCATGGAGGGCGACACCCTGCTGGGGCACCTCGACGACTACCTGCGGCACGCCTCCGACGGCTCGTACGACGTGCTGGCCGGCGAGGAGAGCCCCCGGTTCGCCCAGCGGCTCGACCAGTTCACCGTCAAGCGGGTGCTGGAGCTGCTGCGGCGTACCCACGAGGTGGTCTGCGTGGACACCGGCAACAACGTGGAGAGCCCGAACTGGCGTACCGTCATGCAGGCCGCCGATCAGCTCGTGGTGACCACCGTGCCGCGCGAGGACGCGGCGTTCAGCGCGGACTGGATGCTCGACCTGCTGCACGAGGTGGGCATGGGCGAGCTGGCCGACAACGCGGTGACCCTGATCTCCTGCCCGACGCCGGGGCGCAGCACGCTGCAGGACGACCTGGAGCGGCACTTCGCCACCCGCACCCGGGCGGTCGCCGTGGTGCCCTACGATCCGGCGCTGGAGACCGGCTCCTCGATCGAGTACCACCAGCTGCAGGCGGAGACCCGGCAGGCCTGGCTGAAGGCCGCCGCAATGATGCTGGAGCCGTTCACCCGTTGACCGACGCCCCGCGCCGGCCCGCGGCCTGAGAGGATCACCGGGTGAGTCCGGACACCCCTGATCCCGAGCGGGCCGCCGATCGTCCCGGCCCGCCCGGCGCCCCCGACCGCCCGTCCGGCGGCCCGGCGGGCGACCACCGTCCCGCAACGTCCCCCGACCGTCCGGCCGCCGACGGGCCGCCGGCCCCGGGCGACCTCTCCGGTTGGCCGGCCGGCCTGCCGGTGCCCGCCGGAACCCCGGTCACCGCGCCCGGCGCGGACCCGCTCGCCGGCCATCCCGGCGCCGTCTGGGCGGCACCCGGTGAGCCGTCCACCACCGGCCGGGGCCGGGCGGTCTGGATCACGCTCGGCGCCGCGCTCGTGCTGACCGGGCTGGGTGCGCCGCTGGGGCTGCTCTGGGCGGCCGTGGCACCGGCCACCCCAGTGCAGAAGACCCCCGAGGGCGCCATCTACGCCACGTCGCAGCCGGAGCAGCCGATCGCCGCCGACGGTTGGTTCAGCCTCCTCGGGCTCGCCTTCGGGGTGCTGGCCGCGGTCGCGCTGTGGTTCCTGCTGCGCCGCCGACGCGGCCCGGTGGGCCTGGTCGCCGGGACCCTGGGCGGCCTGGGCGCGGCCCTGGTGGCCTGGCAGCTCGGCCGCCGGGTCGGCCTGGCCACCTACCACCGGCTGCTGGCCACCGCGCCGGACGGGGCCGCCTTCACCAAACCGGCCGACCTGCGGGCCGGCGGCGTGAACTGGTACCTGCACCTGCTGCCCGTGCCGTACGGCAACCTGCTGCTGCCCGCGTTCGGCGTGGCCGTGGCGTACACCCTGCTGGCCGGCTGGTCGCGGTGGCCGTCGCTGCGCCCGGAGCCGGAGCCGGAGCCGCAGCTCGACGCCGGCTGGCCCGGCCCGGGGCTCGGCGGCTGGCCGCCGGCCGGCCCGGGGATCAGTTCGGCGCCGGAGGACCCGCCAGCTCGTTGAGCGGGACCGGGACCGCCCGGACGTGGCGCAGCAGCGACGTCTCCCGGTTGAGCAGCCGAAGCTCGGTCCGCAGCCGGGTGGCGGTGTCGTCGATGGCGAGCAGGTGCTGCCGGTCGGCGACGGTCAGCGCGGCGGTGGCGGCGACCAGGTGCGACAGCACGGTGGGATCCTCCGGGAGCTGCTCGGAGATCTCCTGCGGATCCGGCCGGACCAGGTTCAGATACTGCCGGAAGACCGAGATCACCCGGGCGGCGAGCAGGTCGGCGACCTCGTCGGTGCCGGCCGGCTCGGGCAGCCACTCCACCTCGGCGGTCAGGTACGGCGCGGTGCCCTCGTCGACCTCGGCGATACGGAACCGCCGGCGGCCCACCGTGACGATGTCGAAGCCGCCGTCGTCGAGCTCGGTGACCTGCCGCAGCTCGGCGGTGCAGCCCACCTCGTGCAGGGTCACGTCGCCGCCGGCCCGGCCGGCGCCGAGGGCCACCTCCCAGCCGGCCTGGATCGCCACCACCCCGAACTCCCGGGGCGCACCCTCCGGCAGCCCGACCAGGTGACGCACCAGCGCCCGGTAGCGCTCCTCGAAGATGTGCAGTGGGAGGACCAGCCCGGGAAAGAGGACCGTCCCGAGCGGGAACACCGGCAGCCGTGCGGTCACGCGTCCGAGCCTAGCCCGACCCCACCGGGCCGGCGTGTCCCGGCTCACCGTCCCGCCGTGCGGGCAGCCCCGGCCGGCTTCCGGCTGGCCCGCCTAGACTCGCAGGCGTGTTGACTCGGATCGACCTGCGCGGCGGGACCCCCGACCCGCGCCGCCTGCTGCCCCGTGCCCAGCTCGACGTGTCCGTGGCCGTCGAGCGGATCCGCCCACTGGTGGAGGCGGTCCGGGAGCATGGCTATCGGGCGATCCGGGAGGCGAGCGAACGGTTCGACGGCGTCTCCCCGGAGTGCCTGCGGGTGCCGGTGGAGGCGATCCGCGCCGCCGAGGGGACGCTCGACCCGCAGGTCCGCGCCGCGCTGCTGGAGTCGATCAGCCGGGCCCGCCGGGTGCACGCCGACCAGCGCCGCGCCGACCACACCACCCAGGTGGTGCCGGGCGGCACGGTGACCGAGCGGTGGGTGCCGGTCGACCGGGTCGGCCTGTACGTTCCCGGCGGCCTGGCCATGTACCCGTCGACCGTGGTGATGAACGTGGTCCCCGCCCAGACGGCCGGGGTCCGCTCGCTGGTGGTGGTCAGCCCGCCCCAGCAGGACAACGGCGGCCTGCCCGACCCGCGGGTCCTCGCCGCCTGTGCGCTGCTCGGCGTCGACGAGGTCTACGCGGTCGGCGGCGCCCAGGCGGTGGCCATGCTGGCGTACGGGGCGGCCGTCGACCCGGACGGGGTCGAGCGCTGCGCGCCGGTCGACCTCGTCACCGGTCCGGGCAACATCTGGGTCACCGCCGCCAAGCGGCTGCTGCGCGGGGTGGTCGGCATCGACGCCGAGGCCGGCCCCACCGAGATCGCCATCCTCGCCGACGACACCGCCGACCCGGCGCACGTCGCCGCCGACCTGATCAGCCAGGCCGAGCACGACCCGCTGGCCGCCAGCGTGCTGGTCACCCCGTCGGTGGCGCTCGCCGACGCGGTCGACGCCGAGCTGGCCCGGCAGGTGCCGGCGGCCAAGCACGCCGAGCGGATCGCCACCGCGCTGCGCGGCGAGCAGAGCGGCGTCGTCCTTGTCGACGACCTCGAGGCGGGCCTGCGGGTGGTCGATGCGTACGCGGCCGAGCACCTGGAGATCCAGACCGAGCACGCCCGCGACTGGGCGATGCGGGTACGCAACGCCGGGGCGATCTTCGTGGGCGCCTGGTCGCCCGTGTCGCTCGGCGACTACTGCGCCGGCTCCAACCACGTGCTGCCCACCGGGGGCTGCGCCCGGCACTCCTCAGGGCTCTCCGTGCAGTCCTTCCTGCGCGGTATCCACCTGGTGGAATACACCCAGGACGCGCTGCGCGAGGTCGCCCCGCACGTGGTCACCCTGGCCGGCGTCGAGGACCTGCCGGCGCACGGCCAGGCGGTCAGCGTCCGGTTCGCGGGGGAGACGTCGTGAGCGAGAGCAGCGAGCGAACCACGAGGCTCGGCCCCGACCGGCCTCAGCCCGGCGCCGCGCGAAGCGAGGTGGCGGCATGAGTGCCCTGGAGGACCTGCCGATCCGGGACGACCTGCGGGGGCTCACCCCGTACGGGGCGCCGCAGCTCGACGTGCCGGTCCGGCTGAACACCAACGAGAACTCCTACCCGGTGCCGGAGCCGGTGATGGACGCGATCGCCAAGGCGCTCGCGGTCGAGCTGCGTGACCTCAACCGCTACCCGGACCGCGACGCGGTGGCGCTCCGCGCCGACCTGGCGGCATATCTCGGCCACGGGCTCACCGCCGACCAGGTCTGGGCGGCCAACGGCTCCAACGAGATCCAGCAGCAGCTGCTCCAGGCGTTCGGCGGTCCCGGGCGCACCGCGCTCGGTTTCACCCCGGCGTACTCGATGCACCCGCTGCTGGCGCTCGGCACCGGCACCGGCTGGCTCCCGGCCGAGCGCGGCGTGGACTTCGGGCTGACCGCGGCCGACGCGGTCGCCCAGGTCCGCGCGCACCGGCCGGACGTGGTGTTCCTCTGCTCGCCGAACAACCCGACCGGCACCGCGCTCGCCCCGGCCGTGGTCGCCGCCGTGCTCGACGAGGCGCCCGGCATGGTGATCGTGGACGAGGCGTACGCCGAGTTCGCCCGGCCGGGGACGGTCAGCGCGCTCGCCGTGCTGCCCGACCACCCCCGGCTGGTGGTCACCCGGACGATGAGCAAGGCGTTCGGCTTCGCCGGCGGCCGGCTCGGCTACCTGGCGGCCGACCCGGCCGTGGTGCGGGCGGTGCAGCTCGTCCGGCTGCCGTACCACCTCTCCGCGCTCACCCAGGCCGCCGCGCGCGCGGTGCTGGCCCACCGCGACGCCCTGCTCGGCACGGTCGCCGCGATCATGCAGCAGCGCGACCGGATCGTGGCGGAGCTGCGCGCCCGGGGACACCGGGTCGCCGACAGCGACGCCAACTTCGTGCTCTTCTCCGTCGGCGGCGACCAGGCCGCCGCCTGGCGTACCCTGCTCGACGCCGGCGTGCTGGTGCGCGACGTCGGCCTGCCCGGCTGGTTGCGGGTCACCGCCGGCACCCCCGCCGAGACCGACGCGTTCCTTTCCGCCATGGAGACAATTCAGTGGGAGCGCGAGGAGTGAGCTTGCGAGCCCCGCAGTCGCGACCGAAAGGCAACCCATGAGTCGCAGTGCCCGGATCGAGCGGGTCACCAAGGAGACCAAGGTCCTCGTCGAGCTCGACCTCGACGGCACCGGCCGGGCCGAGATCAGCACCGGCGTCGGCTTCTACGACCACATGCTCAACCAGATCGCCCGGCACGGCGGCTTCGACCTCACCGTGCACACCGTCGGCGACCTGGAGATCGACGCGCACCACACCATGGAGGACACCGCGCTCGCCCTGGGGGCCGCGTTCGACCAGGCGCTGGGCGACAAGGCCGGCATCCGGCGGTACGGCTCGGCCACCGTCCCGATGGACGAGGTCCTGGTCCGGGCCGCGGTCGACCTCTCCGGGCGGCCGTACGTGGTGCACGACGAGCCCGCGCTCGCGCCGTACATCGGGCCGGTCTATCCGACCAGCATGACCCGGCACGTCTGGGAGTCGTTCGGTCAGGCCGCCCGGATCACCCTGCACGTCGACGTGCTGCGGGCGGCCCGTCCCGGTGGCCACCCGGACGCCCACCACGTGGTCGAGGCCCAGTTCAAGGCGGTCTCCCGGGCGTTGCGCGAGGCCACCGCGGTCGACCCGCGCGCGCAGGGCGCGATTCCCAGCACGAAGGGTGCGTTGTGATGGGCAGGGCGCTGCCGACGCTGCTGTTGATCCTGGCCGGGGTGCTGGTCGGCGGGACGTGGTCGCTCTACCGGCAGGGCGCGTCGCGCGGCGCCGTGGTGACCACCGGCCTGCTCGCCGCGCTGGCCACCGCGGGCGGCCTGCTCTGGCTGCTACCAGGGGAAGCGTGATGGCCGAGCGGGTGGTGGTGCTCGACTACGGCTCGGGCAACCTGCGGTCGGCCGAGCGCGCGCTGGAGCGGGCCGGCGCGGACGTCACCGTGACCGATGACCTGACCGTCGCCGCCGAGGCCGAGGGCCTGGTGGTGCCGGGCGTCGGCGCGTTCGCCGCCTGCATGGCCGGGATCGAGGCGCTGGGCGCCGGCCCGGTCATCGCCGAGCGGGTGGGAGCTGGCCGGCCAGTGCTCGGCATCTGCGTAGGGATGCAGGTGCTCTTCGAGTACGGCGAGGAGCACGGTGTGGTCACCAAGGGGCTCGGGCTGCTGCCCGGCGGGGTGACCCGACTGCCCGCCGAGCGGCTGCCGCACATGGGCTGGAACACCGTCCACCCGCCGGAGGGTTCGGTGCTCCTCGCCGGGCTGCCGGCCGACGCCCGGTTCTACTTCGTCCACTCCTACGGGGTGACCGATCTCGCCGGGCTGGCCGCCGCCGGGACGGCGGTGACCACTGCGGCGCACGGGAGCGACTTCGTCGCCGCCGTGGAGCGGGGCCCGCTGTCGGCGACCCAGTTCCACCCGGAGAAGTCGGCCGACACCGGTGCGGTGCTGCTGCGCAACTGGCTGGGGACGCTGTGAGCGCGACGGGAGCCCCGCGTTCGGGAAGCACGGTGGCCCGGTGAGCAAGGAGCGGGCCCGCCGCCGGGAGGCCCGCGAGGCCCAACTGGCGGCCGAACGCGCCGTCCGCCAACGCCGGGTGGCCCGCCGGGAACGGCGGCGGGCCGTCGTGCGCCGGCTGACCCCGGCCCTGCGGCGCGGCCGTAGCGGCCGGCTGGCGCGCCACACCCGCGGCGAGCGCGCCGCGATCGTGCTGCTCACCGGGCTGGCCCTGGCCGGCATCTGGAGTTTCGTCGACGACCTGGCGCTGCGGCTGGCGCTGGTCGTGTTGTTGCTGCTGGTCCTGCCGGCGATCGTGGTGATCGCCCTGGACCGCCGTACCTGAAGCGAGGAGAAGAGCTTGAGCCTCACCCTGTTGCCCGCCGTGGACGTCGCCGACGGTCAGGCCGTCCGGCTCGTGCAGGGCGCCGCCGGCAGCGAGACCGCGTACGGCGACCCGCTGGAGGCGGCACTCGCCTGGCAGGCCGACGGAGCGGAGTGGATCCACCTGGTCGACCTGGACGCCGCCTTCGGCCGGGGCTCCAACGCCGCGCTGCTTGCCGAGGTGGTGGGGAAGCTGGACGTCAAGGTGGAGCTTTCCGGCGGGATCCGGGACGACGCGTCGCTGCGGGCCGCCCTCGGGACCGGGGCGGCCCGGGTCAACATCGGCACCGCCGCGCTGGAGGACCCGCAGTGGTGCGACCGGATCTGCGGCGAGTACGGCGACCGGGTGGCGATCGGGCTGGACGTGCGCGGCCGTACCCTCGCCGCGCGGGGCTGGACCCGCGAGGGCGGTGACCTGTACGAGGTGCTGGCGCGGCTGGACAAGGCCGGAGCCGCCCGGTACGTGGTGACCGACATCACCAAGGACGGCACCATGCGTGGGCCGAACCTGGACCTGCTGCGCGAGGTCTGCGCCCGCACCGACGCCCCGGTGATTGCTTCCGGTGGCGTTTCCACGCTGGACGACCTGCGCGCCCTGGCCACCCTGGAGCCGGTGGGCGTGGAGGGCGTGATCGCCGGTAAGGCGCTCTACGCCGGGGCGTTCACCGTGGCCGAGGCCCTCGCCACGCTGCGGGCCGCCGGGTGACGGCCGTCACCCGGCTCGGCTCGGGTGGTCCCTGGGAGGCCGCGTACGGCTACTCGCGGGTGGTCCGGACCGGAAACCTGGCGGTCACCGCCGGCTGCACCGCCACGGTCGACGGCCGGGTGGTGCACGTCGGGGACGCGGCGGCGCAGACCGCCGAGGCGTTGCGTATCGGCCTGGCCGCGCTGGCCGAGGTGGGTGCGGGGCCGGCCGACGTGATCCGGACCCGGATGTACGTGACCGACCGGAGCCACGCCGACGAGGTGGGCCGGGCGCACCACGCCGTGTTCGGGGCGGTCCGCCCGGTGGCGACGATGGTGGTCGTGGCCGGGCTGATCGACCCGGACCACCTGGTGGAGGTCGAGCTGGAGGCGTACCTCCCGAACCCTGATCCCGCTGCCACCGGTGGGCCGGTGTGACGCGGGACTCGTTCCGGGGCGGCCGGTGCGTCGGGTCCGGTCGCCGTGCCGGACGGGTTGGATAGGCTCGCCGCATGACGGTGGCGGTACGGGTGATCCCGTGTCTGGACGTGGACGCCGGGCGGGTGGTCAAGGGGGTCAACTTCCTCGACCTGCGTGACGCCGGTGATCCGGTGGAGCTGGCCGCGGCGTACGACCGGGCCGGCGCGGACGAGCTGACCTTCCTCGACGTCACCGCCTCGTCCAGCGATCGGGGGACCATGCTCGACGTGGTCCGGCGTACCGCCGAGTCGGTCTTCATCCCGCTCACCGTCGGCGGCGGCGTACGGGCGGTCGCCGACGTCGACACCCTGCTGCGGGCGGGAGCGGACAAGGTCGGGGTGAACACCGCCGCGATCGCCCGCCCGGAGTTGATCGCCGAGATCGCCGACCGGTTCGGCCGGCAGGTGCTGGTGCTCTCCCTCGACGTACGGCGTGCCCAGGCCGGCACCACGCCGAGCGGCTACGAGGTGACCACCCACGGCGGTCGCCGGGGCACCGGCATCGACGCGGTCGAGTGGGCCCGGCGGGGCGCCGAGCTGGGCGCGGGGGAGATCCTGCTCAACTCGATGGACGCCGACGGCACCAAGGCCGGCTTCGACCTGCCGCTGATCCGAGCCGTCCGGGAGGTCGTCGAGGTGCCGGTGATCGCCAGTGGCGGTGCCGGCGCGGTGGCGCACTTCCCGCCGGCGATCGGTGCGGGCGCCGACGCGGTGCTCGCGGCGAGCGTCTTCCACTTCGGCGAGCTGAGCGTGGGCGAGGTCAAGGACGCCCTGCGCGGGGCCGGCCACCCGGTGCGCTGACCGAGGAGCGCCGGGTCCGGCGACGCCGGCGCTGCCGGGTCAGGCCCGGCCGGACTGACCTTCGGGGGAACGGCGCGGCATCGGGATCGAGCGGACCGCGTACTCCTGGACCGCGGCTGCGTGGTCGTCCGCGTCGAGGCGCCAGTCGGACTCGCCCGGGGCGTGCCGGCGGCTCAGCACGCCCTGCACGGTGTCCACGGTGGTTCCCACCCCGGCGCTCGGCCGGGTGCGCCACAGCCGTTCACCGTCCGGCGTGATCCGGAACCAGCCGTCGGAGACGCTGACCAGACCTGCGCCGGCCAGCCGGCGGACCGCGCCCTCCACCTCGTGCCGCTCCGGAATGGACCGGTTGAGGTGGTCGGCGGTGGAGAGGACGTCAGCGAGGCGGACGCCCTCCGGCCGGCGTGATGCGGCCGACCGGCGGTGCCGGCCGGCACCGCTGGCGATCACCAGTGCGACGAAGATCCAGGCGTCGGTCCTGCGCCATCCGTTCTCCCCCATGCACGAATGATGCCCGGCATCGACGGCGGAGGAAACACCTGGTTTCGTCGGACCGCGTCACGGCAGCTCAGCGGGGGGCCGGCCGTCCCATTTCAGGGCCGCCAGCGCGGCCGGGATGACGGTCGGTAGCCGGACCGGAGGTCATGCCGCCTCGCCGGCCGGCCCCGGCGCGGGACCAACCGCCGGCTCCACGGTGGACGGGGCCGGCTGCGCCGGCACCGCGAAGAGCGGGATGAACAGCTGGGCGAGGGGCCCGATGGCGAGCGCGTACGCGACGGTGCCGAAGCCGACCTTGCCGCCGAGCAGCCAGCCCAGCGCCAGCACCGTGACCTCGATGACGGTCCGGACCAGCCGGATCGAGCGGCCGGGGCGGCGGGCCACGTAGCCGGTCATCAGTCCGTCGCGCGGGCCGGGGCCGAGCGCCGCGCCCAGGTAGAGCCCGGTGGCCGCGCCGTTGGCGATGATCCCGACCACCAGCATGGCGATCCGTGCCGGCAGGCCGACGCCGGGTGGCACCAGGGCCAGGGCGGCGTCCACCACCAGGCCGATCACCACGACGTTGCTGACCGTGCCGAGGCCGGGGCGCTGCCGCAGCGGGATCCAGAGCAGCAGGACGATGGCGCCGACCAGGATGGTGATCGTGCCGAACGAGAGTCCGGTCTGCCGGGCGAGGCCCTGGTGGAACACGTCCCACGGATCGAGGCCGAGATTGGACCGGATCATCAACGCCATGCTGACGCCGTAGAGGGTGAGCCCGACGTAGAGCTGGGTCAGCCGCCGGGCCGGCCGGTGCCGGAGATTGCCAATCGCTGCCATGCGTGCCACTCTAGGGTCCAATCCTGCCGAGAATAGAGCCAATTGCGGAGGAGTGGCCATGACTAGCCAGGTGCGTGGCATCCAATTGGCTCGGCTGCTCGGTCAATGGCACGCGCTGCCCGGCCGGCGGCGCAGCCCCGACTACGCCGCGCTCGCCGCCGCCGTCCGCGGCCTGCTCGCCGACGGCCGGCTCGCCCTCGGGGTGCGCCTACCGGCCGAACGGGAGCTGGCGGAGGCGCTGCGGATCAGCCGGACCACGGTCACCGCCGCGTACCGGGAGCTGCGGGACAGCGGCCACCTGGCCAGCCGCCGGGGCGCCGGGAGCTGGACCATGCTGCCCGGCACGCACCGGGTCGCCAGCACCGGGCTCTGGACCCCGCTCGACGACCGCGACATGATCGACCTCGGGGTGGCCGCGCTCGCCGCGCCGCCGCAGCTCGTGGCCGCC
The DNA here is from genome assembly GCF_044765245.1 of Micromonospora sp. NPDC093277. Classification (NCBI taxonomy): domain Bacteria; kingdom Bacillati; phylum Actinomycetota; class Actinomycetes; order Micromonosporales; family Micromonosporaceae; genus Micromonospora; species Micromonospora sp. NPDC093277. Next base: position 330,414 of record NZ_JBIWJO010000003.1, read on the forward strand.
GCCCGGTCCGCCGCCGAGGACCTGCCGCGCTACCTCGGCGGGGCCGGATACCACCCGACCGGCATCATCGAGCTGCGCGAGGCGGTGGCCCACGCGTACACCGAGCGAGGGCTGCCGACCAGCCCCGAGCAGATCATGGTCACCAACGGCACCCAGCACGCGCTGGACCTCGTGCTGCGGCTGGCCCTGTCGCCCGGCGGCGCGGTGCTGGTGGAGTCCCCGACCTACCCCAACGCCCTCGCGGCGCTCTCCGCCCGTCGCGCCCGGATCACCACCCACGGCCTGGCCACTGACGGCGCCGGTTGGGACGCCGACCTGCTGCTGGGCAGCATCCGGCAGACCCGGCCGAAGCTGGCGTACCTGATTCCCGAGTTCCAGAACCCGACCGGCCACCTGATGGAGACCGAGCTGCGCGAGCGGCTCGTCGGCGTCGCGCACGCCGCCGGGACCGACCTGGTCATCGACGAGTCCTTCGTGGACCTGCCGCTGGACGGGGCCCCGCTGCCGCCGCCGGTCGCCGTCTTCGACCGGCACTCCCGGGTGATCAGCATCGGCGGGATGAGCAAGCCGTACTGGGGTGGGTTGCGGATCGGCTGGATCCGGGCGTCCGCCCCCCAGGTGCAGCGGCTGGCCGCCGCACGGGTCGGCGTCGACATGGCCAGCCCGGTGCTCGACCAGCTCGTCGCGGTGCACCTGCTGGCCGAGGCGGCGAGCATCGTGACCGCCCGGCGGGCCCAGCTCGTTGCCCAGCGGGACGCGTTGGTCGGGGCGTTGGCCGACCGGCTGCCCGACTGGCGGGTCGCGGTGCCGCGAGGCGGGGTCACGCTCTGGGCCGAGTTGGACGGTCCGATCTCCAGCGCCCTCGCCCGGGCCGCCGAGGAGGTCGGCGTACGCCTGGCGCCCGGGCCCCGGTTCGGCCTGGACGGCACCCTCGAACGGTTCCTGCGGCTGCCCTTCACGTTGCCCGCCGCCGACCTGGTGGAGGCGGTCGGCCGGCTCGCCGCGGTCCGCTACGACCTGGACCGGGCCGGCCGCCCGCAGTGGCGGGAGCCCACCGTCATCGCCTGACCGGGACGCCCACGCACCGCCCGGGCGGTGGGTCGCCATTGCGGTCCGGAGCGCTGCTCCAACCGCCCGCCGCGCCCACACCGGGCCGGGCCGCAACGTCGCCGAGCTGCCCGGATCGCGCTCGCCGAGCCGGCCCGGCTGGGAGACTGCGCAGGTGGCGAATGGTGGCGGCAGCCGGTGGGCGAGGGCGGTCCAGCCCGGCGCGCCGGGGTCCCGGACCACCCGGCTGGAGCTCTTCTACGACCTGGTCTTCGTCTTCGCGTTCCTCAACGTCACCAGCCTGACGGTGGAGCATCCCTCCTGGGGCAACCTGTTCCGGGCGCTGCTGGTGTTGGCGCTGCTCTGGTGGTGCTGGACCGGATTCGCCGGACTCGGCAACATGGTCCGCGCCGACCAGGGCGTACTGCCGGTGGTCGGCTTCGTCACCGTGGCCTCCGCCTTCCTGCTGGTGCTGAGCATCCCGGGGGCGTTCGTCGACCAGCCCGGCGGCCTGAACGGCCCGATCGTCTTCGCCGTCTGCTACTTCCTGGTCCGGGCCGCCCAGTTGACGATCTTCGGCTGGCTGGCCCGATCCGATCCAGCCGCGTTCCGGCGCTGGCTGCTGCTCGCCGCACTGCCGGTGGTCGCCACCGCGCTGCTGCTCACCGCCGGGCAGGTGCCGCCACGGCTCGACGACCGCACCCTGGCGGTGGGGCTGCAGCTCGGCCTCTGGTCGGCGGCGGTGCTGGTGGAGTACGTGGCGGGGGTCGCCCTGGGCAGCTCGTACTGGGCGGTGATCTCCGCCGGGCACTGGGCGGAACGCCACGCCCTGATGATCCTCATCGCACTCGGCGAGTCGATCATCGCGCTCGGTCTCGGCGCGAAGTCCATCAGCGCCCTGCCGCTGACCGGTCCGGTGATCGTCGCCGCGGTGCTCGGTGTCGCGATCGCCGCGGTGCTCTGGTGGGCGTACTTCGACACCCTCGCCCTCGGGATGGAGCAGACCCTGCACCGGACCCGCCAGCCGGGCGCCCGGGCCCGGCTGGCCCGCAACGCGTACACCTACCTGCACATGCCGATGATCGCCGGGATCATCTTCTTCGCGCTGGGCGTCAAGGACATGCTCGCCGAGGCGGCGTCACCCGCGACGCCGGCCTGGGGGGAGCCGCTCGGCCTCTTCTGGGTCACCGTTCTCTACGGCGGTGTCGCCCTCTACCTGGTCAGTCTCACGGCCTGCGCGCTGCTGGTGCTGCGCAGCGTGCGCTGGCCGCTGCTGGTGACGGTGTCGGCGATCGTCCTGGTCGCACCGGCGGCGGCCCGGGTGCCGGAGCTGTTGGCGGTGGTGGTGCTGGCGGTGCTCTGCATCGTCGGCACGGTGGTGGAGACGAGACGGGAGGACGGCCGGCGGCGGCGGATCCGGCAGCTCGCATTGGACGAGCAGGTCGCCACCGAGGAGGCGCAGAGCCGGTGGCGCCGGCAGCACCTGTGATCGGCGGCGGCCGTGCCCCGGGACGGAGGGGCACGGCCGCCGGCGGGCGCTGGAGTTGGCTGAGCTACAGCTCGGCGAGGGTGCCCGCGTACATCTGGTCGATCTCGGTGGCGAAGTTGCTCTCCACGCTGCGGCGCCTGATCTTCAGCGACGGGGTGATCTCGCCGTCCTCGATGGTGAGGTCGCGGGGGAGGACGGTCACCTTCTTGATCGTCTCCCAGCGGTTGAGCCGGGCGTTGAGCTCCGCCACGTAGCCCTCGACCATCGCCTGGGCCTCGGCCGAGGCGACCAGGTCGGCGTAGTCGCGGCCGGCGAGCGGCCCGCCGGCCGCCCAGCCCTGGATCGCGTCCGGGTCGAGGGTGACCAGCATGGTGCAGTAGTTGCGGGCCTGACCGACCACCACGGCCTGGGAGGTGTACGGGCAGATCGCCTTGAACATGCCCTCGATGTGCGACGGGGCGACGTACTTCCCGCCGGAGGTCTTGACCAGGTCCTTCTTCCGGTCGGTGATCCGCAGGTAGCCGTCGTCGTCGAGGCTGCCGATGTCCCCGGTCCGGAAGAAGCCGTCCTCGGTGAACGCGGCGGCCGTCTCCTCGGGCAGGTTGTGGTATCCGCGCATCACCGGCCGTCCGCGGACCAGGATCTCGCCGTCGGTGTCGATCCGGCACTCGAGGTCGCCCATCGCCCGGCCCACGGTGCCGATCCGTGGCCTGCCCGGCGGGTTGACGAAGTTGCCGGCGCTGGTCTCGGTGAGGCCGTACCCCTCGGAGATGGGCAGGTTGGCGGCGGCGAAGAAGGTGGCGATCTCCTCGCTGAGCGGTGCCGCGCCGGAGACCAGCACCCGGATCCGGCCGCCGAGCCGGGCCTGGAGCTTGCTGAAGACGAGCCGCTCGGCCACCGCGTACCGCAGCCGCAGCCACGGCGGGAGCGGCTTGCCGGCCTGCTCCAGGGCGACCTTCTCCTTGCCCACTGCGACGCCCCAGGCGAAGATCCTCGCCTTCGCGCCGCCGGCGTCCTGCGCTGTGGTGACCACCTTGTTGTAGACCTTCTCGAAGACCCGGGGCGCGCCGCACATCAGCGTCGGTCGGACCACGGCGAGCAGCTCGATCAGCTTGTCCACCCGGCCGTCCACATAGGTGGGCAGGCCGACGTGGGTGACGCCGCAGAGCAGCGTCTTGCCGAACGAGTGGGACAGCGGCAGCCAGAGATACTGGAGGTCGTCCTCGCGCAGCAGGTCCAGCTCGGCCTGTGCCACGCCCTCCCAGCACCAGCCACCGTGCAACAGCTCGACGCCCTTCGGGCGACCGGTGGTGCCCGAGGTGTAGATCAGGGTGGCCAGGTGGTCCGGGCCGATGCCGGCGACCAGCATGTCGATCAGATCCGGCTCGGTCTCCAACGCCCGCGTGCCGCGCGCCTCCAGCTCGGCCAGCGTGAGCTGCGGGACCGTGGCGGCCGGGTCCGGGTCGCCGTCGAAGAGCACCACGTGGGTCAGCGCCGGCAGCTCCGCGCCGCCGACCTTCGCCGCCTGGGCCGGATTCTCGGCGAAGAGCACCCTCGACGCGGAGTCGGCGAGGATGTAGGCCGCGTCCTGCGGCTCGGTGGTCGGGTACACGGTCGTGGTGGCCCCGCCGGCGCACATGATGCCGAGGTCGGCGATCACCCAGTCGAGCCGGGTGTTCGCCAGGATCGCCACCGGGTCCTCCAGGCCTACGCCGAGCCCGTGCAGGCCGGCCGCGACCGCCTTGGCCCGCTGCCCGACCTGCTCCCAGCTCAGCCAGACCGGTCCGGAGTCGTCCGGGGCCGGGCCGGCGAACGCGGGCCGGTCGGGGGTCGCCGCCACGCGTTTGAGGAACATGTCGGGGATGGAACGGTACGGTACATCGAGCACCATCGCTGTAGCCGCCTTCGGGGATGGAGGGACGTGACGGGGGTCACGCCACTTTGCGGTTACCGAAGAGTATGGCCTGTACCCGGCCAGCGGCTAGCCCTCGTGCGGAGCGGACCGGTCAGGCGTACCGGTCGGCGGACAGCGACCAGTCGTACGTGGCCCGGATCCAGTTCCGCCGGGTGGTGAGGACGGCCCGGACCGCCTCGTCGGCCCCGGCGGCCAGCGCCGCCTCCCGCGCCGCGTACTCGACCAGCCCCTCGTTGAACCGGGAGGCCGCCTCGCGCAGCGCGGCCGCCTCGCCCTGCCCGGTCTCGCCGACGATCGCGGCGACCAGGTTGTGCGCGTCCGGCGTGCCGGTGCGCTCCTTTCCGTAGGAGAACACGTCGTTGCACCAGCAGACCAGGTCGGCCGCGAGGACGTCCAGCGTGGCCAGTGCCGGGTCCGCCCACCGGCCCGCTCCGGGCAGCCCGTCCTGGGCCAGGTCGGTCAGGGTGAAGCTGGGCCGGGTGCCGCCGGTGTGCCGGCGCATCTGCACGTACTCGGTCACTCCGGGGACACGGCCGTGCTCCCGGTTCGCCGCCTCCCAGAGCAACGCCAGCAGGTACTCCCGCAGCTGGGAGACCAGGCGGAGCAGCAGGGCCGGCCGTTGCCGGGCGCGGACCCGCCGGCAGAGGTCGTCCAGCGCGACCCCGAGCGGTCCGACCTCGGTCGGGGCCGCCACCGACTGGTTGCCGTGCCGTTCGAGCACCGCCAGCAGTTCCGCCACGGTGGGGGCGAGTCGGGTCGGGCTGGCCCCGAGGCCGTCCTCGTCGCAGGCGTCGTCCATCACGAACAGCCAGGAGATCAGGTCGGTGAGCAGGCGCAGCGCGTCCGCCGGCGCCTCCGGGCAGGCCCGGCCGGCCAGCTCCGCCGGGTCGGCGTCGGCCAGCCGGCGCAGTCCCGCCGGGGTGTCGATCAGGCCCAGGTCGCGTACCCATCCGGCGCTCTGCGCGGCGACCAGTTCGACGGCGTCGTGCCGGCGTGCCGGGAAGGGGGGTTCGCGTAGAGCCGAGACCGCGAAGCTCCGCATCCCTGCCCCTGTCCCTTCGTCTCGGCGGCGCGGCGACGGGAAAGCAGCGTACGGCAGCGGAGATCGGTGACGGTCAGTCGGGTGGAGGGCTTTTCGCCCATCCTGGTGACCGGTCCCGCCCATCAGGTCAGAGGCCCAGACGGGCCGTCCGCAACCGGCTCGCCGGTGCCGCCGGCCCGTCCACCTGCACCCGTGCCACCCGTTGCCGACCGGAAAGGAACAGCACCAACTCGCCAGGGCTGCCCACCAGCCGCAGCCGCTCGCCGCCGCGCCCGGCGCTGCGTTCGCCGTGGCCGGGTGCCTGGATCAGCAGGTCCGCCGGGAAACGCCGCAACGCCAGCCGGGCCAGCGCCGCCGCCCGCCTCCACAGCGCCGCCGCCAACCCGACGGGCAGGTCGCGGGGCAGCCACCCCGGCTGCGCCCGGCGTACGTCCTCGTGGTGGATGAAGAACTCCAGGGTGTTGGCCAGCTCGTCGGTGAGCGGGTTGCTCACCGGGCTCCACACCGGCGGGCGGCGGACCCGGGACACCAGGTCCGCGTACGGCCCGGCGGCCACCCGCCGGCGGACCGCCTCGCCGTGCCGGCGCAGCGGCGGCAGCAGGATGCCGGCGGCGGCGTCCGGCCGGCGTTCCCGCACCACCAGGTGCGCCGCGAGGTCGCGAGTGGCCCATCCGGCGTCGATCGTCGGCGCGTCCGGTCCCAGGTCCAGTAGCAGATCGGCCAGCGCCTCGCGCTCCGATCGGGCGTACCGCGGCATGGCCCGATCGTAGGCCTCCGCCGCGCCGGCCGGCGGAACGTGACGGTGGACATATCCGGCCCGGGTCGGCGGAGCTGGCCCGGACCGGTAAGGATGTGGGAGTAACTTGCGGCTTACGGCGGGGGAGAGCGTGGCGAGCGGGACAAGTCGGGACGTCCTCGGTAGGGGGCTGTGGGTGCTCGGTCGGGCCATCCGGGAACAACCGCGGATCTTCGCGGTCGCGGTGGCCGGCAGCGTGCTCTTCGGCCTCATGGTGATCGCCAGCGCGGCCGTGGTCGGCGCGGTGGTCGGCGAGGTGGTGGTCCCCGCCATCGCCCGCGGCTCGGTGGCCGGCGGCACGCTCGCGCTCGCCGCGGCCGCCCTGTTCGGGATCAGCGTCCTGCGGGTGGTCGGCATCTTCGGCCGCCGGCTCGGCGCCGGTTACATGCAGTACCGGATGCAGGCCGCCTACCGGCGCCGGGTCACCCGCCGCTACCTGGACCTGCCGCTGTCCTGGCACCACCGCAACGCCACCGGCACCCTGCTCTCCAACGCCAACTCCGATGTGGAGGCTGCCTGGTATCCGATCGCGCCGCTGCCGTTCGCGGTCGGCACGGTGGTGATGCTGGTCGGCGCGGTGGTCTCGCTGTTCCTCACCGACTGGGCGCTCGCCCTGGTCGGCCTCTTCGTCTTTCCGGCGCTGTTCGCGCTCAACGTGGTCTACTCCCGCCGGATGGCCCCCCGCCAGGCCCGCGCCCAGCGGCTGCGCGCGGAGGTCAGCGGCATCGCGCACGAGAGCTTCGACGGCGCGCTGGTGGTCAAGACGATGGGCCGCGAGGCGCAGGAGACCGACCGGTTCGCGTCCCGTGCCGGTGAGCTGCGCGACGCGCTGATCTCCGTCGGCCGGCTGCGCGGGGTCTTCGACCCGATGCTGGAGACCCTGCCCAGCCTCGGCACCCTCGCCGTGCTGGTGGTCGGCGCGATCCGGCTCCAGCAGGGCGCGATCACCGTCACCGAGCTGGTCAGCGTCGCCTTCCTGTTCACCGTGCTGGCCTTCCCGGTCCGCGCCATCGGCTGGGTGCTGGCCGAGCTGCCGCGCAGCGTCGCCGGCTGGGACCGGGTACGCCGGGTCCTCGACGCCACCGGCGAGGTGCCGTACGGCGAGGTGGTGCTCGACCCGGCCGCGCCGACGCCGGCCACCCTCGCCTTCCGCGACGTCCACTTCGGGTACGAGCCGGCCGAGGCGCATCTGCCCGGCGTCGAGGTGCTCGGCGAGGTCACCTTCACCGTGCCGGCCGGGAAGACGGTCGCCCTGGTCGGGCCGACCGGGGCCGGCAAGTCCACCATCACCTCGCTGGCCGTACGGCTGGTCGACCCGCGCGCCGGCACGGTCACCCTGGACGGCGTCGACGTCCGCGACCTGACCGCCGCCTCGCTCGCCGCGAACGTGGCCCTGGTCGCCCAGGTGCCGTTCGTCTTCGACGACACCGTCCGGGCCAACATCACCCTGGACCGGCCCGGGATCGGCGACGAGGAGGCCTGGGCGGCGCTGCGGCTGGCCGAGGCGGACGGGTTCGTCGCCGCGCTGCCCGACGGGCTGGACACCATGGTCGGCGAGCGGGGCACCTCACTCTCCGGCGGCCAGCGGCAGCGGCTCACCCTGGCCCGGGCGCTCGCCGGCCGCCCCCGGCTGCTGGTCCTCGACGACGCCACCAGCGCCGTCGACCCGCGGGTGGAGGCGGCCATCCTGGCCGGGCTGCGCGCCCCGGCCGATCGGCCTTCATTCGGTCCGGAGCGCCGCCAAGCGGCCCGGAGGCCGAATCATGGCCGCGCCGCGCCGGCGTCGATCCTGGTGGTCGCGTACCGGCGGGCCACCATCGCGCTCGCCGACGAGGTGATCTACGTGGAGCAGGGGCGGGTGATCGCCCGGGGCACCCACGCGGACCTGCTCGCCACCGTGCCCGGCTACGCCGACCTGGTCTCCGCGTACGAGCAGGCCGAGCAGGAACGCGAGCAGACCCACCCGTACGACGAGGTCAACCCCCCGCTGACCTCCGGCCTGGAAGTCGAGGTTGACCGGTGAGCGCGAGGAGTGCAGCGGAGCGGAGCCCCGCAGTCGCGAACGAGAGGCCGGCACGGTGAGCGCGACGGTTGAGGCGGAGCGGCCCGAGTCGACCTGGCGGACGCTGCGCCGCGGCCTGGCCCTCTCCCCGGAGCTGAGGACGGGACTGGCCGGCACGCTCGGGCTGGCGCTGGTCTACATGGTCGGCCGGGTCGCGGTGCCGGTGGCCGTGCAGCGCGGCATCGACCACGGCATCGTGGGCGGCCTCGACGTGAACGTGATCTCGCTGACCGTGATCGCCACCGCCGCCGTGCTGGTGGTGACCACCGCCTGCGGCTACCTGATGATGCGTCGGCTCTTCACGGTCAGCGAGACCGCCCTCGCCGGCGTGCGTACCCGGGCCTTCCGGCACGTGCACGACCTGTCGATGCTGCACCAGCAGTCCGAGCGGCGCGGCTCGCTGGTCTCCCGGGTCACCAGCGACGTCGACCAGATCACCCAGTTCCTCCAGTGGGGCGGCGTGATCCTGATCGTCAACCTGGGCCAGCTCGTGGTGACCACGGCCGTCATGCTGGCGTACTCCTGGCAGCTGACCCTGGTGGTGATCACCGCGTTCGCGCCGGCGGTGCTGGTGATCCGGGTGCTGCAGCGCCGCCTCGCCGTCGCGTACGGCCTGGTCCGCCAGCGGACGGGCACCATGCTCGGCGCCATCGGCGAGAGCGTGGTGGGCGCCCCGGTGATCCGGGCGTACGGGATCGCCGGGCGGACCGCCCGGCGGCTGGACGCGGCGATCGAGGGGCAGCGGCGGGCCCAGCAGGGAGCCATCCGGATCAGCATCCTGGGCAGCTCGGTGGGGGAGCTGGCGGCCGGCCTGGCCCTGGCCGGCGTGGTGGTGGTCGGGGTGAACCTCGGCGTCGACCGGACCCTGTCCATCGGCCAGCTCACCGCGTTCCTGTTCCTGGTGACCCTGTTCATCCAGCCGGTGCAGATCGCCACCGAGGTGCTCAACGAGGCGCAGAACGCGATCGCCGGCTGGCGCCGGGTGCTCGACGTGCTGGACGTCGCGCCGGACGTGGCCGACCCGGGGGAGCGGGGGCGGGAGTTGCCCTCCGGCCCGCTGGACATCCGCTTCGCGGAGGTGACCTTCGCCTACCCGGGTGGGCCGCCGGTGCTGCACGGGGTGACGCTGGACATCCCGGCGAAGAGCCGGGTGGCCGTGGTCGGCGAGACCGGCAGCGGCAAGACCACCTTCGCCAAGCTGCTCACCCGACTGATGGACCCCACCGAGGGCGAGGTGCTGCTCTCCGGCGTGTCACTGCGCCAGGTGCGGTTCGAGTCGCTGCGCGCCCGCGTGGTGATGGTGCCGCAGGACGGCTTCCTCTTCGATGCCACGGTCGGGGAGAATGTCCGCTTCGCCCGCCCGGAGCTGACCGACGCGCAGCTCACCACCGCCTTCACCGAGCTGGGGCTGGCGGACTGGCTGGACGGCCTGCCGGCCGGGCTGGACACCCCGGTCGGCGAGCGCGGCGAGGCGCTCAGCGTCGGCGAGCGGCAGCTCGTCGCGCTGGCCCGGGCGTACGTAGCCGACCCCGACCTGCTGGTGCTGGACGAGGCGACCAGCGCCGTCGACCCGGCCACCGAGGTACGCCTGCAGCGCACCCTGGACGCGGTCACCCGGGGCCGGACGACGCTCGCCATCGCGCACCGGCTCTCCACCGCGCAGGCCGCCGACGAGGTGATCGTGGTGGACCGGGGCCGGATCGTCCAGCGCGGCCCGCACGACGAGCTGGTCAAGGACCCCGACTCCGTCTACGCCCTGCTCTACGCCTCCTGGCTCGAACAGACCCGCTGACGCCCCTGGTCGCGTTGATCAAGAAGTTTGCGTCGGGATCCGACCGCCTGGAGACGCAAACCTCTTGATCAACTCGGGTTGGGTGGGGGGAGGGGGGCGGTCAGGTAGCGCTGGAGGGTCGGGCCGATCGCGGTGACCAGGGTGTCCGGGGCGGCGGAGGCGATCGGTTCGATGCGGATGACGTACCGCGTCATGATCAGGCCGGCCAGCTGGCTGGCCACCAGCCCCCCGCGCAGCGCGCGCTCGGCGGGGTCGACATCAAGGTGCTCGACGACCCGGCGCAGCACCTGGGTGACCAGGAACTCGCGCAGCAGCCGGGCGGTCCACTCGTTGTTCACGGCGGAGCGGAGCAGCGCCAGCCCCGCCGCGCCGACGGGGGAGTCCCAGACCTTCAGGAACGTGCGGACCAGCCGCTCGCCCACCTGGTCCGGGCCGGCGGCCAGCACGGCGGGCAGCAGTTCGGCCGGGTCGAGGGGGATCGCCACGGTGGCCCGGAACAGCTCCTCCTTGGTGCCGAAGTAGTGGTGCACCAGCGCCGGGTCCACCCCCGCGGCGGCGGCGATCGCCCGGATCGAGGCGGCGTCGAAGCCACGCTCGGCGAACGCCGCCCGGGCCGCGTCGAGGATGGCCTCCCGGGTGTCCGGGTTGCCGGGTCGTCGTCCGGTCCGCCGCGCCCTCATCCGCTGCGCCGACGCAGGGTGGCCGCGGCGAGCACCAGTGCCGCCACCGCCGCCCCGGCGACGATCGCCACGTCCCGCCACATGGTCCCGGTCGGCTCGGCGTGCGCGCCGACCTCCTGCAGCGCCTCGACCGCGTACGACAGGGGCAGCGCGTCGCTGACCGCCTGGAGCCAGCCGGCCATCTGCCCACGCGGCACGAACAGCCCGCACAGCAGCAGTTGCGGCGCCACCACCAACGGCATGAACTGCACGGCCTGGAACTCGGTGCGGGCGAACGCGGAGCAGAACAGGCCGAGCGCCACGGCGAGCACCGCGTTGACCCCGGCGATCATGACAACCAGCCAGAGGCTGCCGGCGGTGTCCAGCCCGAAGACCCGGTACGCCACCAGCGACGCGATGGTCGACTGCACCACGCCGGCCAGGCCGAACGCGATGCCGTAGCCGAAGAGCAGGTCGAGCTTGCCCAGCGGGGTGGTGAGCAGCCGTTCCAGCGTCCCGGTGGTGCGTTCGCGGAGCATGGCGATGCTGGTCACCAGGAACATGATGATGAACGGGAAGAAGCCCAGCATGATCAGTGCCACCCGGTCGAAGACGGCCGGTTGACCCGGCGGGGTGGGCTGGTCGGCGTACATGTAGTAGACCAGGGTGAGCAGCGCGGTGGGCACCACGACGAGCAGCGCGACGGTCCGCCGGTCGTGTCGGAGCTGGCGCAGGATCCGCCCGATGGTGGCGGCCAGGATGCGGGGGTTCACGACCGTTCCCTTCCGGCGGGCGCCCGGCCCGCCTCGTGCGCCTGGATCAGCCGGAGGAAGGCCTCCTCCAGGTCGTCGGCGCCGGTGGTGGCGCGGACCGAGTCGGGGGTGTCGTCGGCGATCAGCTGACCGTCCCGGATGAGCAGCAGCCGGTCGCAGCGGGCCGCCTCGTCCATCACGTGACTGGACACCAGCAGGGTGGTGCCGGCGGCGGCCATGGCGTGGAACCGGGCCCACAGGTCGGCCCGGAGCACCGGGTCCTGGCCGACGGTGGGCTCGTCGAGGATGACGAGTTCCGGATCGCCGACCAGTGCGCAGGCCAGCGAGGCACGGCTGCGCTGACCGCCGGAGAGCGTGCCGACCAGCTGGCCGGCGGCGTCGGCCAGGCCGACGTCGGTCACCGCGCGGTCCGCCTCGGCCCGGCCGCGCCCCTGGAGTACGGCGAAGTAGCGCGCGTTCTCCCGGACGGTCAGGTCGGCGTAGACGCTGGGCGCCTGGGTCAGGTAGCCGACCCGGTTCCGCAGGCTCGCCGCGCCGGCTGACCGGCCGAGCACGGTCACCGTGCCCGAGTCGATCGTCTGCACCCCGACGATCGCCCGCATCAGGGTGGTCTTACCACTGCCGCTCGGCCCCAGCAGCCCGGTGACCGTGCCGCGGGGCACCGAACAGGAGATGCCCTGAAGCACCCGCCGTCGGCCCCGGTCGACCACCAGGTCACGGACCACGACTGTGCCGTCCATGTCCGCCTCCAAGAACTCATCATGCGTTGAAATCAACGCTAGTTGAGTTACGCCGCTCCGCGCAACGGTTGACTTCGAGTGGGCTCGAACTGGAACCCTTGGACGGGTGGACATCAGCACGCGGGAGACGAGCCTCAGCGTCGGTGAGGCGGCGGAGCGGGTCGGCCTGACCACCTACACGCTGCGCTGGTACGAGCAGGAGGGTCTGGTCGCCCCGGTCGGCCGCGACTCCTCGGGCCGGCGGCGCTACACCGAGTCCGACGTCAACTGGCTGTTCCTGCTCACCCGGCTGCGCCGCACCGGGATGCCGGTACGGGACATGCGCCGCTACGCCGAGCTGGCCCGGCAGGGGGACCGGACGCTCGGCGCGCGGCGGGCCCTCTTCGAGGCGCACCGCGTCCGGGTGCTGACCCGGATGGCCGAGTTGACGGAGGATCTCAAGGTGCTCGACCACAAGATCGACGCGTATCGCCGGGCGGAGGAGGAACTGGCCTGATCCGGCCTGCGGTCCCCGGGAAAGGTACCCCGGGGTAGCAATGCGATTCGTCGGGCACTAGCCATCGCACCGGACACGAGGTCGGGCAACGGTCATTGCGTCGAAGATCGGACTCCGGCACCATGTCGCGGTGGGTCCCCCTGCGCTGCCCGAGACCGGATTCCTGGACGAGTGGGCCGCCCGTCTGCGGCAGGCCGCCGACCGTCCGGTGGTCGGCATCATGCTGCGCGGCAGCCACGCCCGACAGGCCGCCACCGAGCACAGCGACGTCGACGTCGACGTGCTGCTCGCGACCGAGGGGGAGCGACCCGCCGACGAGCCGTGGCGGGCCGCACTCCCCGATCCCGGGGCGGCGGGCCCGCCCGCGGCCGGCCTCCCGTACGCGGCGCGACGGGCGTACCTCGCCGAGTTCGAGGGACGCCTCGTGCACGTGTCGGTGGCCGCGCGGGACGTCCGGTCCTGGGTCCACCGGCTCGGCCAACCGGCCGACTGGGCGTTCGGGCTGCCGGTCACCGCGCCGGCCCGGCTGATCTGGGCCACGCCGGAGTGGCGGCGCCGGATCGACCTGCCGGTGCTCTGCCAGCCCGCCGACGAGCCCCGGCTGGAGGAACTCATCGCCACCCTCGGCAAGGTCGCCGGCGCCCGGTGGGCCGCCGACCCGCTGGGCGTCCGGCTCGCCGCCGCCGACCTGGCCCGGCTCTGCCCGTCCGTGCTACGGCTGGTCAACCCGTCGATCCGGGTGGCGTCCCGCCGGGACGCGCTGGCCGCCGCGCTGGACCTCCCGGTCGCCCCGCCCGGCTACCGCGACGACATGCTGCGCTGCCTCGGGCTGCGCCCCGGCGCCACCGGCGAGGTCGCGGCCGCCGCCGGCCGGCTGGTCACCGGGATCGTCCCGCTGGTCCGCCCGTACGCCGAGGAGATCGCCGCGGTGGCCGGCACGGACCTGGCGGAGGCCCTGATCGACGGTCGGCTCGACCGCTACCTGGCGCAACTGACCCGCGCCCTCGGCCGTCCGGGGGCCACCTCTCGGGACACGTCGGCGGTGCCCGCGCCGCGTGCGGGAGAATGGCTCACCGTGCCCGCCTCTGACGCGCCGGTGACCGGCGCCCCTGCCCGTTCCGGCGGCGCCGCGGCCCCCGGCCCGGCCCGCCCATCCCGGCTCGACCCGGCCATCGCGGCCCGGCTGCGCCGCACCGCCGACGGTCTGGTGGCCGCGGTGGTTCGCCAGCACGACTCGGGTGAGGTGCTGATGGTCGCCTGGATGGACGACGAGGCGCTGCACCGCACCCTGACCACCGGCCGGGCCACCTACTGGTCGCGCAGTCGCCAGGAATACTGGGTGAAGGGCGCCACCTCCGGCCACCACCAGTACGTCCGCTCCGTCGCCCTGGACTGCGACGGCGACGCCCTGCTGGTCAGCGTCGACCAGGTCGGCGCGGCCTGCCACACCGGGCATCACACCTGCTTCTTCACCGAGCTGCCGGTCAGCTCCCCGGAGGCGACGTCATGACGGACGGCACGGTCAGCCCGGAGCAGAGCGCCTTCGCCGAACTGGCGTCCCGCTGGCGGGTCGTGCCGGTCACCCGGCGGCTGCTGGCCGACGCGGAGACCCCGGTCGGCGTCTACCGCAAGCTCGCCGGCGGCCCCGGCACCTTCCTGCTGGAATCCGCCGAGCAGGGCGTCGGCTCGGCCGGCACCGCCTGGTCCCGCTACTCGTTCGTCGGCGTACGCAGCAGCGCCACGCTGACCGAGCGGGACGGCGCGGCGGTCTGGGCCGGCGCGCCGCCGGCCGGCGTGCCGGCCTCCGGCGACCCGGTGGCGGTGCTCCGCGAGACCGTCGCCGCCCTCGCCGGCCCGGCCTGGGACCCGGCCAGCGGGATGCCGCCGCTCACCGGGGGCATGGTCGGCTACCTCGGGTACGACCTGGTCCGGCGCTTCGAGCGGCTGCCCGAGCTGACCGAGGACGACCTCGACGTGCCCGAGCTGGGCATGATGCTCGCCACCGACCTGGTGGTGCTCGACCACTACGAGGGGTCGGCGATCCTGGTCGCCAACGCGGTCCTGCCGCCGTTGGACGCGCCGGGCCGGGAGGCGCTGGTCGCGGCGGCGTACCACCACGCGGTGGGGCGGCTGGACGCGATGACCGCGGCCCTGTCCCGGCCGATTCCGCCCATGATCTCGACGGTCGCCCGGCCCCCGGCCGGCGACGTGGTCAGCCGTACGCCCGAGGGCGGCTACCCGAAGGCGGTGGCGGCGGCCAAGGAGGCGATCCGGGCCGGCGAGTGCTTCCAGATCGTGCTCAGCCAGCGATTCGAGCGGGACACCCACGCCGACCCGCTCGACGTCTACCGGGTGCTGCGTACCACCAACCCCAGCCCGTACATGTACCTGCTGCGCTTCGACGGCTTCGACATCGTCGGCTCCTCGCCGGAGGCGCACCTGAAGGTGAGCGCCGGTCCGGACGGGCGGCGGCGGGCGCTGCTGCACCCGATCGCCGGCACCCGGCCGCGCGGCGGCTCCCCGGAGGCGGACGCCCGGCTCGCCGCCGAGCTGCTCGCCGACCCGAAGGAACGGGCCGAGCACGTCATGCTGGTCGACCTGGGCCGCAACGACCTGGGCCGGGTGTGCCGGCCGGGCACGGTCGAGGTGCCGGAGTTCGCCACCATCGAGCGGTACAGCCACGTCATGCACATCGTCTCCACGGTGGTGGGGGAGCTGCGCGCCGACCGCACCGCCTTCGACGCACTCGCCGCCACCTTCCCCGCCGGCACCCTCTCCGGGGCGCCGAAGGTACGGGCCATGGAGATCATCGAGGAGTTGGAGCCGGTCCGGCGGGGCCTCTACGGCGGCACCGTCGGCTACTTCGGCTTCGGCGGCGACCTGGACATGGCCATCGCCATCCGTACCGCGCTGATCCGCGACGGCCGGGCCTACGTGCAGGCCGGGGCCGGGGTGGTGGCCGACTCCGATCCCGCCGCCGAGGACCAGGAGACCCGGAACAAGGCCGCCGCGGTGCTCGCCGCCATCGCCGCCGCCGAGACCCTTCGGCCCGCCCGATGACGGCGTCCACCACCGGGTCCCCGGCCGGCCGGGGCCGGCGCGAGCTGACGTACGCGGTGCTGCTCTGCCTGGCCGGGGCGGGCCTGGCGCTGTGGGCGGTGACCCGGACCTGGTCGGTCGAGCTGGCCGCCCGGGGCTCGCTGCCGCCGGTGCGGCACGCCCGCACCGGCGCGGACCTGCTGCCCTGGGCCTCGGCGCTGGCCCTGGTCGGGCTGGCCGGCGGCGGCGCGGTGCTGGCCACCCGGGGTCGGCTCCGGCGCCTGCTGGGCGGCCTGCTGACCCTGGTCGGGCTGGCCGTGGCGGCTGGCGGCGGGTACGGCCTGACCGCCGACCTCGGTGCCGGGGTGAGCCGGCAGTGGCCGGTGCTGGTGCTGCTCGGCGGGCTGGTCGCCGCGACCGGCGGCGGGGTCACCGCGCTGCGCGGCGGCGGCTGGCCGGCGATGGGCGCCCGCTACGAGCGGTCGGCACGGCCGGCGGGTCCGGCGGGCGCCGGGCGGCCGGCGGTGGAACGTGGCACCCGGGACGCCTGGGAGGCGCTCGACCGGGGTGAGGACCCGACCGTCAACTGACCGGCTGCCCGGCGCGCGCGTCGCGGCGCTCCCGGGCGGCGCGGGCGGCGCTCAGCTCGGCGACCAGGCGGTCCAGTTCTCGGCGCTGCGCGGCGCGCGCCCGGTCGGCGCAGACCGCCTCCCAGGCGTTGCCACGGGCGGTCCGCATCCGGCCGTCGCCGATCACGGCGCGTTCGACGGTGTGCACCACGCCGACGGCGAGCGACGCGACGGTCCGGGAGATGGTGGTGAGCCCGATGTGGTTCGGCTCGATGGCGCTCATGGTCACCCCGCACGAGTTCGTTGACGCCGACGGGCGCCTTATCGAGTCTGCCCGATCGAAATCCTGCCGGGCTCGCGTTTCGCCGCCGTGACATCCAGGTCAACAGTCCGGCAGCGGGGGCGACCTGGGCAGGGCCGTTCGTCCTTGAGCTTGGTCACAACATCGAGAACGATCGTGGTCCTGCGCATCCGGGGTGGCCCATGGTGAGATGGGGCATGGGCGTTGGTCGATATGTGGATCGGGCCGCGGGACGGCCCGGACGGCACCGGCCGCCGGGCGAGGTGGCACTGCGTGACATCCCGTTCACCGAGGCCGGCCATCATGCCACAGCCCATGTGGTGAGGTGCGCCATACCCCCGGCGCTTGTCGCCAGGTGGCGCCCCCTAGCATCGGCCCATGACACCCGGAGAGGGGAGTCCGTTGGTGACTGCTGAGCATGCGCACGCGGAGGGGGACGACGCCGGTCCGGCGGCGTCCACAGGCGTACTCGACGAGATCCTGGCCGGCGTGCGCGAGGACGTGGCCCGGCGACAGGCGCAGGTGCCGCTGGAGCGGATTCGCGAGCTGGCCGCCGCCGCGCCGCCGCCGCTGGACGCGTATGCGGCCCTGCGCCGGCCCGGCGTGGCGGTGATCGCCGAGGTGAAGCGTTCCTCGCCGTCCAAGGGGCGGCTGGCCGAGATCGCCGACCCGGCCGACCTGGCCGGCGACTACGCGGCCGGCGGGGCCCGGGCGATCAGCGTGCTCACCGAGGGCCGCTGGTTCGGCGGGTCGCTGGCCGACCTGGCCGCCGTGCGGGCCGCGGTCGGCATCCCGGTGCTGCGCAAGGACTTCGTGGTCTCCAGCTATCAGGTGCACGAGGCGCGGGCGCACGGTGCCGACCTGGTGCTGCTGATCGTCGCGGCGCTGGAGCAGAACGCGCTGGTCGGCCTGCTGGAGCGGATCGAGTCGCTCGGCATGACCGCACTGGTCGAGGTGCACACCGAGGAGGAGGCCGACCGGGCCCTGGAGGCCGGCGCACAGGTGATCGGCGTCAACGCCCGTGACCTGCGTACCCTGGAGGTCGACCGGTCGGTGTTCGAGCGGATCGCGCCCGGCCTGCCGAGCAGCGTCGTCAAGATCGCCGAGTCCGGCGTACGCGGGCCGCACGACCTCATCCGGTATGCCTCGGCCGGTGCCGACGCGGTCCTGGTCGGCGAGGGCCTGGTCACCCAGAAGAGCCCCCGCGAGGCGGTCGCCGAGCTGGTCAACGCCGGCAACCACCCGGCCACGCCCCGCCCGGTGCGCTGAGCCGCGCCGGCCCCCCACGCAGCGAGAGGACAGCGCGATGACCGCTGACGCCCCGGCCGCCCGGGTCCCGGACGCCGCCGGTCACTTCGGCCGGTTCGGTGGGCGATTCGTCCCGGAGGCGCTGGTCGCGGCGCTCGACGAGCTGGACGCGGCGTACCGGAAGGCGATGACCGACGAGGCCTTCCTCGCCGAGTTCGGCGCCCTGCTGGTCGACTACGCCAACACCCCTTCGCCGCTCTACCAGGCCCGGCGGTTCTCCGCGAAGGCCGGGGCGCGGATCCTGCTCAAGCGGGAGGACCTCAACCACACCGGCGCGCACAAGGTCCGCAACGTGCTCGGTCAGGCCCTGCTCACCAAGCGGATGGGCAAGACCCGGGTGATCGCCGAGACCGGCGCCGGGCAGCACGGCGTGGCCACCGCCACCGCCGCCGCGCTGTTCGACCTCGAGTGCGTGGTCTACATGGGCGAGGTCGACACCCAGCGGCAGGCGCTCAACGTGGCCCGGATGCGGATGCTCGGTGCCACCGTCGTCCCGGTCACCACCGGCTCGCGGACCCTCAAGGACGCGATGAACGAGGCGATGCGGGACTGGGTCGCCAACGTCGACAGCACCCACTACCTGATCGGCACCGCCGCCGGGCCGCACCCGTTCCCAGAGATGGTCCGGGACTTCGTGCGCGGCATCGGCGAGGAGGCCCGCCGGCAGTGCCTCGACCTGACCGGCGCGCTGCCGGACGCGGTCGCGGCCTGCGTCGGCGGCGGCTCCAACGCGCTGGGCATCTTCCACGCGTTCGTGCCCGACACCGGCGTCCGCCTCTACGGCTTCGAGGCCGGCGGCGAGGGCGTGGCGACCGGCCGGCACGCCGCCAGCATCACCGGCGGCACCGCCGGCGTGCTGCACGGCACCCGCACGTACGTGTTGCAGAACTCCGACGGGCAGACGATCGAGTCGCACTCGATCTCGGCCGGCCTGGACTACCCGGGCGTCGGGCCGGAGCACGCCTGGCTGCACGACACCGGCCGGGCGACGTACCTGCCGGTCGACGACGACGAGGCGATGGCCGCGTTCGAGCTGCTCTGCCGCACCGAGGGGATCATCCCGGCGATCGAGAGCTCGCACGCGCTCGCCGGTGCCCTGAAGATCGCCCCGCAGCTCGCCGCCGAGCTGGGCCGGGAACCGGTCATCGTGGTCAACCTCTCCGGCCGGGGCGACAAGGACGTGCACACCGCCGGCGAGTTCTTCGGCATCCTCGACCAGGAGCAGGCATGAGCGAGCCAACCATTCGGCTCAGCAGCGTGGCGGCTCGCGCCGCCGCGGAGCGAAGCGAGGCGGTGGCGTGAGCCGGATCGGGGTGGCCTTCGACAAGGCCCGCGCGGACAATCGGGCCGTGCTGGTCGGCTGCATGCCGGCCGGGTTCCCGACCGTCGAGGGCAGCATCGCCGCGATGAGGGCCATGGTCGAGGCGGGTGTTGACGTCATCGAGGTGGAGATTCCGTACTCCGACCCGGTGATGGACGGCCCGGTCATCCAGCGGGCCAGCGACATCGCCCTGGCCGGGGGTGTGCGTACCCGGGACACGCTGCGCGTCGTCGAGGAGGTGGCGGCCACCGGCGCGCCGGTGGTCACCATGACCTACTGGAACCCGATCGAGCAGTACGGCGTCGACGCGTTCGCCCGCGACCTGGCCGCCGCCGGGGGCACCGGCCTGGTCACCCCGGACCTCATCCCCGAGGAGGCCGGCGAGTGGCTGGCCGCCTCCGACGCGTACGGCCTGGACCGGACGTTCCTGGTCTCCCCGTCCTCGACCGACGCACGGCTGAAGATGACCGTCGAGCACTGCCGGGGCTTCGTCTACGCCACCGCGATCATGGGCGTCACCGGCGCCCGGGCGCAGACCTCCGAGGCGGCGCCGATCCTGGTCTCCCGGACGCGCGCGGTCACCGACCTGCCGGTCGGCGTCGGGCTGGGCGTGGGCACCGGTGCGCAGGCCGGCACGGTCGCCGGGTACGCCGACGCCGTCATCGTCGGCAGCGCGCTCATCCGCTGCCTGCTCGACGCCCCCGACCAGGCCGCCGGGCTGGCCGCGCTGCGCGCGGTGAGCGCCGAACTGGCCGAAGGGGTCCGCAACCCGGTCCGCTGATTGCGGCAGTGGCCGGTCCGGCCGGCCCTCCCCGGCCACCCATGGCATCGTTTCTCAGCGCCTTCGAGCTGAATCGTCGGTGATATCGCCGGCAGGAGGCGGCGGGAGGTGAAGCAGGATGCGGCAAGTCGTGGTCTTCCGGAGGCGGGATACAACCACATGCCGCACCTGGAGTGGATCATGTTGCTGGGCAGTGCGCGGAACACGTGCACCAGCACGTCCGGCAGGAGCCCGCGACGGCCGGCCGGTGGTGGGGGAGCGGCCCGGTCCGCCCGGCAACGCCCAGCGCCGGCCGCATCCGGAGCGCCGGCAGAGCGGCACCCGACCGGCCTGGTCGGTGACGACGGCGGCGACCGCCCAGATGGGCGTGCTCCGGACAAAGAGCCTACGACCGCGCAGAGCAGAAGTCAGCCGACCCGTGAAGCGGGCCGCCCGGGGTGCCGGAAGCACCCTCCGCACGGGTAGCGTGTTCACCCGTGACCCTCGCCCCGATGACCCCACTGGCGGCGCTGCCCAGCCCCGCCACCGCCGTCTGGCAGCTCGGTCCGGTTCCGCTCCGGGCGTACGCATTGTGCATCCTTGTCGGCATCGTGGTGGCCGGCGTGGTGACCGAGTATCGGCTGCGCCAGCGTGGCGTCGCCCCCGGCGCGGTGCTCGACATCGCCGTCTGGGCGGTGCCGGCCGGGATCGTCGGCGCCCGGGTCTACCACGTGATCACCTCGCCGGAGAAGTACTTCGGCGCCGGTGGCGAGCTGATCAAGGTGTTCTACATCTGGGAGGGCGGGCTCGGCATCTGGGGCGCGGTCGCCGGCGGCGCGGTCGGCGCCTGGTTCGCCGCCCGCCAGCTCGGCCTCCCCCTCGGGGTGGTGGCCGACGCGCTGGCGCCGGGCATGCCGCTGGCCCAGGCGGTCGGTCGGCTCGGCAACTGGTTCAACAACGAGCTGTACGGCGGCCGCACCAGCCTGCCCTGGGGCCTCCAGGTGCACGTGATGGACCCGGACAATCCCGGCCACGCCCTGCGTGACGACGCCGGCAACCCGGTCCTCCAGCCGGGTCTCTACCAACCGACCTTCCTCTACGAGGCGCTCTGGAACGTCGGCGTCGCCGCGCTGGTCTACTTCCTCGACCGGAAGCTGCGGTTCGGCCGGGGCCGGGCGTTCGCGCTCTATGTGATGGGCTACACGGCGGGCCGGTTCTGGATCGAGATGATGCGCACCGACGAGGCCAACCACATCCTCGGCCTGCGGCTGAACGTGTGGACCGCGGGGCTGGTCTTCCTCGGCGCGCTGGTCTACTTCGTGCGGGTCCGCGGGCCCCGCGAGTTCCTGATCCCGATCGGCACCCCGGCCACCCCGGTCCCGCCCGCGGGTGGCGACGTGTCGCAGGTCGACCTCGCCGCCGGGGAGTCCGGGCCGGACAGGGTCGCGCCGGACGGCTATCGGGTGGTCAGTGCGGAGCAGTTCCGCGCGTACCAGGAGACCGGTGCGGTCCCCGACGAGGAGCCGCCGGCCGCCGACGCGGCGCCGGCGTCGGACGCCGACGGCCCGACCGCCGTCGACGCCGAGCCCCGCGCCGAGGCGGGTGTCCGCACCGGTGCCGAGCCGGGCGACGAAGCCCCGGCGGCGGTCCCCGACCGGGACAGCTGAGCGGGGGAGTCATGCGAACCGCGGTGGTGGTCGGTGCCGGTCTCGGCGGCCTGGCGGTGGCCGGCGCGTTGGCCCGCTCCGGGTGGCGGGTCACCCTCCTCGAACGGGCCGACCGGGTCCGTCCGGAGCCGACCGCCGTCATGCTCTGGCCCAACGGGGTACGCGCGCTGCGCGCCCTCGGCCTCGGCGCCGGCCTGGACGCGATCGCCACGCCGGTCCCCGACGGCGGGGTACGCCGGCCCGACGGGCACTGGCTGGTGCAGCCCCGCCCCATGCCGGCCGAGCGGATGCCGGTGGTGGTGCACCGGGAGGACCTGCACGACGCGCTCATCGCCGGCCTGGGTGATCAGGTGGAGCTGCGTACCGGGGTGACCGTGCGGACGGTGCGGGCGGTGCCCGGGGAGCGCCCGGCGGTCGGCGACGGCCGGCAAACCGTGACGGCGGATCTGGTGGTCGTGGCCGACGGCACCGACAGCGAGATCCGCCGGCAGCTCGCCCCGGAGGCGGCGGTGGTCAGCTCCGGCTGCGCCGCCTGGCGGGCCGTCATCCCCTGGTACCGCGTGCCGCAGCTCGCGGCCGACCAGCCTGAGTTCGGGGAGACGCTGGGCGCCGGCTACCGCTTCGTGGCCGCCTCGCTGGGCGAGCGGGGCACGGCGGGTGCCTCCCGCCGGGGCGGCATCTACTGGGTGGCCACCGCCGCCGGCGCGCCCCGCCCGGAGTCGCCGGAGACCCAGCTCGCCCTGCTCAAGCGCTGGTACGCGGGCTGGCCCGCGCCGATCGCCGAGCTGCTCGACGCCACCGACCCGGCCGACCTGGTGCAGCGGGAGATCCGCGAGCTGCGCCCGCTGCCCCGGTCGTACGGCTTCCCGGCCGGGCCGGGCGGGGTGGTGCTGCTCGGCGACGCCGCGCACGCCATGCCGCCGCACCTCGGGCAGGGCGCCTGCCTCGCCTTCGAGGACGCGGCGACGCTCTCCGCGCTGCTGCGCGAGTCCCGGCTGCCGGACGCGGTGGCCGCGTACGACCGGCTGCGCCGGCCGCGGGCGGCGACCATGGTGCGGCAGACCCGGCGGATGTCGGCCGTCCTGCAGACCCGGGGCCGGCTGGCGCTGCGTGCCCGCGACGCCGCCCTCGGCACGATCAGCCCCCGGCTGCGCAACACGGCCGCCTCGGCCGCCGCCTCCTGGCAACCGCCCACCTGATCGGGTCGCCCAGGTCCGGCCCCGGCCGACGAGGGTCAGCCGACGAGGGCGGCGGGCTCGGCGATGCAGGCGGTGCCGATCCGGCGGAAGCCGACCCGCAGGTAGACGCGGGCGATCTCCTCGCTGCCGGCGGAGAGGAAGACCAGGTCGGTGCCGGCGGCGCGCAGTTCGCGGGCGAGGGTGGCGGTGACCGCCGCGCCGAGGCCGCGCCGGCGGGCCGCCGGGAGGGTGGCCACCCCGGCGATCTCCGCCACGTCGCCGACCCGCATCGCCATCCCGCTGGCCAGTGGGCCCTGTTCCGGCGTCCTGGCGAGCGCGGAGATCCGCCGCCCGTCGACGATCCGGACGGCCTCCTCGTCGAGGGCGGCCACGTCGAGGCTGGGGATCGCGGCGTCCCGCTCGGCCGGCCCGGCCTCGCCCCGCGCGGTGCCGCCGTTGGAGAAGCCGACCGCCGCGACGGCCCGCCGGGCCGCCACGTCCGCCGGAAAGCCCGGGTCGGCCGGGTCGAGGACCCGCACCGGTACGTCGGTGAGCGTCGCCGGGTCGGGCAGGCGGGCCGGGTCCAGCACCATCAGCGGCGCCTCCAGCACGGACAGCCCCGCCGAGCGGGCCACCGCCAGCAGGTCGGGGGTGATCTCGTGCACCCACTCGAACGCCTCCGGCAGGCCCAGCTCCCGTTGCCGGGCCCGGACCGCTGTCACGTCGGCGAGTGCGGGCGGTGCGGTGGCGTCCAGCCGGGGCCGGGCGTAGAACGGCCAACCGGCGCCGTCCCGGACGAAGAGCACCAGAGCGCCGTACTCCTCGACACGGGCGCCGTCCCGGGGCACCGCGTCGTAGAAGCGCTCCAACCGGTCGAGTTCGTCAGCGCGTACGACATCCACCGCGCGAGACTACATGTCCCAGACTTTGGAATGTGTGATCAATCCGCACTGGCCTCGCGTCACTCGCCCTAACGTAGACTCAATTCGCCAGCAAGGGCCAACGTCGTCCCGCACCGAGATCCGATTGAGTGACGACAGGAGACCCGGGTGGCCTTTCCGTACCCTCTCACCCCATTGCCGGCCCCCGAGAAGAAGGGGCTCTACGACCCCCTCAACGAGCACGACGCCTGTGGGGTGGCCTTCGTGGCGGACCTGCACGGTGGCCGTTCGCACGGGGTGGTCGCGCACGGTCTCGCGGCGCTGCGCCGGTTGGACCACCGGGGCGCCCGGGGCGCGGAGCACAACACCGGCGACGGCGCCGGGATCATGATCCAGGTGCCGGACACGTTCCTGCGCGCGGTCGCCGCCTTTCCGCTGCCGCCCGCCGGCCAGTACGCCACCGGCCTGGTCTTCCTCCCCGACGACGACGTGGCCGAGGCCCGGGCCCGCCAGGTGGTGGAGAAGTACGCCCTGGTCGAGGGGGCGACGGTCCTCGGCTGGCGGGAGGTTCCCACCGACCCGAGCGACCTCGGCGAGACCGCCCTGGCGGTGATGCCCCGGGTCCGGCAGTTGTTCCTCGCCGCGCACCGGCTCACCACCGGGCCGGCCGGCCCGGCCGGCTCCCCGCTCACCGGGCTCGACCTCGACCGGGTGGCGTTCTGCGTACGCAAGCAGGCCGAGCGGGAGACCGCCGAGCGGGGCGTGCCCGCGTACTTTCCGTCGCTGTCCGCGCGGACCATGGTCTGGAAGGGCATGCTCACCCCCGACCAGTTGCCCGCGTTCTTTCCCGAACTGACCGACGAGCGGGTGATCAGCGCGATCGCCCTGGTGCACTCGCGCTTCTCGACCAACACCTTCCCGTCCTGGCCGCTGGCCCACCCTTACCGGTTCATCGCCCACAACGGCGAGATCAACACGATCCGCGGCAACCGGAACTGGATGCAGGCGCGAGAATCGATGTTGCGCACCGCCGCTTCCGCTGCCGCCAGCGGAGCCGGCGGACCCATCCCCGGCAACCTTCGCCGCGTCTTCCCGGTCTGCACCCCGGACGCCTCCGACTCGGCCAATTTCGACGAGGTCCTGGAACTGCTGCACCTGGCCGGGCGGAGCCTGCCGCACGCGGTGCTCATGATGATCCCCGAGGCGTGGGAGAACGACCCGGGAATGCGCGCCGACAAGCGCGCCTTCTACCGGTTCCACGCCAGCCTGATGGAGCCGTGGGACGGGCCCGCCTCGGTCGCCTTCACCGACGGGGAGCTCGTCGGCGCGGTGCTGGACCGCAACGGACTGCGTCCCGGCCGCTGGTGGCGCACCGCCGACGGCCTGGTGGTGCTGGGCAGCGAGGCGGGCGTGCTCGACCTCGACCCGGCCACCGTGGTCGCCAAGGGCCGTCTCCAGCCCGGGAAGATGTTCCTGGTCGACACGGTCGCCGGCCGGATCGTCCACGACGACGAGATCAAGACGGAGCTGGCCGCGGTCCGGCCGTACGGCGAGTGGCTGCACGCCGGCCTGATCGAGCTGGACGAGCTGCCACCGCGCGAGCACATCGTCTACACCCACGACTCGGTACGCCGCCGGCAGCAGACCTTCGGCTACACCGAGGAGGAGTTGAAGATCCTGCTCGCCCCGATGGCCCGCAGTGGCGCGGAGCCGATCGGTTCGATGGGCACGGACACTCCGATCGCTCCGCTGTCCACCCGGCCGCGGCTGCTCTACGACTACTTCCACCAGCTCTTCGCCCAGGTCACCAACCCGCCGCTGGACGCCATCCGGGAGGAGCTGGTGACCAGCCTGGTGTCGACCATCGGGCCGGAGGGCAACCTGCTCGACCCGGGCCCGGCGAGCTGCCGGCAGATCGTCCTGCCGTACCCGGTGATCGACAACGACGAGCTGGCCAAGATCCTCTCGATCGACGAGGACGGCGACCTGCCCGGCTTCAAGGCGGTCCGGGTCTCCGGTCTCTACCGGATCCGCGAGGGCGCGAAGGGCATCAAGGCCCGGCTCACCGAGATCTGCCGGCACGTCTCCGAGGCGATCGAGGACGGCGTCCGGATCCTGGTGCTCTCCGACCGGGACTCCAACGCCGATCTGGCCCCGATCCCGTCGCTGCTGCTCACCGCGGCGGTGCACCAGCACCTGATCCGCGAGCAGACCCGGACCCAGGTGGCGCTGATCGTGGAGTCCGGCGACTGCCGCGAGGTGCACCACGCGGCCGTGCTGATCGGGTACGGCGCGGCGGCGGTCAACCCCTACCTGGCCCTCGAGTCGGTGGAAGACATGATCTTGAACGGCCATGATCCGTTCTCCGGGCCGCCAGGCGGCCCTCGGGACCGAGTGACGGCCGCGGGTGCGCTGGTCGGCGTCGAGCCGGCGAAGGCGGTCCGCAACTACGTCAAGGCGCTCGGCAAGGGCGTCCTGAAGATCATGTCGAAGATGGGCATCTCGACGGTCTCGTCGTACTGCGGGGCACAGGTGTTCGAGGCGGTCGGCCTGGACACCCGCGTCGTCGACCGCTATTTCCGGGGCACCCCGAGCACTATCGGCGGCATCGGGCTGGCCGAGATCCACGCCGAGGTGGCCGCCCGGCACGCCCTGGCCTGGCCCGCCCCCGGCGCGCAGCCCACCGACCGGCTGGAGGTCGGCGGCGAGTACCAGTGGCGCCGCGAGGGCGAGCTGCACCTGTTCAACCCGGAGACGGTCTTCCTGCTCCAGCACGCCACCCGCAGCCGCCAGTACGACGTCTTCCGCCGGTACACCGCGAAGGTCGACGAACTGGCCGCCCGGGCCGGCTCGCTGCGCGGCCTGTTCACCCTGCGCACCGGCGTGCGCCCACCGGTGCCGCTGGACGAGGTGGAGCCGGCCAGCGCGATCGTCAAGCGGTTCGCCACCGGCGCCATGTCGTACGGGTCGATCTCGGCGGAGGCGCACGAGACCCTGGCGATCGCGATGAACCGTCTCGGCGGCAAGTCCAACACCGGCGAGGGCGGCGAGGACGTCGAGCGGCTGCGCGATCCGCGACGCCGCTCGGCGGTCAAGCAGATCGCCAGCGGCCGGTTCGGCGTGACCAGCGAATACCTGGTCAACGCCGACGACCTCCAGATCAAGATGGCCCAGGGCGCCAAGCCCGGCGAGGGCGGCCAGCTCCCCGGCAACAAGGTCTGGCCGTGGATCGCGCGTACCCGGCACGCCACCCCGGGCGTCGGCCTGATCTCCCCACCGCCGCACCACGACATCTACTCGATCGAGGACCTCGCCCAGCTCGTACACGACCTCAAGTGCGTCAACCCGGCCGCCCGGGTCCACGTCAAGCTGGTCAGCGAGGTCGGCGTGGGCACGGTGGCGGCCGGCGTCGCCAAGCTCAAGGCGGACGTCATCCTGATCTCCGGCCACGACGGCGGCACCGGCGCGTCCCCGCTCAACTCGCTCAAGCACGCCGGCACCCCGTGGGAGCTGGGCCTGGCCGAGGCGCAGCAGACGCTGCTGCTCAACAGGCTCCGCGACCGGGTCACCGTGCAGGTCGACGGCCAGCTGAAGACCGGCCGGGACGTGCTCGTCGCGGCGCTGCTCGGCGCGGAGGAGTTCGGCTTCGCCACCGCACCGCTGATCGTCGAGGGCTGCGTGATGATGCGGGTCTGCCACCTGGACACCTGCCCGGTCGGCATCGCCACCCAGAACCCGGTGCTGCGCGAGCGCTTCACCGGCCGGCCGGAGTTCGTGGAGAACTTCTTCCTCTTCCTCGCCGAGGAGGTCCGGGGCTACCTGGCCGAGCTGGGCTTTCGCAGCATCGAGGAGGCGATCGGGCACGCCGAGCTGCTCGACGTCGCCTCGGCCGTCGACCACTGGAAGGGCCACGGGCTCGACCTCAGCCGGGTGCTGCACCTGCCCGAGTTGCCCGAGGGCGCGGCCCGGCGCGGCATCCGGGCCCAGGACCACGGCCTGGAGCTGGCTTTGGACAACCAGCTCATCGCCCTGGCCGAGCCGGCGCTGCGGGACGCGGTCTCCCGGCCGGAGACGGCCGACGCCGGGGCGCGGAACCCCGCACCGGTCCGGGCCGAGCTGACCGTCCGCAACGAGCACCGCAGCGTAGGCGCGATGCTCGGCGGCGAGGTGACCCGCCGGTTCGGCGGCGTCGGCCTGCCCACCGACACCATCGAGTTCCTGCTACGCGGCACCGCCGGCCAGTCGTTCGGCGCCTTCCTGCCGCCCGGGGTCACCCTGCGGCTGCACGGCGACGCCAACGACTACGTCGGCAAGGGCCTCTCCGGCGGGCGGATCATCGTCCGTCCGGACCCGGCCGCGCCCTTCGCCGACGGCGCGGCCCGGCCCGGTGAGCGGGCCGAGGACCAGATCATCGCCGGCAACACCATCCTGTACGGGGCCACCAGCGGCGAGACGTTCCTGCGCGGCCGGGTCGGCGAGCGGTTCGCGGTGCGCAACTCCGGCGCGGTGGCCGTCGTCGAGGGCGTCGGCGACCACGGCTGCGAGTACATGACCGGCGGCACGGTGGTGGTGCTCGGACCGACCGGGCGTAACTTCGCCGCGGGCATGTCCGGTGGCACCGCGTTCGTGCACCGGCTCGACCGGCGGCTGGTCAACGCCGAGCTGGTGGACCTGTCTCCGCTGCGCGACGAGGAGCGCGACCGCCTGCACGACCTCGTCGAGCGGCACTTCGCCGAGACCGGTTCGACGGTCGCCGAGGAGCTGCTGAAGCGCTGGCCGGAAGCGGTGGAGGAGTTCACCGCCGTGGTGCCGCGGGACTACCGCCGGGTGCTGGAGATCATGCAGGCCGCCGAAGCCGCCGGCCGTGACGTCGACGACGCGGTGATGAGCGCCCTCACGGCGCCGTCCGACTCGTCCTTGCCGGTGCCGCCCGCCCCGCGGACGGTCGCCCAGGAGGTGGCTCGTGCCTGACCCGAACGGTTTCCTGCGCTACGAGCGGCGGCTGCCGGCCCGCCGGCCGGTGCCCGTGCGGATCATGGACTGGCGGGAGGTGTACCCGCCGGCCGGCGAGGAGCTGATCCGCGAGCAGGCCACCCGGTGCATGGACTGCGGCATCCCGTTCTGTCACGACGGCTGCCCACTCGGGAATCGAATCCCAGACTGGAACGACCTGGTCCGGACCGGCGACTGGGACGCCGCGGTGGACTCGCTGCATGCCACCAACAACTTCCCCGAGTTCACCGGCCGGCTCTGCCCGGCGCCGTGCGAGGCGGCCTGCGTGCTCGGCCTCGGCGGGCAGCAGCCGGTCACCATCAAGCAGGTCGAGGTGGAGATCGGCGACGCGGCGGTGGCCCGCGGCGGGCTGCGTCCCCGCCCGGCGTCGGCCCCGACCGGGAAGTCCGTCGCCGTGGTCGGCTCCGGCCCGGCCGGGCTCGCCGCCGCGCAGCAACTCGCCCGCGCCGGGCACGCCGTGACCGTGTACGAGCGGGACGACGCGCTCGGCGGCCTGCTCCGCTACGGCATCCCCGACTTCAAGCTGGAGAAGCGCCACATCGACCGGCGGCTGGCCCAACTCGCTGCCGAGGGCGTGGTCTTCCGGACCGGGGTGAACGTGGGCGTCGACGTGACCGCCGAGCGGTTGCGCGCCGAGCACGACGCGGTGCTGCTGGCCTGCGGCGCGCTGCAGGGCCGGGACACCCCGGAGACGCCGGGCCGGGCGCTGCGCGGCGTACACCACGCGATGGCACACCTGGTGGCCGCCAACCGCGTGGTCGCCGCGGCGGCTGCCGGCCAGCCCGGCGTCGCGGCGGCGGGCGAGGATCGTCCCGCCCCGGCCACCCTGGGCGACGGGACGCCGATCGACGCGGCGGGCAGGCACGTGCTGATCATCGGCGGTGGCGACACCGCCGCCGACTGCCTCGGTGTGGCGCACCGGCAGGGCGCGGCGGGTGTGTACCAGCTCGACCGCTACCCCGAGCCGCCGGCCGACCGGGACGCCGTCCGCGACCCGTGGCCCACCTGGCCGTGGATCCTGCGCGACTACCCGGCGCACGAGGAGGGCGGCGAGCGGGTCTTCGCCGTGGCGGTGCAGGAGTTCGTCGACGACGGCACCGGCCAGGTGCGGGCGGTCCGGATCGCTGAGGTCACCGTCGAGAAGCGGGACGGCCGGCGCATCGTCAGCGTGCTGCCCGGCTCCGAGCGGGAACTGCCGGCCGACCTGGTGCTGCTGGCCATCGGCTTCGAGGGCACCGAGGAGCAGCCGCTGCTGGCGCAGTTCGGGGTGACCCGCAACGGCCGGGGCGCGGTCGACGCCCGCCCGGACTGGCAGACCGACGCCGACGGCGTCTTCGTCGCCGGGGACATGCACCGGGGCGCGTCGCTGATCGTCTGGGCGATCGCCGAGGGGCGGGCCGCCGCCGCGGCGATCCACGCGTACCTCGGCGGGGTGGGTGCCCTGCCTGCGCCGGTGGACCCGGGTCGGCAGCCGCTCGCCGCCCGTTGACACGCCACCCTGGTCCGGGTCGCTCCGGCCCGGACCAGGGCGCTCCGGGCCCGCGTCCGGTTCCTGCCCGGCCCGCCCCGGATGCCGGACGCGGCCCGTGAAACGCCTCACGAACTGCGGCGACGGGGGTTCGCGCGCGGTCAGACTGGCGGCTGGCCGGACCCACGAGGTCCGGCTTTCGTCGTGTCATCACCTGGACGGGAAATCCTCATGGCCCTCGGCGCCACGTTCGCCGCGCTGCGCCACCGCAACTACCGGATCTGGGCCGCCGCCGGCTTCGTGTCGGTCATCGGAACCTGGATGCAGGTCCTCGGCGTCAACTGGTACGTCCTGGCGAAGACCGGGTCCGCCACCTCGATGGGGTTCACCGTCCTGCTGCAGGCGCTGCCCAGCCTGGTGCTGAGCGTCTGGGGCGGCGCGCTGGCCGACCGGCTGCCCGCCAAGCCGCTGCTGATCGTCGCCCAGGGCGCCCACGCGGCCCTTGCCGCCGGGCTGGCCCTGGTCGCCGTCACCGGCACCGGCGGTCTGCCGGCGATCTACGCGATCTCCCTGGCCACCGGCGCGGTGTCTGCGATCGAGGGCCCGGTGATGGGCCGCTGGTGCTCGACCCTGGTGGACCGGGAGAGCCTCGGCAACGCCCTCGCCCTCGGCTCGCTCACCAACTCCGCCGGCCGCATCCTCGGCATGAGCGTCGGTGCCGTCGTGGTCGCCGTCATCGGCCCCGCGCTGCTCTTCGCGGTCAACGCCGCCAGCTTCGTCGCGGTCGTCGCGGCCCTGTTCGCCGTACGCGAGCACGAGCGGCACACCGGCGGAACGGACGACGGCTCCCGGTCGCGGCGCGGCGCAGGACGCGTCGAGCTGGAGTCGTCGGAGGCCGACGTGGCGCCGGCGGACGGCGGCATCCGGGCCGGCTTCCGCTACCTGCTGCGTCAGCCGGTGGTGCTGGTCGCTCTGGCGCTGTCCTTCGTGCTCGGCAGCCTGGGCCGCAACTACCAGGTCACCATGGCCGCGATGAGCGACGGGCCGCTGCGCGGCGGTGCGTCGGGGTACGGCTTCCTCTCCACCGTCTTCGCGGTCGGCACCGTGCTCGGCGCGCTGGTCGCGGCCCGCCGCCGGGAGCTCGGCTACCGGGTGCTCGTCGGGGCCGGCCTGGTGGCCAGCGTCCTGCAGATCGTCGCCGGGCTGGCCCCCGGCACGCTGAGCTTCGCCGCGGTGATCCTGCCCGTCGCGGCGGCGGCCGTGATCATCGACACCACGGTCGGCGCCCGCGCCCAGCTCGACACCGACTACGTCATGCGGGGCCGGGTGCTGGCCGCCCTGGCGGTCACCGGTTCGATCTCCGCGGCCGTCGGCGCGCCCCTGCTCGGTTGGCTCGCCGAGCACGTCGGCCCCCGGCAGACGCTGGTGCTGGCCGGCGTGCTCACCTCGGTCGCCACCGTCGCGGCCGGGGTGGCCCTCGACCGGCTCCGCGAGCGGCGGCTGCGGCACCTGCTCAACGCCCCCGCCGTGCGCCGCCCGGTACGCCGGTTCGCCGCCACCGCCGCCCGCGTCGTGCGCCCCGCGGCTGTTGGCGGCCCCCGCCCGACCCCGGTGTCCCGGCCGGCGGTCGCCGACGGCCCCGGCCCGGCTCCGGTGTCCCGGCCGGCGGTTCCGCGTTCGACCGGTACCCGGTTCGCCGGGCTGCGCCCCCGCGCCGGGCGCCTGGCGGCCACCCCGTTCGTCCGCCCGACCCCGGGGTGCGCGGCCTGCGCAGCGCACCGGTCCCGGCGCCGGTCCCGGGCGACGGCGGCCCACGCGGCCGACTGTGCTCTCGCCGGCTCGCCACCGGCAGCGGCACCGACACCGGCACCGGCGCGGCAAGGTCACGCTCGATCCGGGAGGTAGTGGCCCACCACGCCGGGGAAGGCCACCGCCTCCACGATCGAGCACGATCTCCGGGGTGAGCGACGTCATGCCGGTTCGGGAACCCGACGGCACGAAGATCATCGTTACGCTGCCCGGTATGGATGTCGAGGAACGACTGCGGCGAATCCGCCGGTGGCTGTGGGTCGTGCTGGTGGGTCTGTTCCTCAGCGGGGTGACCGCGTTCCCGCTGGAGATCGAGGTGCGCTGGCTGCTGCGGGCGCTCGACCCGCTCTCCGGGCAGCTCCCGGCGCTGGTGGGCTGGATCGACCGGGTCCACACCGGACTCGTCGAGACCGGCGACCGCTACCCGTTCATGCTGTACGGCACCGACTGGCTGGCCTTCGCCCACCTGGTGCTCGCGGTGGCGTTCTGGGGGCCGCTGCGTGACCCGGTCCGCAACGTCTGGGTGGTCCAGCTCGGCATGATCGCCTGTGCCGGCATCGTGCCGCTGGCGCTGATCTGCGGACCGATCCGGGACATCCCCTGGTTCTGGACGCTGGTCGACCTCTCCTTCGCCGTCGGCGCGTTCCCGCCGCTGTGGTTCGCGTACCGGCACATCCGGGCGATCGAGGCGGCCGGCGCCCCGGCGAGCGCCGCGCCGGCCACGGCGGCGCCGTAGCGGGCCACCGCGCACTGTGCCGGGGCGGCGCGGGTCCGTTAGGGTTTCCTTGATCGCAAACCGTGGCGGTGTCGGAGGGCGGACGGTGGGCAGGCTCGCGACCGTGTACGGGCAGGCGGTCGCCTGCCACCGGCAGGCCGTACGCCGATGGCAGGCGGTGCGGCGCGCGATCGCCGCCGCCGGGCCGGTGGCCGCCGGCAGCCCCGAACTGGTCGCCCGGCTGGCCCGGCTCGGCGCCGAGCTGGCGGCGCCCGGCCCGGCCCGGCCCGCCACCACGCCCGTCCCGGTACGCCTCGGCGAGGCGACCACCCTGGACGGCGGCTTCCCGGCGCTGGTGCCGCTGGCCGGCGGCACCCACCTGGCGGTGGACACCGACGCCCGCGACCCGCGGGTCGGCGAGCTGCTGCGGTCGATGGTGGTACGGCTGCTCGCCGCGGCACCTGCCGGCACGGTCCGGGTCGCCGGCCTCGACCCGGCCGCGTTCGGCGCCGCGTTCCTGCCGCTGCGCCCGCTGCACGACGCCGGGGTGCTCGCCCCGGCCGCCACCACCGCCGCCGAGATCACCGCGCTGCTCGACGAGGCGGAACGGCACGCCCGGACCGCTCAGCAGGCGGCCCGCGACGACCAGGAGCTGCTGTTGCTCGTCGCCGCCTCCGCCCCGCCGCCCCGGGAGCTGGCCCGGCTCGCCGCGCTCACCCACGCCGGCCCCGCCGCGGCGGTCTGCGTCCTGTTCGCCGGCTACCCGGCCGCCGACCCGGCCGACCCGCCGCCGCTCGGCGCCACCACCCAACTCCGGCTGACCGACCGGTACGTGCAGGTCGGCGACCCGCCCGGCCAGCCGTTCAGCGTCGACGGCACCGGGCTGGCCGCCCCGGTCGTGCTCGACGGCGACCCGTCGCACGCCACCGTTTCCGGGCTGGCCCGGCAGCTCGGCGCGGCCACCCGGCGGGCCGCCGCCGTCACCTTCGCCGACCTGCTCCCGGCGCGGCGCTGGGCCGAGTCGTCCGGGGACGGACTGCGGACCGTGCTGGGCCGGGCGGCCCGACAACCTCAGTTCGGCGCGTCGGACGCCGCGCCGCGATCCGAAGCCGTCGTCGGACAACCGGTCACCGTCGCCTTCGACGACACCACCCCGCACTGGCTGGTCGGCGGCCGGACCGGCGCCGGCAAGACGGTGTTCCTGCTCGACGTGCTCTACGGGCTGGCCGCCCGCTACTCGCCGGCCGAACTCCAGCTCCATCTGCTCGACTTCAAGGAGGGGGTCAGCTTCACCGAGTTCGTCCCCACCGAGCGCGACCCGTCCTGGCTGCCGCACGCCCGCGCGGTCGGCATCGAGTCCGACCGGGAGTACGGCGTCGCCGTGCTGCGTGAGCTGCGCGCCGAGTTGACCCGGCGGGCCGGCCTGCTCAAGCGGCACGGCGTCACCAAGCTCGCCGACCTGCCGCCGAACGCCCGGCCCCCCCGGATCGTCACCGTGGTCGACGAGTTCCAGGTCCTGTTCGCCGGCAACGACGCCCTCGCGCGGCAGGCCGTCGACCTGCTCGAGGAGCTCGCGCGCAAGGGCCGCTCGTACGGCCTGCACCTGGTGCTGGCCAGCCAGAGCACCACCGGGATCGAGGCCCTCTACGGCCGGGCCGAGACCATCTTCGGCCAGTTCCCGCTGCGGGTCGCGCTACCCGGCGGGGGCGGCGTGCTCGACCCGGTCAACGACGCCGCGCGGGCGCTCCCGGTGGGGACGGCCGTGGTCAACTCCGCCGGTGGCGCGGCCGGCGCGAACACCGAGGTCCGTTTCCCGGACGCGCACGGCGCCCGCGCCGAGCTGGCCGCGCTGCGGCACGAGCTGTTCCAGGCCCGGCCGGCGGGTTCGCCACCCCCCGTCGTCTTCCGGGGGTACGAGACGCCTCGGCTGGCCGACGACCCCGGCTGGGCCGGGTTGCGTCCCGACGCCGACCCGCCCCTCGCCCTGCTCGGCCGGACCGTCGATGTGGCGGGCAGCAGCGCGGCGATCCGCCTCGACCCCGTACCGGGCCGGCACCTGGCGGTGGTCGGCACCGCCGCGGCCGGGGCGGACGTGCTCCGGTCGGCCACCCTCAGCCTGGCCCGGCAGCACACCCCGGGCACGGCCCGCTTCCTGCTCGCCCCCCTGGCGTCCGGCAGCACCGGCCTCGCCGACGACCTGGCGATGACCCTCGCCGCGGCCGGGCACCCGGTGCGCCGGCTCGACATCCCGGCCCTACGCGCGCAGCTCGCCGAGCTGGCCGCCGGTCCCGCGTCGAGCGACGGCCGGACCTACCTCGCGGTGTTCGGGATGGACGTCGCCTCGGGAGCCCTCGCCGCGACCGACCCGGACACCTTCCGTTCCGGGCACGACGACCTGCGGGCCGTGCTGCGCGAGGGGCCGGCGCGCGGGGTGCATCTGCTCGGCTGGTGGCGGGGCCTGCGCCGGCTCGGCGAGGACCTCGGCGGTACGCAGAACCGCGACGACGTGGCCTGCCTGGTCGCGCTGAACGTGCCCGGCGCCGACCTCGGCCTGCACCTCGGCGCGCACGACCTCACCTACACCCCGCGGGACGGGCGGGCCCTGCTGGTGGACCGGCACGACCAGCGGACCGACCTGATCGTGCCCTTCGTCGGCGACGGAGACGAGTGGTGACCGGAGACGAGTCGTGACCGGATTCGACGAGTACGCGGCCCTGGTACGGGAGCTGACCGCTCGGCAGCGCGGCGGGGAGCAGGCGGTCGCCGCCGAGGCGGAACGCCGTCGCGGCCTGCACGCCGCCGCCGACCAGCTCGGGCAGCGGCTCGCCGCTCAGGGGCAGCGCCTCGACCAGCTCGGCCGCGCCATCGGCGGCTCCGCTCCGGTGTCGGTCCCGGAGGGCACGCCGGCCGTGCCAGCCCTGACGTCTCCGGGAGCCGCGCCGCCGGCCGGAACCGGGGCGGGGGCGACCGGCGGCGCAGCCGCCGCGCCGGGGCGGCCGGAGGTCGAGGCGTATCCGGAAGGGACGGTGCCGTCGCCGCGGGCGCCGGAGCCGGACCCGGTGGCGGAGCTGGCCGGGGCCCGGCAGCTCGCCGACGAGGCCGACCGGTACGGGCAGCAGGCCGAGGCGATCGCGCACCGACCCACGCTGCTGCCTACCTGGTCGCCGGCGGCGCGGGCCGTCGCGGTCTACGCGGCCTGCGCGCTGGTCGGTTCGGTGCTGATGCTCGGCGCGGCGCTGTCCCCGGCGAACCAGGCGATCGGCCTCGGCCCGGTGCTCGCCGTGACCTGTACCGGGATCCCGCTGCTGTCGTTCCTCGCCGGTCACCTGATCCTGGGCCGCTGGGGCCGGCCGGTGCTCGGTGACGGCCCGCCGTCGTCGCGGTACGTCCCGCTCGGCTTCGTCATCTGCGCACTGCTGTCCCCGTCGCTCTACTGTGCCGTCCTGGTGGTCGCCCGCCTCGCCTGAGCCGCGAATCCCGGCCGGTGCCGGTCGTTTCCGCTCCAGGTCGCTGACCGGTGGGGCGGTGGCGTTCCTCGGTGGTCGGCGTGATGGCACGGTCGCGGGGGGTGCCGTGGTCTCGTAGGCTCCGGGGGTGCCGGTGCGGTGCGATGGCCCGGGCCGAGCGAGGCGGGCGACTTCGGGGAGGGCGTGTGAGCGCGGCGCAGATCATCGCGAAGCTGGCGGCGGCGGTGCAGAAGTTGGACGAGGCGAAGGCCAAGACGGCCGCCGCGGCGCAGGACGCCGCCGAGGCGCGGGCGCTGGTGACCGGTGCGCTGGAGGGCGCGGCGGCCGGTCCGTTGGTCGGCGTGATCGACGCCTACCGGCAGGCGCTTGCCCAGGCGGCCCAGGGCGGCGGGCCCGCCCGGCAGCACGTGCAGGAGACGATCGCCAAGGTTCAGGCGTTGGGACACTGAGCGCGACATCTGAAACTCGATCGATGGATCGCGCGCCCGGAATGCCGGAACGTGCCCCCAGCGCGACATCTTGTTACCCAAGCGTAACTTGTCATTGACGGGCGCCTATTGCGAGCTCCATCATCGTTCCCACGATCGATCGGATCCCCCACCCGTCCCTCCCGGTCTCCCGGGTGCCTCCCAGCGGAGGTGCAGCCATGCTGCTCCGAAAGATCATCACCGTCTCCTGCGTCGTCGCCGCCCTGCTCGTCCCCGCCACCGCCGCCCAGGCCGCCACGCCGACCGGTTCCGCCACCCCGACCGGTTCCGCCACCACCGCCGGCCGCACCGTTACGGCGACGGCCTCGGCCAACCCGGTCATCGTCGTCGGCGGGCTGATCGGCGTCTCCATCGCGTACGAGCCGATCGCCGCCCGGCTGCGGGCCGACGGCCGCCGGGTGTGGATCTACCAGCTGCCCGGGCTGGGCGTCGGCGACATCCGCGACTCCGCCCGCGCGTTGTCGTCCTACGTGGACCAGGTGCGTGCCGCCACCGGCGCGACCAAGGTGGACCTGGTCACCCACTCCGAGGGCGGCCTGGTCTCCCGCTGGTACGTCAAGTTCCTGGGCGGCGCCGACAGGGTGGCCCACTACGTCAGCCTGGGCACCCCGCAGCAGGGCACCTACGTCGCCAACATCCTGAACGTCGTCGGGCTGGGCAGTTGCGCCGGCATCGTCGCCTGCCAGCAGATGTCGATCGGCTCAAGCTTCCTCACCGACCTCAACGACGGCGACGAGACCCCCGGCGCGGTCCGCTGGACCACCGTGCGCACCTGGCAGGACGAACTGGTCCGGCCGGTCGACAACGCCGTGCTCGCCGACGGCGCCACCAACGTGCTGGTCCAGGGGTGGTGCCCGCTGCGGGTGGTCGGCCACCTCGGCCTGGTCCTCGACGGTACGACGTACACCGTCGTCCGGCAGGCGCTCGCCGACGCGGCCATCCGGCCCGACTGCTTCGCCCTCTGACCCGGTCAGTCCCGGATGCCGCAGTTCAGAATCAGGTCGGCGGCCCGCCAGGCCAGCGCGGACACCGGCGCGCTGATCCAGCCGGCGACCATCACGGGCAGCACCGACGCGTCGACCACGCGGAGCCCGGCCACGCCGCGTACCCGAAGTTGCGGGTCGACGACGTGCTCGTCGTCCGGGCCCATCGCGCAGGTGCCGATGGCGTGGTAGCCGCAGTAGCCGTCCGCCAGGGCCGCCTCGACGATCTCCTCGTCGGTCCGCGTCGCCGGGCCGGGCAGCGTCTCCGCCGCGAGCCGGTCGGCGATCGGCGCGGTGGCGAAGAGTTCCCGCATCCGCCGGAAGGTGTCCACCGCGACGGTGCGGTCGTGCGGGGTGTCGAGGTAGTTGGCCACGATCGCGGGCGGGGTGCGCGGGTCCGGCCCGGTGATGGCCAGGCTTCCCTCGCTGTCCGGACGGGTCACCGTGCCCAGGCACATCAGGCCCGGCTTCCGTTCCAGCTCCAGCGCCCGACCGGGCCGGCGCGGCGCCGCCGAGAACGGGGCCATCAGCAGGTGGGCGTCCGGGCGGTCCAACTCGGGGCGGGACTTGATGTGGGCCGCCACGTCGAGCACCGGCAGGGCGAGCGGGCCGCGGCGGGTGAACAGGTAGCGGAGCCCGGCGCGGGCCTGTCCGAGCGGACCGGCGAGGCGCGCGTTGTAGCCGCCCGGCCCGGCCAGCCGGTACTGCAGGGCCATCGACCGGTGTTCCCGCATGCCCGCGCCCACCCGGGGCCGGTCGAGCAGCACCTCCACCCCGGCGGAGCGCAGCGTGTCGGCCGGCCCGATGCCGGAGACCTGCAGCAGTTGCGGGGTGGCGAGGGCACCTCCGGCGAGGATCACCTCGGCGGCGGCCAGATGGTCGACCTGCCGGCCGCGGTGCTCGGTGCGTACCCCGAACGCCCGCCCGTCCCGGACCAGCACCCGCAGCGCGACGGTGTCGACCGCGACGGTCAGGTTCGGCCGGCCGCGTACCGGATGCAGGAAGGCGTGGGCGGCGCTGACCCGGCTCCCGTCGCGGATGGTGGCCATGGCATAGCCGATCCGCTCGTCGTCGTCGGCGTTGAGGTCGTCGACCCGGCGCCAGCCCAGCTTTTCCCCGGCCTCGATCATCTCCTCGCAGAGTTCGTCGGTGCCGGTGGCGGTGGAGAGCCGCAGCGGGCCGCCGACGCCCCGCACCGGCGAGGCACCCAGCGGGTTGTCCTCCAGCCGTTTGAAGATCGGCAGCATGGTCGACCAGCCCCAGCCGGGGTTGCCGAGGCGTTCCAGCGCGTCGTAGTCCGGCTGGGCGCCGCGGCTGTAGATCATGCCGTTGACCGAGGTCGAGCCGCCGATCATCCGCCCGCGCTGCCATGTCTCGTCCCGCCCCGGCCCGGTCGTCGCCGGATAGTGCCAGGCCGTACGCCGGTCGTCCATCAGGCGGGAGAACGCCTTGGGTACGCGGACGAAGGGGCTGCGGTCCCAGCCGCCCGCCTCGATCAGCAGCACCCGGGTGCCCGGATCCTCGCTGAGCCGGTTGGCCAGCACACACCCGGCCGCACCCGCGCCGACGATGACGTAGTCGAATTCGTCCACCTCGGACCCCACTGTCCCATGCGCGAAAATCCCTCACACCGTAGCGAATCGATCATGTGACGGAAAGTGTCGAGGCGACATTCTGTCTGCGAGTTCGCGCCCCCGGCCGGCGGGTGCCGCTGGTCGGGGGCGACGGGACGAAGGGCGCGGCGGGTCGACAACCCGGCGGCGGCGCGGGCAGTTGCCGCGAGCGACCGCGACGGCGGTCCACGCCGTGCGAGGCTGAGTCGGGGCGTACGTCTGGAGGTGCGACATGGCCGGAATGCCGCAGGTCGACTTCGCGCTGGACACGTACGAGTGCATCGTGCTCTATCCGGGGCCGTCGGGCCGGGCCCTGCCGGAGGAGACGGTGCAGCGCCTGCAGGCCGAGCACATCCAGCACATGCGGGCGTTGCAACGGCGGGGCGTCATCCTGATCGCCGGCTCGGTGGACGGCCCGGCCCGGCAGCCGGACCCGCCGATCGGCTTCGGCCTGGCCCGCACCGGCTCGGTCGACGACGTACGCGCCGTCATGGAGGCCGACCCGGCGGTGCAGGCCGGGCTCTACCGGGTGGACGTGCTGACCTTCCTCTGCCCGGCCGGCTCGCTGGAGTTTCCACTCGCCAAGACGCAGAGCTGACTCCCGGGGCGGACCCGCCCGGGAGCGGCCGCCGCCCGTCCGGACGACGGCGGTCAATCGCTGATCGACGCGGCCTCGAGCCGCGCTCGCGGGCGGGTCGGGAGCGCTCCGCCGGACAATGACGGCGGGCGGTACGATTTCCGCCGCGGTCGCCGATGCCCGCCACACACACGACGCCCCGGGTGCCATCGGGCACCCGCCCGCCGGGCGGGAAATCTCGCGTCGTTGGACAAATGTTCCGCGTTCCGAAAGGGGCCGGCCGGCAGGTCGACCCGGAGGAG
This sequence comes from Micromonospora sp. NPDC093277, assembly GCF_044765245.1. NCBI lineage: Bacteria > Bacillati > Actinomycetota > Actinomycetes > Micromonosporales > Micromonosporaceae > Micromonospora > Micromonospora sp. NPDC093277. The sequence goes on from NZ_JBIWJO010000003.1 coordinate 370,684, forward strand.
AGACTAGCCTGATGGGCGTGACACGCCGCGCGAAGATCGTCTGCACACTCGGTCCCGCCACCTCTTCCCCGGAGCGCATCCGGGGCCTGGTCGAGGCCGGCATGAACGTGGCGAGGCTCAACTTCAGCCACGGCAGTCACGCCGACCACGAGGCGGTCTGCCGGCTCGTCCGGGAGGCGGCCGAGGCGGCCGGGCGCCCCGTGGCGGTGCTCGCCGACCTTCAGGGCCCGAAGATCCGGCTCGGCCGGTTCGCCGACGGCCCGCACGAGTGGCGCACCGGCGACTCGGTGGTGATCACCGGGGACGAGATCCTCGGCACCAAGGACCGGGTCTCCTGCACCTACCGCAAGCTGCCGCAGGAGGTGAAGCCGGGCGACCGGCTGCTGATCGACGACGGCCGGGTGGCGGTCGAGGTCAGCGACGTCACCGGCAACGACATCCGGTGCCTGGTCACCGAGGGCGGCGCGGTCTCCAACAACAAGGGCGTCTCGCTGCCGAACGTGGCGGTCAGCGTGCCGGCCCTGTCGGAGAAGGACGCCGAGGACCTGCGCTTCGCGCTCGGCCTGGGCGTCGACATGATCGCGCTCTCCTTCGTCCGCTCACCGGAGGACATCAAGCTGGTGCACGGGATCATGGCCGAGGAGGACGTGTTCCGCCCCGTGCTGGCCAAGGTCGAGAAGCCCGAGGCGGTCGACCACCTGGAGGCGATCGTGCTCGCCTTCGACGGCGTCATGGTCGCCCGCGGCGACCTCGGCGTGGAGATGCCGCTGGACCAGGTGCCGCTGGTGCAGAAGCGGGCGGTGCAGCTGTGCCGGGAGAACGCCAAGCCGGTCATCGTGGCCACCCAGATGCTCGACTCCATGATCGAGAATTCGCGGCCGACCCGCGCCGAGGCCTCCGACGTGGCCAACGCGGTGCTCGACGGCGCGGACGCGGTGATGCTCTCCGGCGAGACCAGCGTCGGCAAGTACCCGGTGCTCACGGTCAGCACCATGGCCAAGATCGTCCAGACCACCGAGTGTGGCTCGATCTCCGTGCCCCGGCTGCAGCACGACCCGCGTACGCACGGCGGCGCGCTCACCGTCGCCGCGTCCTCGATCGCCCGCGCCATCGGCGCCAAGGCGCTGGTCGCCTTCTCGCAGACCGGTGACACCGTCAAGCGGCTCGCCCGGTTGCACTGCGACCTGCCGCTGCTGGCCTTCACCCCGGTGCCGGAGGTGCGTAACCAGCTCGCCCTCTCCTGGGGTGTCGAGACGTTCCTGATGCCCTTCGTCGAGCACACCGACGACATGTTCCGCCAGGTCGACCAGGCGCTGCTCGGCCTCAACCGGGCCAACCCCGGCGACTACGTGGTGATCGTGGCGGGCAGCCCGCCCGGCACCCCCGGCTCCACCAACACTCTGCGGGTGCACCAGCTCGGTTCGCTGGTCGACGCCGCCTCGGCGCGGGCGTTGCAGTGACCGAGCCGGCCGGGGCGACCGGGCAGGCCGCGGTCGACCAGCTCCTGGCCGTGCTCGACCTGGAGCACACCGGCGAGATGACCTTCCGGGGGATGAGCCCGCCGGTCGGTCCGCAGCGGGTGTACGGCGGCCAGGTCGCCGGCCAGGCGCTGGTCGCCGCCGGGCGCACCGTCGACCCGGAGCGCCTCGTGCACTCCCTGCACGGCTACTTCGTCCGCCCGGGCGACCCGGCCGAGCCGATCGAGTACCAGGTGGAGAACGTCCGGGACGGCCGCTCCTTCTCGGTACGCCGGTCCGTCGCCATCCAGCACGACGAGCCGATCTTCTTCATGTCGGCGTCGTTCCAGCGGCACGAGGAGGGGCTGGACCACCAGGCTCCCGCCCCCCTCGACGTGCCCGGTCCGGACGAGGTCCCGACGATGACCGACCGGCTCTCCCGCTACCCGGAGCGCCTCGGCATCTGGGGCCAGATCCCGCGCCCGATCGACGTCCGCTACGTGGGCGAGCCCGGCTGGGTACGCCCCGGCGAACGGCCCGCCGAGCCGCACCAGCGGGTCTGGATGCGCATCGACGGCAAGCTGCCCGACGATCCGCTCCTGCACGCCTGCGCCCTGACGTACGCCTCGGACCTGACCCTGCTCGACTCGGTGCTCTCGGTGCACGGCGAGGTCTGGGGGCCCGGGGGAGTGGTGGGCGCGAGCCTGGACCACGCCCTCTGGTTCCACCGGTCCTTCCGCGCCGACAAGTGGTTCCTCTACGACTGCTGGAGCCCGTCCGCCTCCGGCGCCCGTGGCCTGGCCACCGGCCGGATGTTCACCACCGACGGCCGGCACATCGCCAGCGCCGTGCAGGAGGGGCTGCTGCGCCGGGTCGGCGCCTGACCGGCGAGCCGTGACCGTTCGACCGAGGGCCGGAAGATCGGCCGGCTGACCAGCGGACTAACCTAGCCGGCATGCGTCTCTCCGCCCGGGTCGACTACGCCCTTCGCGCCGCCGCCGAACTCGCGGCGGTGGAGGGCACCACGACGGCCGGCGGTTCGGTCACCGGGCGGAGCCGGCCGGTGACCGCCGAGCAGATCGCCCGCGCCCAGGAAATCCCGCCGAAGTTCCTGGAGAGCATCCTGCTGCAGCTGCGCCGGGGCGGCATCGTGCACGCCCAGCGCGGCCCCGAGGGCGGCTACTGGCTGGCCCGGCCCGCCTCGGAGATATCCCTGGCCGAGGTGATCCGCGTGATCGACGGCCCGTTGGCGCACGTGCGTGGCCAGCGCCCGGAGCAGCTCGGCTACCAGGGGGCGGCCCGGGCGTTGCAGGAGGTCTGGATCGCGCTGCGGGCCAGTGAACGGGAGATCCTCGAACTGGTCACCGTCGCCGACGTGGCCAGCGGCAAGCTGCCCGGCCGGGTCAACGAGCTCGTCGCCGACCCGAGCGCCTGGACCTGACCGCCGCCCACCGCACTACCGCCTGCCGCGCCGGCGCACCGCCGCACCGGGCACCGCCGACTGCCGGGCACCGCCCCGCCCAGCGTGCCGCCGCCCACCGTGCCGCCCGCCCACCGTGCCGCCGCCCACCGTGCCCCCGACTGCCGGGCACTGCCCCCGCCCACCGTGCCGCCGCCCGGCGTGCGGCGTCGCTGGACGTCGTGCGGTGACCCGGTGGCGGTGCGGCTGACCCGCGCGCCGTTCGGCTCGTCTCACCAGGCGGGTGAAGGACTTGACCGGAGCGCCTCCGTGCCGCATTGTCGACCAAGTCGATAGGAGATACCGAAAAGTCGGAGGATGCTCGTGCGCAAGCTGCTGATCCTCGCCCTGGTCGGGCTCGCCGCGCAGCTGGTCGACGGCGCGCTCGGCATGGCGTACGGGCTCACCTCCTCCACCCTGCTGCTCTTCGCCGGGGTGGCGCCGGCCGCCGCGTCCGCCTCGGTGCACCTGGCCGAGATCGGCACCACCCTCGCGGCCGGGGTGTCGCACTGGCGGTTCGGCAACGTCGACTGGCGGGTGGTCGCCCGGATCGCGCTGCCCGGCGCGATCGGCGCGTTCGCCGGCGCCACCTTCCTCAGCTCCATCTCCACCGAGGCCGCCGCACCGTGGATGGCCGCCATCCTGTTCACGCTGGGCGCGTACCTGCTGGTCCGCTTCTCCCGGCCGCTGCGCCCGAACCGGGCCGCCGGCCGCCTGCGGGGCCGTTTCCTCGCCCCGCTCGGGCTCTTCGCCGGCTTCGTCGACGCCACCGGCGGCGGAGGCTGGGGCCCGGTCGCCACCCCGGCGCTGCTGGTCTCCGGCCGGATGGAGCCGCGCAAGGTCATCGGCTCGGTCGACACGGCCGAGTTCCTGGTGGCCGGGGCGGCCAGCGCCGGTTTCCTCATCGGACTCGGCACCGAGGGCTTCCTGCTGTCCACCGTGGCCGCCCTGCTGATCGGCGGCCTGATCGCCGCGCCGATCGCCGCCTGGCTGGTCCGCATCGTCCCGGCCCAGTTGCTCGGCGCGGTCATCGGCGGGGTGATCGTGCTGACCAACACCCGCGCGCTGCTGCGCGCCGCCGGGCTGGGCGGCCCGGTCCCGCCCCTGGTCTACGCGCTGCTCGGTGGGGGCTGGCTGGTCGCGCTGGCGCTGGCGGTGCGGGCGCTGCGCCGGGCCCGCCGGGCCCGTGCCGTCGCCGAGGCGGCCCGCACCGCGTCGCCCGCAACCGCACCGCCCGCAACCGTGCCGCCCGCAACCGCACCGCCCGTGGCCGCGCTGCCCGTGGCCGCACCGCCGGTGGCACTGCATGTGCCGCAAACGGCGGTCTCCGACTTCGAAGAGACCACCACACGCCGCACACGGAGTCGATCATCGGCCGCATAACGTCCAGCCATGCGAGCACGGCGTGGCACGGGATGGTCAGACCGTGAGCGGGTCGTCGGCGGCGGTGCAGAGCAGCGCCCAGGCCTCGTCGACGTGCTGCTCGGTGGTCAGCGGCGAGCCGACCGCCAGGCGTAGCGCGTAGCGCCCCTCGATCCGGGTGTGGGTCAGCAGCACCCGTCCGGTGGCGTTGACCCGGCGCAGCAGCTCGGCGCTCGCCTCGTCGCCAGCCCGCAGCCGGAAGCAGACCAGCGAGAACGGATGCGGCGCGGCCAGCTCGAACCGTTCGTCGGCGGCGACCCGCGCGGCGAAGCGGTCGGCGAGCGCCACCCCCGAGCGGATGTGCGCCCGCAGTCCCTCGACGCCGTACCAGCGCAGGACGAACCAGAGCTTGAGCGCCCGGAACCGGCGGCCCAGCGGCACCTGCCAGTCCCGGTAGTCGATCACCGCCCCGGACTCGGTGGCCGTGTTGCGCAGATACTCCGGCATCACCGTCAACGCCTCGATCAGCTCACCCCGGTCGGCCACCCAGAACGCGTCACAGTCGAAGCCGGTGAGCAGCCACTTGTGCGGGTCGAAGCAGTACGAGTCGGCGTGCTCGACCCCGGCGTGCGACCAGCGCAGCTCCGGGCAGACCGCCGCCGAGCCCGCGTACGCGGCGTCGACGTGCAGCCACACGCCGTACTCGGCGCAGACCTCGCCGATCTCCGCCACCGGATCGACCGCCGTGGTGGACGTGGTGCCGATGGTGGCCACCACGATCGCCGGCACCACGCCGGCCGCCAGGTCGGCCTCGATCGCCGACCGCAGCGCCGCCGGGCGCATCTCCTGCGTCGCCGGGTCCACCTCGATCAAGCAGACCCCGTCAGCGCCCAGCCCGGCCAACCGGGCCGCCTTCTCGATCGAGGAGTGCCCCTGCGTGGAGGTGTACGCCCGGTAGCGCCGGTCGACGCCGTCGGTCCGCCAGCGGCCCTTGCTGGCCCGATGCAGCGCGCCCAGCGTGGCGACCAACGCCGCCGACGAGGCCGAATCCTGGATCACCCCGCCGCCGCGGCCGGTCGAGCGGAACCGCTCCGGCAGGTCGAGCAGCTCGGCGAGCCAGTCCAACATGACCGTCTCCAGCTCGGTGCAGGCGGGCCCGGTCGACCAGAGCATCCCCTGCACACCCAGGCCGGAGCTGACCAGATCGCCCAGCACGCTCGGGCCGGAGGTGTTGGCCGGGAAGTAGCCGAAGAACCCCGGGTGCTGCCAGTGGGTCAGCCGAGGGACGACGACCCGGTCCAGGTCGGCCAGCACGGCCTCGACCGGCTCGCCCTGCTCGGTCGGCCCGGCCGGCAGCGCGGCGGCCACCGCGCCGGGCGGATCCTGCGAGGTCACCGGCCGCTGCCCGACCGTCTTCCAGTAGTCGGCGATCCAGTCCACCACGGCGTACCCGGCGCGGCGGAACTCCTCCGGGTCCATGTGCTCGGCCATGCCCTGAGTCGATCAGGTGGGCCCGGCCGGGGCAAGGGGACGCGGTGGTGGTTGTGCGCGCCGAAAGCGCCGTCCTACGATGCCGGTGCGCGGAGCCAAATCACCGGCGTCGATCAGTGTCGTCGTCCACCGTCACCGTCACCGTCAGCGTCAGCGCGGCGTATCCTCCAGCCGGTCCGGGCAGGCCGGCTCCTCTGTCGCGTGCCTGACCTGCGCGAAAGGCAGCTTCCGTGCATCTCACCACACCGCGCCGCCGGACCGTTCTGCTCGCTGCGGCCTCGGCGGCCACCCTCCTCGCCGGCGTCCTCACCACGGTGACCGCCGCCGCGGCCACCGCCGCCTGCCGGGTCGACTACCGGGTCACCAACCAGTGGGGCGGCGGCTTCGGCGCCGACGTCACCGTCACCAACCTCGGCGACCCGGTCAACGGCTGGACGCTCGCCTGGGCCTGGACCGCCGGCCAGCAGGTGACCCAGTCGTGGAACGCCACTGTCACCCAGTCCGGCGCCCAGGTCACCGCCCGCGACGCCGGGTACAACGCGGCGATCGGCACCGGTGGCACCGCCGCCTTCGGCTTCAACGCCTCGTGGAACGACACCAGCAACCCGGCCCCGGCCAGCTTCGCGCTCAACGGCACCACCTGCACCGGCACCGCCCCGCCGACCAGCGCGCCGCCGAGCAGCAACCCACCCCCGACCACCGCACCCCCGACCACCGCGCCGCCCACCAGCCCGCCGCCCACGACCACGCCACCGCCGGGCGGCGCCAAACAGCTGGAGAAGCTGGACCGAGGCCTGATCAGCGTCCGCTCCGGCAGCGGCAACCTGGTCTCCTGGCGGCTGCTCGGCACCGAGACCACCGGGGTGGCGTTCAACCTCTACCGGGGCACCACCAAGGTCAACAGCACCCCGATCACCGGCGCCACCAACTACCTCGACAGCGGCGCGGCGGCCGGCTCGGCGTACACGGTGCGGGCCGTGGTGAACGGCGCGGAACAGGCGGCGTCCGCCCCCGCGCTGCAGTTCCCCAACGGCTGGCTGGACGTGCCGATCCAGCCGCCGCCGGGCGGCACCACCCCGACCGGGGAGGCGTACACCTACTCCGCGAACGACGCCAGCGTCGGCGACCTCGACGGCGACGGCCGGTACGAGTTCGTGCTCAAGTGGGACCCGTCGAACAGCAAGGACAACTCCCAGTCCGGCTACACCGGCAACGTCTACGTCGACGCGTACACCCTCACCGGCACCCGGCTGTGGCGCGTCGACCTCGGCCGCAACATCCGCGCCGGCGCCCACTACACCCAGTTCCAGGTCTACGACTACGACGGTGACGGCCGCGCCGAGGTGGCCATGAAGACCGCCGACGGCACCCGCTCCGGCACCGGCCAGGTGATCGGCTCGTCCTCGGCCGACCACCGCAACTCCAGCGGCTACGTGCTCGCCGGCCCCGAGTACCTGACCATGTTCGACGGCCGCACCGGCGCCGCCCTCTCCACCGTGGACTACGACCCGCCGCGCGGCACCGTCTCCGCCTGGGGCGACTCGTACGGCAACCGGGTCGACCGGTTCCTCGCCGCCACCGCCTACCTGGACGGGGAACGCCCCTCGCTGATCATGGCGCGCGGTTACTACACCCGCGCGGTGATCGCCGCCTGGGACTTTCGCGACGGCACCCTGCGCAAACGCTGGACCTTCGACTCCAACACCAGCGGTAACGGCGCCGCCGCCGGCCAGGGCAACCACAACCTCTCCGTCGCCGACGTGGACGGCGACGGCCGCCAGGAGATCGTGTACGGCGCTGTCGCGATCGACGACAACGGCCGGCTGCTCTGGTCCACCGGCAACGGGCACGGCGACGCCCTGCACGTCGGCGACCTCGACCCGTCCCGGCCCGGACTGGAGGTGTTCAAGGTCGACGAGGACGCCGCCAAGCCCAGCTCCTGGATGGCCGACGCCCGCACCGGCCAGGTGCTCTGGCAGACCGCGCCGAACGGCGACAACGGCCGCGGCGTCTCCGACGACATCTGGGCCGGCAGCCCCGGCGCCGAGTCCTGGTCCGCCGCCGTCGACGGCCTGCTCAACACGAAGGGGCAGAACGTCGGCCGCAAACCGTCCTCACAGAACTTCCTCGTCTGGTGGGACGGCGACCCGGTCCGTGAACTGCTCGACGCCACGAAGATCGACAAGTACGGCACCAGCGGCGAGACCCGGCTGCTCACCGGCAGCGGCGTGGCCGCCAACAACGGCACCAAGTCCACCCCGGCGCTCTCCGGCGACATCCTTGGCGACTGGCGGGAAGAGGTGGTCTGGCGCACCAGCGACAGCACCGCGCTGCGCATCTACAGCACACCGACCCCGACCAACCTACGCATCCACACCCTGATGCACGACCCGCAGTACCGGGTCGCCATCGCCTGGCAGAACACCGCCTACAACCAGCCACCGCACACCGGGTTCTTCCTCGGCGACGGCATGGCCACCCCACCAACACCGAACATCTACCTGCGCTGAACCCACAGCCGACAGGCAGAAAGGCACCGGGCCGCCAGCCGCGGAATCCGCGACGGCGGCCCGGTGCACCACACCGCGGCACTCCCGACCCGTCCCGACCGGGAGTGCCGTACCACCACCGGAACCCAACCTAGAGGCGTCGCGCGACGGTGGGGTGACGTGGCTATGAAGAGCGTGTTTCAGCCTTTTCGGCGCAGACCGCCGGCCACCCGCTCGGCGATCAGCTCGAACGAGCGGATCCGATCGGCCACGTCGTACACCATCGTCGTCAGCATCAGCTCGTCCGCGCCGGTCCGCTCGAGCAGCGCGCCGAGCTGCCCGGCCACCGTCTCCGGCGAGCCCGTCGCCTGCCCCTCCCGCCGCTGCGCCACGAACTCGCGCTCCAACTCCGAGTACGGGTAGGCCGCCGCCGCCTCCGGCGTGACCAGCGGCTCCGGCCGCCCCGAGCGCAGTTTCAGGAACGACAGCCCGGCCGGGCCGGCCAGCCACTCCGCCCGCTCGTCGGTCTCCGCGCAGACCGCGTTCACCGCGACCATCACGTACGGCCGCTCCAGCCACTGCGACGGCCGGAAGCTCTGCCGGTAGAGCTGCACCGCGGGCAGCGTGTTCTGCGCGCTGAAATGGTGCGCGAACGAGAACGGTAGCCCGAGCAGCCCGGCGAGCTGGGCGCTGAACCCGCTCGATCCGAGCAGCCAGACCGCCGGCGACTGGCCCCGGCCCGGGGTCGCGGTGATCGGGCCCGGCTCGGCTCCGCTGAAGTAGTTCATCAGGTCGGCCAGCTCCCGAGGGAAGTTCTCGGCCGACAACCCTTCCATGGTCCGGCGCAGCGCCAGCGCGGTCACCTGGTCGGTGCCCGGCGCCCGGCCGACACCCAGATCGATGCGACCCGGGTGCAGCGCCTCCAGGGTGCCGAACTGCTCGGCCACCACCAGCGGCGCGTGGTTGGGCAGCATCACCCCGCCCGAGCCGAGCCGGATCGTCGCGGTGTGGGCCGCGAGATGAGCCAGCAGCACCGCCGGCGCGGAACTGGCGATCGCCGGCATGTTGTGATGCTCGGCCACCCAGAACCGGCGGTAGCCCAACTCCTCGGTACGCCGGGCCAGCTCGGTGGTGTGCCGCAGGGCCTCACCGGCGCTGCCGTTGGCGGCGACCGGGGCAAGATCAAGAACAGAGAGCGGTACGTCGATCACGAACCTGACCAACCAGCCGCCGGCCGGAAATGTTCCGGGCTCGGTCCTAACCCATCCCTCGCGCCTGCTCGAAGATCAGACTCGTCTGCGTGTGCTGCACCGCCGGATCCACCGCCAGGTGATCCAGGACGAAGTCCCGCAGCGCATCCCCCGACGCGGCCCGCACGTGCAGCACGTAATCCTCCGCACCCGCCACGTGGAACACCGACACCACCCCCGGCAGCCGCACCGACCGGGCCCGGAACGCGTCCACCGCCGCCCGCTCGTGCGCCGTCAGGCGCACCGACACCAACGCCTGCAACGGCAACCCCACCGCCGCCGGATCCACCTCCGCGTGGATCCCGCGGATCGCCCCGCTCTCCCGCAACGCCCGAGTACGCGCCAGACACGTCGACGGCGCCACCCCGACCCGCTCCGCGAGCGCGTTGTTCGGCAGCCGGCCGTCGGCCGCCAACTCGGTCAGGATCGCGCGGTCGACGTCGTCCAACGCGGCGAACGGCCGTACAACATTCAGTGCGACAGGCATACGAACATCATTCTCCGAATCCAGCGACAATAGAAGGGCCACTAGCAGAATTTCCTTCGTTCCTATTGCTCGACATCGTCCTCATGTTCGACGCTTCCAGCCATGACCGCCGTGGACACCACAGCCGTGCACGCCGGGCGCGACGACCTCGCCGGGCTCGGCGTCCACGTACCGCCCATCGACCTCTCCACCACCAACCCCCTGCCATCCGTCTCCGGCGGTGGCGACGCCTACGAGACCCTCGCCACCGGCGGCACCCTCCCGCCCGGCGGCAGCGCCGTCTACCAGCGCCTCTGGAACCCCACCGTCGCCCGCTTCGAAACCGCCCTCGCCACCCTCGAAGGCACCGCCGAAGCCGTCGCCTTCGCCAGCGGCATGGCAGCCCTCACCGCCACCCTGCTCGCCGCCACCCGCGACGGAAACCGCCACGTCGTCGCCGTCCGCCCCCTCTACGGCGGCACCGACCACGTGCTCGCCACCGGCCTGCTCGGCACCGAGGTCACCTGGGCCCGCCCCGACGAGATCGCCACCGCGATCCGCCCCGACACCGCGCTGGTCGTCGTCGAAACCCCGGCCAACCCCACCCTCGACCTCGTCGACATCGCCGCCCTCGCCACCGCCGCCGGCGACGTCCCGCTGCTCGTCGACAACACCGTCGCCACCCCGGTGCTCCAACAGCCCGCCCGGCACGGCGCCGCCCTCGTGCTGCACAGCGCCACCAAGAGCATCGGCGGACACGGCGACGTCCTCGCCGGCGCCGTCGCCTGCGACTCCGACTGGGCCACCCGGCTACGCCAGGTCCGCGCCGTCACCGGCGCGATCCTGCACCCGCTCGGCGCGTACCTGCTGCACCGCGGCCTGCAGACCCTGCCGCTGCGGGTCCGCGCCCAGCAGGCCGGCGCCGAGAAACTCGCCGGCTGGCTCGCCGGCCACCCCGCCGTCACGCGGGTCCACCACCCCTCGCTGCACGACCCGGCCGGGCTGGTCGGCCGCCAGATGTCCGGCACCGGCAGCCTGCTCGCCTTCGAGGTGCAGGGCGGCGCCCCCGCCGCGGCCACCGTCGCCGGCGCCTGTCAACTGATCACCCACGCCGTCTCGCTCGGCGGCGTCGACACCCTGATCCAGCACCCCGCCTCGCTCACCCACCGGCCGGTCGAGGGCGACGCCAAGCCGGGCGGTGCACTGCTGCGACTCTCCGTCGGCCTGGAGGACCCGGAGGACCTGCGGGCCGACCTGGCGCAGGCGCTCGCCGCGATCTGATCCGCCACGGCTGCGTCCCGGGCGTCCCGCCGTCCGGGCCCGGGGCGCGGCCCCGACGTCAGGACTTCGGGCCGACGTGGCGGTCCAGTGTGGCCACCGCGTCTCGCCGCGCGACGGAGAGGCAGTTGCGGCGGTTCATCCGCCACGCGATGCCGAGCAGGTCGAGCGCCCACTGGCAGAGGCCCATGATGTCCACGGACTCGTTGGTGAACATGTAGCGCGGATAGACGTACTGCTTGCCGCGGACGGTGACCCGATTGCTGAACCGGCAGCCGTCGGAGTGGAAAAGGCCGCGCAGGAAGTCGCCGGGATGGGCCTGGACGATCGGCCGCTGCCAGTCAGCCAGGACGATCGGCCGCTCGTGCTTCTTGCCGGGCCCATGCTGGGGCAACAGGCACGGCCAGTGTTTGCCGTAACTCTGCACGCTGACGCAGCCCTGGCTCTTTACACGCTGCACCGAGGCCGCGAGGACGTTCTTCATCGCTTCCTCGCATGCGTCCATCAGGCCAGGCCAGGCATCGGCGCAGCTGATGCGTAACACCGGGATCCGGGCGGTGGTGACCAGGTGACCGTCGCCGAGATAGAGGCCGAGCAGGTAGGCGTACTGGGCTGGATTTGTCGGATTGCCGGCCTCGGAGCGGCAGCGGAAGCAGCGCATAGCGGTGCCGTGTTGCTTTGGCTCTGGTTGGACCCTGCACCAGTGCCGGACGGTGGGATAGGAGACCCCAACGGCGCGAGCCGCCTCCGCGACGGTCGCCCCGGTCAGGTAGAGGCGCCTCGCGCGGGCGCGAATTTCGGGAGGATGCACCCACGCATCTTCGAACGCGTGTATGACAGTTTGTGCCCCCGGTGGGATTCGAACCCACACTGTCGATCTTTTGAGAATCGCGCCTCTGCCGGTTGGGCTACAGGGGCTTCTGTAGTTCGGCCCCATCAGGTTACCCACTAGGCTAAGGGCGGCGACACCCGGCACGGGGGTGTCGGGCTCGAACTGGTGGGAGAGGCTCGTGGCGGAGACGCAGACGGATGCCGAGCGCAGGCGGGTACTGATCGCCGAGGACGAGGCGCTCATCCGGCTGGACCTGGCCGAGATGCTGGCCGAGGAGGGCTACGAGGTGGTCGGCGAGGCCGGTGACGGCGAGACCGCCGTCAAGCTCGCCGAGGAGCTCAAGCCGGACCTGGTCATCCTCGACATCAAGATGCCGATCATGGACGGGCTGGCCGCCGCCGAGCGGATCGCCGGCGCGCGGATCGCCCCGGTGATCATCCTGACCGCGTTCAGTCAGCGTGACCTGGTGGAGCGGGCTCGGGCGGCCGGCGCGATGGCGTACCTGGTCAAGCCGTTCCAGAAGAGCGACCTGGTCCCCGCGGTGGAGATCGCGCTGTCCCGCTACTCGGAGCTCGCCGCGCTGGAGGCGGAGGTCGCCGGCCTCACCGACCGGCTGGAGATCCGCAAGACCGTCGAGCGGGCCAAGGGCGCCCTGATGACCACGTACGGGATGACCGAGCCGCAGGCGTTCAAGTGGATCCAGCGTACGGCGATGGATCACCGGCTGACCATGAAGGAGGTCGCCGAGCGGATCCTCGCCGAGACCGCCGGCGGCGAGGTGGCGCAGCCGACCGCCTGACGGCGCGCTGGTCGGCAGACGCTCCGGAGCGGCGGTAATCGATAGAGTGTGATTCGTGGCGGCGCGTCGGCTTGCGGTGATGCTCGGCGTCGTCCTTGTGCTGCTCGCCGGTTGCGTGCGATCGCCAGCGCACGTCGAGCCCGCGCCGCTCCGTCCGGAGTGGCGGGCGTTGACGCTGCCGGTGCCGCCGGGAGCGCCCGGCCGGCTGATGCTGCGCGATGTGGTGGCCTGCGCCGGGCGTTGGTTCGTGGTGGGCGGCGTGGGCGATCCGGCGGGGGAGATTCGTCCGGCGGCCTGGGCAAGTGTGGACGGCCTGTCATGGTCGTCCGTGCCGATCGTGGCGTCTACTTTCTACGGTCGGCGGCACCTGCTCTACGCGGCGGCCTGTCGGCAGGGTCGACTGGGTGCGCTGGGGGCGAGGGGCGGGGGCGCGCACGGCAATCCGCGTACGGGCACCTGGGCGCAGGCTGCCGATGGCTCGTTGCGGGAGGAGGCGGCCCCGTTTGAGTTGTACGGGGGGCCGCAGGCGGTGAGTGTCTCGCGGCTGGTGGCCGGGCCGGGTGGGTGGGTGGTGGTCGGCTCCCGGTCTGACGGGGCGGCGGTCTGGACCTCGCCGGACGGGGTGCGATTCACACTGCGCGAGGGTGTGCCGGAGTTGGCCGGGGACGGACGGGGCCGGACGATCGGGCTCGATGCGGTGGCCGTACCACCGGGGTGGCTGGTGGTGGGGGCGGTCCTGCCGCCGCACGCGGCGGCGATGGCGCCGCTCTCCTGGGTTTCGTCCGACGGGCGGGCCTGGCGGCGGTTGGCGCTGCCGGCGTCGGACGGGCGGAGTCAGGCGCAGCGGGTGGTGCTGGTGGCTGGCGCGGTGGTGGCGGTCGGTCCGGTGCGGTCTGGTTTCGGGGTGTGGCGGGCGGCGCTCGCCGGTGGTGGTGCGGAGCGGATCCCTGATGCTGGCTGGCGGCGGGTCGGTGGTTTCGGCGAGGTGGGTGTGGGGGTGTCGGCGGTGCGGGCGCTGGCGTCTCTGGGCGGTGGGGGGTTGGTGGCGGTGACGGGTGACGGGGGTGGTCACGGTCTGTGGTTCTCGGGCGATTTGGGCGGTTCATGGCGGCCGTTGGCGTTGCCGGTCGCGGTGCCTGAGGGCGGGGACAAGGCGGTGGCGCTGGCCTCCGTTGAAGATCGACTGGTGTTGGTCGCGGATGACGGTGTGGGGTCTCTTGCCTGGTGGACGGGGTTGCCGATTGCCGGCCGGTAGCTGATGAACTGCCGTTGAGTGCTTACCGGGATGGCGGGGGTGCAGGGCCCGGAGGTCTGTAGATCTCTTACAGCGATCGTTCCCAATCCGCCACGGCGTGTAACGGTTCGGTCAACCCGCTCTTCTGGGGCTTACGTCACACCTGCAAGGTGGGATAGCGTCCGGCCCCAGACCGGCGACGACGGTCTGGTTCGGTCGCCCCCGCAAGGGCCAATCGGCAGCGGTGGTTCGGACCATGGGACTGAGGAGGGTCTGGGCCTTGAGGCAGAAGCTCACACGAGTGCTCGGCGGCGTCGCCGCGATCGCGCTCGCCGTTGGTGGTGCCGCGGCGTGCAAGAGCGACAGCGGCTCTGAGGCGTCCGGTGGCGGGTGTGGTTACAAGATCGCGTTCTTCGGAGCGCTGACCGGCTCCGACGCGGCGCTGGGCATCAACGAGAACAACGGCGTGAAACTCGCCCTTAAGCAGTACAACGAGGCCAACAAGGACTGCAAGGTCGATCTCCTTGCACTGGACTCGCAGGGCAGCCCGGACCAGGCGCCGCAGCTTGCCACGCAGGCCATCGATGACGAGAAGGTCATCGGTGTTGTCGGGCCGGCCTTCTCGGGTGAGTCGGAGGCAGCCGACCCGCTGTTCTCCGAGGCGGGTCTGGTGCACATCAGCGCGTCCGCGACCCGACCCAGCCTGAGCGAGCAGGGCTGGAAGACCTTCTTCCGGTCGGTCGGCAACGACAACGCGCAGGGCCCGGCGGCCGCGAAATACATCAAGGACGAGCTGAAGTCCGAGAAGGTCTTCGTCATCGACGACCAGTCGGCGTACGGCATGGGCCTGGCCGACGAGGTGAAGAAGGCGCTCGGTGGCGCGGTCATCGGCGAGGACAAGGTCCAGGGCGGCGGCAAGCAGACCGAGTTCTCCGGCACCGTCACCAAGGTGAAGGCCTCCGGTGCCACGGCCGTCTTCTTCGGTGGCTACTACACCGAGGGTGGCCTGATCCGTAAGGCGCTGACCAACGCCGGTATCAAGGCGACTCTGGTCGGTGCCGACGGCATGAAGGACCCGGCCTTCATCGACGGTGCGAGCAAGGAGGCCGCGGAAGGCACCATCTTCACCTGCCCCTGCCTGCCGGCGAGCGAGGTGAAGGGGACCTTCCCCGCCGACTACAAGGCGGAGTTCGGCGTCGACCCGGGTACCTACAGCGACAACGCCTTCGACGCGGCGAACATCCTGCTGGCCGGCATCAAGGCGGGCAAGACGAGCCGTAGCGACCTGCTGGCGTTCGTGAAGGGCTACACCGGTGAGGGCGTGGTCGGTTCGTACAAGTTCACCGACACCGGCGAGCTGGACCCGTCGGCCGTCCAGATCTGGGCGTACGAGGTCAAGAACGGCGAGATCACGCCGGTGAAGCGGGTTCCGCTGACGTAGTGCCACGGCGGTTCTGACCGTCAAGAAATCGCTGCGGGTGCGGTCGGGGGCACCTTCCCCGGCCGCACCCTGGCTTCTCTTCAAGTCGCTGGAGCACCCTTCTTGAACGTCGACGGATTGATCTCCAATTTTGGAGAGCTTACGACGACCGGGCTGACCGTGGGGGCGATCTACGCCTTGGTCGCGCTCGGCTACACACTGGTTTACGGTGTGCTGAGGCTTATTAACTTCGCCCACTCCGAGGTCTTCATCTCCGGCGCGTACGCCGCGATCTTCACCTGGAGCATGTTCGGTCTGACCGGGAACTCCCGGGTCTCCGGGGTGGGGTCGATCGTGTTGTATCTGCTGGTCGCGATGCTGGCGGCGGCGATTGCGTCGGCGACGGTGGCGACCGTGGTCGAGCGGGTGGCCTACCGTCCGCTGCGTAAGCGCAACGCCCCGCCCCTGGCCTTCCTTATCACGGCGATCGGTGCGTCGATCGTTATCTCGGAGGCGTTCGGCGTCTATACGCGACGGTTGTCGCGGGGCGCGCCGGCGATCGTGCCGCCCGAGCCCCTGTTCCGGATCGGCAAGGCGGAGATCGGCTGGGTGGAGCTGCTGATCGTCGGCTCCGCGTTGGTGATGATGGTCGCGCTCGACCAGTTCATCAACCGCAGCCGGATCGGTCGCGGGATCCGGGCGGTGTCCCAGGATCCGAACACCGCGGCCCTGATGGGGGTGAACAAGGACCGGATCATCATGATCGTCTTCATCGCCGGTGGCCTGATGGCCGGCGTGGCGGGCGTGCTGTACAACGTGCGGATCGGGGCACTGGCCTACAGCGTCGGGTTCATGCTGGGGCTCAAGGCGTTCACCGCCGCGGTGCTCGGCGGCATCGGCAACCTGCGTGGCGCGCTGCTCGGCGGCCTGCTGCTCGGCTTGAGCGAGAACTACGCCTCGGGGCTGTTCGGTTCGCAGTGGAAGGACCTGACCGCCTTCGTGGTGTTGATCATCCTGCTGATGTTCCGGCCGACCGGTCTGCTGGGCGAATCACTGCGGGGAGCGCGGGCATGACGGGCACGATGGAGAAGTTCCGGGCGGGCCGGCACGCGGTCGGCGAGCGTTGGCATGGCCTGCCGCGCTGGGTGCACTGGCTGGTCATCGCGGCGGTGATCGCCTTCTTCTACGCCCTGCCGAACAAGGAGTTCTACCAGTGGCTCGGGCCGATCCCGACCACCGGGTCCAACTTCGGCCAGGTGCTGTTCATGATGTCGATCTACGTGTTGCTGGCCGTGGGCCTCAACATCGTGGTCGGCTTCGCGGGCCTGCTCGATCTGGGCTACTTCGGCTTCTTCGCCGTCGGGGCGTACACGGTGGCGGTGCTGACCTCGCCGAGCAGCGACCTGAAGACGGTGTGGCCGTGGCTGACGGTGCTGCCGGTCGCGGTGGCGCTGGCGTTGGTGTCGGGCGTGCTGCTGGGTCTGCCGACGCTGCGGTTGCGGGGCGACTATCTGGCGATTGTGACGCTGGGCTTCGCGGAGATGATCCGGCTGACGGCGACGAGCGCGCCGTTCCTGAAGGGCCAGCGCGGCTTCAACCAGATTCCGCACCCGCCGGGCAAGCAGGCCGACGGCACGCCGCTCTTCGGTGTGCTGGATCCGCGGCCGTATTACTGGTTGGTGCTCACCTTGATCATCCTGGTGGTGCTCGGGGTGCGGAACCTGTCGCGCAGCCGGGTCGGTCGGGCCTGGGTCGCGATCCGGGAGGATGAGGACGCGGCGCAGCTGATGGGGGTGCCGACGTTCAAGTTCAAGCTGTGGGCCTTCGCCTGCGGCGCCGCGATCGGTGGTCTGGCGGGCGCGCTGTTCGCCGGTAAGCAGAACTTCGTCAACAACCAGAGCTTCGAGCTGCTGAACTCGATCATCATCCTGGCGGCGGTGATCCTCGGTGGTTCCGGCAACATCCTCGGTGCCATCGTCGGTGGTGGCCTGGCCTACTACCTCATCGAGCGGTTCCGGGGCGTGGAGTTGCTCGGCATCGAGCTGTACGAGTACCGCTTCGCGTTCTTCGGGCTGACCCTGATCGTCATGATGATCTACCGCCCGCAGGGCCTGATCGCCAGCCGGCGCAGAGCGGCCGAGTTCAAGGATCGGCGCAAGGAGGTGATCGTCGGTGGCTGAGACGGTGCAGAACGTTCCCGCGCAGCGGACCGCGTCGGTCGAGGTCGAACGGGAGCCGCTGCTCGAGGTCGACCACGTCACGCTCCGCTTCGGTGGCGTCGTGGCGCTCAACGACGTGGACTTCACTCTCTACAAGGGGGAGATCTTCGGGCTGATCGGGCCCAACGGCGCGGGCAAGACCACGTGCTTCAACGCGATGACCGGCATCTACCGTCCCAGCCAGGGGGAGATCCGGTTCCAGGGCGAGCGGGTCAACGGAAAGAAGCGGCACCAGATCACCAAGCTGGGCATGGCCCGTACCTTCCAGAACATCCGGCTCTTCCCCGAGATGACAGCGCTGGAGAACGTGCAGGTGGGCGCGGACGCGCACCACAAGACGAGCGTGATCTCGGCGCTGCTGCGGCTGCCCCGGCACTGGCGCGAGGAGCGCGACGGGGTGGAGAAGGCCGAGGGGCTGCTGGAGTTCGTCGGGATCGCGGGGCGGATGCACGAGTCGGCCCGCAACCTGTCCTACGGCGAGCAGCGCCGGCTGGAGATCGCCCGAGCGCTGGCCACCGACCCCGTGCTGCTGTGCCTCGACGAGCCGGCGGCCGGTTTCAACCCGGCGGAGAAGGAAGAACTGCTGCAGCTCATCCGGAAGATCCGTGACCGGGGCGTCACCGTGCTGCTCATCGAGCACGACATGAAGCTGGTCATGGGCGTCACCGACCGGATCGCGGTGCTGGAATTCGGAAAGAAGATCGCGGAAGGGCTGCCGGCGGAGGTACGGGAGAACCCGAAGGTGATCGCCGCCTACCTGGGAGTGCCGGACGATGCTGCTTGAGATCGAAGACCTGAGCCTGCTCTACGGGCGGATCCAGGCGCTGCACGGCATCAGCCTGACGGTGGGCGAGGGTGAGATCGTGGCGCTGATCGGTGCCAACGGCGCCGGAAAGTCCACCACGATGCGGGCCATCTCCGGGATCCGGCCGGTGTCCGCCGGCCGGATCCGGTTCGACGGCGAGGACATCACCAAGCTCCGGGCGGACCTGCGGGTGCGGCGCGGGTTGTGCCAGGCCCCCGAGGGGCGCGGCGTCTTCCCCGGCATGACGGTGCTGGAGAACCTGGACATGGGGGCGTACACCCGACGGGACCGGGCGGGCATCGCCCAGGACCTGGACCGGGTGCTGGAGCTGTTCCCGCGGCTGGCCGAGCGGCGCAAGCAGGCCGGCGGCACCCTCTCCGGCGGTGAGCAGCAGATGCTGGCCGTCGGGCGGGCGCTGATGAGCCGGCCGAAGCTGCTGCTGCTCGACGAGCCGTCGATGGGTCTCGCGCCGATGCTGATCCAGCAGATCTTCAAAATCATTGCGGAGATCAACGAACAGGGCACCACGATCCTGCTGGTGGAGCAGAACGCGCAGCAGGCACTTGCTCGGGCGCACCGCGCGTACGTTCTGGAGACCGGACGGATCGTCAAGAGCGGCACCGGCGCCGAGCTGTTGCACGACTCGGCGGTCAAAGAGGCCTATCTGGGCGTGGCCTGACCGGCCGTCACCCCTAGTGCAAGGAGTGGGACATGTTCAACATCAGTGGTGGCCGCCGCGCGGTCGTCGGGGTCACCGGCGCTGCGCTGCTGGCCCTGTCGATCGCCGGGTGTGGCCAGGAGGAGGCCACCGATCAGCCCGGTGGTGGCCCGTCCGTGACCGCGACGGCGGACTCGGGGCTGGCCGCGAAGGTGCCGGACGCGATCAAGGCGGACGGCAAGATCGTGGTGGGTAGCGACACGTCCTACGCCCCGGCCGAGTTCCTCGACAACGACGGCAAGACGGCCATCGGGTTCGACATCGAACTGTTCAACGCGGTCGCCGCGAAGCTGGGGCTGAAGGCGGAGTTCGTCTCCGCGGACTTCGGCGCCATCATCACCGGCGTCAGCTCGGGCAAGTACGAGGTCGGCGTCTCGTCGTTCACCATCAACGACGAGCGCAAGGCCCAGGCCAACATGGTCAGCTACTACCAGGTCGGCACCCAGTGGGCGACCAAGAAGGGCAACCCGGCCGGCGTCGCGATCGACAACGCCTGTGGCAAGAAGATCGCGGTGCAGAAGGACACGGTCCAGGTCGAGGACATCGAGAAGCGGTCGAAGGCCTGCACCGACGCGGGCAAGCCGGCGATCACCATCGAGCAGTTCCCCGGTCAGGACGCCGCGACCGCCGCGGTGGCCTCCGGCAAGGACGACGCGATGCTCGCCGACTACCCGGTCGGGGTGTACGCGGTGACCCAGTCCGAGGGCCAGCTGGAGCTGCTCGACAAGATGTACGAGGCGGCGCCCTACGGCTACGTGGTGGCCAAGGACCAGACCGCGTTCGCCGAGGCGGTCCGGGACGCGACGAAGGCCCTGATCGAGGACGGCACGTACAAGGCCATCCTGGACAAGTGGCAGGTCGGGGACGGCGCGATCACGGACCCCGCGGTCAACCCGTAACACGTCATGGCAACCGAGGAATCGACAACCGTACGGGCGCGGCCGGAGCCGATCCAGGCCGTGCCCGTACGGCACCCCGGCCGCTGGATCACGATCGCGGTGCTGGCGGTCCTGGTGGCGATGTTCGTGCACCTGCTGGTCACGAACGACCGGTTCCAGTGGTCGTTCATGGTCAGCAAGATGTTCCGGCCGCCGATCATCGAGGGTGTGCTGCGCGGCACGGTGCTGATGACCGTCTGCGCGATGCTGCTCGCGGTCTCCCTGGGCATCGTGGTGGCGATCATGCGGCTCTCGCCCAACCCGATCCTGCGGGTGGTGGCCTGGCTCTTCACCTGGGTGTTCCGGGCGGTGCCGCGGCTGGTGCTGCTGGCCGTCTGCGGCAACCTGGGCATCCTGTGGGCCCGGATCGAGTTCGGGGTGCCCTTCGACACCCAGATCGGCCACCTGTTCGGGGTCGACAACCTGCAGCTGCGGGCCTTCGGGTTCAGCGCCCGGGAGGTGTTGACCGGCTTCGTGGCGGGCCTGCTCGGGTTGGCGGTCTCCGAGGCGGCCTACATGGCGGAGATCGTGCGGGCCGGCATCCAGTCGGTGGACGGGGGGCAGGCCGAGGCGGCCTCGGCGCTGGGCATGAGCCGGGGGCAGATCATGCGCCGGATCGTGCTGCCACAGGCGATGCGGGTGATCATCCCGCCGACCGGCAACGAGACCATCGCCATGCTCAAGGACACCTCGCTGCTGATGGCGGTGCCGTACAGCATGGAGTTGTTCTTCCAGCTCGACGCGGTGGGCAAGCGCACGTTCCAGATCTTCCCGATGTACGTCTCGGCGGTCCTCTGGTATCTCTTCCTGACCAGCATCCTGCTCATCGGGCAGCACTTCCTGGAGCGGCACTTCAGCAAGGGGTACGGCACGAGCGGGCGGGCCCGGATGCGGCTGCGCGCGATGACGACCGAGACCGGAGGCAACCCGGGGGTGGTGGATCCGTCATGACGGAGCTGATCGTTCCCGCCCAGGCCGGAGCGCCGAGGGCGGAGTCGGGGCTGATGGTGCGGGCCGAGCAGGTGCACAAGTCGTTCGGGCCCCTCGAGGTGCTCAAGGGCATCGACCTGGAGGTCCGGGCGGGGGAGGTGTGCTGCCTGCTGGGGCCCTCCGGCTCCGGCAAGTCGACCTTCCTGCGCTGCGTCAACCACCTGGAGAAGATCAACGCCGGCCGGATCTGGGTGGACGGCGACCTGATCGGCTACCGGGAGCGCGGCGGCAAGCTGCACGAGATGCGGGACAAGGAGGTGGCCGCGCAGCGCCAGGCGATCGGCATGGTGTTCCAGCGGTTCAACCTCTTCCCGCACATGACCGCGCTGGCCAACGTGATGGAGGCCCCGCTGCGGGTGCGGAAGCCGAAGGTGAAGCCGGAGAAGTCGGCGGAGAAGGGCCGGCAGTCGCAGGAGCCGGTCCAGGCGTCGAAGAAGCAGGCCCGGAAGGCGAAGGACGAGGTCCGCGAGCGGGCGCTGGCGTTGTTGGCCCGGGTGGGGCTGGCCGACAAGGTCGACAGCTACCCAGCCCAGCTCTCCGGCGGGCAGCAGCAGCGGGTGGCGATCGCCCGCGCCCTGGCCATGCGGCCGAAGCTGATGCTCTTCGACGAGCCGACCAGCGCGCTCGACCCGGAGCTGGTCGGGGAGGTGCTGGAGGTGATGAAGGGCCTCGCCCGCGACGGGATGACCATGATCGTGGTGACCCACGAGATCGGTTTCGCCCGGGAGGTCGGCGACCACCTGGTCTTCATGGACGGCGGGGTGGTCGTCGAGCAGGGCAACCCGCGTGAGGTGATCGCGAACCCGCGGCACGAGCGGACCCGGTCGTTCCTGGCCAAGGTCCTGTAGATCCGGTCGGGTCCGGTGTGGCGTCGGCCGCACCGGACCCCGACACCAGCGCCCGTCGCGGCGGTTGCGCCGTGCCGCGGGCCGGGCTTGTCGGCGGTACGGACTAGAGTCGCTGCCGTGACAGCTACGACGCCGCGCCTGCTCCTCGTCGACGGACACTCCCTGGCATACCGGGCCTTCTTCGCCCTGCCGGTGGAGAACTTCTCCACCACCACGGGGCAGCCGACCAATGCGGTGTACGGCTTCACCTCGATGCTGATCAACGCGCTCCGCGACGAGCAGCCCAGCCACATCGTGGTCGCCTTCGACGTCTCCCGCCGCTCCTTCCGCACGGAGAAGTACGCCGAGTACAAGGCCGGCCGCAGCGAGACCCCGACCGACTTCAAGGGCCAGGTGAGCCTGGTCAAGGAGGTCCTGGCCGCGCTGCGGATCCCGGTGGTGGAGAAGGAGGGCTACGAGGCCGACGACGTCATCGCCACCCTCGCCTGCCAGGCCCGCGACGAGGGCATGGACGTGCTGATCACCAGCGGCGACCGGGACGCGTTCCAGCTCGTCGACGACCGGATCACCGTGCTCTACCCGCGTAAGGGCGTCTCCGACCTGGCCCGGATGGACCCGGCCGCGGTCGAGGCGAAGTACGGCGTCCCTCCGGAGCGCTACCGCGACCTGGCCGCCCTGGTCGGCGAGACCAGCGACAACCTGCCCGGCGTCCCCGGCGTCGGCCCGAAGACCGCCGCCAAGTGGATCAACGCGTACGGCGGGGTGGAGGGCGTGGTCGCCCGGGCCGACGAGATCAAGGGCAAGGCCGGCGAGAGCCTGCGCGAGCGGCTCGCCGACGTGATCCGCAACTACGAGATCAACTGCCTGGTCGCCGACCTGGAGCTGCCGCTGCGCGTGGCGGACGCCCGCTGGCAGGGCTGGGACCGGGAGGCCGTGCACCAGGTCTTCGACACCCTCCAGTTCCGCATCCTGCGCGACCGGCTCTACCAGTACCTCGAGGCGGTCGAGCCGGAGGCCGAGGCCGGCTTCGAGCTGGACGGGCAGGTGCTCACCGAGCCCGGCGGCCTCGCCGGCTGGCTGGAGACCCATGCCCCGACCGGCGCCCCGGTCGGCGTGGCGGTCAAGCTCGACACCGGCCCCAACCGGCGGCACACCGCGTCGGTCACCGGGATGGCCCTGGCCACCGCCGGGGGCGCGGCCGCCTGGTTCGACCCGGCCACCCTCGACGCGGCCGACGAGGCCGCCCTGGCCGGCTGGCTGGCCGACGCCGAGCGCCCGAAGGTGCTGCACGACAGCAAACCGGCGGTGCTGGCGTTCGCCGCGCACGGCTGGGACCTGCGGGGCATCTCCCGGGACACCCAGATCGCCGCCTACCTGGCCCGCCCCGACCAGCGGTCGTACGACCTGACCGACCTGGCGCTGCGCTACCTGCACCGGGAGCTGCGGGTCGACGCGCCGGAGACCGGCCAGCTCACCCTGGAGGGCCTGGGCGACGACGGCGAGGCCGAGCAGAACCTGATGCTCCAGGCCCGGGCCACCCTCGACCTGGCCGACGCGATCGACGCCGAGCTGTCCCGCGACGGCGAGCAGTCGGCCCGGCTGATGGCCGGCGTGGAGCTGCCGCTGATGCGGGTGCTCGCCAACCTGGAGCGCACCGGGATCGGCGCCGACACCGAATACCTGTCGGAGCTGGAGGCGCACTTCGCCGCAGAGGTGAAGGCCGCGGCCCAGGGCGCGTACGCGGCGGTGGGCCGGGAGTTCAACCTCGGCTCGCCCAAGCAGTTGCAGGAGATCCTCTTCGGCGAGCTGGGCCTGCCCAAGACCAAGAAGATCAAGACCGGGTACACCACCGACGCGGACGCCCTGCAGTGGCTCCACGCCCAGCAGCCGCACCCGGTGCTGGAGTTCCTGCTGCGGCACCGCGACGTGGCCAAGCTCAAGTCGACCGTCGACGGGCTGCTCAAGTCGGTCTCCGACGACGGCCGGATCCACACCACGTTCAACCAGACCGTGGCGGCCACCGGCCGGCTCTCCTCGACCGAGCCCAACCTGCAGAACATCCCCATCCGCACGGAGGAGGGGCGGCGGATCCGTCGGGCCTTCGTGGTCGGCGAGGGTTACGAGTGCCTGCTCACCGCCGACTACAGTCAGATCGAGATGCGGATCATGGCGCACCTGTCGTCGGACGACGCGCTGATCGAGGCGTTCAACTCCGGGCACGACTTCCACGCCGCCACCGCCTCCTCGGTCTTCGCCGTCCCGGTCGACCAGGTCACCGCCGACCAGCGCCGCAAGATCAAGGCGATGAACTACGGCCTGGCGTACGGGCTGAGCGCGTTCGGGCTCTCCCAGCAGCTCGGGACCAGCGCCGACGAGGCGCGCGGGCTGATGGAGAACTACTTCGCCGGCTTCGGCGGGGTCCGCGACTACCTGCACGAGGTGGTGGCCCGGGCTCGGCAGGACGGCTACACCTCCACCATCCTGGGCCGCCGCCGCTACCTGCCAGACCTGGTCAGCGACAACCGGCAGCGCCGGGAGATGGCCGAGCGGATGGCGCTCAACGCCCCGATCCAGGGCTCGGCGGCCGACATCATCAAGGTCGCCATGCTGCACGTCGACACCGCGCTGCGCGAGGCCGGGCTGCGGTCCCGGATGCTGCTGCAGGTGCACGACGAACTGGTCTTCGAGGTCGCCCAGGACGAGCGGGAGACCCTGGAGGCCCTGGTCCGCAAGGAGATGGGGGAGGCGTACCCGCTGTCGGTGCCGCTGGAGGTCTCCGTCGGCGACGGCCGCGACTGGAACAGCGCCGCCCACTAACCAACGTCCCCCCTACCTCCCCTCCCCCTCCCTCCCGCGGGGTTGATCATGAGGTTGGCGGCGGTGTGGATCTCCGCGACCGCCGCCAACCTCATGATCAACGGGCGGACAAGAGGGCGGCGGCGAGGCGGTCGCGGAGCGCCACCTGTGCGGCGATCCGGGCGTCGAGCACAGCCAGCCGCTCCAGGCCGACCCGGATGCCGGCGGGGGAGGGCGGCGCGGCTGCCACGTCGCCGTCCAGGCAGGGCAGGAAGACCTGGACGTCCTCCAGGGTCAGCCCGGCCGAGAGCAGGCGGCGGATGTTGCGGACCCGGACGACTGCGGCCTCGTCGTACTCGCGGTAGCCGTTCGCCGCCCGCTCCGACGTGATCAGTCCCTGCTCCTCGTAGTGCCGCAGGGCACGGGGAGTGCAGCTCGTCACCCTGGCCAGCTCGCCGATCCGCACGTGCTCGTCCTCCCGTCGCCTTGCTCCAGCCCTGCTCCGCCGAGGTTGCGGCATGGGCAAGGCCGGTACACCGCCATGTCGCCGATCCGCCGGCGCCCGGCCGGTCAGCCGACCACCGCTCCGCCGTCCACCGGCAGCACCACGCCGGTGACGAAGCCCGCCGCCGGATCGCAGAGCTGGCGGATCGCCCACGCTACGTCCTGCGGGCCGCCGATCCGGCCAAGGGGGGTGTGCGCGAGTTGCCAGCGGCGTACCGCCGCCCGCTGCTCCGGTGAGAGGCCCTGGTGTGCGCCGATGGGCGTGTCGATAGCGCCCGGGGCCACCGCGACCACCCGGATGCCGCGCGGGGCCAGTTCCACCGCCCAGCTGCGGGTCAGCGAGTCGAGGGCGGCCTTGCCCGCCGCGTACACGGACGAGCCGGGCCAGGCGCGTTGGCCGACGGACGTGGTGACGTTGACGATCACGCCCCGGGTGTCGGCCAGGGCCGCCACCGTGGCACGGGCCAGCCGGACCGGGGCGAGCAGGTTCGTGTCGAGCTGGCGCCGGGCGGCCGCCTCGTCCAACTCGGCGAGGGGGCCGCCGCCGGCGATCCCGGCGTTGTTGACCAACACGTCCAGCCGCCCGTACCGGTGGAGGGCGGCGCCGACCACCCGGTCCGGCGCGTCGGGTGCGGTGACGTCGGCGGTCAGCGGGGTGATCAGAGGGTGGCCGGCGGCCGTCTCGGCCAGCGGCGCGGCGCGGCGGCCGACGGCGAGGACGTGGGCGCCGTCGACGCTGAAGGCGCGGGCGGTGGCCCGGCCGATGCCGGTGCCCGCGCCGGTGACGACGACGACGACGACCCTGCGTTGTGCATCGTTCATGCCGCCGATGGTCCGACCCTGCCGTCAGCGGCAGGGTCAAGCCGTCAACGTGCGCGGGGTTCGCTTCGGGCGCTCGACCGACCGGATGCGGGCGCCGCCATTACTTCGGCTCATGGCGCAGCACCTGTGGTCGGTGGGCGACGTCCCGCCCCGAGTCGTCGTTGCGGATGCGGTACTGCGGGTTCTCCGGCGAGGCGTTCACCGTGTGCCCGCGTACGTGGGTGCGGTCGACCAGCTTCTCCTTGACCACGCCGTACGCCCGGCCGCTGTGGCTGGCCCAGGAGACATGGTCGCCCTCGCGGAACTCCTTCTCGGCCATGCTCTCGGCGTACCCGGGGCTGCCGAGCGGAAACGACGGCTACCCGTCGGCCGGCTTCTCCGCGACGAAGATCGCGGTGCCGGGGAAGAGCCGGCCACGCAGCGGGCTCCACTGGCCCCAGATCTCCTCGTGCCCCTGCGGCCACTCCGGCTCCACCAGGTCCAGCAGCCGGAACCCGGCCCCGACCAGCTCACGGATCCGGTCGCCGAGGGTGCGGTGCTGCTCGACGTACGTGGCCACCCCGTGCTCGTCCTGCTCGACGTAGGGGGAGCGGTCGAAGTACGAGTGCACCGCGGTGAGCCCGCCCTGACCAGGGTCGTCGAGGAAGATCCAGCGCATCGGGTGGGTGACCGAGAAGGCCCAGCGACCGCCGGGGCGCAGCACCCGGGCCACCTCCCGCATCACGGCCGCCGAGTCGTCCACGAACGGGATCGCGCCGAACGCCGTGCAGACGGTGTCGAAGGCGGCGTCGGCGAAGGGCAGGGCGAGCGCGTCGGCCTGCACCAGTGGCACGCGTACGCCGGTGCGGGCGGCGGCGGCCGTGGCGTGCCGCAGCATGCCGGCGGAGAGGTCCAGGGCGACCGGCCGGGCCCCCTGGCCGGCCAGCCAACGGGCGGCGGCCGCCGCACCGCAGCCGAGTTCGAGGATCCGGCGGCCGGTCACCTCGCCGAGCAGTCGGGCGTCGGCCTCGCGCAGCCCCTCGGGGCACCAGACGAAGTCCACCTCGCCCAGGAACGTCCCGTGCTCGGCCTGGTAGTCGTCGGCGTCGGCGTCCCACCAGCCGCGGTTGGCCCGGCGGATCTCGGTGGCGCCCACCCGGCGCCGGGTCACCCTGTCGTCATCCACCCGCTCAAGTTAGCCTCAGCCCTGCGCGTCGCCCCAGGGCGGTGTGTCGGGTGGGGAAGATGTGACGGACGAGACAGCCCCGGCACCTTACCGCGCGAAATCTCCGCTTTCGCAGCTGACGCGGTCGGCGAGGACCGGGAGGGCTTGCACGCTGTGGTAATGCAGCGGGTAGGCTAGACGATGCGCTCGCGGATCGTGTGCCTCGGCAGGGAGCAGGTGCGCGGTCACCGGAGCCACTAATGATCTTCTCAGGGTGGATCGTTCGGTGTGCCCGGCGACGGATCCGCTGGCGCGGACAGGTCACTGCGACGCCACGCCTGCTGTGACAACCCATCCGACCGGAGCAACCGCCCACATGACGAGCAGCATCGAGGCCACCTCGAGCGCCAACAAGGTCACCATCGACGACCTCGGCTCCGAGGAAGCTTTCCTCGCCGCGATCGACGAGACCATCAAGTACTTCAACGACGGCGACATTGTCGAAGGCACCGTCGTCAAGGTCGATCGGGACGAGGTCCTGCTCGACATCGGCTACAAGACCGAGGGCGTGATCCCCTCTCGCGAGCTGTCGATCAAGCACGACGTGGACCCGGCCGAGGTGGTTTCGGTCGGAGACCACATCGAGGCCCTTGTCCTCCAGAAGGAGGACAAGGAGGGTCGCCTGATCCTCTCCAAGAAGCGGGCGCAGTACGAGCGGGCCTGGGGCACGATCGAGAAGATCAAGGACGAGGACGGCGTCGTCCGCGGCTCGGTCATCGAGGTCGTCAAGGGTGGTCTCATCCTCGACATCGGCCTGCGCGGCTTCCTGCCCGCGTCGCTGGTGGAGATGCGGCGGGTGCGCGACCTGCAGCCGTACGTCGGGCGTGAGCTCGAAGCCAAGATCATCGAGCTGGACAAGAACCGCAACAACGTGGTCCTGTCCCGCCGGGCCTGGCTGGAGCAGACGCAGTCCGAGGTGCGCACCGAGTTCCTCAACAAGCTGCAGAAGGGCCAGGTCCGCAAGGGCGTCGTGTCCTCGATCGTCAACTTCGGCGCGTTCGTCGACCTGGGCGGCGTGGACGGCCTGGTGCACGTCTCCGAGCTGTCCTGGAAGCACATCGACCACCCGTCCGAGGTCGTCGAGGTCGGCCAGGAGGTCGAGGTCGAGGTTCTGGACGTCGACCTGGACCGCGAGCGGGTCTCGCTGTCGCTGAAGGCGACCCAGGAGGACCCGTGGCGTCAGTTCGCCCGCACCCACGCGATCCAGCAGATCGTGCCGGGTAAGGTCACCAAGCTGGTGCCGTTCGGCGCGTTCGTCCGGGTGGACGACGGCATCGAGGGCCTGGTCCACATCTCCGAACTGGCCGAGCGCCACGTGGAGATCCCGGAGCAGGTCGTCCAGGTCGGCTCCGAGGTCATGGTCAAGGTCATCGACATCGACCTGGAGCGTCGCCGGATCTCGCTGTCGCTCAAGCAGGCCAACGAGGGCTTCGTCGAGGGCGAGGAGCACTTCGACCCGACTCTCTACGGCATGGCCGCGACCTACGACGAGCAGGGCAACTACATCTACCCGGAGGGCTTCGACCCGGAGACGGGCGAGTGGCTCGAGGGCTACGACAAGCAGCGCGAGACCTGGGAGAACCAGTACGCCGAGGCGCGCCAGCGCTGGGAGGCCCACACCAAGCAGGTGCAGACCTCCCGGGCCGCCGACGCCGAGGCCGCTGCCAACCCGGCTCCGGCTGTCTCCGGCGCCACCACCTCGACCTCGGCCCCGAGCCGGCAGGCCGAGGAGCCGGCGGGCACCCTGGCCACCGACGAGGCGCTCGCCGCGCTGCGGGAGAAGCTCGCCGGCGGCAAGTGATCCCTGCGGCAACTCCAGCGCGGCTTTGCGCCGCGACCCGGGGTCGCCGTTGAACGACGACGGGCCCCGTCCCCGCGATCCGGTTCGCCGGATCGCCGGGGGCGGGGCCCTCGCGTGTCTCCGCCCAGTTGCGCCTGCCGCCGGCATCCCGCGTCCGCCCTTGATCGACTTGGGTCGGCGGCAGGTCGGGTCAGGTGCTTCGGACGCCGGGCATCCCGCGTCGGTCCTTGATCGACTCGGTGTGCGGCAATTCGGGCTGTCCCGGCGACGGGAAGCGCCGGGTTGCCGCAATTGGAGTCGATCATGGCGGGCGTCGGCGCGCCGACCGCTCCGGCAACCGCCGGCTTGGCGTGCGGCCGGTGATCCTGTTGACTGGTCCGGTGCTGATGGTGGGACTGACCGGGGGCATCGGGTCCGGCAAGAGCGCGGTGGCGAGCCGGCTGGCCGCGCTCGGCGCGGTGGTCATCGACGCGGACCGGATCGCCCGCGAAGTGGTCGCCCCGGGCAGCGAGGGGCTGGCCGAGATCGTCGCCGCTTTCTCCGACCGGGTGCTGGATCCGCAGGGCGCCCTCGACCGGGCGGCGCTGGGCTCCGTCGTCTTCGCCGACGAGGCGGCCCGCCGCCGGTTGGAGGCGATCATCCATCCCCGGGTCCGGGCGCGCACCGCGGAGCTGGCCGCCGCCGCGCCCGTGGACGCGATCGTGATCAACGACGTGCCGCTGCTGGTCGAGGTGGGACTCGCGCCGACGTACCACCTGGTAGTCGTGGTGCGCACGGCGGTGCGCACCCGGGTGGAGCGGCTGGCGCGCGATCGTGGCATGGACCGCGCGGAGGCCGAGCGGCGGATCGCCGCGCAGGCCGACGACCCGCGCCGGGAGGCGGCGGCCGACGTGCTGCTCACCAACGACGGCACCCTGGACGAGCTGCACGCGGCGGTGGACGCGCTCTGGCGCGACCGCCTGGTGCCCTACGAGCGCAACGTCCGCGAGCGCCGGGCGGTCCGGCCGGAGCGGGTGGTGCTCACCGAACCCGACCCGACCTGGCCCCGGCAGTACGCCCGGCTGGCCGCCCGGATCCGGCACGCGGTCGGCTCCGACCCGCGCGTGGACCACATCGGCTCCACCGCCGTGCCCGGCCTGGCCGCGAAGGACGTCATCGACATCCAGCTCACCGTGCCGTCGCTGGCGGAGGCGGACGGCGCGCTCGCGGAGCGGCTCGCCGACGCAGGGTTCCCGCGCCTGCCCGGCGACTGGTGGGACAACCCGCGCCCGCCGGGCGGCCCCCGGTGGGAGAAACGGCTGCACGGCAGCGCCGACCCGGCCCGCCCGGCGCATCTGCACCTGCGGGAGGCCGGCTCGCCCGGCTGGCGGTACGCGCTGCTGATGCGCGACCACCTGCGGGCCGACCCGGAACAGCGGGATGCGTATCTGCGGCTGAAGCGGCAACTGGCGGGCTTCGCTCCGGACAGCGACACGTACGGCGCCGACAAGGAACCCTGGTTCGACGAGGAGCACCGGCGCGCCGAGGAGTGGGCGGCGCGGACCGCCTGGCGGACCTGACCGAACCCGGTGCCCGTTCCCGCCGGGCGGGTCAGGAGGCGATGGGCAGCGCCGGTACCCGGCCCGGGGTGAGGTCGAGCTGCGACCAGACGCCACGCCCGCTCCGCAGCTCCAGCCGGCGCAGCAGGCCGTCCCGGTCGATCCAGTAGCGCAGGACCGCCCGGCCGGCCGGCACCTCGACGACGTCCACGGCGCGGCCGGCCACCTGGTCGCCGCGCAGCCGTACCGCCGATCCGGCCGGCACCGCGGTCCCACGGGTGCGCAGCGCCGCCTCCAGCAGCCGGTCCAGGTCGTCGCCGGGCGGCCGGTCGGCCGACCGGGCCAGCCCGGCCGGTGGCGGTAGCGGCGGTGCGGCGGGAACCTCCGTCGCCGCACCGTCCGCCGGCACCTCCACCCTGGCCACCCGCCCCGAGTGCCACCGCAGCAGGGTCCGGCTCCCGGGGTTGTCGGCCTCGCCCACGGCCAGGTACGCCGAGGCATCGGCCCAGCTCAGCCAGCCGGTGGCGCGCAGGTTGGCGGTGGGGCCGACCGGGGCGGTCAGGGCCAGCGTGGCACCCCCGGCGGCCCGTAGCCGGTCGGACAGCCGGGCGAGCCGGTCCGCCTCGGCGTCGGCGAGCGCGCGGGGCAGCCCGGGAGGACCGCCGAGTGCGTCCACCGGGCGAAGCGTGGGCCGGTCGCTGCGGGCCAGTTCGACGGTGATCGGTGTGCCGTCCGGCAGCCATCCCCGCAGCCGGTGCAGCCGGGCGTCCTGGTCGAGCCAGAGTCGGGGCGGTCGGCCCGCCGCGGCACCGGCCGGACCGGAGCTGGCCGAGCCGGAGCTGGCCGGGGTGCCGGCGCCGGGGTCGGACGGGGCTGCGGGCAGGGGTGTCTCCACGATGTCGACCGGACTGCCGTCCACGGTGTCTCCGCCCACCCACCGGGCCGTCCCGGTCGTGACGTCGATGCGGTCCGCCGCCAGACCGAGGAGCAGGTCGCGTACGGCGGCCACGCCGCGCCCGGCGGGCGGCTCCCGCAACCGCCAGCGGTCGGTCGGGGGCACCAGCGGTGGCGGGGCGGACGCCGCGGCCGGGTCGGGCCGGACCACCATCGCCGACCGGGTGGCCTGGACCAGGCCCGGCTCGGTGCCCACGTCCAGGCCGCGCACGCTCAGGTAGACCAGCGGCCGGACCCAGTCGACCCACCCCACGAGCTCCGCGGCGGATCGATCCGCACCGATGGTGACGCGCACCCCGGCGCGGACGTCCCGCTGGTTGGTGACCCGCATCGCCGCCAGCCGGTCGGTCTCCTCCGCGGTGAGCGCCCGGGCCGGGTCGGTCGACTGCGGCGACCAGTTCAGCAGCCCGGCGACCAGGGCCGCCGCCGAGACGACGGCGGTCACCCCGAGCGCGACGAGGGTGGCGCGCCGCCGGGCCGGCGGTCGGGGCCGGGCGACGCTGTCCTCCGGGTCGTGGTCGTCCGGCGGTGCCGCATCGGTACGGGTCTCGGCCGCTGGTCCGCCGGCATCCGCGTCGGTCCGCCAGCCATCCAGGACGGTCCAGTGCCGCGCCCCGGTGATGGGGCGGGAACGCCGATGGCGGCCGCGACCGGGTTCGCGTGGCGCGGCCCTGGGCGAACGAACCGGTGCGTCGGCCGGACTCCCGGGCGATGCGTCGGCCGGACTCCCGGGTGGCGTGGTCGGGCTTGCGGGCTTCGTGGCGGCGGGGCCTTCCGGCGGTGCGTCGGCCTGGCTCCCGGGTGGCGTGGTCGGGCTTGCGGGCCTCGCGACGGCGGGGCTCCCCGCCGAGGCGGCGGTCCGGCTCCCGGCCGGGCTCGCTGTCGGTGCGGCGGGGCTTTCGAGCGCGGCGGCGTCCTGGCTCTCGGGTGACGCGGCGGTCGAAGGGGTCGGTGGCGTGTCGGCCGGGTCCGGGGGCGAGGTGCCGGCCGGGTCGGCGTGGGTGCCGCCCGTCGGCAGCGGCCCGATGTCGGGTTGCGGCACGCGCCAGAACCGCCATCCGCGAGAGATCTCCACGAGTGGAGAACGCGGCTGCGGGGATCGGGTGACGAGAGTGGCGCTCGCGGCGGCCGGTCTGCGCCCTTCAGCGCGACCACGTCGGTGCGCACGCCGGTCGTCCCGGGTGCTGCGACCGTCCGTGCCGGGGGCGGCCGGGCCCTGTAAGGGCGACCACCGGCCCGGTCGGCCGCCGCGAGCGGCCTACGGTACGAGGGTAGTCCGGTGAGATGAGCCACACAATGGGAATATCGAAGCAGGTCTCGGACCTGCGGCGGTCCGGCCGGAACTGTCGGACCTCCGGCGTACCGTTGAGGTCATGGCGCTCGACATTCCCCGACTCGAAGGCCGCTTCCAGGTCGTCAGCGAGTTCCAGCCGGGCGGTGACCAGCCGGCAGCCATCGACGAGCTGGAGCGCCGCGTGCGGCGTGGCGACCGCAACACGGTGTTGCTCGGCGCGACCGGCACCGGCAAGAGCGCCACCACGGCGTGGCTGGTCGAGCGGTTGCAGCGGCCGACCCTGGTGCTCGCGCCGAACAAGACCCTCGCCGCCCAGCTCGCCAAGGAGTTCGGCGAGCTGCTCCCGCACAACGCGGTGGAGTACTTCGTCTCCTACTACGACTACTACCAGCCCGAGGCGTACATCCCGCAGACCGACACCTACATCGAGAAGGATTCCTCGATCAACGAGGAGGTCGAGCGGCTGCGGCACTCGGCGACCATGTCGCTGCTCACCCGGCGCGACGTCATCGTGGTGGCGACCGTCTCGGCGATCTACGGCCTGGGCACCCCGGAGGAATACCTCGATCGCGCGGTCCGGGTCGCGGTCGGGCAGGAACTCGACCGCGACCAGCTGCTGCGCCGGCTGGTCGACATCCAGTACACCCGCAACGACATGGCGTTCCAGCGGGGCACCTTCCGGGTCCGGGGCGACACGCTGGAGGTCATCCCGGCGTACGAGGAGCTGGCCGTCCGGATCGAGCTCTTCGGCGACGAGATCGAGAAGCTGTATTACCTCAACCCGCTCACCGGCGACGTGGTCCGCGAGGTCGACCAGTTGATGATCTTCCCGGCCACGCACTACGCGGCCGGCCCGGAGCGGATGGAGCGGGCGATCCGCGACATCGAGACCGAGCTGGGCGAGCGGCTGGCCGAGCTGGAGCGGCAGGGCAAGCTGCTGGAGGCGCAGCGGCTGCGGATGCGCACCACGTACGACATCGAGATGATGCGGCAGGTCGGCTTCTGCTCCGGCATCGAGAACTACTCCATGCACATCGACGGCCGGCTGCCCGGCAGCCCGCCGCACTGCCTGCTCGACTACTTCCCCGACGACTTCCTGACCGTGGTCGACGAGTCGCACGTGACGATCCCGCAGATCGGCGGCATGTACGAGGGCGACGCCTCCCGTAAGCGGATGCTGATCGACCACGGCTTCCGGCTGCCCAGCGCGGCCGACAACCGGCCGCTGCGCTTCGACGAGTACCTGGAGCGGGTCGGCCAGATGGTCTTCCTCTCCGCCACCCCGGGTCCGTGGGAGCTGGAGCAGGGCCAGGGTGAGTTCGTCGAGCAGGTGATCCGCCCGACCGGCCTGATCGACCCGGAGGTCGTCGTGAAGCCCACCAAGGGGCAGATCGACGACCTGATGCACGAGATCAAGCTGCGCACCGAGCGGGACGAGCGGGTGCTGGTCACCACTCTGACCAAGAAGATGGCCGAGGACCTGTCGGACTACCTCCTGGAGAACGGCATCCGGGTGCGCTACCTGCACTCCGAGGTCGACACGCTGCGCCGGGTGGAGCTGCTGCGCGAGCTGCGCAAGGGCGACTACGACGTGCTGGTCGGCATCAACCTGCTCCGGGAGGGCCTCGACCTGCCGGAGGTCTCCCTGGTGGCGATCCTCGACGCCGACAAGGAGGGCTTCCTGCGCAGCGGCCGGTCGCTGATCCAGACCATCGGCCGGGCCGCCCGTAATGTCTCCGGCCAGGTCCACATGTACGCCGACAAGATCACGCCGTCGATGGCGGACGCGATCGAGGAGACCAACCGGCGCCGGGCCAAGCAGATCGCGCACAACGAGGCGCACGGGATCAGCCCCGAGCCGCTGCGCAAGAAGATCCACGACATCCTGGACGACATCTATCGCGAGGCGGAGGACACCGAAAACAACACCCGCGTCGGCGGGGCGGCCCGCCAGCTGTCCCGGGGCAAGGCCCCGGTCAAGGAGACCCGCAGCCGCGGTCGGGGCGGTGCCGCCACGCCGTCCCGGGAGGGGATGGCCCGGGCCGACCTGGCCAACCTCATCCAGGAGCTCAACGACCAGATGCTCGCCGCCGCACGGGAGCTGCAGTTCGAGCTGGCTGCCCGGATCCGGGACGAGATCGCCGACCTCAAGAAGGAGCTGCGCGGGATGGACGCCGCCGGCGTGAAGTGACGGCAAGGCGGGCCGCCGGGCGGGCGCAGCCGACGGGTCGCGCCGGGTGGCAGAGCCGGTGGCGGGCAGCGTCCGCGAGTGCCGGGAGGCCAGCGCCGGCCCCGCCACATCGATCGCACTGCGCAATCATTGTATTGCCGTCCGTGATTGGTGGTGCGTAGTCTCCGTCGATGGGAGGCTCGCATGCCGTTGTCAGCAAGTCCTGTCGTGCGGCGGGCGCGGCTTGGCGCGGAGCTGCGCCGGCTGCGCCGCCGGCAGGCGCTCACCCTGGAGCAGGTCTGTGGCCGGCTCGGCTGGGCGTCCACGTCCAAACTGTCCCGCATCGAGCTGGGTCAGAGCCGGCCGGACCTGGCCGACGTGCTCGACCTGCTCGACGTCTACGGGGTGCCGCCCGGCAAGCGCGACGAGTTGATCGTCATCGCCCGGGACGCCGCCACCGGTCGGGGCTGGTCCCGGGCCCTGGGCGAGATGGGTGAGCGGCAGCGGGCGTACGCGGAGCTGGAGGCGGGCGCCGCCCGCATCATCGAATACCAGCCCGCGGTCGTGCCCGGGCTGCTCCAGACCCCGGCGTACGCCCGGCTGCGGGTCGCCGCCGGGGCGCAGCTGCACGAGGATGTGGACGTGGAGGCGGACGTACGGGCGCGCGCGGTGCGCCAGGAGGCGCTGCACCGGCCGAACGCAACCCATTACACCGCCCTGCTCGACGAGCGGGTCTGCGACCCGGGCGGCGTGCCGGCCGACGTCTGGCGGGACCAGTTGGGGCACCTCGTCGCCCTGGCTGACCGGCCGTACGTCACCATCCGGCTGCTGTCCCGGGACGCCGCCCCGCACGGTGGTGTTCATCCGCTGACCGCCTTTTCCCACTACGCGTACCCGGACCCGGCCGATCCCCGCACGGTGCTGGTGGAGACCCTCACCACCGACCTGAGGCTGACCGCCGAGGCCGACGTCGCCCGGTACGAGCGGCTGGTCGACTGGCTGCTGGCGGCGGCGCTGCCGGCGGAGGAGACGGTCGACCTGCTGGCCCGCCGCCTCGGGTCGCCGCCCGTGCCCCGCCCACGAGACCCGCGCGACGCGCCGGTCACCGACCTGCGTGACGGCCCGGTGACCGAGTCGCCTGACGCCCCGGTGATCGAGTCGTGAGAGCCACCGGTGACCGAGCCGCGTGACGGTCGATTCCCCGAGCCGCGTTGAGCGGCCGGGTGCGGGTCTCGCGGAGAGCGGTCGGGTGTGCCGCCGCTGGAAGCCGCCCTCGGAGTGATGATCTGGTCGGTGAGCCAGCCGGCGTCGGGCGAGCAGAGGGAGCGGACGAGCCGGGCGGCGTCCTGCGGGGTGCCCCAGCGGCCCCCGGGAAAGAGGCGGGCCGCCCCGGCCAGCCGCTCCGGGTCGGCGTAGCCGGTGTCGGTCGGTCCGGGATTGGCGCAGTTGACCGTGATGCCCTTCGGCGTCAGCAGCGGGGAGAGCTGGACCACGAGGTTCTCCGCGCCGGCCTTGCTGGCCGCGTACGCCAGCTCTCGCGGCGGGCGGGTGGCGGCTGATGCTGACCGGCGTGCCGGCCTTTGACGACGCCCAGTCCTACGGCGGCTGCGGGCCACCGCCGCGCCGATGCCGATCCGCCGGCTGACGCCGGTCACCAGGGCTACCCGATCCATGCCGGGCAGCCACTCGAAGGTGGATACCCGTGACAACGCATTGTCGTCGCGCAAGCCACCGGGCCCGGCGCCCCCGGTGCCGTCGGGACCGGTGACCGGCGCGTCGCGCGCAGGCTATGCGATGGGTACGACAGCTCAGGCCGGCACGTCGACGAAGTGCTCGACCAGCGGCGGGTTGGCGAAGTACGGACCGATCAGCCCCCGCCACTGCGGGAACCGCTCGCTCTGCCGGAAGTTGACGTCGTGCGCCTCGACCGAGTCCCACTCCACGAGCAGCACGAACCGGGACGGCGACTCCACGCCCCGGGTCATCCGCACCGAGCGGCAGCCCTCGGTGCCGCTGAGGATCGGATACGCCTGCGCGTACGCGGCGGCGAAGTCGTCCTCTTGTTCGGGCGTCACATCGATCAGCGCGACCTCAAGCACCATGGGTGAACCCTCGCACGCCGGCTGCCGGTCGGGGCGACCAGGGGCTGTTCCGTCCCACCGCGTGGTCCAGCTCATGTGACACCCCTGCCGGCCGCCGGTTGGTCCTTCGCCGAGCCCCTCACCTGCGGAAAATCGTCCACCTAGCCTCCTAGGAAGGCGTAGGGAACGGAGCCTCGGCCACGTCGGAACGTGATTTCCTCGCCAATCGGGGCAGCCGGAGATGCGCCAACCGGGCCTGATGGTGAAGAATGGCGCCCGAGGAGGGGAGTATTCCCCCGCGACGGAGTCGTCAGCACGGAAGAACACACCGGACCCCCGGTGCTACGACCCGGCTCCGTCGGTCAGTGGCCCGCACCCGGGTCGCTGGCGGAAGAGACCTCCGACAGTCACCAGAGTCAGCGTAGACGCACCCCGGCCCCTCACCCGGCGTACGGTGTGCCCGACGCTGCGTGTCTGCCGGAGGATGGAATTGAACGTGTCCGGATTTGTGTGGGCCGGGACCCTCGTCGCGTTGACCGCGGTCCTGCTCGCCGACCTCTTCATCATCGGTCGGCGCCCGCACGAGCCCAGCGTCCGTGAGTCGAGCCTGTGGGTCGCCTTCTACGTCGGGCTGGCCCTACTCTTCGGGGGCGGGCTCTGGCTCACCGCCGGACCCAGCATCGCCGGCCAGTTCTACACCGGCTGGCTCACCGAGTACAGCCTCTCGGTGGACAACCTCTTCGTCTTCGTGATCATCATGGGCCGCTTCGCGGTGCCCCGGCCGTACCAGCAGAAGGTCCTGCTCGTCGGCATCCTGCTCGCGCTGGTCATGCGGGGTGGCTTCATCGCCGCCGGTGCCGCCCTGCTCGCCCAGTTCTCCTGGGTCTTCTACCTCTTCGGCGCGTTCCTGATCTACACCGCGATCAACCTGGCCCGGCAGGGCGAGCCGGACGAGGGCGAGTTCAGGGAGAACGTGCTGATCCGGTGGAGCCGCAAGGCGCTGCCGCTGTCCCGGGGCTTCGACGGCGCGCGGCTGACCACCCGGCAGGACGGGCGGCGGCTGTTCACCCCGATGCTGGTCGTGATGATCGCCATCGGCACCACCGATCTGATCTTCGCCCTCGACTCGATCCCGGCGATCTTCGGCATCACCCAGGAGGCATACCTGGTCTTCACCGCGAACGTGTTCGCGTTGATGGGGCTCAGGCAGCTCTACTTCCTGCTCGGCGGGCTGCTGGACCGGCTGATCTACCTCAGCTACGGCCTGGCCGTGGTGCTCGGCTTCATCGGCGTGAAGCTGATCCTGGAGGCCCTGGCCGACAACAAACTGCCGTTCATCAACGGTGGCCGGCACGTGGCCTGGGCCCCGCACATCCCGATCTGGCTCTCGTTGGCCGTCATCCTCGGCACACTGGCGATCGCCACCGCGGCCAGCCTGTTCAAGTCGGCCCAGGACCGGCGCCGCGAGCTGGCGCGAGCCCGGCGCTGACCGTACGGAAACGGGCGCTCCCGGCCGCGGGAGCGCCCGTTTCCAGGTGCGGGGTCAGACGCGGTGGGCGCCGACCAGCGTGGCCTCCCGGTGTGGGGGAAGCCGCTCCTCCACCACCCGGCGCTGGAGGTAGCAGGCGTGCAACATCCGCCGGACCTCCCCGTGCGGCTCGCTGCTGACGATGCCGACGTGGTGGATCCGGCGGCCCGGCCGGGCGAAGAAGTAGAGGTCGCCGGGGCGCTCCTCGCCCAGCGCCAGGGGAGTGGTCGCCTCGGCCTGGTCGTCGGCGTCCCGGGGCAGCGTCACCGCGTATCGCCGCCAGGCCAGGTGCACCAGGCCGGAGCAGTCGATTCCGTGGCTGGAGACACCGCCCCAGAGATAGACCAGGCCGTGCAGCCGCTCGGCGGTGGCGAGCACCTCCTTGGGCTCCGGTCGCTCGGCGGGCAGCGGTACGACGTCGCCCTCGGGCGCCCACAGCGGGTCGGCCCGGCCGGGCACGTGGACCGGCCGCCATCCGTCCACCGGCCCGCCGGCCGGGGCGAGACGGGTGCCGAGGACCACGGCGGGCAGCGCCACCGGACCGTCCGGGGCGATGCGCAGCGCGGTGAGCAGCGCGTCGACCACCAGCGGGTCGGTCGACGGGCCGGCCTGCGGCGCGGCGGTCAACTGGGCGGTGGGCAGCCAGCCGGGGTAGCCGCGCCGGTCGAGCCTGCCGGCGGGCTGGTCCAGGGCGATCACCTGGGTCCAGCCGTCGGCTCGCACCTCGGTGACGAGCACCCGTTCACCGAGCAGCAGTTGGCTGAGCACGCATTCGTCGACCTGCTGGTCGCGGTCCATGCCGCCGACCCAGGCCGCGATGTCCGGCGGATCGGCCAGCGCGGGGCGGTCGACGGGGCGGACCTTCTCCGGGTCGGCCCAGAGGGTCGCCACCGGGACCCGCACGACGGCCTCGCGGTTTGGTTGCAGCTCCACGTCCACCCCCCAGTTCGAGCCCGCCTGAGGCGAGCCTATGAAAAAAACCACCGGCCCTCAACCTTGCTGCTGAACCTTTGCTTCACTCAGGTCCGAAATGCCGAGGCCGGGCGCGTCCGGCAGCAGGACGTCCGCGCCGTCGTACCGGATCCCGCCGCGCACCGGCGACCAGGCCAGCCACCACGCGGCGTCCAGGTCGGAGACGGCGCTGGTGCCGTACGCGGCGACCAGGCTGGCCGCGGCGCCCACGCCCACCGGGCTCTCCATCATGGAGCCGACGATGGTGCCCATCCCATGGGCGGCGGCCAGGTCGAGCAGTGTCCGCGCGGCCTGCAGGCCGCCGCACTTGGCCAGCTTGACGTTCACCATGTCGGCGGCCCGGCGGCGGATCACCTCGACCAGGTCGCGGACGTCGAAGACCGACTCGTCGGCGAGGATCGGCAGGTCGACCCGGTCGCTGACCCAGGCGAGACCGTCCAGGTCCCGGCGGTGCACCGGCTGCTCGACGAGTTCGACGTCGAGCCCGGCATCTTCGATGCCGCGGATGACCCGGACCGCCTCGCGCGCCGTCCAGCCCTGGTTGGCGTCCAGCCGGATGCGGACGTCCGGGCCGACCGCGGCGCGGACCGCGTGGACCCGTTCGAGGTCGCCCCGGGCGTCGGTGCCGACCTTCAGCTTGAGCACGCTGAAGCCCTCGCCCCGGCGCCGCTTCGCGGCGGCGGCGAGGTCCACCGCGTCGCCGGCGGCCAGGGTGACGTCCGTCGGCACCCGCAGCGCCGTGCCGCCCAGCAGCCGGACCAGGGGTACGCCGAGCCGCCGCGCGGCCAGGTCGTGCAGGGCGACGTCGACGGCCGCCTTGGCGGACTCGTTGCCGGCCACCGCGCGGCGTACCTCGGCGCAGCGGGCCTGGAGGTCGTCGGCGTCCCGTCCGGTCAACGCGGGCGCGATGACGTCCTGGACGCACGCCTCGGCGCCGGCGATGGACGCCCCGGTGACCTGCCAGACCTGCGGGGCCTCGCCGAACCCGGACCGCCCGTCGGCGTCTACCACCTCGACTACCAGGGTGTCCACCGTGGTCGTGCGGCGCAGTGCGGTGACGAACGGGGTGTGTAAGGGGGCGGAGAGCCGATGGGTGCGTACCGCGGCGATGGTCATGTGAGGCACTCTATAAACAGGTGGCCGAGGACCGGGGAGGGCCGATGGCAGCACGGGACTGGGAACTGGTGGGCGCGCCGAACGCCCGTGATCTTGGCGGCCTGCCCGCCGCGGACGGGCGGCGGGTACGCCCGGGCCGGCTGATCCGCACCGCCGCGCTGGGCCGGCTCACCGACGACGACCTGCCGGTACTGGGCAAGTTGGCGCCGGCCTGTGTGGTGGACCTGAGGCACGGCAGCGAGCAGGCGGTCGCGCCGCCGGACCGGCTAGTCGGGGATCCGCGGGTGGTGCACCTGCCGGTGTACGACCCGGCCCACCCGGTCTTCACGTACGTCTCGGCGGTGCTGCTCGGTCATGATCTGGAGGCGTACGACGAGTTGGCCCGGGAGGGGATGCCGGCTGCGATGGCGGCGATCTACCGGTGGTTCGTCAGCGGGACGACGGCCCGGGCCGGGTTCGGCGCGGCGGTGCGGCTGGCCGCCGACGGGGCGAACCTGCCGCTGCTGTTCCACTGCTCGGCCGGGAAGGACCGGACGGGCTGGCTGTCGGTGGTGCTGCTCACCGCCCTCGGCGTCGACGAGGCGGTGATCCGGGGCGACTACCTGCGGCACAACGAGTTGACCGAGAGCCTGCGCGAGGTGCTGCTCGCGGCGATGACCCGCCAGCGGTCGGACCTGGACCCGGCGGTCGCGCGGCCACTGCTGGAGGTGCGGCCGGAGTATCTGGACGCCGCGTACGACGAGGTGCGGCGGGTGCACGGTTCGTTCGGGGCGTACCTGCGGGACGGGTTGGGGGTGACCGACGGGACGGTCGCCGCGCTGCGCGCGAACCTGTTGGAGTGAACGGGCCGCCGGCGCGGGCGCGTCGGCGGCCCGCGTCGGGTCAGTCGGCCAGCTTGTGCCGGGATTCCCACACCTGGGCGGAGATGTTCGCGATCAGGCGGCACGCGTCGTCGGTCTCCTCGCCGCTCGGGCCGCCGTCGGCCAGGTCCGTGGTGGTGCAGACGACGACCGTGTACGGCGGGGCGTCGGCCGGGAAGACCACGCCCGCGCCGTGCCGCAGTCCGCGTACCCAGCCGTTCTTGTGCGCGATGCGGGTCCCCTCGGGCAGTCCGGCGGCGAGGTCCTCCCGGTGTTCCTGGGCGAACAGCACGTCCAGCATGGACGCGCAGCCGGCCGGGGAGGCCAACGGGCCGGGCCGACGCGCGCCGAGGGCCAGTTCGCCGAGCAGGGCGGCCAGGTCGGCGGCGGTGACCAGGTTGTCGATGCCCGCCTCCCGGGCCGCGTAGTCCTCGATGCCTCGGCCGGTGGCGCTGTGTCGCGCCCCGGCCAGGGCCCACGCCTCGGCCACCGCGGGCAGTCCGACGTGGCCGATGACGATGTTGGTGGCCAGGTTGCTGGACCGGATGATCATCCGTTCCGCGAGCCAGCGCAGCGGCGCGGTGCCGTCGACGCGAGCCCAGACCGCGTCGTCGTTGTCGTAGTCCCGGTCGTTGGCGAAGCGGGGTGCGCCCGGCGCGGCGGAGTCGAAGTCGTTGTGCACCGGGACCGGGTCGTCCAGGTCCAGCCGGCCGGCTTCCGCCGCGCGGTACAGCGCCACCAGCACCGCCGCCTTCATGGTGCTGGCCGCGTAGTGGGTGGCGTCGGGCAGCCGCGTCCAGGTGGGTCGGGCGCCCAGCCGTCCCACGTACGCGGAGACGGTGCCGGGCACCTTGTCGAGATGCGCGTCGAGATCCTCCCAGGTCATGTCGGTGACGGTAGCGGATCATCGCGGTCGGCGGGCTGCGGCCGGGTCGGCGGCGGTCTAGCGTGCCCCGATGACGACTGCTGCGTACGACGCCATCGCCGACTGGTACGAGGAGTACGCCTCCGACACCTCCGCCGACTACATGGACCGGGTCCGCCGGCAGCTCGCCGGCCTGCTCGGCACCGGGGCGGGCCGCTGTCTCGACCTGTGCTGCGGCACCGGGGTGCACGCCGCCGAGCTGCGCCGGCTGGGCTGGGACCCGGTCGGGGTGGACCTTTCCGCCGGGCAGTTGCGGCACGCGTGTACCCGGTTGCCGGTGGCTCGGGGCGACGTGGCCCGGCTGCCGGCCGCCGACGCGAGCGTGCCCGCGGTGACCTGCGTACTCGGGCACACCGACCTGCCCGACTATCCGGCGGTGATCGCGGAGGCGGCCCGGGTGCTGGCGCCGGGCGGGCGCTTCGTGCACGTCGGGGTGCACCCGTGTTTCTGTGGCGCGTTCGCCGACCGGTCCGACCCGGGGCGGATCGTCATCGACGGCGGGTACGCCGAGCGCGAGCGCAGCTTCCGGTCCTGGAACACCACCGGGGTGCGGGCCCGGGTGGGCGCCTGGCACCTGCCCCTGGCGGACCTGGTCAACGCGGTCACCGCCGCCGGCCTGGTCCTGACCCGCGTCCAGGAGTCCGGCTCCACCGCCATCCCCGACGTCCTGGCCCTCCAAGCCACCAAACCCGCCTGACCTGGCCCTCCCCTGGGCGGTCGATCACGAGGTTGTCGCCATGACACGGCGGAGTGGGGCGCGACAACTTCGTGATCGACGGGGTGGCGGGCGGGTGGGGGAGAGACGGCGGAGCCCGGGCCGCCGGGGGCGGTCCGGGCTCCGGGTGGGCCGGTGGTCAGCCGGCGTGCTTGCGGCGGGCGGCCATCCGGCCGCGCTGGGTCTGGTCGAGGGTCACCTTGCGGATCCGCACCGCGGCGGGGGTCACCTCGACGCACTCGTCCTCGCGGCAGAACTCGAGGGCCTGCTCCAGCGACAGCTTGCGCGGCGGGATCAGCTTCTCGGTCTCGTCCGCGGTCGACGAGCGCATGTTGGTGAGCTTCTTCTCCTTGGTGATGTTGACGTCCATGTCG
Organism: Micromonospora sp. NPDC093277; assembly: GCF_044765245.1. NCBI lineage: Bacteria > Bacillati > Actinomycetota > Actinomycetes > Micromonosporales > Micromonosporaceae > Micromonospora > Micromonospora sp. NPDC093277. Next base: position 414,393 of record NZ_JBIWJO010000003.1, read on the forward strand.
TCGGAGCGGGAGTTCTCGCCGACGATCATGCCCTCGTACACCTCGGTGCCGGGCTCGACGAAGAGCTGGCCGCGCTCCTGGAGGTTGGTCATCGCGAACGCGGTGACCGCGCCGGAACGGTCGGCGACCAGCGAGCCGTTGTTGCGGGTGCGCAGCTCGCCGAACCACGGCTCGTACGACTCGAAGACGTGGTGCAGGATGCCGGTGCCCCGGGTCTCGGTGAGGAACTCGGTGCGGAAGCCGATCAGGCCGCGGGCCGGGACCAGCCACTCCATCCGGATCCAGCCGGTGCCGTGGTTGACCAGCTGCTCCATCCGGCCCTTGCGGGTCGCGAGGAGCTGGGTGATCGCGCCGAGGTACTCCTCGGGGGCGTCGATGGTCAGCCGCTCGACCGGCTCGCAGGTCCGGCCGTCGATCTCCTTGGTGACGACCTGCGGCTTGCCGACGGTCAGCTCGTAGTGCTCGCGGCGCATCTGCTCGACCAGGATGGCCAGCGCCAGCTCGCCGCGGCCCTGCACCTCCCAGGCGTCGGGACGCTCGGTCGGCAGCACGCGCAGCGAGACGTTGCCGATCAGCTCCTTGTCGAGGCGGTCCTTGACCATGCGGGCGGTGACCTTGGCGCCCTTGACCCGCCCGACCAGCGGCGAGTTGTTGGTGCCGATGGTCATCGAGATCGCCGGCTCGTCGACGGTGATCAGCGGCAGCGGGACCGGGTTCTCCGCGTCCGCGAGGGTCTCACCGATCATGATCTCGGGGATGCCGGCGACGGCGATGATGTCGCCCGGCCCGGCGGACTCGGCCGGCTTGCGCTCCAGGCCCTCGGTCATCAGCAGTTCGGAGATGCGGACCCGCTGGGTGCTGCCGTCGGTGCGGCACCAGGCCACCGTCTGGCCCTTGCTGATGGTGCCCTGCCGGACCCGGCACAGCGCCAGCCGGCCGAGGAACGGCGAGGCGTCGAGGTTGGTGACGTGCGCCTGCAGCGGCGCGTCCTCCTCGTAGGCGGGCGGCGGGATGGTGTCGAGCAGGGTGCGGAACAGCGGCTCCAGGTTGTGGCTGTCCTGCGGGATGGAGCCGTCCGCGGGCTGGGTGAGGGAGGCGATGCCGTCGCGGGCGCAGGCGTAGATGATCGGGAAGTCGATCTGCTCCTCGTCGGCGTCCAGGTCGAGGAAGAGCTCGTAGGTGTCGTCCACGACCTCCTTGATCCGGGCGTCCGGCCGGTCCACCTTGTTGATCACCAGGATGATCGGCAGCCGGGCCTTGAGGGCCTTGCGGAGGACGAACCGGGTCTGCGGGAGCGGGCCCTCGCTGGAGTCGACCAGCAGGACCACGCCGTCGACCATGGTCAGGCCGCGCTCGACCTCGCCGCCGAAGTCGGCGTGGCCGGGGGTGTCGATGATGTTGATGGTGACCGGGTCGGACCCGTCCGCCGGCAGGTAGTGCACGCCGGTGTTCTTGGCCAGGATGGTGATGCCCTTTTCCCGCTCGAGGTCCATCGAGTCCATGACCCGTTCGGTGACCTCACCGCGGGCGCCGTAGGCGCCGGCCTGCCGCAACATGGCGTCGACCAGGGTCGTCTTGCCGTGGTCGACGTGGGCGATGATGGCGACGTTGCGGAGGTCGGTGCGAAGCTGCATACCCTCCATACTCCTGTCTGCGGTTGCCGGTGGACACCCCGGGGTCACCCCCGGGACTGCCCGGATCTCTGCCGAAACTGCTGTCCCGACCGGTTCAGCGACTGGCATGCTTGGCCCCGTGCGGGGGACCGATGCCTGACCTGCTGACGTGGCTGCAGGGCCTGCCGGCCCCGCTGATCTACCTGGTCGCCGCGATGATCGTCGCTGGTGAGACCGGGGTGATCGTGGGACTGCTGGTGCCGGGTGAGGCGACCCTGCTGCTGGTCGGCTTCCTAGCGTACGCGGGCACGCTGCGGCTCGTCCCGGCGCTGTTCGTGATGACGGCCGCTGCCGTGATAGGAGACACACTCGCCTTCCGGGCGGGCCGCCGGTACGGGCCGCGGCTGCGTGCCTCCGGTCTCGGTGCCCGGATCGGCGTCGAGCGGTGGCGGCGGGCCGAGTCCCTGCTGCACCGGCTCGGCGGTCGGGGTGTCCTGGCCGCGCGCTGGGTGGCCGTCGTCCGCACCCTGGCACCCCGGTTGGCCGGCGCGGCGGGCCTGCCGTACCGACGGTTCGCACCGTGGGACCTGGCCGGGGCGGCCAGCTGGGTCAGCGCGTCCGTGCTGGCCGGGTACGCGGCCGGCGAGTCGTACCGGCAGGTTTCCCGGCTGCTCGGCCAGGCCACCGGCGCGGTGCTGCTCCTGCTGCTCTGCCTGACCGGGGTGGTGCTGGCCGGCCGTTGGCTCGGCCGCAACCCCGACCCGGCGCGGGCGTTGGCCGCCCGGGCCACCGCCCTGCCCCCGGTCCGCTGGCTGCGCGCCCGGTACGGGGTGCTGTTCTTCGCGGTCGCCGAGCGGGTCGGGCCGACCTGGACGCTGCTGATCAATCTCGTCGTCGGCCTGCTGTTGCTGTTCGCCGTCGGGCTGGCCGTCGCCGTGCTGCTGCAGGCGGTGGTCCGGCACAGTGGGCTCGCCGTGCTCGACGGATTCATCGCCCACTGGTTCGCCGCCCGGCGTACCCAGGGGGTGGCGGACGCGGCGGTGGCGGTGCTCTCGGTGCTGCGCGGGTGGGTCCTGATCGGCGCGGTCGCGGTCGTCGCCGCGGCGCTGGCCTGGCGGCGCCGGCCCTGGCGGGCGGACCTGCTCAGCGTGCTCGGCTCGGTGGGGGCGTTCGTTCCGCTGGTCGTGCTCGCGGTGGTCGCCGACCTGATCGGCCCGGCCGGCGATCGGGTCCTCTTCCCCGCCCAGAACGCGGTGGTGACCGCGAGCTTCGGCACGCTGGCCTGGCTGCTGTCGCGGGGTGTGCGCTGGCCGGCGGCGGTGGCGGTGTGGACGAGCGCCGTCGCCGGGGTGCTCGCCGTCGGTGGTGCCCGCCTGTACCTGGGATGGAGCACGGCCAGCGGCACCGCCACGTCAGTGCTGCTCGGCGTGGCCTGGACCATGGTGTTCATGGTCGCCTGGGCCACCCGGGGCCGGGCGGTGCGCGCGGCCGGTCCGCCGTCCACAGCCGGGCCCTAGACGGCCGGTGAGTGCCGCCGCACCCACCCCGGACGACGCGGTCCCCCCGCCGGCCCATCGATCCTTGCTAAGGTGCGGCGGGCAACCACGGGGGAGGGGTCTGATGCGTCGGGGAATCGGCCGATGGGCCACGGCGACCGCCGCGCTGCTGCTGGCGGTCGGGATCGCCGGGTGCGGCGGCGAGCAGCGCCCACCCTCTGGGGTGGCGGCCGACCTGCCCAGTGAGGTGCCCGTCGAGGCCGCGGCCGACGAGCCGACCGAGGCGCCGCCGGCGGTCGAGGCGATGGGCGTGGCGCCCAGCACCAAGCCCAAGCCGAGTGCCACACCGACGGCGAAACCCAAGCCCACCCGGACGTCCGCAGGGCCGCTGGCCAAGCCGAAGCCGGCGACCGAGACCAAGGTCCCGCCGGCCCCGAAGAAGCCGCCGGTGTCCAGCGACTGCAAGCCCAGCTACCGGGGCACCAAGGCGACCACCAGCCAGGTGAAGGTGGCGCTGTCGGACGCGGCCGCGAAGACGTACTGGCCGACCTCGGCGCCCACCATCAAGATCCCGCTGAACCTGGTGAAGGCCACGGCCTGGCAGGAGAGCGGCTGGCAGTCCAACATCGTGGCCTGCGACACCGGCGTCGGGCTGATGCAGGTCATGCCGGACACCGCGAAGTGGATGAACGACCGCTTCGGTCAGTCGTACGACATCGAAGACTATCGGGACAATGCCTTCCTGGGGGCGAACTACCTCGCCTGGCTCACCAAGTACATCGGCGACATGTACTTCGGCGACGAGCCCCCCGAGTTGCGCTACCGGCTGGACGCCTCGCTGTGCACCGGCGGTTTGGACTCGTGCCTGCTCAACGCGGTGATCTCGGCGTACAACTTCGGGCACGGCGCGGTGGCCCAGATGGGCAAGCCGATCGCCATCCCGAACCCGACCTATGTCGAGAACGTGCGGGCGTTGATGACCAACTGCGTGTGTCTGGGCTATTGACCTGCCCGCACCGGACCTGACCGTGAACCGGCTCGTCACCAGGCTCGCCACCGCGGCGCTGCGGATGCCCGCCGTCCGGTCCCAGCGGGTCACGGTGACCCGGGACATCCCGGTCCGGGTCCGGGACGGTGTACCGCTGGGCACCGACCACTACGCCCCGGCCCTGCCGGGCGCACCCACCGTGCTGATCCGCACCCCGTACGGGCGGGGCGGGCCGGTCCGGCTGCTGGGCCGGCTCGTCGCCGAACGTGGCTACCACGTGGTGATCCAGTCCTGTCGGGGCACGCACGGCTCGGGCGGGGAGTTCGCGCCGCTGGTGCACGAGCGCGACGACGGACTGGACACCCTCGACTGGCTGCGCCGGCAGCGCTGGTGGTCCGGGGCGTTCGGCATGTTCGGCGCCAGCTACCAGGGCTTCGTGCAGTGGGCGCTCGCCGCCGAGGCGGCCGACGAGCTGCGCGCGATGGTAGCGGTGGCGACCGCCTCGGCCACCCGGGACTCGACGTACGCGGGTGAGTCGTTCTCCCTGGACACCGTGCTGACCTGGGCGGAGCTGCTTCAGGCGCAGACCGTGCCGTGGCTGGCCCGGCAGTGGGAGCTGCGGCGGGGGCAGCCGCGGCTGGCCCGGGCGCTGGCCCACCTGCCGCTGGCCGAGGCCGACCGGATCGCCACCGGGGTGACCGTGCCGTTCTTCCAGGAGTGGCTGCGCCACCACACCCCCGACGCGGACTACTGGCGGCCTCGCGTCTTCGGCGACCGGATCGCCGAGGTGCGCGCTCCGGTGCTGATGGTCAGCGGCTGGCAGGACATCTTCCTCCCGGCCCAGCTCGACGACTACGTCCGGCTCCGCGCGGCGGGCGCCCGGCCCCGGTTGACCGTCGGCCCGTGGACCCACGGCAGCCCGGGGCTGCTCGTGGCGGCCCTCCGCGAGGGCCTCGACTGGCTCGACGAGCACCTGGCCGGCCGCCCCGCGCCGCCCCGCGCCCCGGTGCGGGTGCACGTCGGCGGCGACGGTGGCGGCTGGCGGGACCTGCCCGACTGGCCGCCGCCGGCCGTGCCGACCCGGTGGCACCTGCACGCCGACCGGGCCCTCGGCACCGCCGCGCCGATCCCGTCGCCGCCCGACCGGATCTGGTACGACCCGGCCGACCCCACCCCGTCGCTCGGCGGGCCGCTGCTGGTCGCCCAGCGGGCCGGCAAGGTGGACAACCGGTCCGTGGAGGCCCGGCCGGACGTGCTGACCTATACCAGCGCCCCGCTGGACGCGCCGGTCGAGGTGCTCGGCCCGGTCCGCGCCGAGGTCCACCTCCGCAGCGAGCTGTCCTACCTGGACGTCTTCGTGCGGCTCTGCGACGTGGATCGGCGGGGCCGGTCGTGGAACGTCTGCGACGGCCTGGTCCGGGTCGCCCCCGGGCGCTTCCCGGTCGACCCGTCCGGCGTGGTCCGGGTGCCGATCACCCTCTGGCCGGCCGCGCACCGCTTCGCGCCCGGGCACCGGCTACGGGTCCAGGTCTCCGGCGGTGCCCATCCGCGCTACGCGCGTAACCCCGGAACGGGAGAGCCGCTCGGCACGGCCGTCACTCTTCGGGCTGGTTGGCGGGAGATCCTGCACGACCCGGTGCACCCGTCGGCCATCGTGCTCCCGCTCGCGCAGCCACCGTCCACCGCTCGCCCGTAGTTTCCCGCCGTCCCGCCGAACTGTCCCGGCGGCCGACCTCCCGACCTCCCGATCTGGTCGCCGGGCACCGGCGCCCGAACTTTTCCGCAACTACTCTTGCGCAACTACTCTTGCTGATGTCAGGGTCTGGGCATGGAGAACCCCGACGTCCGGCACGTCACCGACTCCCGCGTCCTCGCGGCGCTCGCCCATCCGTTGCGGCGCCGCCTCATGGACGTGCTCAAGGTCTACGGCCCGTCAACCGTCGGCCTACTCGCCGAGCGGACCGGGCAGGCGCCGGCCAACGTCAGCCACCACCTGAAGGTGCTGGCCGCTGCCGAACTGGTGGACGAGGCACCCGAACTGGCCCGCGACCGGCGGGAACGCTGGTGGCGGTTGCGCACCCGCGCCGTGCGCTGGTCCCACACCGACTTCGACGGCGACCCCGCCGCCCGAGCGGTGGCCGACGCCGCCTCCTCGCTCAACCTGGACCGGCACGTCGCCCTCGTCCGCGCGTGGTACGCCGCGGCCGAGGACGCCCACGCGGCCTGGGGCGACGGGCCGTTCAGCACCGACCGCTGGCTGCACCTGACCCCCGAGGAACTGGCCGAGCTGAGCCGCGAGGTGATCGAGCTGTTCGCCCGCTGGGCGGAACGGCCGGACGACGGACGCGAACGCAGGCCGGTCTTCCTGTTCGCGCACGGCGTCCCGGGCCAACCGTGACCGCGCGGCCAACCGTGACCGCGCCGGCCCGTACGCACCCGCGGGTGCCGCCGCGACGTGGCGGCCTGTTCCGGCACCGCGACTTCCGGCTGCTCTGGGCCGGCCAGACGGTCAGCGCCCTCGGCAGCAACGTGACCGCCGTGGCGCTGCCGTTGGCCGCGGTGGCGGTGCTGGACGCGACCACGTTCCAGGTGGCGGTCCTCACCGCGGCGGCCTGGCTGCCGTGGCTGCTGGTCGGCCTGCCCGCCGGGGCCTGGGTGGACCGGGTCCGCCGCCGCCCGCTGATGATCGCCTGCGACCTGGTCTCGGCGGCGCTGTTCCTCAGCGTCCCGGTGGCCGCCGTGCTCGACGTGCTCACCGTCGGCCAGCTCCTCGTCGTGGCGCTTGGCGCCGGCCTGGCCCGGGTCTTCTTCGAAACCGCCGACCAGGTCTACCTGCCCACCCTGCTGCGGCCCGAGGAGGTGCCGGAGGGCAACGCGAAGCTGCACGCGACGCAGACCGCGAGCTACCTCGTCGGCCCCGGGCTGGCCGGCCTGATCGCCCAGCTGGCCGGTGCGGTGGCCGCGGTGCTGCTCGACGCGCTGAGCTTTCTGGTCTCCGCCGCCTGCCTGGGGCGCATCCGGGCGGCCGAGCCACGGCCTGCCCGCCGCGACGCACCCTCCTCGTTGCGGCGCGAGGTGGCGGACGGACTGCGGTTCGTCGTCCGGGATCCGTACCTGCGGGTGCTGACGGTGTTCGGGGCGGCCAGCAACATCGGGCTCACCGGCTACCAGGCCGTCCTGGTGGTCTTCCTGGTCCGCTCCGCGGGACTTCCGGCGGGCCTGGTCGGCCTGCTGATCGGACTGGCCAGCGTGGGCGGGATCGTCGGCGCCGGCCTCGCCACCGTCCTCGCCCGCCGGCTCGGCTCCGCCCGCGCGTTGCTGCTCGCCGCCGGGACCACCGGACCGCCCGCGCTGCTCATCCCGCTGGCGGGTCCGGGCCCCCGCGTGGCCTGGCTCGTGCTCGGCGGCGCGCTGGTCAGCCTGGGAGTCGCCGTGGGAAACGTGATCAAGGGCAGCTTCCGCCAGACGTACACCCCGCACGCCCTGCTCGGTCGGGTGACGGTGAGCATGCAGCTGCTGAACTACGGGACCATCCCGCTGGCCGCCGTGCTGGCCGGCGCGCTGGGCGCGGCGTGGGGCCCGACCGGGGCGATCCGGGTGATGACCGCCTGGCTGGCGCTGACCCCGCTGATCATGCTGGTCGGGCCACTGCGGCGGCGCCGTGACCTGCCGGCGTCGCCGCGCTGAGCACGCGCTGCGGCGGCGGTCGGGCCTTCGACCGCCGCCGCCGGCACGGACCTACAGCGGGTGGACGTTGTCCGCCTGCGGACCCTTCTGCCCCTGAGTCACCTCGAACTCGACCTTCTGGCCCTCCTGCAGCTCGCGGTAGCCGCCGCTCTGAATGGCCGAGTAGTGGACGAACACGTCGGGCCCTCCGCCGTCCTGCTCAATGAAGCCGAAGCCCTTTTCCGAGTTGAACCACTTGACCGTGCCGGTTGCCATGCGTCTCTCCCTGTTCCAAAACGAGTGAGCACCGGCCGCAGCCGATGATCGCCCCTGTACCTTCCCGACAGTAACTGCCCGAACCAGGATCTGCTGGCGGAAGTGCCGGTGTGCCTCGTGAATACACGCCGAGCGGGAAAATCCCTCCGCGACCGGCCGGCACCCGGCATGCTTCCCCGGTGGAGGCACAGACGGCGTTGGCCGACCTGGAACGGGAGATCGCCGCGCCCGGCGACGGCCCGGACCGCCTCCGGCTGGTCGCCCCGCCGTTCGTGCCCGAGGTGCGGCTGCACCTCGCCGAGGACGCGATCCTCTGGTGGGCCCGGATGGAGGCGGCTGCCGGCCGCTCGCTGCCGCCGCCGTACTGGGCCTCGGTCTGGGCCGGCGGGCAGGCACTGGCCCGCCACCTGCTCGACCATCCCGAGCTGGCCGCCGGCCGGCGGGTGCTCGACCTGGCCGCCGGATCCGGGCTGGTGGCCATCGCCGCCGCGCTCGCCGGCGCCGACCGGGTGGTCGCCAACGACATCGACCCGTACGCGGTCGCCGCCGTCACGGTCAACGCGCGGGCCAACCGGGTGGACGTGGCGGCCAGCGGCGACGACCTGCTGGACGCCGCTGTGCCCACCGACCTGCTGCTGGCCGGCGACGTGCTCTACGAGGCGACGCTGGCCGAGCGGGTGCTGCCGTTCCTGCAGCGGGCCGCCGACCGCGGCGTCGAGGTGCTGGTCGGCGACCCGGACCGGGGGCACCTGCCATCCGGCCGGCTGGAGGTGGTGGCCAGCTACCCGGTGCCCACCACCGAACCTTCGGTGGACTCCCCGGTACGCCGGGTGCAGGTGCTGCGCCCCCGGTGAGCGCGACGGCGGTGCCGGGACGACCCCGAGCCGGAATCAGGGGACGGTAGGGGTCTGACCGGATGTGCGCGCGGAGTGTTGCTGAGTAGGGTCCCCGGCATGACGGATCTGCTGGCCCGGATCGGGGAGCTGCCCACCAGTCTGCTGATGGGAATTCTCGGCCTGGTCATGCTCGCCGACGCCGTACCGCTGCTCGGCGTGCTGGTGCCCGGCGACGCCGCGGTGCTCGCCGCGGTCGCCGGAGGCCGGCCGGCGACCGGACCGGCCACCGTCGCGGCGGTGGTGGCCGGCTGCCTCGCCGGCTGGTCGCTGAGTTTCCTGGCCGGACGACGCTGGGGCGAGCAGCTGCGACGCAGCCGGGTGGGCGGCTGGATCGGCGAGTCACGCTGGGCGGCCGCCGAGGCCATCCTGCGCCGCGGCGGCGGCCGGATGGTGCTGGTGGCGCCGTTCCTGCCGGTGTTCAACGCGCTGCTGCCCCTGGCGGCCGGCGGGCTGAAGATGTCGTACCGCAGGTTCGTGTCCTGCGCGGCGCTCGGCGCGGCGCTCTGGGCCGGCCTTTACGTGCTGCTCGGCACCACCGCGCGGGCGCTGACCGGGCTGCTGCCCGGAGCGCCGAACCCGGCGCTGCTCACCATGGCGGTCGGGCTGCTGCTCGCCGGCCCGGTGCTGCTCGGCACCCGGCGCCGGCTCCGCGCGATGACTGGCACGGACATCGCCTCCTGAGCGGGCCGGGACCGGCCGGCGGGGCCCTGGCCGCCGCCGGTCGCCCCGATTCGTGACGCCCGGTCGGTCACCAGCCGCGGGCCCGCCACTGCGGCACCGCGGGCCGCTCGGCGCCGAGGGTGCTGTCCTTGCCGTGTCCCGGGTAGAACCAGGTCTCGTCCGGCAGCCGGTCGAACAGCTTGTGCTCGACGTCGTCGATGAGCTGCCCGAACCGTTGCGGGTCCTGGTCGGTGTTGCCGACCCCGCCGGGAAACAGGGAGTCGCCGGTGAACAGGTGCGGAACGCCGGCCGGGTCACGGTAGAGCAGCGCGACCGAACCCGGGGTGTGTCCCTTGAGGTGGATCACCTCCAAGGCGCAGCTCCCGACCGCCACCGTGTCGCCCTCGCGCAGCGGCTCGACGGCGATCGGCAGTCCCTCGGCGTCGTCGGCGTGCGCCAGCGCCCGGGCGCCGGTCTTGGCGACGACCTCCTCCAGGGCCACCCAGTGGTCCATGTGCCGGTGCGTGGTGACCACCGCGGCCAAGCCGCCGTCGCCGACCAGTTCGAGCAGGCGGGACGCCTCGTTCGCGGCGTCGATGAGCACCTGGTCGCCGCTGTCGCGGCAGCGCAGCAGGTAGGCGTTGTTGTCCATCGGCCCCACCGACACCTTCGTGACGGTGAGCCGGTCGAGTTCGCGGACGGCCGGCGGGCCGCCGGGCGTGACTTCTCCGGTGTAGGTCATGGCGACTCTCAGATCCATTCCGGTGGGGTCGGCAGGGGCGCGTCGGGGGTGACGGTGAGCACCTCGCCGGCGCTGCGGCCGATCAGCCAGGCGGCGAGTTCCGGTGCGGTGCCGGTGATCGTGGGCGCCCCCGCGGGCTCGCCCACGACGATCTCTTGGCGGACGCCGTCGAAGCGCAGCACCATGGCCGGCGCGCCGGGGTTGTCGGCCAGCCCGGTCGCCACCTCGTGCAGCAGCCGTTGGGCGAACGCGTCCGGCCAGTCGTCCGGCCGGTAGCCGGCGCCCAGGTCGACGTGGTGCACCTCGACCTCCCGCAGCCGCCCCCAGACCAGCATGGCCGCCGGCCACGGGCCGCGCCGGGTCTGCACGGTGGCCGCCCACGCCTCGACCGGCATCGCGTCGACCGCCGTCGCGAACCGCTCCGCGCTGCGCCGCAGGTCGTCGAGGAGTTCGGCCGGCGCCCGGCCGGCCCCGGCCTCGATGTCGGCGGTCCGGGCCTCGGCGCTGGCGTACATCGGGATGGGTTCGCCGGTGCGGGCGGCGGTGAGCAGGTTGACGAAGCCGTCGGCGTTGCGGGCCAGGTGGGTCAGCACATGGCCGCGGGTCCAGCCCGGCAGCGGGGAGGCGGCGGCGACGTCCGCGGCGCCGAAGGCGGCCACCGTACGCAGCAGCCGGGCTGTGGCGTCGCCCACCTCGCCGGTCAGCAGCAGCGGATCACTGGTCACGGTGACACCTCTGTTCGCGGCTGCGGGGCTCGCAGGATCGGCTCACTCCTCGCGCTCACGGTGCCACCTCTGTTCGCGGCTGCGGGGCTCGCAGGATCGGCTCACTCCTCGCGCTCACGGTGCCACCCTAGTGGCATCGGGACCGCCGCGTCGCCGGGGAAATCGCTTTCGGCGCATCGGTGGGCGGCCTACCGTCGCAGAACGCGGCACCGGAAGTCGGAGCGGAGGTGGTGAGCATGCCGGTAGTAGCACGCGTGTCCCACCAGAGATCCCTCGACACCGATGAGGACCTTATGACAATCGATCTGACCGCCCTCGGCTGGGACGCCGATCGGGCGGCGCACGTACGACCACACAGTGAACGCAGCCCGGGCCGGGTGGCCCGGGTCGACCGCGGCGTCTGCACCGTGCTGCGACCGGACGGGCCGGTGCGGGCCAGCCTCGGCGGGGCGGTGCTGGCCGCCGCGGCCCGGGACCTGACGGCGCTGCCCTGCGCCGGCGACTGGGTGCTGCTGGCCACCTGGCCGGACGGGCCGGTGACCGTGGAGGCGGTGCTGCCGCGCCGCACCGCGCTGGTCCGGCGGACCGCCGGCAAGGACGCCAGCGGACAGGTGCTCGCCGCCAACCTCGACGCCGCCGCGGTGGTCGAGCCGGTGCACCCCGCGCCGGACGCCGCGCGGATCGAACGGCTGCTCTCCCTGGCCCACGAGTCCGGCGCCGAGCCGCTGGTCGTGCTCACCAAGGCGGACCTGGCGGCCGACCCGGCGGCGGTCGCCCGCCAGCTCGCCGCCGTCGCGCCCGGGGTGCCGGTGCTGCCGGTCAGCGCCGAGCGGGCCACCGGGCTGGACCCGCTGCGGCCGTACGTCGCGGCCGGGCGGACACTCGGCCTGCTGGGGCCCTCCGGGGCGGGCAAGTCGAGCCTGGTCAACGCCCTCGCCGGGGCGGAGGTGATGCGCACCCAGGCGATCCGCCGTTCCGACGGCAAGGGCCGGCACACCACCACCTGGCGGGCCCTGGTGCCGATCCCCGGTGGCGGCGCGGTGCTGGACACCCCCGGTGTCCGGGCGGTCGGCCTGCTGGACGGCTCGGCCGGGCTGGACCGGGCCTTCGCGGACATCGCCGAGCTCGCCGCCGGCTGCCGGTACGCCGACTGCGCGCACGAGGCCGAGCCGGCCTGCGCGGTGCGGGCGGCCCTGGAGGCCGGCGAGTTGCCGGTCCGGCGCTGGGAGAGCTGGCGCCGGCTGCAGCGGGAGCTGACGTACGAGAGCGGGCGCCGGGAGGCCCGGCTGGCCGCCGAGCGGCGGGGGAGCTGGCGGGGCGAACGGCGCCGCAAGGCCCGCCCGGCGGCACCGCCGTCGCCCGGCGGATACTGAATCGGATACCGGTCGCGCCGGCCCGCACACGGTCGGCGCGACCGGGCTGACCTGGTGGAATGTGCGCGCGACGTAAGTTGTCGTACCTCGGGGCTAGAGTTTCCGAGGCGTGTTTTCTGCGCCTCGACAACCTCGAAAACCGCTCAGACCGTGCTCCGAGCGGACAGATCCGCCTCACATTCTTCTTCCGGGAGTACACGGACCGTGGCCGACCGACTGATCATCCGTGGCGCGCGCGAGCACAACCTCCGTGACGTCAGTCTCGACCTGCCCCGGGACGCCCTGATCGTCTTCACCGGATTGTCCGGGTCGGGCAAGTCGAGCCTGGCGTTCGACACCATCTTCGCCGAGGGCCAGCGACGCTACGTGGAGTCACTGTCGTCGTACGCCCGGCAGTTCCTCGGCCAGATGGACAAGCCCGACGTCGACTTCATCGAGGGCCTCAGCCCCGCGGTGTCCATCGACCAGAAGTCCACCTCACGCAACCCGCGCTCCACCGTCGGCACCATCACCGAGGTCTACGACTATCTCCGGCTGCTGTTCGCCCGCGTCGGCGAGCCGCACTGCCCGGTCTGCGGGGAGCGGATCTCCCGGCAGAGTCCGCAACAGATCGTCGACCGGGTGCTCGCCATGGCCGAGGGCACCCGGTTCATGGTGCTCGCCCCCGTGGTGCGCGGCCGCAAGGGCGAGTACGTCGACCTGTTCGCCGAACTCCAGGCCAAGGGCTACGCCCGGGCCCGGGTCGACGGCGTGGTGCACCCGCTGACCGAGCCGCCGAAGCTCAAGAAGCAGGAGAAGCACACCATCGAGGTGGTGATCGACCGGCTCAGCGTCAAGCCCGGCGCCAAGCAGCGGCTGACCGACTCGGTCGAGGCGGCGCTCGGCCTCTCCGGCGGCCTGGTGCTGCTCGACTTCGTGGACCTGGCCGAGGACGACCCGGCCCGGGAACGCCGCTTCTCCGAGCACCTGGCCTGCCCCAACGACCACCCCCTCGCCATCGAGGACCTGGAGCCCCGGGTCTTCTCCTTCAACGCCCCGTACGGCGCGTGCCCGGAGTGCACCGGACTGGGCACCAAGAAGGAGGTCGACCCGGAGCTGGTGATCCCGGATCCGGAGCGCAGCCTGCGCGAGGGCGCCATCCAGCCCTGGGCCACCGGGCACAACCTGGAATACTTCCTCCGCCTGCTGGAGGCCCTCGGTGAGGCCGAGCACTTCGACCTGGACACCCCGTGGCGGGCATTGCCGTCCCGGGCGCAGAAGACGATCCTGCACGGCTCCGACGATCAGGTGCACGTCCGCTACCGCAACAAGTACGGCCGCGAGCGCTCCTACTACACCGGCTTCGAGGGCGTGGTGCAGTGGATCGAGCGCCGCCACACGGACACCGAGTCGGAGTGGTCGCGGGAGAAGTACGAGGGCTACATGCGGGACGTGCCCTGCGCGGCCTGCGGCGGCACCCGGCTCAAGCCGGAGGTGCTCGCGGTCACGGTGGCCGGGAAGAGTATCGCGGAGGTCTGCAACCTGTCCGTCGGCGAGGCGGCCGAGCTGCTCGCCGGCATCGAGCTCACCGACCGGCAGAAGATGATCGCCGAGCGGGTGCTCAAGGAGATCAACGCCAGGCTGAAGTTCCTGCTCGACGTCGGGCTGGACTACCTCTCCCTGGACCGCCCGGCGGGCACCCTCTCCGGCGGCGAGGCGCAGCGAATCCGGCTCGCCACCCAGATCGGCTCCGGCCTCGTCGGCGTCCTGTACGTGCTCGACGAACCGTCCATCGGTCTGCACCAGCGGGACAACCACCGGCTGATCGAGACGCTGCTGCGGCTGCGCGGGCTGGGCAACACGCTGATCGTGGTCGAGCACGACGAGGACACCATCCGGGTCGCCGACTGGATCGTCGACATCGGCCCGGGCGCCGGCGAGCACGGCGGCCGGATCGTGCACAGCGGCTCGGTGCCGGCCCTGCTGGAGAACGAGGAGTCGGTCACCGGGGCGTACCTGTCCGGTCGCCGGGAGATCCCGACACCGAAGCAGCGCCGCCCGCAGACCCCGGACCGTGAGCTGGTGGTGCACGGGGCGCGCGAGCACAACCTGCGCAACCTCACCGTGTCGTTCCCGCTCGGCCAGCTCATCGCGGTCACCGGGGTCAGCGGCTCCGGCAAGTCGACCCTCGTCAACGACATCCTGCACGCGGTCCTGGCCAACCAGATCAACGGCGCCCGGCTGGTCCCCGGCCGGCACACCCGGGTCACCGGGCTGGAGCACGTGGACAAGGTCGTCGGCGTGGACCAGTCGCCGATCGGGCGGACACCCCGGTCGAACCCCGCCACCTACACCGGTGTCTGGGACCACATCCGCAAGCTCTTCGCCGAGACCACCGAGGCCAAGGTCCGGGGGTACGGTCCGGGCCGGTTCTCGTTCAACGTCAAGGGCGGCCGCTGCGAGGCGTGCTCCGGCGACGGCACCCTCAAGATCGAGATGAACTTCCTGCCGGACGTCTACGTCCCGTGCGAGGTGTGCAAGGGTGCCCGGTACAACCGGGAGACCCTGGAGGTGCACTTCAAGGGCCGGACGGTCGCCGAGGTGCTGGACATGCCGATCGAGGAGGCGGCCGAGTTCTTCTCCGCCATCCCGGCCATCCACCGGCACCTCAAGACCCTGGTCGACGTCGGCCTCGGGTACGTCCGGCTCGGCCAGCCCGCCCCGACACTCTCCGGCGGCGAGGCGCAGCGCGTCAAGCTCGCCTCCGAGCTGCAGAAGCGCTCCACCGGCAGGACGGTCTACGTGCTCGACGAGCCGACCACCGGCCTGCACTTCGAGGACATCCGCAAGCTGCTGATGGTCCTGGAGGGCCTGGTCGACAAGGGCAACACAGTGATCACCATCGAGCACAACCTCGACGTGATCAAGACGGCCGACTGGCTCATCGACATGGGGCCGGAGGGCGGCCACCGGGGCGGCACGGTGCTCGCCACCGGCACCCCGGAGGAGGTCGCCGAGGTGCCGGAGAGCCACACCGGTCAGTTCCTGCGCCCGATGCTCAGGCTCGATGGCGCGGCCAAGGGCGCCAAGGCGGCCACCACCCGGGCGGCGAAGGCCAACGGTGCGGCCGCGAAGCCGCGTATCCGAAAGGTGCCGGCCGGGGCGCGCTGAGCGACGGTTCGACGGGCGGGCCGGGACCACCGGTTCGCCCGTCCGGCCGTTTTGCAGCATGTCGGGGTGAACCGTGCGGCAGGGTGATCCGTGTTCGAAACTATGGCCGCGGGTCACGAGGGGCCGCGGCAGCCGAGAGGATGGGCCGGACATGAGTGATGACCAGACGCTGACCGCACCGGGTGCGCAGACCCGGCGGGCCCTGCTGGCGGGGGCCGGCGCGGTCGGCGCGGCGGTGGCGCTGGCCGGCTGCAACGACAACGGGACGGGGACGGCCGCTGCCGGACCGACCACCGGCGGTCCCGGCGCGACCAGCAGCGATCCTGGTGCGACCGCCAGTGGCGGCGAAGTCATCGCCAAGACCGGCGACATCCCGGTCGGCGGTGGGACGATCTTCGCCAGCAAGGGCGTCGTGGTCACCCAGCCGCAGTCGGGCCAGTTCAAGGGGTTCAGCCCGATCTGCACCCACCAGGGCTGCCCGGTGTCGAGGATCGAGGGTGACGCCATCGTCTGCACCTGCCACAACAGCCGATTCTCGATCGTCAACGGGGCCGTCAAGCAGGGTCCCGCGAACCGGCCCCTGCCCCCGAAGGACATCAAGGTCACCGGCGACGAGATCAGCCTGGCCTGACGCGTCCGGCGGCGTCCGAGCGCGGGCCCGCTGGGACGTCGGGCGCGCGATGGCGGTGGGCTGTCGGGGGTGCGGATTAGGCTTGCGAACGTGGCTGACCCCTCGACCTACCGTCCCGCCCCTGGCACGATCCCGGAGTCGCCGGGGGTCTACCGCTTCCGGGACGGCACCGGTCGGGTGATCTACGTCGGCAAGGCGCGGAGCCTGCGCAGCCGGCTCAACTCCTACTTCGCCGACCCGGTCAACCTGCACCAACGCACCCGGCAGATGGTCTTCACCGCCGAGTCGGTGGACTGGATCACCGTCGCCACCGAGGTGGAGGCGCTCCAGCAGGAATACACCTGGATCAAGCAGTACGACCCGAAGTTCAACGTCCGCTACCGCGACGACAAGTCGTACCCGTACCTGGCGGTGACCCTCGACGAGGAGTTCCCGCGGTTGCAGGTGATGCGCGGCGCCAAGCGCAAGGGCGTGCGCTACTTCGGGCCGTACTCGCACGCCTGGGCGATCCGCGAGACGCTGGACCTGCTGCTGCGCGTCTTCCCGGCGCGGACCTGCTCCTCCGGCGTGTTCAAGCGGGCCGGCCAGGTCGGCCGTCCCTGCCTGCTGGGCTACATCGGCAAATGCTCCGCGCCGTGCGTCGGCAGCGTGACCGCCGAGCGGCACCGGCAGATCGTCAACGGGTTCTGCGACTTCATGGCCGGACGCACCGACACCATGGTCCGCGGGCTCGACCGGGAGATGCAGGAGGCCAGCGAGCGGCTGGAGTTCGAGCGGGCCGCCCGGCTGCGGGACGACGTCGCCGCGCTGCGCCGGGCGATGGAGAAGCAGACGGTGGTGCTCGGCGACGGCACCGACGCCGACGTGGTGGCCTTCGCCGAGGATCCGCTGGAAGCCGCGGTCCAGGTCTTCCACGTCCGCGACGGGCGGGTGCGAGGCCAGCGTGGCTGGGTGGTGGAGAAGACCGAGGACCTGACCACCGGCGACCTGGTGCACCACTTCTGTACCCAGGTCTACGGCGGCGAGCAGGGCGAGGCCGATGTCCCCCGTGAGCTGCTCGCCCCCGAGCTGCCCGGCGACGCCGACGCGCTCGCCGACTGGCTCTCCGCCCGCCGGGGCAGCCGGGTGTCACTGCGCGTCCCGCAGCGCGGCGACAAACGGTCGCTGCTGGAGACGGTGGAACGCAACGCGAAGGACGCGCTCGCCCGGCACAAGCTCAAGCGGGCCGGCGACCTGACCACCCGCGGCAAGGCCCTCGACGAGATCGCCGACGCGCTCGGCATGCGCACCTCGCCGCTGCGCGTCGAGTGTTTCGACGTCTCCCAGATCCAGGGCACCGACGTTGTCGCCAGCATGGTCGTCTTCGAGGACGGGCTGCCCCGCAAGAGCGAGTACCGCCGGTTCATCGTCCGGGGCGCCACCGACGACCTGTCCGCCATGTCGGAGGTGCTGCGCCGGCGCTTCGCCCGCTACCTCGACGCCCGCGCCGAGACCGGGGAGATCGGCGAGGAGACCGCCAGTGACCCCGACCGGCCCGGCATCGACCCCACCACCGGCCGGCCCCGCAAGTTCGCGTACCCGCCGCAGCTGGTCGTGGTCGACGGTGGCGCGCCGCAGGTGGCGGCGGCCGCGCAGGCCCTGGCCGAGCTGGGCATCGACGACGTGGCGCTGTGCGGGCTGGCCAAGCGGCTGGAGGAGGTCTGGCTGCCCGACGACGAGTTCCCGGTCATCCTGCCGCGCACCTCGGAGGCGCTCTACCTGCTGCAACGGGTACGCGACGAGGCGCACCGGTTCGCCATCACCTTCCACCGGCAGCGGCGCTCGAAGCGGATGACCGAGTCGGCCCTGGACAACGTCCCCGGGCTGGGCGAGGTACGCCGCAAGGCGCTGATCCGGCACTTCGGCTCGCTCAAGCGGCTCTCCGCCGCCACCGTCGAGGAGATCACCGAGGTGCCCGGGGTGGGAAAGCGGACCGCCGAGGCGATCCTGGCCGCCCTTGACGGGGACGCCAAACCCACCCCCACCCCCTGACCCCGGCGGCCGCAGCCGCTGCCCGCCGCTTTACGGCTTGATCCACTCCATGCGCGGCATGTGGTGGTTTCCGGCGTCCGGGAGACCGCAACATGCCGCATCCCGGGTCACCCCCTTCGCGCCGGCGAATGCCGTCCGCGTCGAATGTCTGGTTCGTGCCTGATTCAGGCACCCGCCTGGGGCCGGCCCGCCCCTGGCGCGGCGTTTGGCGAGTGTCGCAACTTCGTGGTCGGGCAGCGGCACCACGGCCGGCCGCCACGCCAAAGCCCAGCGCCGGCCGACCGGGTTGGTGTGGGTGGTTTATGGCGGGATGTGCCGTGGTCGGGGCCACCCGCGGGGCGGAATCATGCCGGGGGCGGGGGCGTTGAACAGGGCAGACCGCGTGCAGACCCGGCCCCGCCCGGCCTGCCGAGCCGGGTCGGAATGACCGGCCGGCGGCCGTCGTTACATCCCCGGGACCGCGACACTGGTCCCGCCAGCCGGTGGCCCCGCGGGAACCCCCGCCGGTGGGAATCATCGGCCCGCCCCGGCGGTTACCTCCCCGGACCGCGGCAGTCCCGAGCCGGTAAGGCCGTGGGAATCACCGCCCGCCGCCGGTCGTTACATCCCCGGGCCGCCCGAGCAGGTCACGCCGCCGGGCCCCGGATCCCCAGATTTTCCTTTCACCCGTGGCACCCGCACCCCCTTGCGGGCGTGTCGCGTACCCCCGAGCGAAAGGCTTTGATCATCATGCGTAAGAACACCATGCTGCGTAACACCGTCCTGACCGCTGCTGGCTTCGTCGCCACCGCCGGTGGCATCGCCGGCCCCGCGATCGCCGCGCACGCCGCCGACGCCAAGCCCGCCCAGCGCGAGCTGAACGTCCGCTACGAGGCGCAGCCGAACTTCTACTACTGCGGCCCCGCCGCCACCCGTAACGCCCTCTCCGTCCAGGGCAAGGACATCAACGTCGACGCCATGGCCAAGGAGATGGGCACCACCGAGAACGGCACCAACAGCATCAACGACATCACCCCGGTGCTGAACAAGGAGACCGGTCGCAACGCGTACCACAGCACCGAGATGCCGGTCGACAAGGTCGACGCCAAGCACGTTGACCAGCTGCGCGCCGACGTCGTGAAGGCCGTGGACGACGGCCGGGCCGTGGTGGCCAACATCGCGGGCACCGCGACCGACATCGACGGCAACACCCACTCCTTCGAGGGTGGCCACTACATCAGCGTGGTGGGCTACCGCGACGGTGGGAAGACCGTGACGATCGCCGACTCGGCCAACCCGAACATGGCCTCGTACCGGATGGACGTGGACGCCCTGGCGCACTGGATCGCCAGCCGTGGCTACAGCTCCTGACCTGAGGCGGTGACGAAGGGCCCGACCCCGAACGGGGGTCGGGCCCTTCGGCGTCTCCGGTCAGTCCTCGACCAGCACGCCGAGGATCGCCTCGCCGTACTTGGCGAGCTTGTTCTCGCCGACGCCGCTGACCCGGGACAGTTCGGCCAGCGAGGCCGGCGCTTCGGTGGCGATCTGCCGCAGGGTCGCGTCGTGGAAGATGACGTACGCGGGCACACCCTGCTCCTTGGCGGTGGCCGCCCGCCAGGCCCGCAGCCGCTCGAAGACCGGCGCCGCGTCGGGGGAGAGCTCGGCGACGACGGTGGCCGCGCCTCGGGGCTTCGCCGACCGGGTGGACGCCGGCTTCTCCGGTTCCCGCCGCATGGTGACCGTACGCCGGCGGCCCAGCACCTCGGCGCTCGCCTCGGTCAGCGCGAGCGTGCCGTAGTCGCCCTCGACCGCCAGCAGGCCCTCGGCGAGCAGTTGCCGCACCACGCCCCGCCACTCCGCCTCGCGCAGTTCGCTGCCGATGCCGAAGGTGGTCAGCGAGTCGTGACCGTACTGGTCGACCTTGTCGGTGTGCTTGCCGAGCAGGATGTCGATGCTGTGTCCGGCGCCGAACCGCTGGTTGCGTTCCCGGTCCAGCCGATAGACGGTGGAGAGCAGCTTCTGCGCGGCGACGGTGCCGTCCCAGGACTCGGGCGGCTCCAGGCAGGTGTCGCAGTTGCCGCAGCCCGCCGCCTCGGTCTCGCCGAAGTATTCGAGGAGCTGCGCCCGGCGGCAGCGGACCGTCTCGCAGAGGGCCAGCATCGCGTCGAGGTGGGCGGCCAGGTTGCGCCGGTGCGCCAGGTCGCCCTCGGAGGTCTCGATCATCTTCCGCTGCTGGACCACGTCCTGGAGGCCGTACGCCAGCCAGGCGGTCGACGGCAGGCCGTCCCGCCCGGCGCGGCCGGTCTCCTGGTAGTAGCCCTCCACCGACTTGGGCAGGTCCAGGTGGGCGACGAAGCGTACGTCGGGCTTGTCGATGCCCATGCCGAACGCGATGGTGGCGACCATGACCAGCCCGTCCTCGCGCAGGAAGCGCTGCTGGTTGGCCGCCCGGGTGGCCGCGTCCAGCCCGGCGTGGTACGGCAGCGCCGGCACGCCGTTGGCCACCAGGAACTCGGCGGTCTTCTCCACCGAGGCACGGGACAGGCAGTAGACGATCCCGGCGTCGCCGGGGTGTTCGTCGCGCAGCAGGCTCAGCAGCTGCTTGCGCGGCTCCCGCTTGGGCACGATCCGGTACTGGATGTTGGGCCGGTCGAAGCTGGCCACGAAGTGGCGGGCGTCGGTGAGCTGGAGCCGGGTGGCGATCTCGGTGCGGGTGGCCCCGGTCGCGGTGGCGGTGAGCGCGATCCGCGGCACCCGCGGCCAGCGCTCGTGCAGCATCGACAGGTTGAGGTAGTCGGGACGGAAGTCGTGCCCCCACTGCGAGACGCAGTGCGCCTCGTCGATCGCGAACAACCCGACCCGTCCGCGTTCCAACAGGGCGACGGTGGAGCGGACGGCAAGCGCCTCCGGGGCGAGGTAGAGCAGGTCCAACTCCCCGGCGAGGAAGGCCGCCTCCACCCGCCGCCGCTCGGTGAGGTCCTGGGTCGAGTTGAGGAACCCGGCGCGGACGCCGACCGCGGTGAGCGCGTCGACCTGGTCCTGCATGAGCGCGATCAGCGGGGAGATCACCACCGCGACGCCGTCACGGACCAGCGCGGGGATCTGGTAGCAGAGCGACTTGCCGCCCCCGGTCGGCATCAGCACCAGCGCGTCGCCGCCGGCCACCACGTGCTCGACGACCTCCTGCTGGAAGCCCCGGAAGGCGTCGTAGCCGAACACCCGGCGCAGCACCCGCAGGGCGTCCTCGGTCCGCTGATCGGTGGGGGAGACCATCCGCGCAGTCTACGAGCGTCCTGCGACAGCACCCGGACGCGGCGGCCGCGCGCCGTGGACCGGGCGGACGGGCCGGTCGGGCTGTCGGCAGTACGACAGGCCAGGGACAGTCGCTGGCAAACCGGACAAGTCGCTGTTCCGGTCGTCACCCCGTGGAATCCCGTACGGGGGCGCAGCCGTTAGAGTCGCAGACTGACCACGCGCGGCCGACGGGTCGCGGCGCCACAGCTTGGGGGTGTAGCAGGTGAGCGAGGCGCGGACGGCGGGAGACCTGGTACCGGCCGGTACGGAGACAGCCGTGAGCCGGCCGGGGCCGGCCGAGGCGGACACCACCCTGGTGGTGGTCACCGGCCTCTCCGGCGGCGGCCGGAGCACGGTCGCCCGGGCACTGGAGAACGTCGGCTTCTACGTCGTCGACAACCTGCCCCAGGCGCTCATGCTCGACATGGCCGAGCTGGCCTTCAAGGCCGGCGGCGCGACCCGGCGTACGGCGATGGTGCTGGACGTGCGCTCGCGCGCCTTCTCCACCGACCTGGCCGGGGCGATCCGGGAGCTGCGCGAGCGTGGCTTCCAGCCCCGGGTGGTCTTCGTCGACGCCGACGACGAGGTGCTGATCCGTCGGTTCGAGAGCGTCCGGCGCTCCCACCCGTTGCAGGGCGACGGGCGGCTGGCCGACGGGATCGCCGTCGAGCGTGCCCTGCTGGAGGAGGCCCGGGACCAGGCTGATGTGATCATCGACACCAGCCACCTCAACGTCAACCAGTTGCGGCGGCGGGTCGAGGAACTGTTCGGCGGGGAGGACTCCCGCCGGCTGCGGATCACGGTGCTCTCGTTCGGCTTCAAGTACGGCCTCCCCCCGGACGCCGACTTCGTGATGGACGCCCGGTTCCTGCCCAACCCGTACTGGGTGCAGGAGTTGCGCGAGCATACCGGGCGCGAGGCGGCCGTCAGCGCGTACGTGCTGGGCCAGGAGGGTGCCGAGGCCTTCGTGACCGGGTACGCCGACCTGGTCAACGCCACCACCGCCGGCTTCGAGCGGGAGGGGAAGCGCTACCTGACCGTCGCCGTCGGCTGCACCGGCGGCAAGCACCGCAGCGTCGCGATCGCCGAGGAACTGGCCGCCCGGCTGCGTCAGTCCGGCATCGCCGCGAACGCCCAGCACCGGGACCTGGGGCGGGAATGAGGCCGGTCAGGGTGGTCGCCTTCGGCGGCGGGCACGGGCTCTCGGCGTCCCTGCGGGCACTGCGGCACTGCGTACCCGAGTTGGACCTGGACATCACCGCCGTGGTCACGGTGGGCGACGACGGCGGCTCCAGCGGCCGCTTACGGGCCGAGCGCGGCGGGCTGCCCCCGGGGGATCTCCGGCAGGCGCTGGTCGCGCTGGCCGGCGACCACCCGGCCACCCAGCGCACCGCCGGCCTTTTCCAGCACCGTTTCGCCACCGCGGCGGACCCGGTCGCCGGCGGGGCGGCGGCCGACGTGCTCGTCGGGCACGCGGTCGGCAACCTGGTGCTGCACGGGCTGATGGAGCTGTTCGGCGACCCGGTGGCGGCGCTCGACCACGCCGGCGCGATGCTCGGCGCGGTCGGCCGGGTGCTGCCGATGTCGCGTCAGCCGGTCAACATCGTGGCCCGGGTGCGCGGCGCCGACCCGGACCGCCCCGACGAGGCACGCACGGTGCGGGGCCAGCACCAGGTGGCGGTCACCACCGGCCGGGTCGAGGCGCTGCGGCTCACCCCCGTCGCGCCGGCCGCCTGCGCCGAGGCGGTGGCCGCGGTACGCCGGGCCGACTGGCTGATCTTCGGGCCGGGCAGCTGGTACACCAGCGTACTGCCGCACCTGCTGGTGCCGGGGCTGGCCGACGCGATCGTCTCCAGTCCGGCGCGGCGGCTGGTGACGCTCAACCTGGTGGCGGAGAAGGAGACCCTCGGGCTCTCCCTGGCCGACCATCTGGACACCCTGCGGCGCTACCTGTCCGAGCTGAAGGTGGACATGGTGCTGGCGGACTCGAAGGCGGTGGGTGATCCCGTGGCGGTCGAAGGTGCGGCAGAATCACTGGGTGCCCGGCTGGTCCTCGCCCCCATCGCCGTCCGCGACGGCACACCCCGACATGATCCAGCCGCCCTGGGTGCCGCCCTGGTGCCTGTCCTGGGCGCCGATCGTTAGACACGTACGTAATCACCGGCGACACGCCGGTACCGGTCCGTGAGGGGGCGCACTATGGCGATGACGGCTGCGGTCAAGGACGAGCTGAGTCGGGTCGACGTGCCCAAGCCCTGTTGCCGGCGGGCGGAGATGGCCGCCCTGCTGCGCTTCGCGGGCGGCCTGCACATCGTGTCGGGTCGCGTGGTGGTCGAGGCGGAGCTGGACACCGGCGCGGTCGCCCGGCGGCTCCGCCGGGAGGTCGCCGAGGTCTACGGTTATCCGAGCGAGATCCACGTGCTCGCCTCCGGCGGGCTGCGCAAGGGCAGCCACTTCATCGTACGGGTGGTGAAGGACGGGGAGGCGCTGGCGCGCCAGACCGGTCTGCTGGATGTGCGTGGCCGTCCCGTGCGCGGGCTGCCGCCGCACGTGGTCGCCGCCAACGTCTGCTGCGCGGTCTCCGCCTGGCGGGGGGCGTTCATGGCGCACGGCTCGCTGACCGAGCCGGGCCGCTCCAGCGCGCTGGAGATCACCTGCCCGGGGCCGGAGTCGGCGCTCGCCCTGGTCGGCGCCGCCCGGCGGATCGGGATCACCGCGAAGAACCGCGAGGTGCGGAACGTGGACCGGGTGGTGGTCAAGGACGGCGACGCGATCGCCGCCCTGCTCACCCGGATAGGGGCCCACTCCAGCGTGCTGGCCTGGGAGGAGCGGCGGGTGCGCCGCGAGGTGCGGGCCACCGCCAACCGGCTGGCCAACTTCGACGACGCCAACCTGCGCCGGTCGGCCCGGGCCGCGGTGGCCGCCGCCGCCCGGGTCACCCGGGCGCTGGAGATCCTCGCCGACGACGCCCCCGACCACCTCACCTCGGCCGGGCGGCTGCGTCTGGAGCACCGGCAGGCCTCGCTGGAGGAGCTGGGCGCCCTCGCCGAGCCGCCGCTGACCAAGGACGCGATCGCGGGCCGGATCCGCCGGCTGCTCGCGCTGGCCGACAAGCGGGCCAGGGACCTGGGCATCCCGGATACCGAAGCGGCCGTCACGCCCGACATGCTCGTGGTCTGATAGGACGGTGGGGCGTCATTCCGCTGGCGGGATTCACCACCCGCCGCAGCGCGACGTCGCGCGCTCGGATAAGGTCGCTGCGTACGGCAAGGGGGCCGACACAAGGCACTCCTCGCCGTACTCACCGCCTCGGGCGGTCAGGTCCTGAGGACCGCGGCGGGGTGGCCGAGATGAACCGTCAACGGCCGGCTCCAACGGTCGGCGCACACACCTCCGCCGGCCCAGGTCTGACGCCGGCGGACCAGAACGCGAGGAGATGGGACCTGTGACCATCCGGGTTGGCATCAACGGCTTCGGCCGCATCGGCCGCAACTTCTTCCGGGCAGTGCTGGCGTCCGGTGCTGACATCGAGGTCGTGGCGGTCAACGACCTGACCGACAACGCGACGCTCGCCCACCTTGTCAAGTACGACAGCATCCTGGGGCGCCTCCCGCACGAGGTGAAGGCCACCGACGACGAGATCAGCGTGGGCGGCCACACCATCAAGGCGTACGCCGAGAAGGACCCGGCCAAGCTGCCGTGGGGCGAGGCCGGCGTCGATGTCGTCATCGAGTCCACCGGTTTCTTCACCGACGCCACCAAGGCGAAGGCGCACATCGACGGCGGGGCCAAGAAGGTCATCATCTCCGCGCCGGCGAAGAACGAGGACGTCACCGTGGTCATGGGCGTCAACCAGGACCAGTACGACCCGGCCAAGCACACCATCATCTCGAACGCCTCCTGCACCACCAACTGCCTCGCCCCGATGGCGAAGGTGCTGCAGGACACGTTCGGCGTCCAGCAGGGCCTGATGACCACCATCCACGCGTACACGCAGGACCAGAACCTGCAGGACGCGCCGCACAAGGACCTGCGCCGGGCCCGGGCCGCCGCGCTCAACATCGTGCCGACCTCGACCGGTGCCGCGAAGGCGATCGGCCTGGTCCTGCCGGAGCTGAAGGGCAAGCTGGACGGTTACGCGCTGCGGGTGCCGATCCCGACCGGCTCCGCCACCGACCTGACCGTCACGGTCGGCCGGGAGACCACCGTGGACGAGGTCAACGCCGCGATGAAGGCCGCCGCGGCCGGCCCGCTCAAGGGCATCCTGGTCTACAACGAGGACCCGATCGTCTCCGCCGACATCGTCACCGACCCGGCGTCGTGCATCTACGACGCGCCGCTGACCAAGGTGATCGGCAACCAGGTCAAGGTCGTCGGCTGGTACGACAACGAGTGGGGCTACTCGAACCGCCTCGTCGACCTGGTCAAGCTGGTGGGTAGCTCGCTGTGAGCATCCGCAACCTCGACGATCTGCTCGCCGAGGGGGTGTCGGGTCGGCGCGTGCTGGTGCGCGCCGACCTGAACGTCCCGCTCGACAAGCAGACGGGTGAGATCACGGACGACGGTCGGATCCGGGCTGTGCTGCCGACCCTGAGCGCGTTGGTCCAGGCCGGCGCCAAGGTGGTCGTCTGTTCGCACCTGGGTCGGCCGAAGGGCGCGCCGGACCCGCAGTTCAGCCTGCGTCCGGTCGCCGGGCGGCTCGGCGAACTGCTCGGCGCCCCGGTGCACTTCGCCGAGGACACCGTCGGCGACTCGGCCCGCGCCTGCGTGCAGGGGCTGGCCGACGGTCAGGTCGCGCTGCTGGAGAACCTCCGCTTCAACAAGGGAGAGACCAGCAAGGACGACGCCGAGCGGGGCGCTTTCGCCGACCAGCTCGCCGCCTTCGGTGAGGCGTACGTCGACGACGCCTTCGGCGCCGTGCACCGCAAGCACGCCAGCGTCCACGACGTGCCGGCCCGGCTGCCGCACGTCGCCGGCCGGCTGGTGCTGCGCGAGGTGGAGGTGCTCAGCAGGCTGACCGCCGACCCGGACCGGCCGTACGTGGTGGTGCTGGGCGGTTCCAAGGTCTCCGACAAGCTCGCCGTGATCGAGGCGCTGCTGCCCACGGTCGACCGGCTGCTCATCGGCGGCGGGATGTGCTTCACCTTCCTCAAGTCGCAGGGCCACGAGGTGGGCTCCTCGCTGCTGGAGGAGGAGATGGTCGAGACCTGCCGCAACCTCATGGAACGCGCGCCGGGCAAGATCATGCTCCCGGTCGACGTGGTGGCGGCGGACGCCTTCGCCCCGGACGCCGCGCACGACACCGTGCCCGCCGACGGCATCCCGAGCCACCGGCTGGGCCTGGACATCGGCCCGGAGACGGTGGCCGGCTTCGCGGCCGCGCTGTCCCAGGCGAAGACCATCTTCTGGAACGGCCCGATGGGCGTGTTCGAGATGGCTGCCTTCGCCAACGGCACCCGGGGTGTCGCCGAGGCGATCACCAAGGCGGACGCGTTCAGTGTGGTCGGTGGCGGTGATTCTGCCGCCGCGGTCCGGGCGCTGGGCCTGGACGAGGCTGCTTTCGATCACATCTCCACCGGTGGCGGCGCCTCCCTGGAATACCTGGAGGGCAAGACCCTCCCCGGCATCGCGGCCCTGGAGAGCTGAATGGCGAGCACCCCCCGTCGGCCGTTGATGGCCGGCAACTGGAAGATGAATCTCAACCACCTTGAGGCCAACCTGCTGGTGCAGAAGCTGGCCGCGAGCCTCACCGAGCAGCAGCTCACCGACGTCGAGACGGTGGTCCTGCCGCCCTTCACCGACCTGCGGACCGTGCAGACCGCGGTGGACGGCGACAAGCTGCTGATCGGCTACGGCGCGCAGGACCTGTCGCCGTACCAGTCGGGCGCGTACACCGGGGACATCTCCGGGCCGATGCTCGCCAAGCTGGGCTGCACCTATGTCGTGGTCGGCCACTCCGAGCGGCGGCAGTACCACCAGGAGGACGACGCGCTGGTCAACGACAAGGTGAACGCCGCGCTGTCCAACGGGCTCACCCCGATCCTGTGCATCGGCGAGGGCCTGGAGGTCCGGGAGCAGCTGCGGCACGTGCCGCACTGCTGCGACCAGCTCGACGGCGCGCTCCGGGGGCTCACCGCGGAGCAGGTCACCAAGGTCGTCGTGGCGTACGAGCCGGTCTGGGCGATCGGCACCGGCAAGACGGCGACCCCGGAGGACGCCCAGGAGGTCTGCGGCGAGGTTCGCAAGCGGCTCGGCGAGACCTTCGACGAGGCGACCGCCCAGCAGGTCCGGATCCTCTACGGCGGCTCGGTCAAGGCGGCGAACATCGCCGCGATCATGAGCCAGCCGGACGTGGACGGGGCGCTGATCGGTGGCGCCAGCCTGGACGCCGAGGAGTTCGCGCAGATCTGCCGGTTCCCGGAGCACATCGCTCGCTGATCGCTCGCTATCCTTGACGCTGCCCGTCCAACGGTCGGTGCCACCGTGCCCGACAGGACGGGCAGTGATCGCAACGAGAGGATTGACCCCCGCCATGCCGATCTGGTTCGCGTACACGATGATCGTGTTGTTGGTCATCACGAGCGTGCTGCTCACCCTGCTGATCCTGCTCCACCGCGGCAAGGGCGGCGGCCTGTCGAGCATGTTCGGCGGTGGGGTCAGCTCCAGCCTGGCCGGCTCCTCGGTCGCCGAGAAGAACCTCGACCGCTACACCGTTCTGGTCGGGATCGTCTGGTTCGCGTGCATCGTCGGGATCGGGCTCTGGCTCCGCCTCCAGCTCAGCAGCGGAGCCTGAGCAGCCCGTCGAGTCGTACAATCTGCGCGCGGTCCGTCACGGATCGCGCGCAGATTCTTTTTGCGCTGCACCGCGTCGCCCGTCGCCCGTCCCCCCGCGCGGCGGCCCCCTCCGACGACAGGAGCAAGCAGTGCCGAATGGCAACGTCATCCGCGGCACCCGGATCGGTTCCGCCCCCGAGCGCTTCGACCGGTTCATCGAGCCGGCCCCACGCCGCCCGGTCACCTACTGGTGCCGCAACGCCCACCGCGTGCAGTTCCTCATCGCCGCCGAGGCGGAGACGCCGCCGGCGTGGGAGTGCCCGCGCTGCGGCCAGCCGGCCGGGCCGGACCGGGGGAACCCGCCGGGCGGGCACCGCGCGGAGCCCTACAAGACCCACCTGGCGTACGTGCAGGAGCGGCGTACCCCGGAGCAGGCGGAGGCGCTCCTCGCCGAGGCCCTGGCCACGCTGGCCCGCCGTCGCGGCCGGTCCTGAGCCACGGCGTCGCCGACCAGGTCGCCAGTTGGGAAGGGACCCCTGCTGTACCGCAGGCGTTAAGGGGCCCCTCCTCACCGGTCAGCGCAGGCTGCGGAAGCGGGGCGGCACGTCGGCCGCCGCCGCCCGGTCGAGCAGCCAGAGGGTACGGGACACCCCGTGCACCCCGGCCGCCGGCAGTTGCACCGGCCCGGCGCCGGCGAGAGCCATGCCCACCGCCCGGGCCTTGTCCGCGCCGGCGGCCACCAGCCAGACCTCCTCGGCGGTGTTGATCGCCGGCAGGGTCAGCGTGGTCCGCACCGGCGGCGGCTTCGGGCTGCCGCGTACCGCGCTGACCGGCCGGTTGTCGTGGTGTACCGGGTGCTCAGGAAAGACCGACGCCACATGCCCGTCCTCGCCGACGCCGAGCATCAGCACGTCGAAGTGGGGCAGCGTGGCGTTTCCCGGCCGGGCGGCCCGGGCGAGTTCCTCGGCGTACCCGGCGGCGGCCGCCTCCGGGTCGTTGCCGGCCGGCCCGTCGGCGGCCGGCATCGGATGCACCCGCGTCGGGTCCAGCGGCAGCACGGCCAGCAGCGCCTCCCGGGCCTGCGTCTCGTTGCGCTCCGGGTCGCCGGCCGGCAGGAACCGCTCGTCGCCCCACCAGAGGTCGACCCGGGACCAGTCGACCGCGTCCCGGGCCGGTAGCCGCACCACCGCCCGGTACACCGCCGCGGCGATCCGCCCGCCGGTCAGCACCACCGACGCCTGGCCCCGATCCGCCTGCGCGTCGAGCAGCTTCACCACCAACCGGGCCGCCACCGCCTGCGCCAGCAGGTCGGGGTCGGCGTGTACGGCGACACTCGCCTCACTCATGTCGTGCCTTCGTGTTCCGACCGCCCCACGGCGGTCACCTGACTGTCCGACCGCCGTTCGGTCCGTGTTTTCGCCGTGACGGCGGGCCGGCTCACCCGTTGGCGGTCGCGCCGGCGTGCGCGGTGACCCCGGCCTCAGCCCGTTGAGCGGTCGCCGGATCCTTCCACACGTGCACTCGCTTGCCGGGGCGCTGATCCAGCCCGGAGATGCCGGCGACCGCGCCGAGCGCCTCCGCGTAGACCTGGTCGGCGTCGAGGCGGCGCAGTTCCTCGGCCAGCTCGTCGCCGAGCGGGCGGCGGACCAGCGGCAGGGCCCGGTCCTCCTGGCCGGTACGCCGGAAGGTCGCCATGCTGTCCTCCCGGGTCAGCACCAGCTCGTCGCCGTTGGCGCAGCGCAGCCCCACCTCGCGCATCCGGGGGAACTCGTCGGTGGGCTCCCAGACCGGGTCGATGTGCAGCCGGGCGGCGAGCCAGCCGCGCATCAGCGCCGCCGTCGGATCCCTGCGCGGCGCCACCACCGTCGCCTCGGTGATCCCGTACTCGGCGGTGTCGAACGCCCCGGCGACCAGGGTGCGCCACGGGGTGATCCGGGTCCAGGCCAGGTCGGTGTCGCCCGGAGCGTAGTCCACGGCCCGCTGCCGCAGCGCGGCGACCGGGTCGGCGGCCTGCGCCGAGTCGGTGATCCGCCGGTCCGCCACCACGCCGAGGAAGTCGGTCGCGATCTCCTCCGGCGGCTCGCCGTGCCACCACGTCACCACCGGCACGTCCGGCACCAGCAGCGGCATCACCACCGACTCGGCGTGCAGCGCGAGGCGGCCGTACATCCGGGTCACCACCGCCTCGCACGGGCCGAGCCGGCCGCCGACGACGATCTCCGCGTCCAGGCGGTTGCGGTCCCGCTCGACCTCCGAGCGGACCACCACGAGCAGCCGGCACGGGTGGGCCGCGGCGGCTATGGTCGCCGCCGCCTCCGCCTCCCGTACCCGCTTCTCGTCCACCACGACGATCAGGGTGAGCGCCATGCCGCTGGCCACCCCGCCCGCGCTGCGCCGTTCGGCGGCGAGCGCCTTGACCACCTCGTTGCCGGTGGTGTCCCACAGCCCGATCAACGGATCCTCCAGGTCTGCTCGGTCATGCCCGCCGCCAGGACCGGCCGTCGCGGGCCAGCATCTCGTCCGCTGCCCGCGGGCCCCACTCGCCGGCCCGGTACGGCTCCGGTTTGTGGCCCGTCCAGGCGCGCTCCAGCGGGTCCACCACCTGCCAGCTCTGCTCCACCTCGGCGGCGTCCGGGAACAGCGTCCGGTCACCGATCAGCACGTCCAGCACCAGCCGTTCGTACGCCTCGGGGCTGGACTCGGTGAACGCCTCGCCGTACTGGAAGTCCATCGCGATGTCGCGAACCTCCATGGCGGTGCCCGGCACCTTCGAGCCGAACTTCAGGACCACGCCCTCGTCGGGCTGGACCCGGATGACGAGCTGGTTGTTGCCGAGCGACTCCACGTCGGCCGGGTCGAACGGCAGGTGCGGTGCCGTCTTGAAGATGATCGCCACCTCGGTGACCCGCCGGGGCAGCCGCTTGCCGGCCCGGATGTAGAACGGCACCCCCGCCCAGCGCCGGTTCTGGATGCCGAGCTTGACGGCGACGTACGTCTCGGTGGTGGAGTTCTCCGGGATGTCCTTCTCATCCAGGTAGCCGACGGCCCGCTCGCCGCCGACCCAGCCGGGCAGGTACTGGCCCCGGACGGTGTCCCGGGAGATGTCGCCGGGCACCGTGATGGCCTTGAGCACCTTCAGCTTCTCGGCGCGGATCTCGTCGGCGTCGAAGCTGGTCGGCTCCTCCATCGCCACCAGGGCGAGCAGTTGCAGCAGGTGGTTCTGGAGCACGTCCCGGGCGGCGCCGGCCGAGTCGTAGAAGCCGGCGCGGCTGCCGATACCGACGTCCTCGGCCATGGTGATCTGCACCGAGTCGACGTACTTCGAGTTCCACAGCGGCTCGAACAGGTTGTTGGCGAACCGCAGGGCGAGGATGTTCTGGACGGTCTCCTTGCCCAGGTAGTGGTCGATCCGGAAGACGTCCTTGCGGGTGAAGACGTCGTCGACCAGGTCGTTGAGCGACTTGGCCGAGGGCAGGTCGTTGCCGAACGGCTTCTCCACCACCACCCGGCGCCAGCCGCCGGACTTGGCGTTGTCGGCCATGCCCGTCCGGGCGAGCTGCTTGAGCACCACGGGGAAGGCCGCCGGGGGGATGGAGAAGTAGAAGGCGGCGTTGCCGGGGATGCCCTGGGTGTCCCGCAGCTCGTCGAGGGTGGCGGCGAGCTGGTCGAAGGCGGCGTCGTCGTCGAACGAGCCGCCGACGAACTTGATGTGGCCGGCCAGCCGCGCCCAGACCTCCTCCCGCCACGGGGTGCGGGCGTTCTTCTTCGCCGCCTCGTAGGCCAGCGACTCGAAGTC
Source organism: Micromonospora sp. NPDC093277 (assembly GCF_044765245.1). NCBI lineage: Bacteria > Bacillati > Actinomycetota > Actinomycetes > Micromonosporales > Micromonosporaceae > Micromonospora > Micromonospora sp. NPDC093277. The sequence goes on from NZ_JBIWJO010000003.1 coordinate 446,483, forward strand.
GCCGTCGCCCCAGTCCCGCCGGGCGAAGCCCAGGACCACGAAACCGGGCGGCAGCAGCCCCCGGTTCGCCAGGTCGTAGACCGCCGGCAGGAGCTTCTTGCGGGCCAGGTCACCGGTGACCCCGAAGATCACCAGAGCGCACGGCTCCGGGATCCGTGGCAGCCGTCTGTCCTGAGGGTCGCGCAGCGGGTTCACGCTTCCTCCTCGCTCCGCTGATGTCACGTCAACGTCAATCATCGTCACGTCCGTGTCCGTCCGGCAGCATCCAGCAGCTGGGCGACGCCCGCCGCCCGCTCGGTCAGGTGCAGGCGTAGCACGGGTCGCCCCCGGTCGGCCAGGGCCTGCCGGTCGCCGGCCGCCTGGGCCGCCTGCAGTTCCCCGAAGGTGTACGGGCGGCCGGGCACCGGCAGATCGTCGGTGACGGCGCCGGTCACCTGAAGGTGGCTGCCGACCGGGGGGCCGCCCTTGTGGTACTGCCCGGTCGAGTGCAGGGACCGTGGCCCCCACCCGAAGGTGACCGGTCGTGCGGTGGCCCGGGCCAGCAGTTGGCGCAGCCCGGCCACCGCCGCGTCCGCCTGCCGGTCGAGGTACGCCGTCACCGCGAGGTAGCCGTCGCCGGTGAGCCCGTCGAGCAGCCAACGCAGCGCGTCGGCCAGGTCGGCGGGGGCGCCGGCCGGGGCGTACGCCTCGACCGCGCCCTCGGTGAACGACGGTGTCTCCACCGCCGGACCGGTGGCGAGGATACGGGCGCAGTGCTCCTTGCTCTCGGCGACGTCGGGCTGGTCGAACGGGTCGACGCCCAGCACCGCCGCGGCGATAGCGGTGGCGTACTCCCAGGTGAGGAACTGGGCGCCGAGGGGGCCGTTGACCGCGACGTCGGCGGCGCCGGGCGGCACCACGCCCGGGGCGAGGGCCCCGCCGAAGCTCACGGTGAGGATGCCCGGGCCGGTGGCGCCGGGGGCGTCCGGCGACTCCACCACGACGGGCAGGATCCCCATTCCGGCCTTGCCGGTCGACTCGGCGAGCAACTGCTCGGCCCAGTCGCCCAGCCCGTCGACGCCGGTGCCGTCGGCCACCAGGGCGACCGTGCCCCGGCCGGTGGCGGCCGCCGCGCCGAACGCCACCCCGAGGGCCAGGCCCGGATTGTCCCGGTGGTGGGCCAGCGGGCCGGCCAGCGCGTCGGCGTCGTCCAGGAGGTCGGCCACGGCGACCCCGGCCAGTGCCGAGGGGACCAGGCCGAACGCGGTGAGCGCCGAGTATCGCCCGCCCACGTCCGGGTCGGCGACGATGGTGACCACGCCCATCTCCGCGGCGACCGCCTCCAGCGGCGAACCCGGGTCGGTGACCACCACGAAGTGCCGGGCGGCCTCCGCCTCGGTCATCCCGGCGTCGAGGAACGCGTGCCAGTACGCCCGCCGGAGGCTGTCCGTCTCCACCGTCGAGCCGGACTTGCTGGCGAGCACCACCACGGTGCGGTCGAGCCGGTCGGCGAGGGCCGCCCGGACCTGCCCGGGATCGGTGGTGTCCAGCACGGTCAGCGGCCGGCCAAGGGTCCGGGCGATGGTCTCCGGGGCGAGCGACGAGCCGCCCATCCCGGCGAGCACCACGTGGTCCAGGTCGGCCAGCTCCTCGATCAGCTCGGCGAGCTGGGGGAGCAGCTCCCGGCTGCGCCGGTGGGTGTCCAGCCAGCCGAGGCGTACCTTCGCCCCGGTCTCGGCCCCGGGTCCCCAGAGGGTGGGGTCCTTGGCGGCGAGCCGGGCGGGGACGTCCCGGGCGATCAGGGTGTCGCGTATCGACGCGGAGGCGGCGGGGTCGACCGCGTCCGCGCCGCGTACGGCCAGCCCGGCGGCGGCGTCCGCCGGGCCGGCCAACAGGTCGCTGGCGACGCCACCCGGGTCCGGGTGGGCGATCGCGGCGCGGGGCGTCCCGGGGCGGTGCCCCGGGGCGCTTCCGACGCCGTCCGTCACGCGTTGCCCCCGGCCTGCTCGGCGGCCCGAGCGTTGCCCTTGGCGGCCTGCCCCGGCGTCCCGGTGCCCCGGGCCGCCTCGGTGAGGGACTTCCGCACCCCGTCGAGCAGCTCCACCCAGCTGGCCTCGAACTTCTCCACGCCCTCCCGTTCGAGGACGGCGATCACGTCGGCCATGTCCACGCCGACCGCCTGGAGGTCGGTGAAGACCTTGTGGGCGTCGTCGAAGCAGCCGGTGATGGTGTCGGACCGCACCTCTCCGTGGTCGGCGAAGGCGTGGATGGTCGCCTCCGGCATGGTGTTGACCGTGCCGGAGGCGATCAGCTGCTCGACGTACATGACGTCGCGGTAGTCGGGGTTCTTGGTCGAGGTGGAGGCCCAGAGCGGACGCTGCGGGTGGGCGCCGGCGTCGGCGAGGGCCTGCCACCGGTCGGAGGCGAAGACCTCGCAGTAGCGCTCGTACGCGAGTCGGGCGTTGGCGATGGCGGCGCGTCCCTTCAGTCCCAGCGCACGCTCCTTGCCTGCCGGGTCCGCGGCCTCGCCGGCCATCCGATCAAGTCTCTTGTCCACCTCGCTGTCGACCCGGGAGACGAAGAACGACGCGACCGAGCCGATCTTGGCCAGGTCGTGGCCGTTCGCCTTCGCCTGCTCCAGGCCGGCGAGGAACGCCTCCATGACCTGCGAGTATCGGTCCAGGCCGAAGATCAGGGTGACGTTGACGCTGATCCCCTGGGCCAGGGTGGCGGTGATCGCCGGCAGCCCCGCCTCGGTGGCGGGGATCTTGATGAACAGGTTGGGCCGGTCGATCAGCCACCACAGCGCCCCGGCCTCGGCGACGGTCTTCTCCGTCTCGTGGGCCAGCCGCGGGTCCACCTCGATGGAAACCCGGCCGTCGACTCCCGCGCTGGCGTCGTACGCCGGGCGCATCACGTCGCAGGCCCACCGCACGTCGTACGTGGTGAGCATGCGGACCGCCTCTTCGACGTCCACCCCGCGGATTGCCAGGTCCTTGAGCTGCCAGTCGTACTCGTCGGCGGCGCTCAGTGCCTTGGCGAAGATGGTCGGGTTGGAGGTGACCCCGACCAGGTGCTTCTCCCGGCGCAGCTGGTCCAGCCCGCCGGAGCTCAGTCGTACCCGGGAAAGGTCGTCGAGCCAGATCGCCACACCCGTGGCGCTCAGCTCACCCAGCCTGTCGGTCATGCCGTCCACGCTCCCCTCAGTTGCCGGTCGTGTAACCGGTGATGTCGCCCACCCGGGTCAGTGCCGCGTGCGCGGCGGCCACGATCCGGTCGGGGGTGAACCCGAACTGCTCGAAGAGCACGGTGTGCGGGGCGCTCGCCCCGTAGTGCTCCAGGCTCACGCTCTCGCCGCTGTCCCCGACGATCCCCCGCCAGGACATGGCGATGCCCGCCTCCACGCTCACCCGAGCCTTTACCCCGCGCGGCAGGACCGACTCCCGGTACGCCTCGTCCTGCGCGAAGAACCACTCCTGGCAGGGCATGGAGACGACCCGGGTGGGGGTGCCGTCGGCCTCCAGCCGCTCGCGGGCGGTGAGGCAGAGCTGCACCTCGGAGCCGGTGCCGACGAGGATCACCTGCGGGCTGCCGGTGGACGCCTCGGCGAGCACGTAGCCGCCCTTGGCGGCGCCCTCGGCGCCGGCCAGCTCGGTGCGGTCCAGGGTCGGCAGCGCCTGGCGGCTGAGTGCCAGCGCGGTCGGCCGGTCGGTGTGCTCCAGGGCCTGCCGCCACGCCCACACGGTCTCGTTGGCGTCGGCCGGGCGGACCACGTCCAGGCCGGGGATGGCGCGCAGCGCGGTCAGGTGCTCCACCGGCTGGTGGGTCGGGCCGTCCTCACCGAGGCCGATCGAGTCGTGCGTCCAGACGTAGACCACCGGCAGCTTCATCAGCGCGGCGAGCCGCACCGAGGGCCGCATGTAGTCGCTGAACACCAGGAAGGTGCCGCCGTACGGGCGGGTGCCGCCGTGCAGGGCGATGCCGTTGAGGATCGCGCCCATGGCGTGCTCGCGGATGCCGAAGTGCAGGGTGCGGCCGTATTCGTCGCCGGGGAAGTCCTTGGTCGCGTGTACCGCCGGGATGAACGACGGCTCACCCTTCATGGTGGTGTTGTTGCTCTCCGCCAGGTCGGCGGAGCCGCCCCAGAGCTCCGGCAGCACCGGGGCGAGGGCCTCCAGCACCTTGCCGGAGGCGGCCCGGGTGGCGACGCCCTTGGCGTCGGCCGGGAAGGTCGGCAGCGCGTCGGCCCAGCCCTCGGGGAGCTGGCGCAGGGCCGTCCGGTCCCAGAGCGCCTTGCGTTCCGGGTTGGCCTGCGCCCACGCGTCGAACGTGGTGGTCCACGCCGCCTGGGCCGCGGCGCCGCGCTTCATCACCTGGCGGGAGTGCTTGAGGACCTCCTCGTCGACCTCGAAGGTTCGCTGCGGGTCGAAGCCGAGGATCTCCTTGGTGGCCTTCACCTCGTCGGCGCCGAGCGCCGAGCCGTGGATCTTGCCGGTGTTCTTCTTGTTCGGCGCGGGCCAGCCGATGATGGTGCGCAGCGCGATGAAGGAGGGGCGGCCGGTCTCCGCCCGGGCGGCCAGCAGCGCCTGGTGGAGCGCCTCGACGTCCTCGTGGTAGTCGCCCTGGTCGGCGTCGCCGCGGCGCCAGTCGACGGTCTGCACGTGCCAGCCGTACGCCGTGTAGCGGGCGGCGACGTCCTCGCTCAGGGCGATGCGGGTGTCGTCCTCGATCGAGATCTCGTTGTCGTCGTAGATCACGCAGAGGTTGCCGAGCTGCTGGTGGCCGGCGAGGGCGCTGGCCTCGTGGCTGATGCCCTCCTCGATGTCGCCGTCCGAGGCGATGCACCAGATGTTGTGGTCGAAGGGGGACTCGCCGGCCTCCGCCGCCGGGTCGAACAGGCCGCGCTCGCGGCGGGCCGCCATGGCCATGCCGACCGCGTTGCCGAGGCCCTGGCCGAGCGGGCCGGTGGTGGTCTCCACGCCCGGGGTGTGCCCGTGCTCGGGGTGGCCGGGGGTGAGCGAGCCCCACTGGCGCAGCGCCTTCAGGTCGTCCAGCGACAGCGGGTAGCCGGCGAGGAAGAGCTGGATGTACAGGGTCAGGCTGGAGTGCCCGGCGGAGAGGACGAACCGGTCCCGGCCGGTCCAGCCCGGGTCGGCCGGGTTGTGCCGCATGACCCGGTTGAAGAGCAGGTACGCCGCCGGGGCGAGGCTCATCGCCGTACCCGGGTGGCCGTTGCCGGATTTCTCCACGGCGTCCATGGCCAGCACGCGGACCGTGTCGACGGCCCTACGGTCGAGGTCGGACCAGTTGAGAGCGGGAAGCTCGGGTCGGTTGGCAGCCACTAGTTGTGCTCCTCGGCAGATGGGCGGAACCCTCACCGATGACCCTATCGAGCGGTCCTAAACGTGCGCCCAGGGATCTCTTCCGTACGGTCCGACCGGATCGGTCGTCGACCGCGGACTGTGACGGCCCGCACCGTCGTCGGGTCTCGGGGGCAGCGAAAACGACGACGCGTAGTCTGTGGGTCGGTGTGTGGACCCGGACGGGTCCGGACCGACCCGACCTCCCCCTGCCGAAGCCGGAAGGTGGCAATCCGTGAGCATGATCACCGAGCGCCCCGTCAGCAACCCTGGCGGCCAACCGCCGGTGGGCACGGTGGCCGAGGAGGCGGCGAACGGCCAGCGGGGGGTGCGGGCGGTGGTGGCCGCGTACGTGGCCCTCACCAAGCCGCGGATCGTCGAGCTGCTGCTGGTCACCACGGTGCCGGCGATGATGCTCGCCCACGGCGGCATGCCCTCGCTCTGGCTGGTGGCTGTGGTGCTGGTCGGCGGCTCGCTCGCCGCCGGCGCGGCGAGCGTGCTCAACTGCTACATCGACCGCGACATCGACCAGTTGATGCGGCGCACCAAGCGCCGGCCGCTGCCCGCGCACACCGTGTCGCCACGCAGCGCGCTGATCTTCGGTCTGGTGCTGGCGGCGGTCTCGCTGGCGCTGATGGCCGCGTTGACCAACTGGCTGGCGACGGGGCTGACCCTGGCCGCGATCGCCTACTACGACCTGGTCTACACGCTCTGGCTGAAGCGGACCACGGCGGCGAACACCTTCTGGGGTGGCATCTGCGGTTCCGCGCCGGTGCTGATCGGCTGGGCCGCGGTCACCGGCTCGCTGGCCCCCGCCGCGTGGGCGCTCTTCGCGGTGGTCTTCTTCTGGCAGATGCCGCACTTCTACGCGCTGGCGATCAAGTACAAGGCCGACTACGCCCGGGCCGGCGTGCCGATGCTGCCGGTGGTGGCCTCGGTCCGGCGGGTGAACGCCGAGATCCTGATCTTCTCCTGGCTGACCCTGATCTCGTCGCTGGCCGTCTGGCCGCTGGGGATGAGCCCCATCTACGGGGTGACCGCGCTGGTTGTCGGCGGCGTCTTCGTCGTCGAGGCGCACAAGCTCTGCCGGCGCGCGGCGCGCGGCGAGGCGGTCAAGCCGATGCGGCTGTTCCACTGGTCGACCACCTACCTGACCATCCTCTTCGCGGCCGTCGCGCTCGACGCCCTGCTCTGACCCGGGCCCGGCGTTTGACCGGGTGGATGGGACATCGCAGGTCGAGCGGTTCGTCACAGTCTTTTTCGGGTTGAGCGAACTTGGCTCAACCCGGACAGAATGTGACGATCTTGCCTGTCCGCTTGGTGTCGACTTAGTGCGACATAGCCGGGCAAGTTGCCTGTGGTCTTCCTTAAGCCGGCAGGTAATTGGCATCACAATTAGTTCATCGTTCTCGCACATGTGGGTGCAAGTCTGCTTAGGCTTCGCGTCATGGCAGATGGTTCCGATACGACGCTGACGGCCGAACAGACCGTCGCCAACCAGTCCCCCGACGGCCTGGTTGCCGGCATCAAGTCGTTCGCCGCCGGACACGGCGGCGCGAAGGCGGTCATCGAGTACGTCGGCAAGCGCGGCGCCCGGATCGTCCTCGTGGGCTCCGACGGGGAGTGGGCCGACCAGTTCGCCGACGGCACCGACATCGCGCGGCAGGCGTGCGCCACGGCCGGAGTCACCGTCGAGAACGCCTGGGAGCGTGAGCTGATGGACCAGATGCGGCCCAGCAACGACCTCTGGCGGTCGATGGCCCGGCGCACGATGGCCCGTTGACATAAATTGACCAACCACCACCAGCCGGCCCGGGGGGAACCCCGGGTCGCTCTCGTCACCTGCTCCGCCCTGCCCGACCTCGACCCGGACGACCGGCTCGTGCTCGCCCCGCTGGCCGCCCGCGGCGTCGCCGCCGAGGCGGCGATCTGGGACGACCCGGCCGTGGACTGGTCCGGGTACGGCCTCGTCGTCCTCCGCTCACCCTGGGACTACGCGCGGCGCCGCGACGAGTTCGTCGCCTGGGCGCAGACCGTGCCCCGGCTGGCCAACCCGATCGACGTGGTCGGCTGGAACACCGACAAGCGGTATCTCGCCGAACTCTCCGCCGCCGGCGTGCCCACCGTGCCGACCGTCTGGATCGAGCCGGGGGAGACCTGGGCGCCGCCCGACGACGCCGGCGAATACGTGATCAAGCCGGCGATCAGCGCCGGCAGCCAGGACACCGGCCGGTACGACCTGGCCGACCCGGAGCACCGGGAGCTGGCCGCGGCGCACGTGCGGCGGCTCACCGCAGCCGGCCGGGTCGCCATGGTCCAGCCGTACCTGCGCGCGGTGGACACCGCCGGCGAGACCGCGCTGCTCTTCCTCACCGGGCCGGAGGGCCTCGCGTTCAGCCACGCGATCCGCAAGGGGCCGATGCTGACCGGCCCCGACCTGGGCGTGGCCGAGCTCTACAAGGAGGAGCGGATCGACCCCCGCGCGGCGCTGCCCGACCAGCTCGCGGTGGCGCAGCGGGCCCTGGCCGCCGTCCCGGGCGGCCCGGACCGGCTGCTCTACGCCCGGGTCGACCTGATTCCCGGCCCGGACGGCGCACCGGTCCTGGTCGAGCTGGAGCTCACCGAGCCGAGCCTGTTCATCGGGTACGCCGACGCCGCCCCCGACCGCCTCGCCGCGGCGATCGCCACCCACCTGGCCCGCCGGTCCTGACCCGGCGGGCCCGGCCCGGCCCTCACTCCACGTTCTCGTGGTTGTGGTCCCAGCGGCCGCGGGTCAGGGGCGTCTCCAACCGGACGGCGGCCTCGGTGCCGGCGAAGTCGTTGTCCTCGATCCGGCAGGAGAGGCAACTGCCTGCCGCGGTGACCCAGAACCCGTACGTCTGGGTCTCCTCGTCCCGGTTCCAGATCCGGTTGCCCCGTATCGAGGCCGACTCGAGCCGGGCGTTGACGGTGATCCCGGCCCGGACAGCCGGGCCGGCCGGCAGCTCGTACGACGTGCCGGGCGCCGGGGTCGCCTCGTTCCATCCGGTCGCGCCGTCCGGCCGCACCTCGGCGAGGGACAGCTCCGTGGCGGTGTTGGCCGCCACCACGGCGACCCGCGAGTCGACCCGGACCGTCTTGCCCCGGTGCCCGTCCCAGGGCCAGTCCGCCGCGCCGTCGACCACCGAGCGGGGTCCGTAGCGCACCGCGTCGCCACCGCCGCGGTGCGCCGGGGCGGAGCGCCGCCCGTTGTCGCGGATCCGGTTGCCGAGCACCGTCGCGTCGATCATGGGCCGGTCGATGCGGATGCCGTCCAGGGCGTTGTCCCGGATGTCGTTGGCCTCGATCACCACGTCCGCCGCCGGGCCCCGGTAGCCGTTGCCCAGGTCGTGCTCGTGGTAGCCGTATCCGCCGTTGCGGGTGATCCGGTTGCCCCGCACCGCGTACGCGCCCGGGGTGTTGCCCATGCTGATCCCGTCGCCGACGTTGCGGTCGATGTCGCAGCCGGTCAACAGGCCACCCCGGCCGGCCACCCCCGAGGTGCCGTTGGCGGAGACGTCGAACCCGGCCTCCAGGTTGTTGGTGAGGGTGCAGGCGGACACCACGAGGCCGTCGGCTCCCCAGTCGGAGATGCCGAACCGGTTGGCCTGGCTGTGGCACCCGATGATGCGGAAGCCGCGTGGCGGCGACCAGTGGTCCTTCTGCAGCTCCAGGAAGATCCCGTTGGTGCCGTTGCCGACCGTGGTGCAGTTGGCGATGGTGAGCCGCTCCACGTCGCCCCAGCCGCCGATGCCGACGCCGATGCCCGCGCCGCCCATCTGCTCGCCGTTGTCGAGGCGGCCGCAGCCCACCACGACCACCCCGTCGATCAGGCTGTCCTGCAGGAAGTCGCAGCCGAGCCCGGTCGCCCCGGTGTGGTGGATGTAGAGGTTGCGGAACACGCCGCGCACCACGTACTGCAGGCCGAGGCCCTTGGCGAGGTAGTTGTACTCGGCCATGCCGACCCCCGAGCCGTCGATCTCGAAGTCGGCAAAGGTGCAGTCGGCGATGTGCCGGTCCCGGTCCGCACCGTGCTGCACCGATGTCCAGTAGGCCAGCGGCACCGGGTCGCCGCGGTTTCCCTCGTTGCTGAGCAGGAAGCGGGTCGCCGCGGAACCGGCGCCGATCAGCGACACGCCGCTGCGCCACACGGTGCCGGCGTCCCGGATCGAGTAGATGCCGGGCGGGCAGTAGATCACCCGGGCCCGCCCGTCGGCGGCGTATCCCTCGCCCAGCCGGTCCACCAGTGCCGCCAGCGCCGGCTGGTCGTTGGTCACCCCGTCGCCGGTGAGCCCGAAGTCGCGCGCATCGCACCACAGCGGCGCGCCGGCGACCGGGGCGAGCCGCTGCGGGACGGTCGTGGACAGGCCCTTGCGCGACAACCGGCACTCCCCTCGACGCGGACGGTCCGTCGGCGGACCGCATTCCCGCAGCCGCCGAGGGGTAACCCGCGCCGCGGGGCGCCGGTCAGGCCGCCGCGGGGACCGGCTCGGCGGCCGGGCTGGGCCGGGTCGGCGGCGCGGCCGGGCGGCGCTCCCGGGTCGACCAGAGCATCGCCAGGGTGGCCAGCAGCACCAGGCAGGAGCCGAGCATGTGCGCGGCGACCAGCGCCCCCGGCAGGTGGGTGAAGTACTGCACGAAGCCGATCAGGCCCTGGCCCAGCTCGACCGCGACCAGCACGGCGGCGGCCCGGGTGGCCCGCGCGGCGCCCACCGCGCGGAACGCGAAGACCAGCGCCACCGAGAGGCCGATCAGCAGGAAGACCCCGTCGGCGTGCACCTGGGAGATCGACTCCGGGTCGAGGCCGTTGCGGGCCGCGCCCTTGTCGCCGGCGTGCGGGCCGCTTCCGGTCACCCAGGTGCCGACCACCAGCACTGCCGCGCTCACCAGCGTGGTGAGCAGGGCGAGGGCGCGCAGCGGCGCCGGCACGGTGGGCGTCGCCGGCGCGTCCGGCTCGCCGGTGCGGCGCCAGAGGGCGTACGCGGCGGCGATCACCGCCATCGAGGCGAGGAAGTGCAGCCCGACCACCCACGGGTTGAGGTCGGTCAGCACGGTGAACCCGCCGATCACCGCCTGCGCGGGGATGCCGAACAGCACGGCGACCGCCATCGGCAGCAGCCCGCGCGGTCGGGTCCGCTGGGCCAGCACGGCGAGCACCACGGCGAGGGCGATGATGCCCACCGCGAAGGTGAGCAGCCGGTTGCCGAACTCGATCATCCCGTGCACGCCCATCTCCGGCGTGGTGTGGTACGACTCGTCGGTGCACCGGGGCCAGGTGGGGCAGCCGAGGCCCGAGGCGGTGAGCCGGACCGCCCCGCCGGTGACCACGATCGCCACGTTCGCGATGATCGAGGCGTATGCCAGGCGGCGCAGCAACGCGGGGGAGACCAGGAACCGGACGGAAGGCTTCACGCAGCGAATCCTACGCACCGTAGTGGACCACGATCGGGTGACTCTGCCGCCTCGGTGTCGGGAATCACCGGGACCCGGTTTGCGGCCCTCCGCCGAATTACGTAACGTTGCCGTTGTGAAAAAGGCGGCGGGGCTCTCCGGACGCCAGGCCGACGGCATCGGGCCGCGGCGTGGCGAGCTGGCGTTGTCGCAGGCCGCGTCCACCGACCTTTCCACCCGGGACCGGGTCACCCAGCTGTTGCTGGAGCGCGGCGCGATCACCGCCGCCCAGCTCGGCTCGGCGCTCGGGCTCAGCCCCGCGGCGATCCGCCGGCACCTCGACGCGATGCTCGCCGACGGCGACGTGGTCGCCCGCGAGCAGGTCGTGCGGGGCAGCCGGGGCCGGGGCCGCCCGGCCAAGGTGTTCGTGCTGACCGAGGCGGGTCGGCTGCGTTGCGGGACCCACCACTACGACAACATCGCCACCGCCGCGCTGCGCTGGATCGCCCGCACCGGGGGTGCGGAGGCGGTCGAGGCGTTCGCCGCCGAGCAGGTGAGCGCGCTGGAGGAGCGCTGCCAGGCCGCCATGGAGGACGCCGGCGACGACCCGCTCGCCCGGGCGGAGGCGCTCGCCGGGGCGTTGACCGCCGAGGGCTACGCTGCCAACGCGTCGACGATCGCCTCCGGTGGCCAGCTCTGCCAGCACCACTGCCCGGTGGCGCACGTGGCCGCCGAGTTCCCTCAGCTGTGCGAGGTCGAGACCACGGTGATCTCCCGTCTGGTCGGCACCCACGTGCAGCGCTTGGCCACCATCGCCCACGGCGACGGGGTGTGCACCACGCACATCCCGGCCCAGCCACGTAAGAGCCCGGGCGCCCAGTCCGGTAACACCGTCACCACTGTGAGGACAGATAGATGACCGAGCAGATCGTCCAGCCCCTGACCCAGGAGGAGCAGCTCGCCGCCCTCGGTCGCTACGAGTACGGCTGGGCCGACCCCGACGTCGCCGGTGCCTCCGCCCAGCGCGGCCTCAACGAGGCGGTGGTACGGGACATCTCGGCCAAGAAGAACGAGCCGGCCTGGATGCTCGACCTGCGCCTGAAGGGCCTGCGGCTGTTCGGGCGCAAGCCGATGCCGTCCTGGGGCGCCGACCTGACCGGGATCGACTTCGACAACATCAAGTACTTCGTCCGGTCCACCGAGAAGCAGGCCGCCAGCTGGGAGGACCTGCCCGAGGACATCAAGAACACCTACGACAAGCTGGGCATCCCCGAGGCGGAGAAGCAGCGGCTGATCGCCGGTGTCGCGGCGCAGTACGAGTCCGAGGTCGTCTACCACAAGATCCGCGAGGACCTCGAGGAGCAGGGCGTCGTCTTCCTGGACACGGACACCGCGCTCAAGGAGCACGAGGACCTGTTCAAGGAGTACTTCGGCACGGTGATCCCGGTCGGCGACAACAAGTTCGCCGCGCTGAACACCTCCGTCTGGTCCGGTGGCTCGTTCATCTACGTGCCGAAGGGCGTGCACGTGGAGATCCCGCTGCAGGCCTACTTCCGGATCAACACGGAGAACATGGGCCAGTTCGAGCGGACGCTGATCATCGTCGACGAGGGCGCGTACGTGCACTACGTCGAGGGCTGCACCGCGCCCATCTACTCCTCCGACTCGCTGCACAGCGCCGTCGTGGAGATCATCGTCAAGAAGAACGCCCGGTGCCGCTACACGACCATCCAGAACTGGTCGAACAACGTCTACAACCTGGTCACCAAGCGGGCCGTGTGCCACGAGGGCGCGACCATGGAGTGGATCGACGGCAATATCGGCTCCAAGGTCACCATGAAGTACCCGGCGGTCTACATGACCGGCGAGCACGCCAAGGGCGAGGTGCTCTCGGTCGCCATGGCCGGCGAGGGCCAGCACCAGGACGCCGGCGCCAAGATGGTGCACGCCGCGCCACACACCTCCTCGACGATCGTGTCGAAGTCGATCGCCCGGGGCGGCGGCCGCACCTCCTACCGCGGCCTGGTGCAGGTGCTGGAGGGCTCCAACAGCAGCCGGAGCACGGTCAAGTGCGACGCGCTGCTGGTCGACACCATCTCCCGCTCGGACACCTACCCGTACGTCGACATCCGCGAGGACGACGTGTCGATGGGCCACGAGGCGACCGTCTCCAAGGTCAGCGAGGACCAGCTCTTCTACCTGATGAGCCGGGGTCTGAGCGAGGACGAGGCGATGGCGATGATCGTGCGCGGCTTCATCGAGCCGATCGCCAAGGAACTGCCGATGGAGTACGCCCTGGAGCTCAACCGCCTGATCGAGCTCCAGATGGAAGGCGCCGTCGGCTGATCCGACCGCGAACTCCGACCCGACGGATCGGGCCGCGACCAGCCCGACCCGTCGCGCCGGGCCGCGACCAGCCCGACCCGCCCTCCGATCAATCGCTGAACAGACCAAGGAAGAGATGACTACCCAGGCTTCCGCGCCGCCCGCGACCAAGTCGCAGGCGCTCCGCTCGTACGACGTCGCCGACTTCCCGGCCCTCACCGGCCTGGAGGAGGAGTGGCGCTTCACCCCGCTCAAGCGCCTGCGCGGCCTGGGCGGCACGCCGGCTGCGACCGGCACGGTCCGTCACGAGTACGCCGACCTGCCCGAGGGCGTCACCGTCGGCCGGATCGGCAGGGACGACCCGCGGCTGGGCAGCGTGCTCACCCCGTTCGACCGGGTCAGCGCGCTGGCGTTCGGCGGGGTCGAGCAGGCGCTGCTGGTGCAGGTCGCGCGCGACGCGGTGGTCACGGCCCCGGTGCGCCTGCGGGTGGTCGGCGAGAGCGCGGACGCGCTCGCCTTCGGCCACACCTTCGTCGAGGTGGGCCGGTTCGCCGAGGTGACCCTGGTGGTGGAGCACTCCGGCTCGGCCACCCTCGCCGACAACGTCGAGGTGGCGGTGGCCGACGGCGCGAGGCTGACCCTGGTCACCGTCGCCGACTGGGCCGACGACGCCGTGCAGGCGCAGCACCTCAAGGTGCGGCTGGGCCGCGACGCCAAGGTGACCCACGTGCAGGTGAGCCTCGGCGGAGACCTGGTCCGGCAGTACACCTCGGTGGAGTACGGCGACCGGGGCGGCGAGGCCGAGCTGTACGGCCTCTACTTCGCCGACTCGGGCCAGCACCTGGAGCACCGGCAGCTGGTCGACCACACCGTGCCGGACTGCCGCAGCTACGTCGGCTACCGGGGTGCCCTGCAGGGCGACAGCGCGCACACCGTCTGGGTCGGTGACGTGCTGATCCGGGCCGAGGCGACCGGCACCGACACGTACGAGATCAACCGGAACCTGCTGCTCACCGACGGCGCCCGGGCGGACTCCGTACCCAACCTGGAGATCGAGACCGGCGAGATCGCCGGCGCCGGCCACGCCAGCGCGACCGGCCGCTTCGACGACGAGCAGCTCTTCTACCTGATGGCCCGGGGCATTCCGGAGGGCGAGGCCCGTCGCCTGGTGGTCCGCGGCTTCTTTGCCGAGCTGCTCAACAAGATCCCGGTCGAGGAGCTGCGCGAACGGCTCGGCGAGGCGATCGAGACCCGGCTGACCAGGGCCGGCGCCTGATGATCAGGATCTGCGCGACCGAGGACGTGCCGAAGGGCACCGCGATCAGCGCCGACGTCGACGGCACCCAGCTCGCGATCGTGCACGGCGACGACGACAACTTCTACGCCGTGTACGACGAGTGCTCGCACGCCGCCGTGCCCCTCTCCGAGGGCGAGGTCGAGGGCTGCACGCTGGAATGCTGGCTGCACGGATCCCGTTTCGACCTGCGTACCGGTGAGCCGACCGGGCTGCCCGCGACCGAACCCGTTCCCGTCTATCCCGTCGAAGTCCGCGACGGCGAGATCTACGTCAGTCTGACGCCGAGCAATGGAGTGACCCGATAATGAGCACCCTGGAGATCCGCGACCTGAAGGTGTCGGTCAAGCTGCCCGAGGGTGAGCTCAAGCCGATCCTGCACGGTGTCGACCTGACCGTGCGCTCGGGTGAGACCCACGCGATCATGGGCCCGAACGGCTCCGGCAAGTCGACCCTGGCGTACTCGATCGCCGGTCACCCCAAGTACGAGATCACCGGCGGCTCGGTGACGCTGGACGGCGAGGACGTGCTGGCCATGTCCGTCGACGAGCGGGCCCGCGTCGGCCTCTTCCTGGCCATGCAGTACCCGGTCGAGGTGCCCGGCGTCTCCGTCGCCAACTTCCTGCGTACCGCCAAGACCGCCATCGACGGCGAGGCGCCGAAGCTGCGCACCTGGGCCGGCGAGCTGCGCGGCGCCATGGAGAAGCTCCAGATGGACCCGGCGTTCGCCCAGCGCAACGTCAACGAGGGCTTCTCCGGCGGCGAGAAGAAGCGGCACGAGATCGTGCAGCTGGAGCTGCTCAAGCCGAAGATGGCCATCCTCGACGAGACCGACTCCGGCCTCGACGTGGACGCGCTGCGCGTGGTCAGCGAGGGCGTGAACCGGGTCCGCGACACCGGCGACACCGGCCTGCTGCTGATCACCCACTACACCCGGATCCTGCGCTACATCAAGCCGGACTTCGTGCACGTCTTCGTGGCTGGCCGGATCGTCGAGCAGGGCGGCCCGGAGCTGGCCGACAAGCTCGAGGAAGAGGGCTACGAGCGGTACGTCGCCGGGGCCGGTTCGGCGCGGGCCTGACAGCACGGACGGGGGCTGCAGAGATGACCACCATCGCCATCCCGTCGGGGATGCCGCAGTACGACGACGTGCCGCGTTTCGACGTGGCCACGGTGCGCGCCGACTTCCCGATCCTGGACCGGGAGATCAACGGGCACCGGCTGGTCTATCTCGACAGCGCCAACACCTCGCACAAGCCGCGGCAGGTGCTCGACGTGCTCGCCGAGCACTACGCCCGGCACAACGCCAACGTGTCGCGCTCGGTGCACACCCTGGGCACCGAGGCGACCGAGGCGTACGAGGGAGCCCGGGCGAAGATTGCCGCGTTCATCAACGCCCCGAGCGCGGACGAGGTGGTGTTCACCAAGAACTCCACCGAGGCGATCAACATCGTGGCGTACGCGTTCTCCAACGCCTCGCTGCGGCCCGACGCTGACGAGCGGTTCCGGATCGGCCCGGGCGACGAGATCGTGATCTCCGAGATGGAGCACCACTCGAACATCGTCCCGTGGCAGCTGCTGGCGGAACGGACCGGCGCGACCCTGCGCTGGTTCCCGGTCACCGACCACGGCCGGCTGGACGAGTCCGGGCTCGAGGAGCTGGTCAACGAGCGGACGAAGGTCGTCGCGCTGGTGCACACCTCCAACATCCTCGGCACGGTCAACGCCACCGCCCGGATCACCGCCCGGGTCCGTGAGGTGGGCGCGCTGCTGCTGCTCGACTGCTCGCAGTCGGTGCCGCACATGCCGATGGACGTGGTCGACCTCGACGCCGACTTCATCGTCTTCACCGGTCACAAGATGTGCGCGCCCACCGGCATCGGCGTGCTCTGGGGCCGGACGGAGCTGCTCGCCGCGATGCCGCCGGTGCTCGGTGGCGGGTCGATGATCGAGACGGTGACCATGGCGCGGTCGACCTTCGCCGCGCCGCCGGCCCGGTTCGAGGCGGGCACCCCGCCGATCGCCGAGGCCGTGGCGCTCGGCGCGGCCGTGGACTACCTCAGCGGGATCGGGATGCGCGCGATCCAGTGGCACGAGAAGGAGCTGACGGCGTACGCGCTGGACGCCCTCGCCACCGTGCCGGGGCTGCGCATCTTTGGCCCGAACGTGCCGGTCGGCCGGGGTGGGACGATCTCCTTCGCGCTCGGCGACGTGCACCCGCACGACGTCGGGCAGGTGCTCGACTCGCTCGGCGTGCAGGTGCGGGTGGGGCACCACTGCGCCAAGCCGGTGTGCACCCGGTTCGGCGTGCCGGCCATGACGCGAGCGTCGTTCTACCTGTACACCACCACGGAGGAGATCGACGCGCTGGTGGCCGGTCTCGAGCAGGTGCGGAAGGTGTTCGGATGAACCGGGCGACGCAGGAGCCCGGCGAATCGACGGGAGTTCAGCCTGATGCAGCTTGAGTTTCTTTACCAGGAGATCATCCTGGACCACTACAAGCACCCGCACGGCCGTGGCCTGCGGGAGGCGGCGGACTCGGACGCCCGGGTCGGCGAGGCGCACCACGTCAACCCGACCTGCGGTGACGAGATCACCGTGCGGGTGGCCACCGACGGCAAGGTGTTCACCGACATCTCGTACGACGGGATGGGCTGCTCGATCAGCCAGGCGTCGGCCAGCGTGCTGCACGAGCTGCTGCGCGGTCGGTCCGCGGACGACGCCACGGCGGTGCACGAGGCGTTCGTCGAGTTGATGTCCGGGCGTGGTCAGGTCACGCCGGACGAGGACGTGCTCGGTGACGGGGTGGCGTTCGCGGGTGTCGCGCGCTACCCGGCACGGGTGAAGTGTGCGCTGCTGTCGTGGATGGCGTTCAAGGACGCCGCGGCACGCGCCGGGGTGGGCGTGAGCCCGGAGGTGAAGGCATGACCAGCGAGGACACCACGCCGGAGAGCGGCGCTGTGGCGACCGAGGGCACGGCGACGCCGGCCACCGGCGGGGACGCCCCGGCCGGCGGCAAGGCCGCGATCGGGGACATCGAGGAGGCGATGAAGGACGTCGTCGACCCCGAGCTGGGTATCAACGTGGTCGACCTGGGTCTGGTGTACGGCATCCACGTCGACGACGAGAACGTGGCCACCGTCGACATGACGCTGACCTCGGCGGCCTGCCCGCTGACCGACGTGATCGAGGACCAGGCCCGGCAGGCGCTGACCACCGGCCCGGGCGGCGGTCTGGTCAACGACCTGCGGATCAACTGGGTCTGGCTGCCGCCGTGGGGCCCCGACAAGATCACTGACGAGGGGCGCGACCAGCTCCGCTCCCTCGGCTTCAACGTCTGACCCACCTCCGTCGAGCGCGGCACCCCACGAGGGGCGCCGCGCTCGACGCGTTTCCGCCCCCGATCCACACCGGTGACGGGGAAATCGGGTGGCGGGGGTGGCGGGGGTGAAGCAAGATCGCGGGGTGATCGAGGCGTACCCGAAGCAGGTTCCTGTCCGTGCGGCCACCGCCGCGCGCCGACAGCGCACCTGGCCGGCGTCGGCCTCGATCCACCGCCCACCGTCATGAGCGGGGCGTTCCTGGCCGGTCTGGTGGCCGGCTACGGCGTCGCCGTCCCGGTCGGCGCGATCGCGGTGCTCATTCTCGGGCTCAGCGCCCGTACCTCCTTCCGGGTCGGCGCGGCCGCGGCGCTCGGCGTCGCCACCGCCGACGGTGTCTACGCCACGGTGGCTGCCCTCGGCGGCGCGGCGGTGGCCGGCCTGCTCGCCCCGTTCGCGAACCCGTTGCGGCTGGTCGCGGCGGGGGTGCTGCTCGTGCTCGCCGGGCACGGCGCGTGGCGGGCGCTGCGCCCTCCGGCCGCGACCGGCCGGCCGGTGGTACGGCGCGGGCTGGACACCCCGGTCCGGGCCTACTTCGCGATCCTCGCCCTGACCCTGCTCAATCCGGCGACCGTCGTCTATTTCACGGCGCTCGTGCTGGGCCGGGGCGATGCGGGCGGCGCCGATGTCGTGGCCGCCGGGCTGTTCGTGCTCGGGGCGTTCCTCGCCTCGGCCAGTTGGCAACTGCTGATCGCCGGGGGAGGCAGCCTGGTCGGTCGGGCCCTGACCGGCCCCCGGGGTCGTCTGGTCACCGCGCTGGCGTCCAGCGCGATCATCGCCGCGCTCGCGGTTGTCGTGCTGTTGGGCTGAACCGCTGCCCTATCGTTCGCTGTGGACGATCGAAGTATGACAGTCTCATGACGGTTGATCTTCATCGGTGTTACGACGACATCGGTCGAATCGACAGGTCCATCCGTCGAACGCATGGTCCTGTTCATATTTTCGATCACCGATGCTCGGCCGTCGGGACGGCTGCCTCCGCGTATGCCGTCGGCGCCGTCGGCTGATGATCACCTGCCTGACGTGCGCCGTTCGACGTCCTGTCAGGATGCCATCACCTGTTCGGCGGATGTCGGCAGTCCGTCATCCGTTTAGGGTCTCTGACCAATCTGTGGATCAGCCGTGCGCGCGCCCCGCCGACCCGGGACGGTGCGCGGGCTCCACCACTCCTCACCGAGCAGGGAGACGCCTTGAGGATCACCCTGATACGCCTACCGCGGCACCGTGCACGAGACGGTCAGCCGAGGCGCGGGCGAATCGCAACTCTACTCGCTACCGCGCTGGTAGCGGCGGCGCTGCCGGCGCTGGCGGCGCCCGCGGTGGCCAGCGCGGCCCCGTCCTCCAACGGCCCGTGGCACAAGGTGGACGGTAAGCCGGCATCGACCAAGGCCGGCAAGAAGGCCAGTGTCAAGGCCGAGCGGCTGGCCGCGTTCACCCTCGATCGCGGCAGCCTGAAGAGCACCCTCGACAAGGCTCCCCGGGAGCGCGTCACGGTGGCGAGGCAGCAGCGGCAGATCGTGTCGCTGCCCGCGCCCGACGGGACGCTCCAGCGCTTCGAGCTGGTGAACTCGCCCGTGATGGAGGCCGGCCTGGCCGCCAAGCACCCCGAGATCACCACGTACGCCGGGACGGGCCTGGACGACCCGACCGCGACCATCCGGGCGGACCTCACTCCGCTCGGCTTCCACGCTTCGGTCCGCTCGGCGGCCGGGAACTGGTACGTCGACCCGTACTACCACCTCGACCAGAGCCTCTACGCGAGCTACTTCGCCCGTGACCTGGAGAACCCGCACGGCGAGTTCGTCGAGCGCGAGGACGTGGCGAGCGAGGCGCACGCCCTGGCGGACGAGATCGCGGCGGCCCAGGCCGACGCCCCGGCCGGGCCGCTGGTAAAGCTGCGCACCTACCGGGTGGCGCTGGTGACCGACCCGTCCTACGCCAACTTCTTCGGCGTGGAGAACGTCACGGCCGCCAAGGTCACCCTGATGAACCGGGTCACCCAGATCTACGAGGACGAGACCGCGATCCGGCTCGTGCTCATCAACGACACCGACAAGACCAACCTGAACACCCCGGCGCTGGCCACCGAGCCGAACGGCCCGTGTGGCGCGTCGGCGTGCTTCACCGCGGCGCAGATCAGCTCCTGCGGCAGCAGCACGCTGAGCCGTAACCGGATCGTGCTCGGCCAGATCGTCGGCGCCAGCAACTACGACGTGGGCCACATCGGCCTCGGCGTCAACGGCGGCGGTGTCGCCAGCCTCGGCGTGATCGGCGGCGGCAGCAAGGCGCAGGGCTGCACCGGCCTGCCAGCCCCGACGGGCGACTATTACGCCGTGGACTACGTGGCGCACGAGATGGGCCACCAGTTCGCCGGCAACCACACCTTCAACGGCACGCAGTACAACTGCTCGGGCGGCAATCGGAGCGCGGCCAACTCGTACGAGCCGGGCAGCGGCTCGTCGATCATGGCGTACGCCGGCATCTGCCAGCAGGACAACCTTCAGCCGCACACCGACCCGTACTGGTCGCACCGCAGCTACACCGAGATCACCACGTACGTCACGTCGAGCCGTCCGGCGATCAGCGAGGTACAGACCGTCTCGCTGTACGACTTCGACGCCAACGGTGACTCGTTCCGGGTCCGCTACAACGGCAACGACTCGGCCCCGATCGTGCGGGGTGTCAACTACACCACCGCCGGCATCAAGGCCGCCATCGAGGGGATCGCCGGCTGGCCGGCCGGCGCGACCGTCACCGTGGCCGCCTTCGGCGGCAGCGGCACCCTGAACGACACCGGCTTCCAGCTGACCTTCGGCGGCACGCTGGCCAACGTCAACGTCGCCTCGCTCGAACTCACCAGCTTCGAGGGCGCCTCCGGTTTCGTCGGTGAGACGGCCAAGGGTGGTGCCATCGACAACGGTGGCATCCTGGTCGAGGAGACCGCCAACCACGCGCCGGTGGTCACGGTGCCGAGCAATATCAGCATCCCGGTGCGTACCCCGTTCGCGCTGACCGGCAGCGCCACGGACGTCGACGGCGACACGCTCACGTACATGTGGGAGCAGAACGACCGGGGCGCCTCGGCCGGCACCGCGCTGATGAGCAACACCAAGGCAAACGGTCCGCTGTTCCGGGTGTTCGGCGAGGCGGCGAACGTGTCGCCGGAGGACACCCTGAAGTACCACTCGCCGGGTCAGAATGCGGTGACCACCGACTCGACCCGGATCTTCCCGGACATGAAGCAGATCCTGGCGGGCAACACGAACGCCAAGACGGGCGCCTGCCCGGCCGCGCCGGCCCCGCCGCCCACCGGTGGTGCCTCGAACGTGCCGGCGGAGATCGTCGACTGCTACTCGGAGTTCCTGCCCACCCCGGACTGGGTCGGCTTCAGCAACGACCGGACCCTGCACTTCAAGCTCACCGCCCGCGACGGGCGGCTGGGTGGCGGTGGCGTCGGCAGCGCCGACATCGCGCTGGCGCTGGCCCCGAACGCCGGGCCGTTCCTGGTCACCTCGCAGGGCTCCGCCGCCGTCCTCGACGGTGGTTCGAGCCAGACGGTCACCTGGGACGTGGCCGGCACCGACGTGGCGCCGGTGAACGCCGGCCAGGTGAAGATCTCGCTGTCCGCCGACGGTGGGCAGACCTTCCCGTACGTGCTGGCCGCGAGCACCCCGAACAACGGCAGCGCCACGGTGGCCCTGCCCAACGTGGCGACCAAGCAGGCCCGGATCAAGATCGAGGCCGTCGGCAACGTCTTCTTCGACGTCAACGACGCCGACCTCACCATCCGGTCCGCCCCCGTGGTCACCAACGACGCCCCGGCCGGCGGGTCCAGCGTCCAGTACAGCGACGCGCTCTCGCCGACCGTCACCGTCTCGGCGACCGACGGCGACACCGCCGGCACCGCGCTGACCGCGTCCGCCACCGGCCTGCCCGCGGGCCTGTCGCTGGCCGTGTCGGCGACCTCCGGCACCGACACCCTGCCCGGTACGCGCAGTTGGACCGTCGCCGGTACCACCACGGCGGCTCCGGGCGACTACCCGGTCACCGTGACGGTCTCCGACGGTAGTGGGCTGGCCGGCAGCACCTCGTTCACCGTCAAGGTCACCGCCGAGAACGCGGCGGCGACGTGGGCCGGCGACACGCTGGTGAGCACCGCGTCCAGCGGTGACTCCGGCAAGGCGCTGCTGCGGGCCGTCGTCCTGGACAGCTCGGTGCTGCCCTCGGCGACGGACACCACCGCTGGTGACGTCCGCAACGCCACGGTCACCTTCACCGAGGGTGGCGTGACGCTCTGCACCGGCGCCCTGGACCTGCTCGGCACGGAGACCACGAGCGCCTCCGCGGTGTGCGAGGCCACCCTGCCGGCGGGTACGCACACCGTCACCGCGACGGTCGGTGGGTACTACACGGGCAGCACCACGGCGCAGGTGACGGTCGCCGTCTCCGACGGCGGATTCCTCACCGGTGACGGCCAGATCACCGTCGCCCGCTCGGCGGGGACGTACCCGGCCGACGCGGCGTCGAAGGTCGCGGTGGACCTGACCGGGAAGCCCGCCACGGCCAAGAAGGCCGCGTCGGGCCAGGCTGAGGTCGCGTTCCGCTCCGGCGGAAAGTCCTACACGATCAAGGCCGGCACGGTCGACGGGCTGGGGATCACCTCGGCCGGTGCGGTCGCTCAGGTGCGCTACCAGGCCAGCCTGTACGACGGCAACGGCAAGCTGGTGGCCAGTGGCCTGACGCTGGCCGTGACGGTGACCGACCGGGGCGCTCCCGGCCGGGACGACACCGTCGGCATCACCCTGTGGAACGGCGGTGCCCTGCTCTTCTCGTCCGACTGGACGGGCAACGGCACCGGCGAGGTCAACCTGACGGCGGGCAACCTCACCGTCCACTGACCAACGGGTAACGCGGGAGGACGCCGGTCGCGGTGTCCTCCCGCGTTGCGTTTCCCGCCGAGCCACGACGGTTGCCCGTGGCGTACCGTCGCACCATGACCAGCCGACCCGCAGTCGGGGGCGGCCGGTGGGTCGAGGTCGACCCGGCCCGCGTCGCCCGCTGGGTCGAGGGCTTCGCCGACCGGCACGGCCCGCCCACCACCGCCGTCCAGGGGTACGGCCTGCTGCTCGCCGCTCCCGACGGGGCGACGGCCGAACTGCACACCCCGCCCGGCGCGCCCGCGAGCGCCGACGTACCCGGGTTCGTGGCTGCCGCCGGCACGCCGCGGCGGCTCGGCCTGCTGCTGGTGCGCAAGGGCGCGGTGGCGGTCGGCGTGGCCGCCGGTGCGGACCTGACGGTCTCCAAGGTGGACACCCGCTACGTGCAGGGACGCACCGCCGCGGGTGGCTGGTCGCAGCAGCGGTTCGCCCGGCGCCGGGACAACCAGGCGAAGGCGGCGCTGGGCGACGCGACGGAGCTGGCCGTGCGCCTGCTGCTGCCGGAGGCGGCGACGCTGGCCGCGCTGGTCTGCGGCGGCGATCGGCGGGCGGTGGACGGTGTGCTGGCCGACCGGCGGCTGGCCCCGCTCGCCGCGATGCGTGCCGACCGGCTGCTCGATGTGCCCGAGCCCCGGCACGCGGTGCTGGTCGGTGCGGTGGATGCCGCCCGCGCGGTGCGGATCCTGGTCCGCGACCCCGACCGCGACTGACAAGGCGCGTGATCGTCTCGGTGTGCGGCAAACCGTGGTCTCGTCATCGGATTTGACCACACTTCGCCGCACACGGAGTCGACCAAGAGAGAGTCGCCTACCGACTGAAGGTGTCGCAGGATTTCGGGTCGCCGGTGGAGTAGCCCCGGGTGAACCACTGCATGCGGTCCGCCGAGGTGCCGTGGGTGAACTCGTTCGGGTTGACCGGACGGCCGGCGCGTTCGGAGATCGCGTCGTCACCGATCTTCTCGGCGGCGTCGATCGCCTGCTGGATGTCCTGCCGGGTGATGCTCTTGAAGATCTTCTGGCCCCGCCGGTCCGAGGTGCCGGTGGCGCTGTGGGCCCAGACGCCGGCGTAGCAGTCGGCCTGCAGCTCCAGCCGCACCGAGAGCACGTTGGCGTTGGCCGGGTCACGCTGCTGCAGGCGGCGCATCTGCGCCTCGGTGCCGAGCAGGCTCTGCACGTGGTGCCCGTACTCGTGGGCCAGGACGTACGGCTGGGCGAACTCGCCCTTCGCGCCGAGCTGGTCGGCGAGCAGGCGGTAGAAGCTGAGGTCGATGTAGACCTTGTGGTCCGCCGGGCAGTAGAACGGCCCGACGCCGGAGTCGGCCGCACCACAGCCGGTGCGCACCGCCTGGCTGAAGAAGACGGTCGTGGCGGACCGGTACTGCTGGCCGAAGACCTCCGGCATGGCGGTACGCCAGTACGCCTGGATCGAGTTGACGTAGAGGTTGTTGCGGCAGTCGAGCTGCTGGAGCGCGTCCTTGGCCGCGCACTTCTGCTCCAGCGCGGTGTTGTCGCCCCGGTCGGAGCCGCCGCTCATGGCGTTGAGGCCGTAACCGCCGCCGGCCAACGCGACGAGGACGGCGATGACGATGCCCACGATCCCGCCCCGGCCCCCGCCGATCGGGATAGGGATGCCCAGTCCGCCGCCTCCGCCGGACCCTCGCAGATCTTCCACCTCGCTGGTGTCGATCTCCGCGTTCTCGTTCAGCTCCATGTCGACCCCGATCACCGATCTGTCCGTGTGTGGTGCCTCCGGTACCGGACCGGGTCCGGGACGCGGTTTCCGGTACCCGATGATCTTGCAGGGTAATCGGAAGTGAACGGTAGGGCCCGCCCGGTACACTTGCCCCCGTGCTGCGCTGCGAAGGCTGAACGGCCCCGCGCCGACGGGAAGTGATGACCCGCCGGCGTTTTCGCGTGCCCTGAGTCAGCCCTTCCGGAACCCCGAGAGCGAGTACCTCGACATGATCACTGCCACCGGCCTGGAGTTGCGTGCCGGTTCCCGGATCCTGCTGTCCGACACCACGCTGCGCGTGCAGCCGGGTGACCGGATCGGCCTGGTCGGGCGCAACGGCGCCGGCAAGACCACCACGCTCAAGGTCCTCGCCGGGGAGGGGCAGCCGTACGCCGGGCAGCTCGACCGGCGCAGCGCCATCGGCTACCTGCCGCAGGACCCGCGTACCGGCGATCTTGACGTCACCGGGCGGGACCGGGTCCTCTCCGCCCGCGGCCTGGACGTGCTGATGGCCCAGATGCAGGAGCTGGAGGCCAAGCTTGCCGAGGGCGCCGACGACGAGCGCCTGGTCCGCCGCTACGGCGCGCTGGAGGACCAGTTCGCCTCCCTCGGCGGGTACGCGGCCGAGGCCGAGGCGGCCCGGATCTGCGCCAACCTCGGCCTGCCCGACCGGGCCCTCGCCCAGACCATCGGCACCCTCTCCGGCGGTCAGCGCCGGCGAATCGAGCTGGCCCGGATCCTGTTCCGCGACGCCGGCGAGAACGGCGGCGGCATCCTGCTGCTCGACGAGCCGACGAACCACCTGGACGCCGACTCGATCACCTGGCTGCGCGGCTTCCTCGCCAACCACAAGGGCGGCCTGATCGTGATCTCCCACGACGCGTCGCTGCTGGACGCGGTGGTCAACAAGGTCTGGTTCCTCGACGCCACCCGCTCGGTGGTCGACGTCTACAACCTGGGCTGGAAGGCGTACCTGGCGGCGCGGGAGACCGACGAGCGGCGTCGCCGGCGGGAGCGGGCCAACGCCGAGAAGAAGGCCGGCGCGCTGATGGCCCAGGCGGACAAGATGCGGGCCAAGGCCACCAAGACGGTCGCCGCGCAGAACATGGCCCGCCGGGCCGAGAAGCTGCTGTCCGGCCTCGACGAGGTACGCGTCGCCGACAAGGTGGCGAAGGTGCGTTTCCCCACCCCGGCCGCGTGCGGCAAGACCCCGCTCACCGCCAGTGGCCTGTCCAAGTCATACGGGTCGCTGGAGATCTTCACCGACGTCAGCGTGGCGGTGGACCGGGGCTCCCGGGTCGCCATCCTCGGCCTCAACGGCGCCGGCAAGACCACCCTGCTGCGGATGCTCGGCGGTCTGCTGGAGCCGGACACCGGCGAGGTGCACCCCGGGCACGGCCTGCGGCTCGGCTACTACGCCCAGGAGCACGAGACCCTGGACGTGGACCGGACCATCCTGGCGCACATGCGCAGCGCCGCGCCGGAGCAGACCGACACCGACCTGCGCAAGATCCTCGGCGCGTTCCTGTTCTCCGGGGAGGACGTCGACAAGCCGGCTGGGGTGCTCTCCGGTGGCGAGAAGACCCGGCTGGCCCTGGCCACGCTGGTCTGCTCGGGGGCGAACGTGCTGCTGCTGGACGAGCCGACGAACAACCTCGACCCGGTCAGCCGGGAGCAGGTGCTCGACGCGATCGCCCGCTACCCGGGGGCGATCGTGCTGGTCACCCACGACCCGGGCGCGGTGACGGCGCTCAAGCCCGACCGCGCCATCCTGCTTCCCGACGGCGACGAGGACGCCTGGAGCGACGACCTACTCGAACTCGTCGAGCTCGCCTGAGCGTTCCCCACCCTTCACCGGTCGGCCACGGGTCGTCCACCTGGTCGGCCTGCCATGATCCACCTGGTCGGCCCGTGCTGACCGGTCAGTAGCATCACGGTATCGGGAAGCTGACATTGCATAGCGTGTCGGTTGGCGAATAGTTGATATCTGGCGCATGATCGTTCGAGACGGTCTAATAGGTGGGACCGTATCCGAACCGCACAGTCTGGGACGTGAGGAATCAGCATGGCAGCCACCGGCACAGCCACCAGCACTGAGAAGGGTCGCCGGATCGTCGGGGCCGAGCGCCAGACGCTCGCCAAGGACCTGGTAAAGCGGTACACCTCGGGTGAGAGCATCCGTGCGCTCGCGGCCTCGACCGGCCGGTCCTACGGGTTCATCCACCGGGTGCTCACCGAGTCCGGGGTGCAGCTGCGGCAGCGCGGCGGTGCCCGGCGCCGCAAGAAGGCGTGACTCTCCGGCCAGCGTCGTCCATCAGCACCGGGCTCCGGATGGTCTGGTGACCACCGCAACGACCGGAGTTCGACTCGACAGCGACGGGCCGGTCGCGACAGTGACGTTGTGCCGGCCCGACGTGCTCAACGCGCAGACCCCGTCGATGTGGCGCGCGATGAGCGATTTCTCCCGCGATCTGCCCGGTGACGTCCGGGTGGTCGTGGTGCGCGGCGAGGGGCGGGCCTTCTCCGCGGGCCTGGACCTGTCCGTGGCCGGCGCCTCCGGTCCGGGCTCCTTCGCCGAGCTCACCACCCTGCCGGAGCAGGAGTGCGCGGACCGGATCGCCGAATACCAGGCCGCCTTCACCTGGCTGCACCGCCCGGACGTGATCTCCGTGGCCGCCGTGCAGGGGCACGCGATCGGTGCCGGATTCCAGCTCGCCCTCGCCTGTGACCTGCGGGTGCTCGCCGAGGACGCCAGTCTCTCCATGGCCGAGGTGGCCCTCGGCCTGGTCCCTGACCTCGCCGGCACCAAGCGTCTCGTCGAGTTGGTCGGCTATTCCCGCGCGCTGGAGATCTGCGCCACCGGCCGCCGGATGGACGCCGCCGAGGCCGACCGGATCGGGCTGGCCACGCTCGTGGTGCCGAATGCGGAGCTGGACGCCGCGGTGCGGGACCTGACCGCCGGCCTGCTGGCCAACAACCGCGACGCGATCGTGGAGATCAAGGCGCTGCTCGCCGGCGCGGCAGGGCGCACCCACGCGGAGCAGCAGCGGGCCGAGCGCGAGGCGCAGACCCGGCGGCTGCGCGATCTGGCCGGGTACGGAGATTAGTAAGGACCGTTCGGGAAGATCCGGGTTACTCGCGAGGTTGTCGTAGTCGGCGGGAGAATTGACCCGACGACACAGAGCGGCCCGACGACCCGGAGGTGACGATTGTCCAACCAGATGGCCGGTGGCGGCATGGGCGGCTGGAGCATGCTCCGGTCGATGCGCAACCAGGACGAGATCTCCACCCACCAGCTCAAGCGCGGCACCGCCAAGCGGATCGTCGCCTTCGCGCGGCCCTACCAACGCGACATCATCGTCTTCCTGATCACCGTGGTGATCGCCGCGGTGATCGGGGTGGCCACCCCGCTGCTCGCCGGTGACGTCATCGACGCGATCGCCGGCCACGGGCCGGACGCCGGCTCGACGGTGGTCCGGCTGGCCCTGATCATCGCGGTGCTGGCCGTCGCCGACGCGCTCTTCTCGCTGGCCCAGCGGTGGTATTCGGCCCGGATCGGCGAGGGTATCATCCTCGACCTGCGGACCAAGGTCTACGACCACGTCCAGCGGATGCCGCTGCAGTTCTTCACCCGGACCCAGACCGGCGCCCTGGTCAGCCGGCTCAACAACGACGTGCTCGGCGCCCAGCGGGCGTTCACCTCCACCCTGTCCGGGGTGGTCAGCAACGTCATCCAGCTGGTGCTCACCGCCGGCGCGATGCTCCTGCTGTCCTGGCAGATCACCGTGCTGGCGCTGGTGCTGCTGCCGATCTTCATCATCCCGGCCCGCCGGGTCGGCCGGCGGCTCGCCGAGATCACCCGCGAGTCCTACAACCTCGACGCGAAGATGAACGCGACCATGACCGAGCGGTTCGGCGTCGCCGGCGCCCTGCTGGTCAAACTCTTCGGCTCGCCCGAGACGGAGGCGGCGCGGTTCGCCGGCCGGGCCGAGCGGGTCCGCGACATCGGCATCCAGTCCGCCATGTATTCGCGGACGTTCTTCGTGGCGATGCTGCTGGTCGCGTCCCTCGCCCAGGCCCTGACGTACGGCCTGGGCGGATGGCTCGCCGTCGCCGGCGCGGTCAGCGCGGGCACCGTGGTCAAGCTCGCGCTGCTGCTCACCCGCCTGTACGGCCCGCTCACCGCGCTGTCCAACGTCCGGGTCGACGTGATGAGCGCGCTGGTCTCCTTCGACCGGGTCTTCGAGGTGCTCGACCTGCATCCGGGCATCGAGGAGAAGCCCGACGCGGTGCCGGTGCCCCGGGGCAGCGGCCGGGTCGAGTTCCGCGACGTGCGGTTCCGCTACCCGAGCGCCGCCGAGGTGTCGCTGGCCTCCCTGGAGGAGGTCGCCGCCCTCGACCGCAGGGTGAACGAGCCGGTGCTCAAGGGCGTCTCGTTCGGCGTCGAGCCCGGGCAGATGGTCGCCCTGGTCGGCCCCTCCGGCGCCGGCAAGTCGACCCTGTCCATGCTCATCTCCCGGATCTACGACGTCAGTGACGGCCAGGTGCTGGTCGGCGGCGTCGACGTGCGGGACGCCACCCTGGCCTCGCTGCGCGACGAGATCGGCGTGGTCACCCAGGATTCCCACCTGTTCCACGAGACCATCCGGGAGAACCTGCGCTACGCAAAGCCGGACGCCACCGACGACGAGATCTGGGCCGCCCTGGCGGGCGCGCAGGTCGCCGATCTGGTCCGGTCCCTGCCCGACGGGCTGGACACCACGGTCGGCGAGCGCGGCTACCGCTTCTCAGGTGGCGAGAAGCAGCGCATCGCCATCGCGCGGCTGCTGCTCAAGGCCCCGTCGATCGTGATCCTCGACGAGGCCACCGCGCACCTGGACTCGGAGAGCGAAGCGGCGGTGCAGCGGGCCCTGTCCGTGGCGCTGACCGGGCGTACCGCGCTGGTGATCGCGCACCGGCTCTCCACCGTCCGGGACGCCGACCAGATCCTCGTCCTCGACGAGGGGCGGATCGTCGAGCGCGGCCGGCACGAGGAACTGGTCGCAGTCGGCGGCCTCTACGCCGAGCTGTACCGCACCCAGTTCGCGGTGGCCGACTCGCCGGCCCCTTACGCCGAGCCGGGCCAGCCGCAGCCGGTGGTCAGCACCGTGCCCCTGGGCACGTACGTGGCGCAGGAGTCGCTGCCGCCCGCTGCGGCCAACTAGTGCCTGTGTCAAAGCCCCTGGCCGGCCTGCGGCTCCACCGAGGGCTTTGACACCGGCTCTGGACGTGTCTAGATGTTGGAGCCGCCGGGCGGGACCTCGGCGGGCGGTCGCGGCGAGCCCCCCTCGCCGGCGGCGTTCGGGCAGGACAGATCGAGGGTGTAGGCCGTCATCGACAGTGATCCGTAGGCGTAGCCGTCCACGAGGATCTCGGTCTCGGAGGCATCGCCGGCCGCGGCGAGTCCGGCGAGGTACAGCGCGGGGATGAAATGGTCGGGTGTCGGCACCGCGTGCCGGAAGTCGCGGTGGCCGACGAGCGTCGCGAACTCGGTGGGGTTGGTCAGCATCAGGGTCTTGGCGTCCTCGTCGAAGCGCTGGGCCCAGTCGTAGCCGTCGTCGGTCAGCTTCCAGTCCATCCCCTGGAGGTTGTGCACGACGTTGCCGCTGGCCACGATGAGCACCCCGCTCCGACGCAGTGGCGCGAGTCTGGCGCCGAGATCCAGGTGGTAGTCCAGCGGCTGGTCCGCGTTGATACTGAGCTGCACCACGGGAATCGAGGCGTCGGGGAAGGCGTGCGTCAGGACCGACCAGGTGCCGTGGTCGATTCCCCAGCTGTCCACGTCGGCACCGACCCAGGTCGGGTGGACGGCGTCGCTGACCTCCGCCGCCAACTCGGGCAGTCCGGGGGCGGGGTACTGCACCTCGAACAGCGCCGGCGGAAAGCCGTAGAAGTCGTGGATGGTGCGCGGCCGCGGCATGGCCGTCACGGCGGTGGCATTGATGTACCAGTGCGCGCTGATGACCAGGATCGCGCGGGGACGAGGCACGGTGGCGCCGAAGGCCTTCCACGCGGTGGTGTAGCGGTTGACCTCAAGGGCGTTCATGGGGTTGCCGTGACCGATGAAGGCGGCGGGCATGAGCGTGTCCCGGTCTTGGAGGTCGTCTGCGTACACGTCGTCGCGCCTCTCCGGAGTCGCCGTGCCTGACGTCGCCGCCGGGCTCGAGTCGGTCACTCCCTACTAGGCCCAGATGTACTCCTCGGCGATCTCGCCATCGTGCCACTTGGCGACAGTGACCATGCGGCCTCCGCCTTCGAACTCGCCGACGACGCAGGTCCAGTCCCCGGATCCGAACGCGATCGGGTGGGACGTGATCTGGGGCGGGGTGCCTCCGGCTGACTCGACATAGGCCTTCATGGCGTCGATGTGCTGCTCGATCCCGCGAGTCGGGGCCTGACCCTTCCAGTCCACCGACACGTCGTCGGTGTGGTGGTGGGCGAACACACCGTTCCAGTCGGCGCTGTTCCAACCGACGAAATCAAGATCATCCATGCTCTTGAGGTTGGCCTTGACCTGCTCTTCTTCCTGCATGAGTCACTCCCTGTCCGAGAATGGATCTTCGGCAACCCGCGGCCGTGACAGCGCCCGCACCGTCCCCGACCGGCATCGGACCCAGGCAACACCCGCGGGGGCGCTCTACCGACGAAGGTGTGCGCGCTGACCCAGGTCATGTCCGGCCCGGACGAGTGCGTGTCCGACCGTGCGGTTGTTGGTCGCCGTCAGAAAAGCTCCTGCACGTGCCGCTCCTGACAAGGCGCACATTCGTCGACCTCAGTCGGCGCCGGAACGACAAGCCGACGCTACCCTCTCAGGGATCCGCCTCGGGGCCGAACAATCCTCGACGGTGCGTGATGGAGCCGGAGGGACGCGGTGGACGAGGTTGCCGTGGACGAGCCGGCCGAACCGGTAGCCGAGGAGCCGGCGGACGTGGTGCCCGGCGAGCGGCCGCGGCTGATCTTCATTTGCTGCCATCGGCGACAGGCAGGCCGGCTAGCCGGACGCCGCTGTCCGCAGCTCGGCGAAGGCGGCGCCGAGCGTTTCCGGGGTGAAGTGCGCGTTCAGGCCGCTCGGGTTGGGCAGCACCCAGAGCCGGGCGCCACCGAGCGGCTCCGGCTGCGGGCCGAAGCCGGCCTTCGGCCGGGCGAAGCCGATCCGGTACGCGGTCACCCCGACCACCGCCACCCAGCGCGGTCGGTACCGCTCGACCTTGGCGGCCAGCTCCGCCGCGCCGGCCACCAGCTCCGCCGCAGTCAGCTCGTCGGCGCGGGCGGTGGCCCGGGCCACCAGGTTGGTGATGCCCAGCCCGAGGGCGGGCAGCCCGTCCTGCTCGCTGGGGTGCAGCTGGTACGGGGTGAAGCCACCCCGATACAGCGCCGGCCAGAACCGGTTGCCCGGCCGGGCGAAGTGCCAGCCGGTCGCCGCCGACCACAGCCCGGGGTTGATCCCGACGAGGAGCACGTCCAGGCCGGGCGCGATGACGTCCGGCAGCAGCTTGTCGGCCGCGGCCGCGAGCTGCTCCCTCGTCGGCCGGGGATAGCGCCTCGCCGGCGGGCCCGCCGCGCTCACAGGCCGCGCAGCGCGCCGCCGTCGACGGGCACGGTGACCCCGGTGACGTAGCCGGCGGCGGGGGAGAGCAGGAAGGCGGCAACCCGGCCGAACTCGGCGGGCTCGCCGACCCGGCGTAGCGGGATCGACGCCTCCGCCTCGGCCCGGGCCCGCTCGGGGTCGCCGGCGGCGGCGAAGAGCTCCCGGTTCCGGTCGGTCATGATCCGGCCGGGCAGCAGGCCGAACACCCGTACCCCGCGTGGGCCGTACTCGTCGGCGATGTCCTTCGCCACCCCGGCGAGGCCGGGGCGCAGGCCGTTGGAGATGCCGAGCCCGGGCACCGGCCCGCGCGCCGAGGTGGAGAGGACCAGCCCGATCGCACCGCCGTCGGTGAGCGCGGCGGCCACCGCACGGGTGGCCCGGACGGTGCCCAGGAAGACGGTCTCGAAGGATTCCCGCCACTGCTCGTCGGTGACCTGGGCGGCGGTGCCCCGGGGCGGTCCGCCCACCGAGATCAGCGCCCCGTCGAGCCGGCCGAACCGCTCGCGCGCCGCGGCGAGCAGCCGCTGCGGCGTGGCCGAGTCGGTCAGGTCGGCGGTCAGGCCGATCGCCCGCTCCGGCCCGCCCAGCGCCGCGACGGCGGCAGCCACCTGTCCGGGTACGCGGGCCGAGATCACCACCCGGGCGCCGTCGGCGACGAGGGCTTCGGCGGTGGCGAAGCCGAGGCCACGGGAGGCGCCGGTCAGCACATACACCCGGTCGGCGAGTCCGAGTTCCATGAGCCGATCCTGCCGTACCCGGCACCTGCCTGCCACTCGCCTCGGCGGTGGGCCGGGGGAGGCCGACCTCGACGCGGTCGGCCTCCCTTCGAGCAACCTGGCGGACTGAACCTACTTTTCCGTGTCGACTCTCATGAACGGCGCGGGGAACGGGAAGTTGGCGGTTCCGTCGACGAGCGGGTTGCCGTCGAAGGCGATCGTCGCGGTCGCGGTCGCGGAGCGTTCCTTGCGCTTCGACCCAGGCCCGTTGACCGTGGTCATGGTCGGTCCGGTCCCGGTCCAGCGGGCGTCGACCGTGACCGTGTGCAACCCGCCCCGGTTGTCCCGCACGTCTGCGAACGTGTTGGCGGCGCTGACGTTCTTCAGCGGGTCGAACTGAGTTGGCGTCGCCCGTACGACGCCCCAACTGAAGGTGCCGTCCGGGCACTGGCCGGTGAACGCGACCCTGAGGGGCGGACTGGGGTCGGGCGTCGTCCCCGCCTCGACAAAGTTGTCGGTCTCCACGATCAGGCGGCCGTCGGCGGCCGTGGATCCGTCCGGGCACTGGAACGGGGCCGACCAGCGGGCGGAGGCGACCTGCTCGGTGAAGCCGTCAGCGGCCGATGCCACGGTCGGTACGGCGAGCACCGCCAGGGCGGTGATCGGGGGGACGACATACCTGTACGGCCGCGATAGTCGATGGGCGGACCGGCTTCGCGTCAACTGCGGACCACGCATGTGTGACTCCCTTCTGGAGGTTCGAGCCGTTGGACCCCGGCCCGCCTGCTGACTCCTATCACGCGCCGGACCTCCGTGAGGTTCACGAATCGCGGTTGGATCGTGGCACTGCGTACGGTCACGCGAGCGGTCTCGTGGTAAGCACTTCGCGGCCAGCGGATCGAAGCCCTCAGCGGTGGGCCGGGCGGAGCAGGCGTACCCGACCGGCGAGCCGCACCGCGACGGCCCCGCCGGCCCGGGCGACGGCCGGCAGCCGGCGGGGCCGGGGCGGGGTGCGGCCGTCGTAGCGGGCGGTGGCCTCCCGGGTGGCCAGCTCCTCCGCGCCGAGCGGCGGCAGCGCGCCGCGGTCGCGCAGCTCTCGGGCCAGGTCCCAGCCGTCGCGCAACGATCCGTTGGTCGGCCGGTCGGCCGCCCACTCGGCGAACGTGGTCGACCACGCGGCGCCGAGACCGGCGGCGAGCAGCGGCCAGTGCCGCGCCACCTCGCCCGTGCGCTTGCGCAGCAGCGCCCGGCGGGCCGCCTCCACGGGTGCGGGTGCGAACCCGGGCGGCAGCGGCCCACCGGCGACCAGCGCCGCGACCAGCTTTGCCTGCCGTGCGGCCAGGCCGTCACCCGAACCGGCCGGGGAGGCGGCGGGCGAGTCCGTTTCGGTGGTGTGGTCATGGCCGGTGCCGGCGGCGCCGCGCGTCACGTGATCACCGGGTACCCGGAGGCGGCGGCGAGCGCGTCCAGTTCGCCGCGCAGCTCGGCGGCGGGCGGGTAGTGGCCGTCGCGTTCCAGCAGCAGCGCCGGCGGGCGGCGGCGGGCGCACAGCTCACCGACCAGGTCGAGCACCCCGGCGGGGACCGGGTCGGTGTGCGTGTCGTGGTAGAAGCCGCCCTGCTCGGCGCCGCCGGCCACGTGTACGTAGGCGATCCGGTCCAGCGGCAGCCGGTCCAGCAGCGCGCGGGGGTCGTCGCCGCGGTTGCGGGCGTTGGCGTGCACGTTGGCGATGTCGAGCAGCAGCAGTGCCCCGGTTGCGGCGAGGATCTCGGTGAGGAAGGCGGCCTCGTCCAGCTCGTCGTCGGGCCAGTCGAAGAGCGCGGCGATCGGCTCCAGCGCGAGCGGCACCGGCAGCTCCGCCTGCGTCCGCCGGACGTTCGCCACCACCGCGGCGACCGCTTCCCGGCTGCGCGGCAGCGGCAGCAGGTGGCCGGCCTCCAGGCCGCCGGCCCGCACGAACGCGATGTGTTCGCTGACCAGCGGCGCGTCCACCGCCGCGGCCACCCTGGCCAGGTGGGCCACCCGGTCCGGGTCGACGGGTTCCGCGCCGCCGAGGGAGAGCCGCACCCCGTGGGGTACGACGGTGACGCCGCGCCCGCGCAGTGCGGCGAGGCCGTCCGGGAGCGGCCCGGCCGGAGCGACCGCCTCGGCCACGACCTCGACGAAGCGTAGCCCGGGCAGGTCGGCCACGAAGCCGGCGATCTCCGGCCGCCAGCCGATGCCGACGCCGTGCGGGCCGGTCTGGGGCGTGGTCCGTCCGGTCATCCGCCGCACCCACCGCCGCAGCCGCCACCTCCGCCGCACGAGCTGTCGCCGCCGCAGGAGCTGCCCGTGCTGCACGAGCCGCCGGCGCTGCCCGCGCTCGCGGCGGTCGCCTGGCGCTGGATCTCGGCCTGTTCGGCGAAGCCGGGATCCATCGCCCAGATGGTGGCGGTGCCGAACAGCGCCACCCCCATCGCCGCGCTGGATGAGCCGTACGTTGCGTAGGCCGGCGTGGCGGAGGGCTGCAGCCAGGTGTGTTCGCGATGGAGGTCGCGCAGGGCCCGGTGCGCGGCCCGGGTCCGCCAGGGCACCCGGGCGAGCAGCGCGACAGCGACGACGAGCGGGATCAGGCTGAGCAGGAGGAAGCCGGCGGGCCGGCCGTTGGACAGGCCGACGACGGCCCGGATCCCGCCGAGCACCAGCAGGGCGGCGATCAGCATCGGTCCGCGTCGCAGGGCGGATCGCCGGTCCGGCCCGAGCGCCAGGCCGCGCCGTTGCAGGTCGTCGCGGAGCTGGTCGAGGGCGCGGGTCACCCACTCGTCGCGGCGCAGCTCGCCGGAGCGTACGCCTCGGGCGGCCGCGTGCACGACGGCCTGGTCGAGCGGGGTGGCCCCGGCCGGCAGCGTGGCGGCGGTGGTGGTGAGCCGTCGGTCGGGACGGATCCCGACGACGCCCGCGTGGCGCAGCCCGCCGAGGGCGGTCCAGACGGCGAGTTGGTCGCCGCCGTTGAGGTACGCGACCTGCTGCGGCCCGAGTTGCCCGGTCCCGGTGACCGGCGCGCCGGCCAGCGCGCGGAACCGGTGTACCAGGGTGCCCACCACCAGCACGGCCGCGACCAGGAGATACCAGCGCAGGAAGACCGGGCCGGGGATGCCCCAGGTGTCGCCCGGTGCGGCGAGGACGGACATGGCTGCTCCTGTCGCGAGGGGTGCCGCCATTGTGGAGCAGGCCCGCCAGCCGTGATCCGGCCGGTCGGTCGAGTTACCGGACCGAGACCCGGGCGGTCAGTGGCGGCGGACCGCCTCCTCGACCAGGTCCAGCACCCGGCTCAGGTCGCCGGCCGGGCGTCCCATCGCCAGGTG
The DNA here is from genome assembly GCF_044765245.1 of Micromonospora sp. NPDC093277. NCBI lineage: Bacteria > Bacillati > Actinomycetota > Actinomycetes > Micromonosporales > Micromonosporaceae > Micromonospora > Micromonospora sp. NPDC093277. Next base: position 482,585 of record NZ_JBIWJO010000003.1, read on the forward strand.
CAGCACCAGCCCGTCGTACGCCAGCTCGAGGAACTGGGCCAGCACGTCGATCGACACGTCGTCGCGGAGCACGCCGGCCTCCCGCTGGCGCAGCAGCCGCTCGCGGGTGGCCTCGGCGATGGCCGCGGAGCGTTCCGCCCAGCGCTTGGCGAAGGCCGGGTCGGTACGCAGCCGCCGGGACACCTCCAGCTGGCTGCCGAGCCAGCCGGTGGTGTCGGGGGAGAGGGACCGGGCGAGCAGGTCCCGCATCACCTGGACCAGGCCGTTACGGGCGACGGTCTCCACCATGGCCGCCGCGTCGTCCTCGGCGACGGCGAGGAAGAGGGAGTCCTTGTCGCGGAAGTGGTGGAAGATGGCGCCGCGGGAGAGCCCGGTGGCCTCTTCCAGGCGCCGGACGGTGGCGCCCTCGTAGCCGTGCCGGGCGAAACACGCCCGTGCCGCGGAGAGGATCTCCTGGCGGCGCGCGTCGAGCTGGTCCTGGCTTACTCTGGGCACGTACCGATCGTTCCAGGCGGTTGCCGCGGATGCAAACCGTACGTACGGCTTGAGATGCGCCTTCGCATGATCAGTACGACGAGCCGACCCGGCTACGATCGGCCCCATGACCGCGCCCGCCCACCCGTTGACCGTGGCCGCCGTGCAGGCCGAGCCGGTTCCCGGCGACGTCGCCGGCAATGTCGCCCTCGCCGCCCGCCTCGTCGGCCAGGCCGGTGCCCGGGTCGTCGTGCTGCCGGAGCTGTTCCTGCCCGCGTACCACCCGCCGACCCTCGCGGCCGACCCGGCCGGCACCGACGTGGCCGCCGACGAGGACGGCCGGGTGGACGATCCGCGCCTCGACCCGCTGCGGCGGGCCGCCCGCGACGGTGGGACCACGGTGGTGGTGGGCGCGGCGGTCCGGCACCCCGACGGGCGGCGCACCATCTCCTCGCTGGTGGTCGACCCGGCCGGGACGGTGCGGGCGGCGTACGACAAGCAGCAGCTCTGGAGCGGCGAGCGCGAGCTGTTCGAGCCCGGCCGGCGGGGCGCCACCCTGCTGATCGACGACTGGCGCCTCGGCCTCGGGATCTGCTACGACGGCTGCTTCCCCGAGCACGGGCGGGCCGCCGCCGACGACGGTGCGCACGGCTACCTCTGCCCGAGCGGCTACCTGGCCGGCTCGGAGCACCGGCGGGACATCTACTACGCCGCCCGCGCCCTGGACAACACCATGTACGTCGTCTTCGCCAACGCCGTCGACGGTGCCGACCCGTGGCGCTTCAACGGCGGCGCCGCGGTGTACGACCCGGAGGGCCGGCCGCTGGTCCGGGGCGCGGACACCGGGACGGAGGTGCTGGTGGCGACGCTCGACCCGGCCGCGCTCGCGGCCACCCGGGCGGCGCACACCATGCTCGCCGACCGCCTGCCCGACCAGGGCCTGCCCCGTACGGCGATCATCGACTGACGGAATCCGGTCCGCAACCCTGTCGGTGGCCCGCCCGGGTCCCGTAAGGTTCCCGAGTGCCGTTGCTCCTGCTTGATCTGGACAACACGCTGCTCGACCGGGATGGGCCGTTCCGCGCCTGGGGTAAGCGATTCCTGGACGACATCGGCGCGCCACCCACCGACATCGACTGGCTGCTGTCCGTCGACGCCGACGGGCTCACCGACCGGTGGGACGTCGCGGACGCCATCCGGGAGCGGTACGGGCTGGGCATCCCCGGCATCGACCTGGTGGAGGAGCTGCACGAAGGGGTGGCGGCGCACACCCGACTGGATCCGTTGGTCGCCTGCGCGCTGCGGATCGCCGACGACGCCGGCTGGGTGCCGGTGGTGGTCACCAACGGCGTGGTACGCCAGCAGGACGCGAAGATCCGCCGTACCGGCCTGGACCGGTACATCGCCGACTGGGTGATCTCCGAGGAGGCCGGGGTCAGCAAGCCCAACCCGAGGATCTTCGCGCTCGCCGCCCGGCGGGTCCGGATGCCCCTGCGCGGCGCCTGGGTGATCGGGGACAGCCCGGAGGCGGACATCGGCGGGGCGAGCGCCCTCGGGCTGCCCAGCGTCTGGCTGCACCGGGGCCGTCGCTGGCCGGACACCCGGTTCGCGCCGACCCGCAGCGCCGACGGGTTGATCGCCGCGGTGGCCACGGTGCTGGCTGGTTAATTCCGTTGACCCGCCCGCGCCCGGCGATCAGCATGGGGGCCGCGCGAGGGCGCTGCCGGGCGGAGCCCGGTCGAGGAGAGGAGGTCGGTCATGGCCGTCTTTGCAGGGTCGTTCCACCTGCCTCCACCAGCCTCGATCGAAGGATCAGTCCAACCGTGCGCGAACACGACTTCCCGGCGCCGCAGCGCCGTGGCCGCGGCAAGAGCCGCTTCGATGACGACGAACCGTATTTCCTGAAGCGCGGCCGGCAAGACGAGCCGGTCCTCGCCGAACCCGACGACGAGCCCGAGCCCGAGGACCAGTGGTCCTCCTGGGACGAGGCCGTCCACGGGCCCGAACCCCATCCCGCGTGGCTGGTCACCGAGCTGGCCGCGAAGGACACCGAACTCGGCGTGTTGAAGACCGGCAAGGAGGCGGACGTCCACCTGGTCCGCCGGGCCGTGCCGGACACCGACCGGTCCTGCCTGCTGGCGGCCAAGCGCTACCGGGACGCCCAGCACCGGCTCTTCCACCGCGACGCCGGCTATCTGGAGGGGCGCCGGGTCCGCCGGTCCCGGGAGAACCGGGCGATGGCCGGCCGGACCGCGTTCGGCCGGCAGATGATCGCCGGGCAGTGGGCGGCGGCCGAGTTCAGCGCGCTCGCCCGGCTCTGGGAGATCGGCGCCGAATCCGGGCGGATCGCCGTGCCGTACCCGGTGCAGTTGCTCGGTACCGAGCTGATGCTGGAGTTCGTCGGGGACGCCGAGGACGGGCAGGCCGCGCCCCGGCTGGCCCAGGTCCGCCCCGACGCCGCCGAGCTGCGCGACCTGTGGGAGCAACTGGTCGACGCCCTGGTCGTGCTGGCCCGGGCCGGGTACGCGCACGGTGACCTGTCGCCGTACAACCTGCTGGTGCACCGGGGGCGGCTGGTCATGATCGACCTGCCGCAGGTGGTCGACGTGGTGGCCAACCCGCAGGGGCCGGAGTTCCTGGCCCGGGACGTACGGGTGGTCGGCGCCTGGTTCGCTGCCCGGGGCCTGCCCGCCGGGACGGTCGACCCGGCCGAGCTGACCGGGCTGCTGCTGCGCGAGGCGGGCATCCGCTGAGCGGGTCGCGTACCGGGCGGGTCACCGGCCCGTCCGGGACGCCGTCCGCCGGACCCGCGCCGGGCCCCGGCATTCCGGGGCCGCTGCCGACGACCGCCCGGCGTGGGGTCGGTGGACCGGGCGGGCGCGGCCGGCGGCGGCACGCTCCGGGTGCGGCCCCGGCGAGGTGGCCGGGTTCGGCCCGGCGGCGCGGGACGGCGAGGGTCACTGGAGGTAGCGCTCGACCTCCGGCAGGGGGCGCGCACCCTGGGCGTCCGGGTCGCCGTGCGCCTGGCGGGCCGCCCGGCGGCGGCGCAGCAGGTCCCAGCACTGGTCGAGGGACTCCTCCAGCGCCCGCAGCCGCTCCCGGGCCGCGTCGTCGGTGCCGGCCTCGTGCTCCTGTGCCGCCGCGCGCAGCCGGTGCTCCTCGTCGACCAGTTCGGTGATCCGGTTCAGGATGGTCTCGTCGTCCATGCCCGAAGCTTGGCACAGGGTGCGGTGCCACGAGCGTGATCGCGCTCAATCCAGGAAGTAGTGGCCTTTTCGCGTGCCTTCCACCGCAGGGGTAGGTCCGCCGGTATGCCGGGAGCAATCGGTGGCGCCGGGGGCAACGTGAAGATGGCGGTCTATTGGCCGGGAGATTGTCGGGGGGTTAGCGGCAGGCCGGAAAGCCTGCATAACGGGCCTCGGACGGGAGGTCCGCACCCTCCATTGTCGACGCCGGGAAGCTGTTGTGTGAGATCTATTCCTCTTTGGTCTTTTGATCGGACGTTCAGGCTGGCATGCTCGGCGGGAAGCTCACGGGTCATGACGGTTTCGCGACACCGAGTAGACCCAGGGGGGACACACCACGTGGAAAATCCGCAAGCCGCTGCCGGACCCGCCGGTCAGCTCCGCACTGTGCCGCTGCGTCAGATCCTGCCCGGCATGCTCCGCGACCCGGCCCGCGCGCTGATCAACGTCGGCAACCGGACGGAGGGCTCGCTCGTCCGGCTCAACCTCGGGTCGTTCCGCCCGTACCTGGTCACCCACCCCCGGCACGTGCAGCACGTCCTGCGCGACCGGGCGGACAACTACGAGCGGGCGGGCGACGGGCTGTTCTGGCGCCCGGTCAAGCGCCTGTTCGGCGAGGGAATCCTCGGTGAGGGCCAGATCTGGTCGGCGAGCCGCCGGATGCTCCAGCCGATGTTCACCGCCAAGCGGGTGGAGGCGATGATCGACGGGATGGCAGAGGCCATCCGCGACGCCGTCGATGAGCTGGACCAGCCGTCGCGCGCCGGGCGCACCGTCGACATCGGCGCCGAGCAGACGCGGATCGTCTGCCGGGCGATCATGCGGGTGCTCTTCGCCGACAAGATTTCCGTGCCGGACGCGATGCGGGTGGTCGACGCCCAGGACGTCATCGCGACGGCGGTGATCCCGCGGATCATCGTGCCGTTCGCCCCGCTGTCGCTGCCGATGCCCGGCGACCGACCGTTCCGCCGGGCGAAGCGCATCGTCGACGACGTGCTGGTGCCGGTCGTCCGAGCCACCCGGGAGGTCGCCGACGAGGGCGACGACGTCATCTCCACGCTGTGGCAGGCCCGGACCGAGGACGGCCGGCAGCTCGACGAACAGCAGGTCCGCAACGACACGGTGGCGATGTTCGCGGCGACCACGGAGACCACCATCAACGTGCTCACCTGGTTCTGGCCCCACCTGGAACAGCAGCCCGACGTCGCCGATCGGCTCTACGCCGAGATCGACCGGGTGGTGGGTGACGAACCGGTCCGCCGGGAGCACCTGTCCGAACTGACCTACACCAGGATGGTCCTGGACGAGCTGCTGCGGCTGTACCCGATCGGTTGGATCATCCCGCGTCGCGCGGTCGCCGCGGACGTCATCGACGGCATACCGATCGAGGCCGGCGCGACCATGGCGGTGAGCCCGCTGATCACCCAGCGGATGTCGCAGTTCTGGGAGCGGCCGGACGAGTTCGACCCCGAGCGGTTCCGGCCGGAGCGGGTCCGGACCCGGCACCGGTACGCCCACTTCCCGTTCGGCGGCGGCCCGCACCAGTGCCTCGGGATGTACCTGTTCTATCTGGAGGCGCAGCTCATCCTCGCCACGATGCTCAGTCGCTACCGCTTCCGGTTGCGCCGTCCGGACGTGCCCGGCCTGCGGTTGGCCGCGGCGCTGCGACCGCGTCACCGGGTCGAGCTGACGCTGCTGGCCTCCTCGGACCGGACGGCGCGGGCATGACCGGCGTGGACGGCGGACCGCTCGTCGAGGCAGCCGAGCAGGGGCGGATCTGCGCGCTCGCCGCCCGGGGCCAGCGGGAGCTGCAACGACGGGCCGCGGCGCACCCCGACCTCTTCCCCAGCCAGCCCTTCGACGCGGCGCTGTTCAGCAGCATCGCGCTGGCCATGGCGTTCAGCGCGCCGTGGTGCACCGCCGAGGAACTGGGTGTCACCAACCGCGCGGTGCTCTGGGGCTTCGTGATCGACTGGCAGGTCGACCACCAGGCGAAGTCCCGGTCGGAGGTCGATCTCGTCGCGAAGACCTGCCTCGCGGTGGCCGGCGGCGCCCCGGCCGACGACCCGCTGGGCCGGTTCCTCGCCGAGCTGCGGGACGACCTCGCCGCCGCCCCGGGGTTCGCCGGGCTGCGCGGCCTGTGGCTGCAGGAGATCGACATCACCCTGGCAGCCATGGCCCGGGAGTGGGAGTGGAGGGCCGCCGCGCAGCACGGGGCCGCGGCCCCGCCCACCCTGGCCGAGTACCTCGACAACGCCGACAATCTCGCCGCCACGGTGGTCAACGTCGCGCACTGGATCCACTCCGGATCCGCCGAGACCCACCGTGAACTGTCCCGGCTCGTGACGGTCAGCGACGAAGTGCAACGGGCCCTGCGGCTGATCAACGACCTGGGCACCTACCAGCGGGACCGCGAGTGGGGTGACCTCAACGCGATCATGCTGGTGGGCGGCGACCGCGCGGAGATCGAACGGCAGCTCGCGACCCAGGTCGACCGCTGCCGGCAGCTGCTGGCCGAGCTGCGGCCCGGTTGCCCGCGGGAGGCCGACTACCTGTCCCGGCAGCTCGGCTTCACCAGCGGTTTCTACCGCCTCACCGACTTCTGGGGTACGCGGTGAGCGTGACCACCGACGGTCGGGCGTCCGCCCACCGTGGCCGGGTCGGCGTGCCGCCCGGCGACGAGGTCGGAGCCACCGACCCGGTCCGGGACCTGATCGCGTCGATGGCACGCGACCCGTCCGGGCAGACCTCGCCGTCGGTCTACGAGACCGGCCGCCTGCTCTCCCTCGCGCCGTGGCTGCCCGGCCACGACCTACGGATCGGTTGGCTGCTCACGCAGCAGCGCGCTGACGGCGGCTGGGGCGGCCCGGAGGGGTACGCCGTCGTGCCGAGCCTGAGCGCCGTCGAGGCCCTGCTGGCGGTGCTCGGTCGTGGCGACCCCGGTCCGGCGACGGCCGCCGACCTGACCGGCGCGGCGGAGCGAGGCCTGCGTTTCGTGGCGGCGCGGCTCGGCGATCCGGGTGCGCCGGAACTGCCCGACCTGCCGGCCACCGACCTGATCGTGCCGGCGCTGGTCGAGTCGATCGACGGGCGGCTGAACGACCCGGAGCCTTCCCCGGCCGGTCTCGCCGCGTGGCGTGGCCGACCCCGCCTGCCCCTTCCGCCCGGCCTGGGCTCCGGCCGCCTGGACCGGGTACGCGGTCTGCTGGCCGCCGGCGGGCCGGTCCCCGAGAAGCTGGCGCACGCCCTCGAGGTGGTCGGCGGGCAGGCCCGCCGGGCGACCGGGGTGTCACCGGTCGGCCCCGGGGCGGTCGGCGCGTCTCCGGCCGCGACCGCCGCCTGGCTCGGCGGCCCCGACGAGCCCGGCGGGTCGGCCGTGGACTACCTCCGGTACGTCGGCCGGGGCGGTGCGGTGCCCTGCGCCAGCCCGATCGCCGTCTTCGAGCGCGCCTGGGTGCTCAGCATCCTGGCCCGGGCAGGAATGCCGATGGCGGTGCCCGCCGCGCTGGTGGCCGAGCTGCGGGCCGCCGTGGGCCCGGCCGGCGCGGCCACCGGGCCCGGGCTGCCCGCCGACGCCGACACCACCTCGGTGACGCTGTACGCCCTGGCCCGGCTCGGCCGGCCGGTCGACCCGTCCAGCCTCTGGACCTACGACACCGGCGCCCACTTCTGCACCTGGCCGGGGGAGGACGGCACCTCGATCACCACCAACGCCCACGTGCTCGACGCCCTCGGCCACCATCTCACGCACGGCGGTCGGTCGGTCGACGCCCGCGTCGCGGGCGCCGTGGAGCGGGTGGCCGGCTGGCTGATCGCCCGCCAGGAGGCCGATGGGCGGTGGTGTGACCGGTGGCACGCGTCGCCCTACTACGCCACCTACTGCGCGGTGCTTGCGCTCGGCGATCACGCCCGGGACGCCGCGGGCCGGGCCGCCGTCGGGCGGGCGGTCGACTGGCTGCTGACCGCCCAGCGTCCGGACGGTTCGTGGGGGCGGTGGACCGGCACCGCGGAGGAGACCGCATATTCGGTGTTGGCGCTGGTCGGGGCCGGTATGTCGGTCGATGCCGAGGTCGCCGCCGCCGTCGCGCGGGGCCGGCACCGGCTGTCCGAAATGGACGAGAACGCCGACGACGGGCCGTTGCTGTGGCACGACAAGGACCTCTATCGACCGGGGCTGATTGTGCGCTCGGCGGTGTGCGCGGCGCTGTGGGGTGGTGACGGAACGACGGGGGCCCGACGGGGGCCCGACGACCGCCCATGATCAGGATCGCTTGAGTGAAGTTCGGGACGCTGCTAGCGTGCGCCGGGGTCGATCGGATCGCCGACGACTTGTTTTTCGGGCACGTGACCGAACACCCGGCCAGGAAGTTGTGATGGGTTCCCGCAGTACGAATATCCGTACGAAGATCGTCGCACTGCTCATGTCGCTGTTCGCCCTGTGGGCATTCGCGGCATGGGTGACCGTGCGGGAAGGCTTCAACCTGCTGGGCGTCCAGACGCTCAACGCCAGGGTGTTCGAGCCGAGTGACCCGCTCCTGCTGCAGTTGCAGGAAGAACGGCGATTGTCGCTGTCATATCTCGGTCAGTCCGACCCGGGCCAGTTGGAGGAGTTGGTCGCCCAGCAGCGGCAGACCGACGAGACCGCCGTGGCCCTGTGGAAGTCCGCCCAGGACTGGCGTACCGAGCTGCCGGCCAGCGACCATCTCGTGCAGCGGATCGCCGAGCTCCGGCAGAAGGTTGAACAGCTCGGTGACATCCGGGCCGAGGTGGGGCGCAAGACGATCGACCGGACCACGACGCTGGCGGCGTACGACGATGCGGTCGAGGCCATCTTCGACGTCTTCGACGCGCTCGGCGTTCTGGACGACAACGAGATCGCCCGCGACACCACCGCCCTGATCAACCTCAACCGTGCCCGGGAGCTGCTGTCGCAGCAGGACGCCTTGTTGACGGGCGTGCTGGCGGCCAACCGGATGACCGTGGTCGAGCAGACCGCCTTCTCGCGGCTGGTCGGTGCGCAGTGGTACCTCGCCGACCGGACGGCGGATTCCCTGTCCTCCGGTGACCAGGCGCGTTACCGGCAGATGATCGAAGGCGACGCCTTCCGGCAACTGCGCACCCTGCAGGACCGGATCCTGACCGCCAAGGGCAGCGATGTGCGACCGCCCGTGTCGGCGTCGGCCTGGCAGAGCGTCGCCCCGCAGGCGATGGACGACCTGCGCGACGTCATCCTGGCCGGTGGCAAGGACGTCGTGTCCCGGGCGACCCCGGTCGCCATCGGAGTCATCATCCGGGTGGTGCTCGCGGCCGGCCTCGGCCTGCTCGCCGTCATCGCCTCCGTCGTGGTGTCGATCAGCACCGCCCGCGCGCTCGTCCGGCAGCTCGAACGGTTGCGCGAGGCGGCGTTCCGGCTGGCCAACGAGCGACTGCCCGGCGTGGTGGAGCGGCTCGGCCGAGGCGACGAGGTCGACGTCGCGCGGGAGGCGCCCCCGCTGGAGTTCGGCGACGACGAGATCGGGCAGGTCGGCAAGGCGTTCAACGTCGTGCAGGAGACCGCCGTCCGGACCGCCGTCGAGCAGGCCGAGCTGCGCCGTAACGTCCGCGAGGTCTTCCTCAGCCTGGCCCGACGCACCCAGGCGCTGGTCCACCGCCAGCTCACCCTGCTCGACGCGATGGAACGACGCGAGCACGACGCCGAGGAACTGGAGGATCTGTTCCGCGTCGACCACCTGGCGACCCGGATGCGGCGTAACGCCGAGAACCTGATCGTCCTCTCCGGCTCCACCCCCGGGCGATCCTGGCGGCGCAACGTGCCGATGGTGGACGTCATCCGCGGCGCGGTGGCCGAGGTCGAGGACTACACCCGGGTGAACGTGCTGCCGATCGGGCCGGTGTCGCTGACCGGCCGGGCCGTCGGCGACGTCATCCACCTGTTGGCCGAGCTGATCGAGAACGGCCTCTCCTTCTCGCCCCCGCACACCACCGTCGAGGTACGCGGCCAGATGGTGGCGAACGGTTTCGCCATCGAGATCGAGGACCGGGGCCTGGGCATGGCCGAGGAGGAGCTGGGCGCCGCGAACCACCGGATCGTCGACCGGTCCGAACTGAACCTGGCCAACGCCACCCGCCTCGGCCTGTACGTGGTCAGCCGGCTCACCGAGCGGCACGGCGTGAAGGTGCAGCTCAAGGAGTCCGCGTACGGCGGGACGACGGCCGTGGTGGTGATCCCGCTCGACCTCGTGACGGCGGGCGGACCGGACGGCAGCACCTCGGGCAGCTTCCGGGCGGGCACCGGCGTCGCGCCGGATCGGGATGTGCCGGCGGGGCGCGGCATGCCCGAGGGCGGGTCGTCCGAGCCGGCCGTTGAGCGGGCGGCCGCCCCGGTGGCCATCGCCGAGACCAGCGTGCCGGTGCCGGGGGACGCCCTGCCGGAGCCGACGGAGCCGCTGCTGGCGCCGAACGGCGACGAGGCACCCGCACTCACTCCGTCCGGGCTGCCGGCGCGTACCCGGAAGCGGCAGCCGGTGGGCGAGGGGTCGGCCGCGCCCGCCGGGCGGTCCACGGTGGACGTGCCGGCGGCGGGAGCGGACGCGGCGGGCGACGGGCCGGCGCGCAGCGACGTCGGTCTGCCGGTCCGGGTACGCCAGGCGAGCCTCGCGCCGGAGCTGCGGCAGGATCCGTCCACCCCGGACGACGATCAGGACGACGAAGCGGTGCGCCCGCCGGAGCAGGTGCGCCGGATGATGAGCTCCTACCAGAGCGGCACCCGACGCGGCCGGACCGACGCCGCGCGGCTGCTCGGCGGGGCGCACGGGGCCGGCGACGAGCCGGACTCGGAGGACGGGCAGGCGATCTGAGGGGGACGCCGTGGCGGCGGACCCCTGACGAGTACGGCGACACCAGCCGGGGAGAAGAGGACGACGAGTGGCCCAGAAGACGGCTTCGAGCGCGGATCTGACGTGGTTGCTGGATGACCTGGTCGGCCGGGTCAAGCAGGCGGAACACGCCGTGGCGCTGTCCACCGACGGCCTGCTGATGGCCTCGTCGCGGGGGCTGAGCCGGGACGACGGCGAGCACCTGGCGGCGATGGCGGCGGGCATCCAGAGCCTGGCCCGAGGCGCGGGCAAGCGGTTCGGCGGCGGCCAGGTGCAGCAGACCATCATCGAGATGCAGTCCTCGTTCCTCTTCGTCACCGCGGCCGGGCGCAACGCCTGCCTGGCCGTGCTGGCCTCCGAGGACGCCGACGTCGGCCTGATCGCGTATGAGATGGCGATGCTGGTGACCCGGGTCGGCCGGTTCGTCGCCTCGCCAACCCGTGAGGCATCCGCCGGCGAGAATCCGGCACGATGACCGGCCAGGCGGAGTCGGCCGAGCAGGAGTGGGTGGACGACCATGCGGGTCCGGTGGTGCGCCCCTACGCGGTGACCGGCGGCCGGGCCCGCCCGGTCACCGGCACCTTCGACCTGATCTCCCTGGTCACCGCGACTCGGGCGGACGTGGCCGCGGAGTCCGGGCTGGGCCCGGAACACGTGGCGATCGTCGGCCTCTGCCAGCGGATGCAGTCCGTGGCTGAGGTCGCCGCCCACCTGGACCTGCCGGTGGGCACCGTCCGGGTCCTGCTCGGCGATCTGGTGGCCCGTCACCTGGTTCAGGTTCGTGAGCCGCGCGCAACCCCCGCCGGCCTTCCCGACGACAGCGTTTTCGAGGCGGTAATCAATGGACTACGGGCGCTCTGAGCGGCCGGCGGGAGCGGCCCCCCTGCCCACCGCGATCAAGATCCTGATCGCCGGCGGCTTCGGCGTCGGCAAGACCACGCTGGTCGGTGCGGTGAGCGAGACACGCCCGCTGCGGACGGAGGAGGTGTTGACCGAGACCGGGATCGGCATCGACGACCTCTCCGGGGTGGAGGGGAAGAAGACCACCACCGTGGCGATGGACTTCGGCCGCATCACCATCAGCGACGACCTGGTGCTCTACCTGTTCGGCACGCCCGGTCAGGACCGCTTCTGGTTCGTCTGGGACGAGCTGTCGCTCGGCGCGCTCGGCGCGGTGGTGCTCGCCGACACCCGCCGGCTGGCCGACTGCTTCCCGTCGATCGACTACTTCGAGGAGCGCAGCACGCCGTTCGTGGTGGCGGTCAACTGCTTCGAGGGCGCCAAGAAGTACCAGCTCGACGAGGTGCAGACGGCGCTCAACCTCGACCCGGACGTACCGGTGGTGCTCTGCGACGCGCGGCAGCGGGAGTCGGCCAAAGAGGTGCTGATCACGCTCCTCGAGCACGCCATGAAGCTGCGCGAGCAGCGCCGCCGCACCGCCGACTGAGCCGGGCGGCCGGCCCGCCCGGTGACGCTGGGCGCGCCCCGGAGACGTGAACGCGAAGGACCCCTTCCCGCCAGGGCGAGAAGGGGTCCTTTCGGTGTGCGACGTCAGCTGGCGATCATGCGACGCAGCACGTACTGCAGGATGCCGCCGTGCCGGTAGTAGTCCGCCTCACCGGGGGTGTCGATGCGGACCACGGCGTCGAACTCCACGCCGGTGTCGGTGGTGACCTTCACCGTACGCGGGGTCTCGCCGTCGTTCAGGGCGGTCACGCCGGAGATGGAGAAGGTCTCCGTGCCGGTGAGCCCCAGCGACTCGGCGTTGGTGTCGACCGGGAACTGCAGCGGCAGGACACCCATGCCGATCAGGTTCGAGCGGTGGATCCGCTCGTACGACTCGGCGATGACCGCCTTGACGCCGAGCAGCATGGTGCCCTTGGCCGCCCAGTCACGGGACGAGCCGGAGCCGTACTCCTTGCCGGCCAGGATGGCCAGCGGGACGTCCGCCTCCTGGTAGGCCATCGAGGCGTCGTAGATCGAGGTCTGCTCGCCGGTCAGCTGGTTGACCGTGTAGCCGCCCTCGACGCCGGGCACCAGCTGGTTGCGCAGTCGGATGTTGGCGAAGGTGCCCCGGATCATCACCTCGTGGTTGCCCCGGCGGGAGCCGTACGAGTTGAACTCGTGCCGCGCCACGCCGTGCTCGGCGAGGTACTTGCCGGCGGGGGAGTCCGCCTTGATCGAGCCGGCCGGGGAGATGTGGTCGGTGGTCACCGAGTCGCCCAGCTTGGCCAGCACCCGAGCGCCGGTGATGTCCTGCACCGGCCGCGGGTTCTGCTGCATACCCTCGAAGTACGGGGGCTTGCGGACGTAGGTCGACTCGCCGTCCCAGGCGAACGTGTCGCCGGTCGGGGTGGGCAGCGACTGCCAACGCTCGTCACCGGCGAAGACGTCGGCGTACGCGGCGCTGAATCCGGTGGCGCCGATCGCCGAGGCGATGACGTCCTGGATCTCGGCGCTGTTCGGCCAGATCTCCCGCAGGAACACCGGGTTGCCCTGGCTGTCCTCGCCGATCGGCTCGTTGGCCAGGTCGATGTCCATGGTGCCGGCGAGCGCGTACGCGACCACCAGCGGCGGGGACGCCAGGTAGTTCATCTTGACGTCCGGGTTGATCCGGCCCTCGAAGTTCCGGTTGCCGGAGAGCACCGACACGACGGCGAGGTCGCCCTCGTTGACCGCGGCGGAGACCTCCTCCGGCAGCGGGCCCGAGTTGCCGATGCAGGTGGTGCAGCCGTAGCCGACCAGGTTGAAGCCGAGCTTCTCCAGGTAGGGCGTCAGGCCGGCCCGGTCGTAGTAGTCCATGACGACCTTGGAGCCCGGGGCCAGGGTGGTCTTCACCCACGGCTTGCGGGACAGGCCCTTCTCCACCGCGTTCCGGGCCAGCAGCGCGGCACCGATCATGACCTGCGGGTTCGAGGTGTTGGTGCAGGAGGTGATCGCGGCGATCACGACGGCGCCGTGGTCCAACTCGTACTCGGCGCCGTCGGCGCCGGTCACCCGGACCGGGTTGGTTGCCCGGCCGCCGGCGCCGACCGCCGCGGTCACCAGGTCGCGCGGCTGGTCGGCCGGGTCGCTGGCCTCGTTGGCCGGCGGGTCGCTGGCCGGGAACGACTCGGCGCTGGCCTCGTCGGCCGGGCCGGCGGCACCGGTGGGGAGCTGTTCCCGCGCCACGCCCGGCTTGATCTCCTTCTCGCCGGCCGCCGCGCCGTCGGCGACGTAGTCGGTGAGAGCGGAGCGGAACAGGGTCTTGGCGGCGCCCAGCGGCACCCGGTCCTGCGGGCGCTTCGGGCCGGCCAGGGACGGCTCGATCGTGCTCAGGTCGAGTTCGAGGCGCTCGGAGTACTCCGGCTCGCGGGCCGGATCGTGCCAGAGGCCCTGCTCCTTGGCGTACGCCTCGACGAGCGCGACCTGCTGCGGGTCGCGGCCGGTCAGCTCCAGGTAGCGGACGGTCTCGGCGTCGATCGGGAAGATCGCGACGGTGGAGCCGTACTCCGGGGACATGTTGCCGATGGTGGCCCGGTTGGCCAGCGGCACCGCGCTCACGCCCGGGCCGTAGAACTCGACGAACTTGCCGACCACGCCGTGCCTGCGCAGCATCTCGGTGATGGTGAGCACCAGGTCGGTGGCGGTGGTGCCGGCCGGCATCTCGCCTGCGAGCTTGAAGCCGACGACCCGCGGGATCAGCATGCTGACCGGCTGGCCGAGCATCGCGGCCTCGGCCTCGATGCCGCCGACGCCCCAGCCCAGCACGCCCAGGCCGTTGACCATCGTGGTGTGCGAGTCGGTGCCGACCACGGTGTCCGGGTACGCCTGGCCGTTGCGCTCCATGACCGTGCGGGCCAGGTACTCGATGTTGACCTGGTGCACGATGCCGGTGCCCGGCGGGACGACCTTGAACTCGTTGAACGCGGTCTGGCCCCAGCGCAGGAACTGGTAGCGCTCCTTGTTGCGCTCGTACTCCAGCTCGACGTTGCGCTGGAACGCGTCCTCGCGGCCGAACAGGTCGGCGATGACGGAGTGGTCGATGACCAGCTCGGCCGGGGCGAGCGGGTTCACCTTGGTGGCGTCGCCGCCGAGTTCGCGGACCGCCTCGCGCATGGTGGCCAGGTCGACGACGCAGGGCACGCCGGTGAAGTCCTGCATCAGCACCCGGGCCGGGGTGAACTGGATCTCCACGCTCGGGTCGGCGGTGGGGTCCCACGCGCCGAGCTGCTGGATGTGGTCGGCGGTGATGTTCGCGCCGTCCTCGGTCCGCAGCAGGTTCTCCAGCAGGATCTTCAAGCTGTAGGGCAGCCGATCGTGGCCCTCCACCTTGTCGATCCTGAAAATCTCGTAGCTCGCGTCTCCGACGCGTAGCTGGGTCTTCGCACCGAAGGTGTCGAGGCTCGCCACGTCGTACTCCTTCACACCAGCGACCGTGAGTAGTCCTGAGCAGTTTGTCGCACCGGTCGGGAGGCCGCCCAGGTTAGGCAACACTTACCGCCGATTCTCATTCAACAAAACCGTACGTCCGTCTTGCTATCCACGCAACCTCGTGCCATGGTTCGGGACGGGGCGCGTCGCTTCCACACCCGATCACCCGCACGGCAACCGGCCGGAGTTCCTCACCCCGGTAACCGCCCCTGACCCGCGCACCACACCGCCAGTTGCCGGGTAGGGTTCGAGGTCGAACCGGAAGGGGTGGCGGTGGTCGACATCCAGCACTGGCTTTCCGCGCTCCCCCCGGGCGTGGTCTACCTGATCGTCGCCGGCGTAATCGGCGTGGAGAGCATGGGCGTCCCGCTGCCCGGCGAGATCGTCCTGGTCAGCTCCGCGCTGCTCGCCGCCGCCGGCGTGGTCGAGCCGGAGTGGGTGGCCACCGCCGCGGCGCTCGGCGCCATCGTCGGCGACTCCATCGGGTACGCCGTGGGCCGGCGCGGCGGTCGCCCGCTGCTCGCCCGGCTGGGCCGGCGCTTTCCCCGGCACCTCGGCCCGGCCCAGATCGCCCGCGCCGAGCAGAGCTTCGCCCGGTACGGCGTCTGGGCGGTCTTCTTCGGCCGGTTCGTGGCACTGCTGCGGATCCTGGCCGGCCCCCTGGCGGGGGCGCTGCACGTGCCGTACCGGCGGTTCCTGCTGGCGAACGCGGCCGGCGGCCTGGTCTGGGCCTTCGGCACCACCTACCTGCTGTTCAGCGTGGGCCGGGTGGCTGAGCGCTGGCTCAAGGACCTCTCCTGGGCCGGACTGGCCGTCGCGGTCCTCGCCGGCCTCGCCAGCACCTGGTGGCTGCGCCGCCGGGCCCATCGGCTGCCGCCGGCCGAGACACCCGCCGAGACGGAGCCGGCGCCGGCCGGCAGCGACCACCGTTGAGCGGGCGGTGGGTACGACGAGAGGGCCGGCCCCTGGTGGGGGCCGGCCCTTGTCGTTTGGGTGTGGGTCAGGAGGCGCTGTAGCCGCGGGTGGCGATCCAGTTGGCGAGGTTGTTGACGTTGATCTGGTAGGAGGCGGTGTTCGGGTTGGCGGA
>NZ_JBIWJO010000004.1:0-68463 GCF_044765245.1 Micromonospora sp. NPDC093277
TCCCTGGCCTCGTACGCCGGGCAGACCGTCACCCTGAAGTTCACCGCCACCGAGGACGTCATGCTGCAGACCTCCTTCGTGGTTGACGACACCGCCGTCGACGTCTCCTGAGCCAACCCTTCCCACCGGCGTCCGGCGGTCACCTTCTCGGTGGCCGCCGGACGTCGTTGCCAGGTGGCCGCTGTCAGACGTCGAAGGCGGCGGGGCGCTGGGTGGCCGGAGGCGGCGGGGCGGCCTTCCACAGGCCGGTCTTCTGGGCGGCCAGCCGGGCCAGGTAGGCCGGGTTGAGGATGACGTAGCGGCGCCAGAGCCGCTTCGGCTCCAGGCCGAGCCGCCAGAACCACTCCAGCCCGGCACGCTGCATCCACGGTGGCGGGTTACGCAGCAGGCCGGCGTGGTAGTCGAACGCGGCCCCGACCGCCATCAGTGGCATGTCCAGCAGCGGCCGCATGGCGTACGCGAAGATCTCCTGGCGTGGGCAGCCCAGCCCGACCAGGACGAGCCGGGCGCCGCTGGCCTTGATCCGGTCGGCGATCTCGACATCCTCGCCCGGCTGCATGGACCGGAACTTCGACGACTCGACGCCGGCGATCTTCAGCGCCGGGAACCTCTGTTCCAGGGCCGGGATCAGCCGGGACAGGGTCGCCTCGGTGGAGCCGTACAGGTAGACCGGCAGGCCCTCGTCGGCGAACCGGTGCAGCACCCGCAGCGTCAGCTCCGGGCCGTAGACCCGGTCGGTGAGGCCGGCGCCGTGCAGCAGGTTGAGCGCCCAGCGGACCGGCTGCCCGTCCGGGGTGACCACGTCGAACGAGTTGAGCCGGGCGTTGTGCGCCGGGTCGAGCACCCCGGTCATCACGCCGTGCACGGCCAGCGCGGTCAGGGCCAGCGGGCGGCGCTCCTGCGCCGCCGCGACGACCGCCTCGGTCGCTTGGGCGTAGTCGGTCGTGTCGACGAGGACGCCGAGCACGTTCCGCTTGGTCCCGGTGGTCATGCCTTCGGCACCCACTTGTCGACGTTCGCCTCGTAGATCTCCCGGAGGATCATCGGCACGTCGTAGGTGATCTTCCAGTCCGGGTAGTGCTCCTCGAACCGGGCCATGCTGCTGACGTACCACTGGTGGTCGCCGGTGCGGGCCTGCTCGACGTAGTTGATTTTCGCCGGCTGGCCGGTGATCTCCTCGGCAATCTGGAACGCCTCGATGTGCGAGGTGTTCGAGTGGCGGCCACCACCCAGGTTGTACACCTGGGCCGAGCGCGGCGCGCGGAAGAACGCCTCGAAGGCGGTCAGCACGTCCCGGGAGTGGATCGCGTCCCGGACCATCTTGCCCTTGTAACCGAAGAGGTTGTACGTCCGGCCCTCCATCACGCAGCGCATCAGGTACGCCAGGAAGCCGTGCAGCTCGGCGGCCGAGTGGGCCGGGCCGGTCAGCGTGCCGCCCCGGAAACAGGCGGTCTTCATGTCGAAGTACCGGCCGTACTCCTGGACCATCACGTCGGCGGCCACCTTCGAGGCGCCGAAGACCGAGTGCAGTGAGTCGTCGATCGACATGTCCTCGGTGATGCCCTGGTGGTACGGGTGGTCGTCGGGCAGCTCGTACCGGGTCTCCAGCTCGACCAGGGGCAGGCTGTTCGGGCGGTCGCCGTACACCTTGTTGGTCGAGCAGTGGATGAAGGGCGCGTCGATCGCGTGCCGGCGGGTGTTCTCCAGCATGTTGAGAGTGCCGCCCGCGTTGACGTCGAAGTCCGTGTACGGCTCCTTGGCGGCCCAGTCGTGGCTGGGCTGCGCGGCGCTGTGGATCACGACGCCGATGTCCGAGCCGTACTTCTTGAAGACCTGCTCCAGGCCGTCCCGGTCCCGAATGTCGACGGAGAAGTGGGTGTAGGCGCCACCCAGGTCGGCGCCGAGTCGTTCCAGGCTCCAGGAGGTCGAGCCGTCCTCGCCGAAGAAGTATCGCCGCATGTCGTTGTCGATGCCGACCACGTCGAGCCCGAGGCCGGCGAAGTGCCGGGCCGCCTCGGATCCGATCAGACCGCCCGAACCGGTCACCAACGCGACAGTCACACGCCACTCCTGGTCCTTGTGAGGCAGGGAAACGATCGGAGCATAACGTGACATCCAGCATGCCCCGAAATGGCGAAAGGGCCCCGCGACCTGCGGAGCCCTTTTGATGGTGGGGAAGGGGGGAGTTGAACCCCCACGCCCTTTCGGGCACACGGACCTGAACCGTGCGCGTCTGCCATTCCGCCACTTCCCCGTGGCTTGACCTGGAACACCGTATCCCATCCCGCTCCCGCCGTCGGCGGCGGGGGCCCGAACATATTACGCTGGTCCTGGTCATCGCCACGAGCGATCACCGTTCGTGGCGGACGAAACTGTAGCACGGCCGAAAGGCCACCCACGAACGGGCCGCCAGCGGCCGGCTGAGCGGCGTGTGAGCTGCGGAGGCGGTGTCCGGATACCATCATTGCCTCGGGACCCGAGGAGGAGCCGGTGAGCGTGCTGCAACGCTTCGAGAAGCGTCTGGAAGGCCTGGTCGAGGGGGCCTTCGCCAAGGTCTTCAAAGGGGTGGTCCACCCCGTGGAGATCCTCAACGCCATGCAGCGGGAGGCCGAGGCGCACAAGGCGATCCTGGCCGGTGGGCGCACGTTGGTGCCCAACCGCTACGTGATCGATCTCTCGCCGTACGACCACAGTCGTTTGGCACCCTACGCTGCGGCGTTGGCCCAGGAGCTGGCCCAGTCACAGGCGGAGTTCATCGGCGAACAGGCCTGGACGGTCTACGGCGACGTCATCGTCGAGGTCGAGCGCGGCGAGGGGCTGGACACCGGCATGTTCCGGGTCACCGCGGAGGTCTACACCGGCGGCGAGGTCGCCCCGGTCTCCGCGCCCGGCGGCTACGACGCCGGCCCGGCCTACCCGTCGTACGACCAGGGCGGCGGCTACGGCCCGCCGCCGGGCCACGGCGGCGGCCGCAACGTCCGGCTGGTCTCTGGTGACGGCCGCACCTACCCGCTCCAGATGGGCTCGACCGTGATCGGCCGCGGTGACCAGGCCAACCTGCGCCTGCCCGACGTCGGCATCTCCCGCCGGCACGCCCGGCTGGACTTCGACGGCGGCCAGGTCGTGCTGACCGACCTCGGCTCCACCAACGGCACCATGGTCAACGGCCAGCGCGTGTCCGCGGTCGCCCTCAACCCGGGCGACATGGTCCAGCTCGGCACCACCACCCTGACCTTCCGCGTGGACGGCTGACCGTTGCCCGAACTCGTCATCACCGTCGCCCGGTTCGGGTTCCTCATCCTGCTGTGGATCTTCGTGTTCACGGTGGTCGGAGTGATCCGCCGGGACCTCTTCGCGGGAGCCAGGTCGGGTCGGTTGGTGGCCGCGCCACGCGCGGTCGGTGCCTCGACCGGGCAGGCGGCGAAGCCGGCGAAGGTGAAGCGGGGCAGGGCCGCGCACCAGCTCGTGGTCACTGCGGGCCAGTTGGCCGGCACCCGGATCACCCTCGGCGAAGCCCAGATCACCATTGGCCGGGCGGAGGACTCGACGCTGGTAATCACCGACGACTACGCGTCGGCGCGGCACGCCCGGCTCGTACCGCGCGACGGGCAGTGGTTCGTCGAGGACCTCGGCTCGACTAACGGCACGTACCTGGATCGCGCTAAGGTCACCGGACCGACCCCCGTCCCCCTCGGCGTGCCGATCCGGATCGGCCGCACTTCTCTCGAATTACGGCCATGACTCTGACCCTGCGCTATGCGGCCCACAGTGACCGCGGTCTGATCCGAGACGGTAATCAGGATTCCGTCTACGCCGGGCCGCGGCTGCTCGCCGTTGCCGACGGCATGGGCGGCATGGCCGCCGGTGACGTCGCCAGTAACATCGTCATCGGTGCCATGGCGCCCCTCGACGAGGACGTCCCCGGTGACGCACTCGTCGACGCGCTGCGTTCCGCCGTGGGCACCGCCAACCAACAACTCCGCGACACCGTGGACGCCAACCCGCAGCTGGAGGGGATGGGCACCACGCTCACCGCGACCCTCTTCTCCGGCAGCAAGCTCGGCATGGTGCACATCGGTGACTCGCGGGCCTATCTCCTGCGGAACGGCGAGTTCGCGCAGATCACGAAGGACGACACGTACGTCCAGATGCTCGTCGACGAGGGCCGCATCAGCCCGGAGGAGGCGAGCAGCCACCCCCAGCGCTCGCTGCTCACCCGGGCGCTGGACGGCCGCGACATCGACCCGGAATACAGCGTCCGGCAGGTGCTGCCCGGTGATCGCTACCTGATCTGCTCCGACGGCCTCTCCGGGGTGGTCAGCGCGGACACCATCGGCGACACCATGCGCGAGTACGCCGATCCGCAGCAGTGCGTGGAGCGCCTCGTGCAGCTCGCGCTGCGCGGCGGCGGCCCGGACAACATCACCGTGATCATCGCCGACGCCACCGACCAGGACATCGTCGAGGCGACCCCGATCGTGGGCGGCGCCGCCGCCCGGGACCGTGGCATGGCCACCTCGGCCGACGTGTCCACGCCGGCGGCCCGCGCCTCGGCCCTGTCCGCCCCGCGGCCGCCCGCGCCCGAGGAGCCGGACGGCGACGACGAGCCGGAGCGGCGCCGGCACCGGCCGCTGCGTACCGCCGTGATGCTGCTGGCGCTCCTGGTCATCCTCGGCGGTGGCGTCTTCGGCGGGTGGAGCTACACCCAGCGCCAGTACTACGTCGGCACCACGGAGGACGGCCAGATCGCCGTCTTCCGCGGCGTGCCCGGCCAGATCGCCGGCCTCGACCTGTCGACTCCGCACTCCGTCAGCCCGGCCAAGCTGGACGACCTCACCCTGGCCGCCCAGGAGCAGGTCAAGCAGGGCATCCAGGCCAAGAGCGAGCCGGATGCCGAGCGCCGGCTGGCCGAGCTGACGAGCGACGACCCGACCAACCCCAACCTCAAGCCGATCTGCCCGCCGAGCCCGACGGCCACGGCGGTCACCCCGACCCCGACGGGCACGGCGGTCACGCCGACCCCGGACGCGACCGCCAGTGCCGCCACCCCGGCGGCCGGCGCGAGTGTCAGCCCGTCGGTCGCCACCACGCCGGAACCGACCATCACCCCCGCGCCGACCATCACGCCCGACGCCGTCGTCTCCGACACCGTTCCGCCGGTCGACCCGGCGGGCTGCCGGTCGCCGGAGTGAGCGTCGGCTCGACCCCGAGGATCCGACCGTGACCGCAGCCGCCGCACCGGCAAGCTCGCCCGCCTCGACGGGCGAGCAGCCGGGCGTACGCCTGGCCCGGTCCCGGCGTAACGCGGAGCTGTCGCTGCTGCTGCTCGCCATGGTGCTGGTGGCGGCCTACGGGGCGACGGTCGAGGCGAACGTGCTGGACACGGTCACCCCCGACTTCTGGGTTCCGGCCGCCGTGCTGGGGCTGGTCTTCGTCGGCCTGCACGTGGTGATCCGCTGGCTGGCGCCCTTCGCCGACCCGGCGCTGCTGCCGGCGGTCGCTCTGCTCAACGGTATCGGGGTGGGCTTCCTGCGCCGTTACGACCTGGCCCAGGCCGACGCGGCGGACCGGGAGAGCCTGGCCATCTTCGCGGGCACCGGTGGCCGGCAGCTGGCCTGGACGCTCGCCGGGGTGGTCCTCGCCGCCGGGCTGCTGGCGATCATGCGGGACCACCGGTCGCTCTCCCGGTACGCGTACACCCTGGGTCTGGCCGGCATCGTGCTGGTGATGATCCCGGCGGTGCTGCCGGGCCGCTTCTCCGAGATCAACGGCGCCAAGCTGTGGATCCGGTTCGGCGGGTTCCAGATCCAGCCGGGCGAGTTCGCCAAGCTCGCCCTGCTCACGTTCTTCGCGTACTACCTGGTCCGCAAGCGCGAGGTGCTCTCGCTGGCCAGCCGGCGGGTGCTCGGCATCGACTTCCCGCGCGGCCGGGACCTCGGCCCGGTCCTCGTGGTCTGGATGATCAGCATCCTGGTCCTGGTCTTCGAGAAGGACCTGGGCACCTCGCTGCTCTACTTCGGCATGTTCGTGGTGACGCTCTACATCGCCACCGAACGGGTCAGTTGGCTGCTCATCGGCCTGGTCCTCTTCTTCGGCGGCGCCTACCTGGCGTACGTGCTGGGCAGCACCGTCGGCGGCCCGTTCGCGAACTTCTACCTGCGGGCCGAGATCTGGCTGGATCCGTTCGGCGACCCGTACAACAAGGGTTACCAGCTCGTTCAGGGCCTGCTCACGCTCGGCACCGGCGGCCTCTTCGGGGCGGGGCCGGGTGGCGGCCAGCCGACGCTGCTGCCCGAGGTGCAGACCGACTTCATCTTCGCCGGCATCGGCGAGGAGATCGGCCTCTTCGGGCTCTCCGCGTTGCTCGTGGTCTACCTGCTGATCGTCGAGCGGGGGCTGCGGGCCGCGCTGGCGGTGCGGGACTCGTTCGGCAAGCTGCTCGCCGGCGGCCTGGCCTTCACCCTGGGTCTCCAGGTGTTCGTCATCGTCGGCGGGATCAGCAAGCTCATCCCGCTGACCGGCCAGACCACCCCGTTCCTCTCCGCCGGTGGTTCGTCGCTGATGGCGAACTGGCTGCTCATCGCGACCCTGCTCCGGGTCTCCGACGGCGCGCACCGGCCGGTGGGCCCCAGCGGGCCGGCTTCCCGGCCGAGCGGCGGCCCGCCTGAGCAGCTGCACGGTGCCCTCACGGAGGTGATCCGGCCGTGAACGCACCCCTGCGCCGCGTCGGCGTGGTTGTGATGATCCTCTTCGGGCTGCTCTTCGCGAACCTGAACTGGATCCAGGCCTACAAGGCGGACGAATACCGCAACAGCGACTACAACGGCCGCGTCCAGGTGGACGAGTACCAGCGCAAGCGCGGCAACATCGAGGTCGCCGGCACCGCGGTCGCGATCAGCAAGGACACCGGCGGCAAGCTCCGGTTCCAGCGCACCTACCCGAGCGGCGAGATCTACGCGCACGTGCTCGGCTACAAGCCGGTCAACCTCGGCGACACGGGCATCGAGCGGCTGGAGAACGAGTTCCTCGCCGGGACCAGCGACCAGCTCATCGGCGACCGGATCAAGGACATGTTCACCGGCGAGCAGACCGGTGGCGGCAATGTGCTGCTGAGCCTCTCCAAGCCGGCCCAGGAGACGGCGTACAAGCAGCTCCAGAACAACCAGGTCGGGGCGAAGCGGGGCGCGGCCATCGCGATCGACCCGCGTACCGGGGCCGTGCAGGCGCTGGTCTCCATGCCCAGCTTCGACCCGAACCCGCTGACCGACCACGACACCGCCGCGGCCCAGGCCGCGCACGACAAGCTGGACCAGGACCCGAACCACCCGCTGGCCAACCGGGCGCTCTCCGAGACCCTGCCCCCCGGTTCCACCTTCAAGATCGTGGTGGCCGCGGCGGCGCTGGAGAACGGGATCACCAAGGAGACCAACATCCCGGCCGGGTCGAGCTGGACCCCGCCGACCGCGGGCAAGCCGATCGGCAACGCCGCCCCTTCGATCTGCCCCGAGCGCCAGGTGACCTTGATGGAGGCGGTCACCGAGTCGTGCAACACCGGCTTCGCCCAACTCGGTGTGCGGCTCGGCGCGGACAAGGTCAAGGAGAAGGCCCGCCAGTTCGGCTTCGAGCAGGACGACCTCACCGTCGGCCAGCTCGGCGAGGGTGGCCTGCGGGTGGCAGCCAGCCGGACCGGCGACATGCAGAACCCGGACGGGAGCGAGGACAAGGCCGCGCTGGCCCAGTCCTCCATCGGGCAGAACAACGTGCGGATGACCCCGCTGCAGGGCGCGCTGATCGCCGCCTCGGTGGCCAACGGGGGCAGCCAGATGCGGCCGTACGTGGTCAAACAGCTGCTCGCCCCGGACCGCACCACCAGCTACTACACCGCCAAGCCGCGGGAACTGCGCCAGCCGGTGAGCGGTCAGGTCGCCAGCGATCTGCGGGACATGATGGTCAGCGTGGTCCGCAACGGCACCGGCCGGAAGGCCGCGATCAGCGGCTACACCGTGGGCGGCAAGACCGGCACCGCGGAGTCCGGCCCGAACACCCCCGACCACGGCTGGTTCATCGGCTTCGCACTGGACAAGAACGGCACCCCGATCTCCGCGGTCTGCGTCGAGCTGGAGCAGGCGGGCAGCGGCGGCAGCGCCGAGGCGGCCCGGATCGCCGGTCGGATCATGGCGGCGGTCATCGGCGACTCCGGGGGCCGCTGACATGCTCAGCCCGGGGGTGCAGCTCGGCAACCGCTACCGCCTCGACGAGCGGATCGCCAGCGGTGGCATGGGTGACGTCTGGCGCGGCACCGACCAGGTGCTGGGCCGTACCGTCGCCGTGAAGAGCCTGCTGCCCGCCCTGCTCGACGAGCCCGGCTTCGCCGAGCGGTTCCGCGGCGAGGCGCGGACCATGGCGACCATCAACCACCCGGGCGTGGTGGACGTCTACGACTTCGGCAGCGACCAGCAGATCGCCTTCCTGGTCATGGAGTACGTCGAGGGTGACGCGCTCTCCTCGACCCTCAGCCGGGTCGGCCGGCTCACCCCCGCCCGGACGATGGCCCTGCTGGCCCAAGCCGCCGACGCCCTGCACGCGGCCCACGAGAAGGGCATCGTGCACCGGGACGTGAAGCCGGGCAACCTGCTGGTCCGGCCGAACGGCACGCTGGTGCTCACCGACTTCGGCATCGCCCGCTCCGACCTGGTGGGTCAGCTCACCGCCGCCGGCTCGGTGCTCGGCACGGCCTCCTACATCTCGCCCGAGCAGGCCACCGGCGCGGTGGCCACCCCCACGTCCGACGTGTACGCGCTCGGCGTGGTCGCGTACCAGTGCCTCGCCGGCCGGCGGCCCTTCGAGGGGGACAATCCCCTCGAAATCGCCATGAAGCACGTACGCGAGGCGCCCCGGCCGCTTCCCGCCGACATCCCGCCCTCGGTCAAGGCGATCGTGGAGCGGGCGATGGCCAAGGATCCCGCGGCCCGCTGGCCCAGCGCCGCCGCCCTGGCCAGCGTCGCCCGGCAGACCAAGCTCGCCCTGTCGCAGCAGGCGCGGGGCGGCAAGTCGCACCCGATCTCCGGCGTACCGGCCTCGCCCGCCGCGCCCGCCGCTCGGGCGCAGGTCCCGACGGCGGCGAGACCGCAGCCCCGCCCGCCCGCGGTGGCCGCCCGCCCACCGGTCGCGCCGCACGCGGCCCCGATCGCACCGTCCCGCCCGCCGGTCGCCCCGCGCGCCGCCGTGGCCGTCCCACCGCTCGGGCAGCACAACCCGCTCGGGTACCCCCGACCGCCGGCCGCCCCGGCCCGCCCCCTGCCGGCCCCCCGCCGGTCCGGGACCGGCCTGTGGCTGACCGCCATCGTGCTGGCCGTACTGGTCGTTCTCTGCTCTGGGGTGATTTCGTACTACTACCGGAAGAATGCGGCGGCCAGCGTCGGCGCGCTCGCTCCGGTGAGCGTGACCTCCGGCGCCGTGTGGGCGCGCGGGGGAGACGATCTGGGCCGGACGTCGTACCGTCGTGGGGTACGGCTCCGGTTGGCTGGCGGCGAGACGACGACGAGCGAAGGACGAGAGACGCGATGACAGCGCAGGCCCGCCTGCTCGGTGGCAGGTACCAGGTCGGCGAGCTGCTTGGCTACGGCGGCATGGCGGAGGTGCACCGTGGTCGCGATCTCCGGCTCGGTCGGGATGTCGCGATCAAGATGCTTCGGGCGGATCTGGCCCGAGACGCCACCTTTCAGATGCGGTTCCGGCGGGAGGCGCAGAACGCCGCATCGCTGAACCACCCGGCCATCGTCGCGGTGTACGACACCGGCGAGGAGACCGCGGCAACCGGCGAGACACTGCCGTTCATCGTCATGGAGTTCGTCAACGGGCGGACCCTCAAGGAGGTGCTGGGCGCCGAGGGCCGGCTCCAGCCGCGCCGGGCGCTGGAGATCTGCGCCGACATGTGCGCGGCGCTGGAGTTCAGCCACCGGCACGGGATCATCCACCGGGACATCAAGCCCGGCAACGTGATGCTCACCCAGACCGGCCAGGTCAAGGTGATGGACTTCGGCATCGCCCGGGCGCTGGCCAGCGGGGCCACCACGATGACCCAGACCAGCGCGGTCATCGGCACGGCACAATACCTTTCCCCCGAGCAGGCGCGCGGCGAGGCGGTCGACGCCCGCTCCGACGTGTACGCGGGCGGCTGCGTGCTGTTCGAGCTGCTCTGCGGGCACCCGCCGTTCGTCGGGGACAGCCCGGTCAGCGTCGCGTACCAGCATGTGCGGGAGACGCCGCCGACGCCGAGCAGCATCAACCCGGACGTCAACCCGGCGGTGGACGCCATCGTCCTCAAGGCGCTGTCGAAGAACCCGCTGAACCGCTACCAGAGCGCCGGCGAGATGCGGGCGGACCTGCTCCGCGCCGCCGCCGGCCGCCCGGTGCTGGCCACCCCGGTCATGCCGGCCGACGAGACCATGCCGATGGCGCCGGCCGCCGGGGCTGGCGGCTACCAGACGCAGGTCATGGGGCCGCAGAACCGGCAGCAGGTCCCGGCCCGGGTCGGTGACCCGCGCAAGCGCAAGAGTTCCTCCTGGGTGATCGCCACCTTCTCCGGCCTCGGTGTTCTCGCGGTGATCGCCCTGGTCGCCGCGCTGCTGCTGAACCAGAAGGGCGCCGAGAAGGTCAACGTCCCGCAGCTGCAGGGCCGGAGCGCGGCGGAGGCCGAGGCCGCGATCAGGGAGTTGGGGCTCGTCCCGGTGGCCGGCGATCAGGTGTTTAACACCACCTGCCAGAAGAACACGGTGTTCAGCCAGTCCCCGGAGCCGAACACTCAGCTGGAAAAGCGCCAGAATGTCACATACCAGCTCTGCGCTGGCCCAAAGATGGTCAAGATCCCCAACGTTGAGGGCAACCGGTTCGACAACGTCAAGGATCAACTGGAGGCGGCAGGCTTCCGGGTCGCCGACCCGGAGTACATCGATAGCGGTGCTCCGAAGGACTCGGTAATCGAGACCAATCCCAAGCAGGGCACCGAGGTCCCAGAGAACACCATCGTCAAGGTGAAGGTGTCCAAGGGCAATGTCAGCGAAGTCCCGCGGGTCATCGGCTTCTCCAAGGAAGAGGCCACCCAGGTGCTGACGGATGCCGGATACAAGGTGCGCGTCCGGGATGGCGTCGAGGTTCCGCCGGACCAGGCCGGCAAGGTAAGTTCCCAGGACCCTAAGCAGGGCACCAAGCTGGCCAAGGGCAAGACGGTGACCATCGAGGTCGATATTCCGCTGCCGGACGTGTCCGACAGCCCGAGCCCGGATCCCAGTGGCACGCCGACCGGGGGCACCGGTGGCGGCCTGCCCATTCCGACCTTGCCGCCGGCCCGGGAGCCCATCCGGTAGGGCCTGCCGAGTACGCCAGACGCGACGTCGCGGTGTCCCGAGCGGCCGGGGCACCGCGACGTCGCGTGCTTTGAAGATCGCCTGAAAAGGCTTCTCTCGCCTCACAAATCCCTGCGCGGCGCGTCGGTCGTGCCGATCATCCGACCGGTGACGGTTGCGATCGTCTTGATCGGCAGGCTTCGATGTGACACGATGCTGCTCATCGATCTAATCGACGTCTGTCGATTACGAGGCTAACGGGGAGTCGAGCATGCTCAGGTCCAGGCGCTGGCTGACAGCGACCGCCGCCGCCATCTCAACAATTCTGCTCAGCGTGGGGGCGACGCCCGCACCTGCCGTCGCCGGCTCAACCGGAGACCAGCCGGCCGGCAGCCTCGGCTCCTTCTCGCAGTCTCAGGAGGCGGCGATCGCCAAGGAGCGGCTCGGCCGTGGAGAGCCGGCGTTGCCGTACATCACTCGTAAACTCGCGGACGGGTCGGTCGAGAAATTTGTCGACCCGGCGGCGGAGAAGAAAATGATCCCGTTGGCCGGCAGTGCGTGCGGATCGGCTTGCGACGGGAAGGACCCGGCATCCTTCCTCGCGCCGCTTCCCGGCGGTCCCTCGGAATACGCATACTGCAGCACCGATGCCTACACCAAGTACAGCAGGACCAGCTCGGACGGTCGGATCACGGCCGAGCTGCGCTACAGCCCGACCTGCCGCACCGCGTGGACGAGAGGCTGCTGCTACACCGCCTACGCGGGTTTCGGGTACTACGCGAACGGCAATCTCCGCCTCGTGGTCTACAACTACGACGGGCGCTTCAGCGGAGAAAAGCTGTGGACCGCGATGCTCGACGATGCGGGCTACACCTACAAGGCCTGCTACGACGCGCAGACCGGTGGTGCGTCCATCTGGACGTGCACATCCCTGTGGTAGCAAGCACGCGACGACGAAAGCACTGAATCGGTCGGGTTACGCGGTCACGAAGGCGGCTCGGCGGCGGGCGTCCACCTCGGCGGCGAGGTCGGGC
Source organism: Micromonospora sp. NPDC093277 (assembly GCF_044765245.1). NCBI lineage: Bacteria > Bacillati > Actinomycetota > Actinomycetes > Micromonosporales > Micromonosporaceae > Micromonospora > Micromonospora sp. NPDC093277. Next base: position 12,380 of record NZ_JBIWJO010000004.1, read on the forward strand.
GCCCGCTCCAGCGCCGCGGGGTGGCCGCAGGCGGCCAGCCAGTTCGCCAGCATGAGGTGCCCACCCTCGGTCAGCACCGACTCCGGGTGGAACTGGACGCCCTCGATCGGCAGGGTCCGGTGCCGCATGGCCATGACCACGCCGGAGCCCGTCCAGCCGGTCACCTCCAGCTCCTCGGGCAGCGTCTCGGGCAGCACGGCGAGCGAGTGGTAGCGGGTGGCGGTGAACGGATCGGGCAGCCCGGCGAGCACGCCGACCCCGTGGTGACTCACCTCGGAGGTCTTGCCGTGCAGCAGCTCCGGCGCCCGGGTCACCGTCGCGCCGAACGCCTCACCGATCGCCTGGTGGCCGAGGCAGACCCCGAAGAGGGGCAGCTTGCCGGCGTACTCCCGGATCACGTCGAGGCAGATGCCAGCACGGTCGGGGCTGCCGGGACCGGGCGAGAGCAGTACGCCGTCCGCGCCGAGCCGGCCCACCTCCGCGACGTCGATCTCGTCGTTGCGGCGGACCTCGCAGTCCACGCCGAGCTGGCCGAGGTACTGGACGAGGTTGAAGACGAACGAGTCGTAGTTGTCGATCACCAGGATGCGCATCGGTCACCTGTTCCGGGTGGAGGGCGGGGCGTTGTTGGTCTCCGTGCTGTACGGGAGCTCCTCCTCGCTGGGAGACCCGCTGGGCACGGTGAGCTGCCCGCCGTTGTCGCCGCCCGGCACGCCCGAGTCGTCGGTGATCTGGCTGTCGTAGAAGGGGAGGAGGGGTTCCGCCCAGGGGAAGACCACGAACCAGAGCAGGGCGACCGTGGCCGCGGTGAGCAGAAATGAGCCGATCAGCTTCCCGACCAGCCCGAACGGCAGCTTGCGCCAGATCCACGCGTACACCCTCAGCCCCCCAACTCGGCCGGGCGACCCGCGGACTTCGCCATCTCCTTGACCAGCCGGGCGTGGATGATCAGCCGCTGGTAGTTGTCGAACTTGGGGTTGCAGGTGGTCAGGGTGAGCACCTTCTCGGTCGGCTTCTTGCCCGGCTTGCCGGGCACCGGCGCCACCACCTCGACCTGGGAGGGCTTGACGACCCGCTGCTGGTAGACCTGGTAGACGAGCCACTGGGTCTGGGTCTCGACGATGATGTAGTCCTCGTTCGGCACGAGCTCATCCAGCCGCCAGAAGGTGGCCCGGATCCGGTGCCCGGCGACGGCGAAGTTGCCCACCTCGCCCGGCATCGCGCTCTTCGGGTAGTGGCCCGGGGCGTACCGGATGTCGGCCGGGCTGACCCCCTCGACCACGACCCAGTGCTTGTCGATCTTGGGGATGTAGAGCCCGGCGACGGGCTTCCCCTCCGCCGGTGGCTTGGGTTTGCCGGTGGGGCTGGGGGTCGGGCCGACCGTCGGGTCGCCTGCCCACTCCTGGGCGAGCTGGCTGTTCAGGTCGTTCTGGTGGGCATCGACGATCACCGTCTTGCCCCAGATCTCGTACCCGGCGAAGAGCAGCACCACCAGGCCGAGGGTGATCAGCACCTCGCCGGCGGCCCGCACGCCGGAACGCAGCCGGGAGCCGACGGTGGGCCGGGTCAGCTCGGAGTAGACGCTCCGGTATCCCTCGCCGGTCTGCTCGGGGCGGAGTTGCACCACGCGCTCGCCGCGCCGGGGCGGTGGCGCTTCGGCCGGTAGGCCGGGATCGTCGCCGGTCTCCCGGCGCGGGGGCACCGCACCCATCAGCGCGGTGGACTCCAGGAGCGGGTGGCTCGCCGGCCGGCCGGTGACGGCCGGGAGCAGGGCGGTCGCCGCCGGGTCCGCCGGCGCGCCGCCGGCCGGCCCCGACCGGGACGGACCGCCGCCGGCCGGGCCAGCCTCTCGGGGTACGCCGTCGGTCGGGCCAGCAGCCCGGGATGCGCCGTCGGCGGGGCCCGCCCCACGGGGTACGCCGGGAGCCGGGCCAGCCGCCCGGGGTGTGCCATCGGCCGGGCCGGCCCCCCGGGGTATGCCGGCAGTGGGCGCACCCGGTCCCCGAGGATCGGCCGCGCGAGGGTCGGTCCGGTGGGTGGTGCGGTCGTCGGCAGGCTGTCCGGCGGCCCGGTGCCCCGGTCGGTCGCCGACGGGCGGGATGAACGCGGTCGGCGCGTCACCCGGAGCGGCCGGTCGTACCGCTGCGGCCGGTGCGCCGGACGGCCGGGCGGTGGGATCGCCGGCGGCCCGGCGGCCCGGCGCCTCCCCGGCGGCCCCCGGCGCGGCCGGCTCCGGCCGCTGGTGCGGTCCCGGCCCGGCCGGCTCCGCACGGCGGTGCAGCCTCCGGCCGGCCGGCTCCGCGCCGGTTCCCGGTGTGGCCGGATCCGGACGGCGCTGCGGCCCCGGTGAGGCCGGCTCCGTGCTGATCCCCGGGTTGTGCTGATCTGGACGGTGGTCGAACCTCGGCGCGGCTGCCTCCGGGTGGCGGCCGACCGGTTCTCCGGGCGCCCCGGCCCGTGGGCCGGGCGCCTCCTCCGGCCAACGGCGGGGCCGCCCGGCCGAGCCAGCGGTGCCAGCGGGGCGCGGCGGCTGCTCCGCGCCCGCCCAGCCGCTCGGCGTGGACCGCCCGTCGTGACCGGCGGCGAACCGTTCCGTCGGGGCGGGAGCCGGCTGGTGGCGTTCCGTCGGGGCGGGAGTCGACTGGTGGCGCTCCGCCGGAGCTGGGCCGGACGGGTACCACTCGGGGCGGGCGGCGGCGCGCTCCGGCCCGGCTGGTGCCGGCGGGCGTGCCTGATTGCCGGGCCATGGCGGCGGTGGGGCCGGGTAGGCGGTCGCCGGGCCGCTGGCGGGTGGCCGGGAGCCCGGCGCGTCCGGCTCCGGCCAGGGCAGGTCGAGCGCCGGGCGGGGCGGGACCGGCGGCGTGCGGTCGACGGGCGGGACGGCGCCGGTGGCCTCACCGTCGGGGTCGTGGTGGCGGCCGTCCCGCTCCCGGAAGCCGTCGGGCGTCACCGAAGCGCCTTCGCGGACTGGAGCGCCGTCGAGTCCTCGAACGCGGGCACGGTGACTGTGGTCACAGTCTCCTTGTAGCCGAGCTGGTAATGGTCGGCCGCTTCCTTGAACACCCGAACTCCCTCGGAGGCGGCGAGCGCCTTCTGGAGGGCGCCGGGGTCGCCAATTGCCACGATCTTGAAAGGAGGGGAGTACACCCGGCCGTGCAGCAGCAGGGTGTTTCCGACGCAGCGTACCGCGCTGGTGCTGAGCACACGGACGTCCATGATTGACATGGCCTCGGCCCCGCCCGCCCAGAGCGCGTTCACGACCGCCTGTACGTCGCCCTGATGGACGACCAGGTCGTCGTTGCTGGCACCTTTGGGCAGGGGCTGGTCGGGTCGCCGGGCCGCGTCGTTCAGCTCGACGGTGATCCCGGTGCCGGTGAGCGCGGTGAAGCCGGCCGCCTCCCGGCTCGCGGCGGCCCGGTCCCGCTGTGCCTTGATCGGGCCGTCGGTGTCGGCCAGGGCCGCGGTCTGCTCCTCGGCCTCGGCGCGCAGTTGGGCGGCCCTGGCCTCACTCGCCGCGACCTGCTCGCGCCGGTCCTCGATCAACTGGGTCAGCTGGGGTCTGCGGTCCTCCCGCAGCGAGGTGCCGCCGGCGGTGGTCGCGGTCGTCGTGAAGAGCAGCCCCGCCGCCGCGGCGATCAGGGGTACGCCGAGCGACCAGCCGGGTCGGCGCTGCCGTGCCCGCCGGGGCAGCAGGACGACGACTGCCCGCCGGAGGACCTTCCGCCAGGAGGCGGCACCGGACGTGTACTCCACCGGGCGTTCCCTTTCCGGTCGTCTCGTTCCGGCCCACGACGACGCGAATCGTGGGCTCGACCCGAAAAGTCCCACCCATATCGGTCACTCCGTGCACCGGCCTGACCCCATTCATGGCCTGGACGGTCAGTCCGGACTACGCTAGCTGTCGAACATTATTGGCCATGGACCGTCGCCCTCGCGCCCGGTTGTCAGGCCGGACGAGGTCGTACCCCCCTCTGGAGAGCGTCGTGCCCAAGTCTCAGGTCCGCAAGAAGAAGGTGTACACCCCCCCGACGGACGTGCGTCCGACGGCTACGGCAGCAACGCGCAAGCCCAGCCCGATCTGGCTGCCGATCACCGCCGTCGCGCTGATCGTCGCCGGTATCGGCTGGCTGGTCGTGTACTACCTCTCCGAGCAGGCGTACCCAGTCATGTCGTGGGGCTACTGGAACCTCGCGGTGGGCTTCGGCGCGATGGTCGCCTCGCTGATCCTGCTCTCCCGCTGGCGCTGACCCGGTCGACGGCCGGCCCGGTTCCCGGGCTTCAGCTCGGCGCGTCCGACGGCGCGCAGGGATCCGAAGCCGTCGCGGGGCCGGGCCGTTGACCTGTCTCACCCCGATCGACCGCCGGTGGGTGGTTCACCACCGCTCGGACATGGACGTAGGTCACGCTCGGACGCCCCTGACCAGCGTGCGGCGTCCCGTGCACCTAAGGTGTCGGCAGGGCGGCGTGGCCCAGGTGCGAGATGTCTCACGTTACTCGTGGGTAACCTCGCGCGTAGGCTGCACTGCATGACCGAGCGGAGCGAGGTCATCGACCGGTCGGGTCGGGGTGGCGGTAGCGGCGGGACGCCGGCCGTGCCCTGAGCCGGTCCCGGCCGCCGAGCCGCTCGACCAGGCAGCAGACCGGGAGGCCAACTCGATGGGCAGCGTCCAGATCGTCACCACGATCCTCGCGGCCGCCATCACCGCGGTGGCGGTATGGCTTGCGGTACGCGCGGTCATGAAGATGGTGGCGGTCATCCGCCTCGGGCAACCCGCGCCGGAGCGGGTCGCCGACAAGGGCACCCGCACCACGAAGATGCTGGTGGAGACCGCCGGTCACACCCGCATGCTGAAGTGGAGCGTGGTGGGCGCCGCGCACTGGTTCGTGATGGTCGCGTTCATCGTGCTGTCGCTGCTGGTGCTCGAGGCGTACTTCGAGGTGGTCACGCCCGGGGGCGAGCTGCCGATCATCGGGCCCTGGACGGTCTTCGGCCTGGCCACCGAGATCATCGGCGTGTTCGGCCTGCTGGGCATCCTGGTGCTGATGACGATCCGGTTGCGCAACCGGCCCGCCCGACCCGGCAACCGGTCCCGGTTCACCGGCTCCACCATGTGGCAGGGCTACTTCGTCGAGTGGGTCGTGCTGCTGGTCCTGATCTTCGGGTTCCTGATCCGCGGCTTCAAGGTCGCCACCGGCCACTTCGAGTACCCGGTCTGGGCCGCCCCGGTCAGCCACGCCCTCGGCAACGCCCTGCCGGCCTGGGAGGTCGGTGTAAGCGTCGCCGCCCTCATCAAGATCATTATCTCGATGACCTGGCTCATCGTGATCTCGCTGAACGTCACCATGGGCGTCGCCTGGCACCGCTTCCTGGCCTTCCCCAACATCTTCTTCAAGCGCGACCCGGAGAAGGCGGCCGGGTCCGGCCTCGGCCCGCTGCGGCCGATGATGAGCGACGGCAAGCCGCTCGACTTCGAGGAGGCCGACCCGGAGAAGGACCAGTTCGGCGTCGCCCAGGTCGAGCAGTTCACCTGGAAGGGCCTGCTGGACTTCAGCACCTGCACCGAGTGCGGCCGATGCCAGTCGCAGTGCCCGGCCTGGAACACCGGCAAGCCCCTGTCGCCGAAGCTGCTCGTGCTGAGCCTGCGCGACCACGCGTACGCGAAGGCCCCGTACCTGCTGGCCGGCGGCGGCAAGGACCTGACCGGCGAGGAGAAGGCCTCCCAGGAGCAGCTCGCCGGCGTCGACGTGCTGGCCCTCGCCGAGGCGGACCGGCCGCTGATCGGCACCGCCGACGAGGGCGGGGTCATCGACCCGGACGTGCTCTGGTCCTGCACCACCTGCGGCGCCTGCGTCGAGCAGTGTCCGGTGGACATCGAGCACGTCGACCACATCGTCGACATGCGCCGCTACCAGGTGCTGATCGAGTCGAGCTTCCCGTCCGAGGCCGGCGTCATGCTGCGCAACCTGGAGAACAAGGGCAACCCGTGGGGCGCCCCGCAGAACACCCGGGAGGACTGGACCAAGGGCCTCGGCTTCGAGGTGCCCCGGGTCGGCGAGGTCGAGGACTTCGAGTACCTGTTCTGGGTCGGCTGCGCCGGCGCCTTCGAGGACCGGGCCAAGAAGACCACCCGCGCGGTCGCCACGCTGCTCAACGAGGCGGGCGTCTCCTTCGCCATCCTCGGCGAGGGCGAGACCTGCAGCGGTGACCCGGCCCGCCGGATCGGCAACGAGTTCGTCTTCCAGATGCTCGCCCAGCAGAACGTCGAGACGCTGAACGAGGCGTTCGAGGGTCGGGAGAAGAGCAAGCGCAAGATCGTCGCGACCTGCCCGCACTGCTTCAACACCCTGGGCAACGAGTACGGCCAGCTCGGCGGCGAGTTCGAGGTGGTGCACCACACGCAGCTCCTGGCCCACCTGGTCGCCACCGGCAAGCTCACCCCGGTGCAGCCGGTTGACGGCGGCCTGACCTACCACGACCCCTGCTACCTGGGCCGGCACAACCGGGTCTTCACCCCGCCGCGCGAAGTCCTCGGCAGCGCCCTGGGCGGCGGCGAGATCACCGAGATGCCCCGGAACAGCGAGCGCTCCTTCTGCTGCGGTGCCGGCGGTGCCCGGATGTGGATGGAGGAGAAGATCGGCAAGCGGATCAACGTGGACCGGGTCGAGGAGGCCATGTCCACCGGGGCGAAGACCATCGCGGTCGGCTGCCCGTTCTGCTCGACGATGCTCAGCGACGGGGTCAACGGCAAGGGCGCCGGGGAGCAGGTCGAGGTGATCGACGTGGCCAGCGTGCTGCTGCGCTCGGTGAAGCCGGAGACCACCCAGGGCGGCAAGGCGGCCGAGCCGGTCGCCGGCTGAGGCGTACGCCGGGAACGGCGCGACCACGACGGCGGTGGCACCGCCGTCGTGGTCAGGAAGCGGCGGTGCTGGCGATCGCGGCGGCCGTGATGGCCACCATGACCGCCGCCTGGGTCTCCTCGATCGCCTTCTTCGTCGCCGCGGATGCCCAGTCGCCGGCTGCGATCTCGGCCAGCCGGACCTTGACCCGGCCCTTCGGCAGGTCCCGGAAGAGCTGCCGGTCCAGCCCGACCGCCCGGGTCAGGGCGATCAGCGCGGCGGTCCGCGCGTCGACCGGCCCGTCGCCGGCGACCGCCGCGTGCATCCGCCGCCGGGCCTCCGTCTCCGGCACCGGCTCCGCACCCGTGGGTGAGGGATACCGGGTACGCGGGAAGAGTCCGAGCACCCGGTCCGACTCCCGCCGGAGCACCCCGGCCTCGACCAGCCCGGCCAGCACCCGGTCGGGCAGTTGCTTGGCCAGCCGGCTGATCCAGTCCTTGGGCTTGTGGAGCTTCTGCTCGGCACCGATCGAGGCCAGGGCCGCGTCCAGCACCGGGTGCCCGACCGGTCTGGGGTCGATGACGGTCAGCCGGTCGTTCACCACCTCGGCCCGGGCGGCGAGGGCCAAGTCAAGCAGCACCGCCCCGGCGAGCCCGTAGCCCAGGCGCAGACCACCAAGTTGGTTGGCGCCGGCGTCGTCGTAGGCGAGGAGGACCAGCTCGTCGGCGAGGGTGAACGCACTCATGGCCGCCACCGTAGTCCGGCTGGACCAGCGCCGGCTCGCGTGCACTCGTCTCCGGGGCGGACCCGTGGGAGAATCCCGTCCGAGGTGAGACGACCATCGACGGCCTGCTGGTCACCACGCTGTTGCCCCTGGTCGGCTTCGTCCTGCTGACCGCCGGCAACGCGTTCTTCGTCGCGGCCGAGTTCGCCCTGGTCACCGTGGACCGCGCGGAGATCGACCGGCGGGCCGGCGAGGGGGACGGCCGGGCTGTCACGGTACGCCGGGCCCTGCGCGAGCTCTCCTTCCAGCTCTCCGGCGCCCAGCTCGGCATCACCATCACCGCACTGCTCACCGGCTACCTCGCCGAGCCGGCCCTGGCCCGGCTCTTCGCCCCGCTGCTGCGCCCGATGGACGCGGACCGGTTCGGCGGGCTGCTCGCGCTCGCCCTGGCCACGCTGATCTCCATGCTCTTCGGCGAGCTGGTGCCGAAGAACCTGGCCCTGGCCCGGCCGATGCCGGCCGCGCTCGGCACCGCCGGCCCGATGCGGACCTTCTCCCGGGCGCTCGGCTGGCTGATCCGGTTGCTGAACGGCGCGGCCAACCGGTTGGTCCGCCGGCTCGGGGTGGAACCGCAGGAGGAACTGGCCAGCGCCCGATCGCCCGAGGAACTGGGGTTGCTCGCCGCGATCTCGGCCCGGGCCGGCGCGCTGCCGCCCGACACCGCGATGCTGCTGCGCCGCACCATCCGCTTCGGCGACAAGCGGGCCGCCGAGGCGATGACGCCACGGGTGGACGTGGTGGCGCTGCGCGCCACCGCCACGGTCGCCGAGCTGCTGGAGCTGTCCCGGGAGACCGGCCGTACCCGGTTCCCGGTCTACGAGGAGACGCTGGACCTGGTCACCGGTGTCGCGGGGGTGCCGGACGCGCTGGGCGTGCCGCTGGCGTTGCGGGCGGCGACGACCGTCGCCGCGGTCGCCCGCGAGCCGGTCTTCGTCCCGGAGAGCCTCGACCTCGACGGCGTGCTGGCGGCGCTGAAGGGCGCGGGCGCGGATCTCGCGGTGGTGGTCGACGAGTACGGCGGCACCGACGGGGTGGTGACCGTGGAGGACCTGGTCGAGGAGCTGGTCGGTGAGATCGCCGACGAGTTCGACCCGGACGCCGTGGACGATCTCGGGCCGGGAGAGCTGACCGTGCCGGGCGGTGAGCGGACCGTCCTGGTGGACGGCGTGCTGCGCGCGGACGAACTGGTCGAGCAGGCCGGCTTCCGGCTGCCCGAGGGCCCGTACGAGACGCTGGCCGGGTTCCTGATGGCCCGGCTCGGGCACATCCCCGCCCCCGGCGAGAGCGTCGAGGAGGGCGGGTACGAGTTCACCGTCGTCGAGGTCGACCGGCACCGGATCGAGCAGGTCCGGGTGGTCCGTCCCGAGGAGCCCGCCGACGATGCGTGAACTGCTGGTCGCGGCCCTGCTGCTGCTCGGCAACGCCTTCTTCGTGGGCAGCGAGTTCGCCCTGATCGCCTCCCGGCGTACGGTGATCGAGCCGCTCGCCGCGGACTCCAAGCGGGCCCGATGGGCGCTCGCCGCGATGAACCAGATCCCGCTGATGATCGCCGGGGCGCAGCTCGGCATCACGGTCTGCTCGCTCGGCCTCGGCGCGATCGCCGAGCCGGCGCTGGCGCACCTGCTGGAGGCGCCGTTCGAGGCGCTCGGCCTACCGGCCTCCGGGGTGCACCCGGTGGCGTTCGTGATCGCCCTGGGCGTGGTGGTCTTCCTGCACACCGTGGTCGGCGAGATGGTGCCGAAGAACATCACGCTGGCCGGCCCGGAGCCGTCGGCGCTCTGGCTCGGCCCGGCGATGCTGGCGTTCTGCCTGGCCACCAAGCCTCTGCTGCTGGCCATGAAGTGGTCGGCCCGGCAGGTGCTGCGGCTGTGGCGGGTCGAGGCGACGGACGCGGTGAAGACGGTGTTCACCGCGGAGGAACTGGCCGGTCTGGTCTCCCAGGCGCGTACCGAGGGGTTGCTGGACGCCGAGGAGCATGCCCGGATCACCGGCGCGCTGGCCCTGCACAGCCGTACCGCGGCGGACGCGCTGCAACCCTGGTCGACGGTCACCACCGTGGCCGAGGACGTCTCTCCGGCCTCGCTGGAGGTGCTGGCGACCCGTACCGGCCGCTCGCGCTTCCCGGTGGTGCAGCGGTCCACCCGGCGGGTTCTCGGCTTCGTCCACGTGAAGGACGTGCTCGGGTACGCGGGCGCGAGCCGCCGGACGCCGGTGCCCGCCGAGGTCTACCGGCCGCTGGCGGTCGTGCCGCCCGACCGTACGCTGGCCGACCTGCTGCTCTCGATGCGCCGTGAGCGACGGCACATGGTCCTGGTCAGTGACGGCCGTCGACCACTGGGCGTGGTGACCCTCGACGATGTATTGACGGCGATTGTTGGCAGCTGAATGAATACCCTTGGTATTCGATTGATTGCGCGCATGAGATTGAGTGATACCTCGCCTTGATTCCACCCGGCTGTCTTCCCTAATGTGGGGCACCGACCGTTGTGGTCGTCTGCCTCGACCTTCCCTCTCGCGAGGCGCCCGGCGGTCGGTTGCAAAGGAGTCCGTGCGGTGGCAACCATGCCCCCTGATCGTCACGCCCGGCGCCAACCCCCGCTTCGACCCGTCGGAGCGCGCCGGGTAGTACGTCGTCTCCTCACCCTGGTCGCGGCCGCCGCGGTCGGTGCCGGGCTGCTGGCGGCTCCGGCGCACGCGGCGCCCTCGGTGGACGAGATCGACGCGCAGATCGACAAGCAGTGGGAACAGCTCGAACCCACCATCGAGAACTACAACAAGGTCCGCGCGCAGCTCAAGGTCAACACGAAGAAGTCGGACGAGCTCGCAAAGAAGATGGTGCCGCTGGAGCTGGAGTCGGCCCTGGCGATGAACCGGGTCGGTGACATCGCCGCCCGCTACTACATGACGGGCCCGTCGCAGGACCTCGGCGCCCTGCTGGTGAGCACCAAGCCGGGCACCCTCGGCGAGCAGCTCGTCATCCTCGACCGGCTGGCCCAGCAGCAGCGCCAGCAGGTCGCCGGCGTGCTCGCCGTCCGCGACAAGTACAACCGGCAGAAGCAGAAGCTGGATGACCTGATCGAGACCCAGACCAAGCAGAAGGAAGAGCTGGAGGCGAAGAAGAAGCAGATCAACGCCGAGATCAAGCGGCTGACCGCGATGCTGCCGGTGTCCTCCGTGCGGCCGGCGAACTGCCCGGCGATCGACGGAGTGTTGAGCAAGGCGGCCCGGACCGCGATCACGACCGCCTGCGCCCAGGTCGGCGACCCGTACGTGTGGGGCGCGACGGGCCCGAACTCGTTCGACTGCTCCGGCCTCACCCAGTACGCCTACAAGGCGGCGGGTATCTCCCTCACCCACTTCACCGGCGCGCAGTGGAAGGAGGGCAAGGCCGTGTCCCGGGCCGATGCCCGCCCCGGTGACCTGGTCTTCTTCTACAGCGATCTGCACCATGTCGGGCTCTATCTCGGCGACGGGCTGATGGTGCACGCCCCACGGACCGGAAAGCCGGTCCAGGTGAGCCAGATCAGCTACCAGCCGGTCGCAGGCTTCCGCCGGCCCTACTGACGGCTGCTTCGCCCAGTACGAAGGCCCCCGGTCCGCGGACCGGGGGCCTTCGTCTCGTTCGGGTTACCGGGGTGCGTCTACCGCCCCTGGCTGGATCAGTACGTCGTCGAGGTTGACGTACATCACGCGGTGGCCGAACTGGATCTGCACGTACTGGTTCGCGCCGCGGACGACCGTCCGGTCATCCGCCGCCGAGCCGTCGAACGAGACGGCCCGGTAGTACTCGCCCGGCAGCACGCCGCCGACCGCGTACTTCTGGCCCGCCTTGAAGGTGTACTGCAGCGGCGAGATTGCCTGGTAGGGGATGGTTGACGGGTACGCCGCCTGCTCGGGGTAGGCGCGCCCGTACACCGGGATGGTGGCCTTGCCCGGCTTGGGGGTCACCACGAAGCCGTTCGCCCACTTCGCCGTCCGCGCCGCGGCCGGGTTGTGGAACCACGCCTTCTGGCCGAGGTACCAGATGGCCGTCCAGTCGCCCTGGACATCGGCGAGAGCGTACGTCTGACCGGCCGAGGCGCGGGCGCCGTGGTCGGAGATGTACATGGTGTTCGGCTGGCCGTTCGGCTGCAGCCCCAGGTCGTTGACCAGTGGCGCGGTCGGGCTCGGAGCGGTGCGCAGGATGACCGAGGAGGAGCCGCGCAGCGGGCAGGGCTGGATCGGCGGCAGGGGGTTCGGAACGCCCGGGGGCTGCCGGTTGCAACCGGTGAAGGCCGGCTGGTTGCTGGCGTAGTCCGGGTCGATGGTGACCAGGCCCGTGTTCGGGGTCCCGGTTCCCTTGAACGGCGCCTTCATCAGGTCGAAGTAGTGCGACCAGTCCCAGTACGGTCCCGGATCCCAGTGCATCCCGCCCACGTTCGCGGCGGTGATGCCGGGAACGTTGTCGTGGCCCAGGATGTGCTGCCGGTCCAGCGGGATCTGGAAGCGCAGCGCCAGGTGCCGGACCAGCTTGGCGGAGGTCCGGTACATCGCCTCGGTGTACCAGGTGCCGTGGCCGGCGAAGCCCTCGTGCTCGATGCCGATGGACTTGGCGTTGACGTACCAGTTGCCGGCGTGCCAGCCCACGTCCTTGGCCTTGATGTGCTGGGCGACGTAGCCGTCCACCGAACGCAGCGTGTAGTGCCAGCCCAGGTAGGTCACGTCCTGAACGAGCTGCACGCTCGGGCCGAAGTAGCCCTCGGTGTCGTGGATGATGATGTACTCGATCTTCTGCTGTGCCGGCCGGTTGCCGATGTCGTAGTTGCCGTAGTCGCCGGAACCCGGGCCGTACTTCCCGTAGGGCGCGGGGATCCACTCGCAGGCGAGGCGGACCGGGCACTCCAGGCCGTCCGGCCGCTCGGCGCGACGCAGCCCGAGCTTGTGCAGCCCGGACTGGTCCGGCGTCACCGCCGCGGCGGCGAGGGTCACCTGCTGGCCGTCGTCGGTGATCCGGCTGGCGCCCTGGCTGATCTGGTCGTACACCTCGTCGGCGAAGGCCGCCGCGGCGTCCTCGGTGTCCGCGCCGGAATACCGGGCCACCGCGCCGTACCAGGCCGCCGGGTCGCTGCCGGCGCCGGCCGGCCCACCCAGCTCCTGCTGGTACGAGGCGAGCAGCGCCGCACCGCCCCGGATGTTGGCGACGGCGTCGGTACGCAGCGTCTCCTTCGACTCGCCGGTGAGGTCGGCGGCGGCGTCGAGGGTCTGCAGCGACGCCTGCGGCAGTACGTCGCCGCTCGGCCGCGCCGCGATCGCCGGGTCGAGAACGAGCGGCCGGGACTCGTCGCCGCGCGGGTCCTCGTTCTCGTCGACGTGGGCGCTGGACGGCGTCGAGGCGACCTGGGCCGCGTCGGTCAGGTGCATCGGGCCGTAGCCGCCACTGGTGCTGGGCTGGCCCGCGTGGGTGTCCCAGCGGGACTCCAGGTAGGAGACGCCGAGCAGGACGCTCTGCGGCACGCCGTACTCCGCTGCCGCGGCGGCGTACTGCTGTTGACGGTCCGGGTTGTCGGTGGTTCCGGCGGTGAGGGGCGCCGCCGCGCTGGGGCCGCTGATCGCGAGAGCGGTGGCTGCCGCGACGGTGGCGGCCAGCAATACCCGTCTGCGCGACGTTAGGGCTGAGAGGTGCATCAAACCTCCAGTTCGGGATGGGGGTCACTGCGTCCTCACCCTCGCTCCGCGCATGCCTCCTGGTCAATACCTTTCCAGGTAACGATGTACCCCGAAAGAAACCTTCATGCCCGCGGACCGCGACCGCGAATTTGAGTACGGAGTGTCACGGCGTCGCGGGTTGCGGAATGGTAACGACGATCTCTACTCTGGTCAGTCGTCGACCGGTAGGTTCACCGCCCAGCCCGGGTGGTGGCGGTCGGACACCGCCGAGTCGCCTCCGGGCGAGCCGGGGACCCAGGTACCTGGGGTGAATCCGCACCGTGGTGCGGTAGGGCGGCTCCCTTCCCGCCCGAACCCGTCAGCTAACCCGGTAGGCGGTCAGGAAAGAAGGAGTACGGAGCCCGGTGGCACACCATGCCCCGCGGCGACCGTCGGTCCGGCCGGTCGGCCGGTCGACGGCTGCGCCGCGTACCCGCTGGTCCCGCTTAACCACCGCCCTTGCCGCCCTGGCCGGCACCGCCGTCGTACTGACCGGCGGCGCCACGGCGGCCCACGCCGACCCGTCGGTCACCGAGATCGAGCGGCAGATCGACGCCGACTGGAACAAGCTCGAACCGATCATCGAGCAGGTCAACGCCACCCGCGAGGACCTCGCCGCCAAACGCAAGCAGGCCAACGCGCTGGCCAAACAGATCGCCCCGTTGCAGGCCCAGGTCGACGAGGCCCTCGGGCAGGTCGGTGGGCTCGCCGCCGACGCGTACAAGGGCAACGGCATCTCCACGGTCAACGCGCTGCTGGGCAGCCGGTCGCCGGGCGAGATCGTCAACAGCCTCGAACTGCTCGACCGCTTCGCGCACCGCCAGCAGCAGCAGGTGCAGGCCGTGGCCGACCTGCGCGATCAGTTGGCCGCGAAGAAGAAGCCGCTGGACGACATGGTCGCCCAACTGGCTCGTACCGATGCCCAGCTCTCGGCCAGGAAGAAGCAGATCGACGCCGAGATCGTCCGGCTGGAGAAGCTGCGGCTCAAGGTGTACGGCAACGGCGGCGGCGGCCCGCTGCGCCCGGCGCCCTGCCCCGCCGGCTATCCGGGCGGCCCCGCCGGGGTCGCGGTCAAGTTCGCCTGCGCCCAGATCGGCAAGATCTATGTCTGGGGCGCCGCCGGCCCGGACCACTACGACTGCTCCGGTCTCACCATGGCAGCCTGGGCCAAGGCGGGCGTCTCGATGCCGCACAACGCCCGGCAACAGCACGACGTCACCAAGCGGGTGAGCCGCAGCGAGCTGCGCGCAGGGGACCTGGTCTTCTACTACAGCGACCTGCACCACGTCGCGATGTACGTCGGCGACGGCTGGGTGGTGCACGCCTCCCAGTCGGGCAAACCCATCACGATGAAACGCGTCGACGACGGCCAGATCAACAGCTACGGCCGCCCCGGCTGATGTGAAAGGAGGGGCCCCTTCTTAACGCCTCAGGTAGCGGAAGGGGCCCCTGTCAACACCCGTCAGCGGGTCGACCAGATGCGCCAGTTCTGCCAGGAACGGCTCGGCGTCGGGCCGCGCTGCCCCTGGTAGCGCGAACCGTAGACCGCCGAACCGTACGGGTGCTCGGCCGGCGACGAGAGCCGGAAGATGCAGAGCTGGCCGATCTTCATCCCCGGCCAGAGAGTGATCGGCAGGTTCGCCACGTTCGAGAGCTCCAACGTGACGTGCCCGGAGAAGCCCGGGTCGATGAAGCCGGCGGTCGAGTGGGTGAGCAGCCCCAGCCGGCCCAGGCTCGACTTGCCCTCCAGCCGCCCGGCGAGCTGGTCGCCGAGCGAGATCACCTCAAGCGTGGAGGCGAGCACGAACTCACCCGGGTGCAGCACGAACGGCTCGCCCTCGGGCACCTCCACCAACGAGGTCAGGTCGTCCTGCTGCACGGCCGGGTCGATGTGGGTGTAGAGATGGTTGTTGAAGACCCGGAAGAGCCGGTCGAGGCGTACATCGATGCTGGAAGGCTGCACCAGCGCGGGCTCGAAGGGCTCCAGCGCGAGCGTGCCCGCTTCGATCTCGGAGGCCAGGTCGCGGTCGGAGAGCAGCATCGGAACACCATAGCGACCGGTACGGGTGACCTGCGTGTCGGACTGCGCACTCGTACACTTGTTCGATAGAATGTCCGCATGGCTTCCTGGTCCGAATTCGCCGCCGACGAGCCCCGACTCGCCGACGAG
Source organism: Micromonospora sp. NPDC093277 (assembly GCF_044765245.1). Lineage (NCBI taxonomy): Bacteria > Bacillati > Actinomycetota > Actinomycetes > Micromonosporales > Micromonosporaceae > Micromonospora > Micromonospora sp. NPDC093277. The sequence continues at coordinate 27,856 of NZ_JBIWJO010000004.1, forward strand.
ATCCGCCTTCTCCTGCAGCAGTACGGGCCGGGCTTCGGCTACCTCGCCACGGTCCGCGCCGACGGCGGCCCCCGGGTCCACCCGGTCTCCCCGGTCATCACCGACGAGGGGCTCTACTGCTTCGTCATCGAGTCGCCCAAGCGCCGCGACCTCGAACGCGACGGCCGCTACGCGCTGCACTCGTTCCCGCCCGAGGAGCGCGACGACGAGGCCTACGTCGCCGGCCGGGCCGAGCCCGTGACCGAGCCGGCCACCGTGGCCCGGGTGGCCGCCCTCGGCCGGGCCGCCCCGCAGGTCGACTGGCGGCTGTTCGAGTTCACCGTCGACGTGGCGATGCTGACCCGGCGTGACCAGGCGGCCCAGCTCGGCGCGGGCCGGCCGCAGGTGCGGGTCTGGCTCGACCCGCGAGCGACCGGCCCGACGCGGCGCTCCGACGTCGCGCCGCCCGAGGCCCGGCGCGGCCGCCACGGCTTCGACACCCGCCGCCCGGCCGCCTGAGCCCCGCGACAGCGCGGTGCCGGCCCCGTCGTCGAACGGGACCGGCACCGTTCGCCGTGCTGCGGTTGCTACGCCGCGCGGTAGGCCTCCCACGCGGTCAGCATTCGGCTGGCCTGCCCGGGGGTGAACTCGGACATGCACGAGTCGTAGGTGTAGTCCATGAAGTTGTGGATCGGGTCCGCGCCGGGAGCGGTGCAGGTGTCCCGCCCGGTCGGGCACTGGTAGGCAGGGGAGGCCTCAGCCGGGGTGTCGCTGACCTGGTCGCCCTGGCCGGTGCAGCCGCCCTGGAAGGTGTGGTAGAGGTTCAGCCAGTGGCCGATCTCGTGGGTGCCCGTGTCGCCCTGGTTGTAGTTGGTGGCGGTGCCACCCGGCAGCGACTCGCTCAGCGCGACCACGCCGTCCATCTTGTCCAGTGTCTTCTTCGGGAAGGTCGCCCAGCCGAGCAGGTTGTCGCTCAGCTCGCCCAGGTACATGTTCAGGGTGTTCTTGCCGCCCTCCCGCAGCGTGGTCTTCATGGACCGCTCGGCCGAGGAGCCCGAGACGATCGGGTACCAGGACGGGTTGGTGACCCGGTTGATCTTCTGGAGCTGGAACGCGAAGGCGGTCGCGGCGCCGCCGGTGCCCCCGCTGTAGGCCTGGTTCAGCACGCTGATCTGCTGATTGATCATCGAGTCGGGAATGTTGCCGCCAGCCCGCGTGCTGTCCCGCTGGATGACGTGGACGACGACCGGGATGGTCACGGTCGCCAGGGGCGCGGCTGCGGCGTCGACGCGGAGCCTGGACCGCTCGGCCAGGGCGGCGTCGAGATCCGCCTCCCGCTCCCGCACCTGCGAGGCGGTCAACTCGTTCGGGTCGTGCTTGGCGTGCGCTCCGGCCTTCACCCGGGCGTCCGGGTGGACGTCGGCCGGCTCGACGCAGCCGCCCGCCGGGGCGGCGGAGAAGGCCGAAGCGGCCGGGACGACACCCACCGCGGCGGTGCTGAGCAGCAGCGCGAGGGTCGTCGACGCGACACCGGCGGTACGCCGGGTCAGCAGGTTGGGACGGAGTCCCATGGGCCCACCTCTTTCTGGCGGCGCGACAGGGGGTGTGTCACGCCGTGGTTGAGAACGTGGAGCCGACGTTACAGTCCATCGATAAATTTGAAAACGCTCATATGTTGCGACAGTGAAACTTCTTGCCCGATCGACGGATCGCTATGGTTCCAAGATCGCGTCGAGGTGATCTCGCGGGGGGTGGGAGGCGCGCCGGGGGTACCTGGGTGCACGACGGCGGTGACCTCAGGTACAGTGGTGCCGCCTGCGGGTGTAGTTCAATGGCAGAACATCAGCTTCCCAAGCTGACAGTGCGGGTTCGATTCCCGTCACCCGCTCCAACTCGCGAAAGCCCTGGTCCGGACGAGAGTCCCAACCAGGGCTTTCGCGTTGTCAGCGGAGCTGAAACAGGCCGTGGGCCATCAGCGGGCCATTACTCGCTCTTGGGCCAGATGAGGCCCTGGTCGGTCCAGGTGACACCCTTGTTGCGGCAGAGGCAGAACGGGTGGCCGACGGGGTCGGTGTAGACGCGCCAGCCGTAGCCGTTGGGGCCGACGGAATCCTGCTGTAGCGTCGCGCCGAGGGCCAGGACGCGGCTCTGTTCGGCCTCGATGTCGTCAACTTCGAAGTCGAGATGGAACTGCTTGGGATGCTCGCTGTCGGGCCACTGCGGGGCGCGGTAGTCCTCCACCCGGATGAAGGCCAGCTCGATCTCGCCAAACCGGATACCGGCCCAGTTGCCGTGACTGCCCTCCTTGACCGGGCGACCCGTCACCTCTGAATAGAAGGCTGCCAGCTCCATCGTGTCCGGGCAGTCGATGATGAAATCGGTGAGTCGCAGCATCCGGCGATCTTGCCACGAGATCAAATAAGCCTTGAGACAGGCCCTAGCTGGCCTCGGCAGCCGGCCCGCCACCCTCGGCGGCCCGCCTCGGATTGCGCTTGCCCGGCTTGCGCCGGGCCGCCTTCACCGCCTTGTCGATCGCATGTTTCCTGGCCGGGCCTCAATCGTTTGCCACCGCCAGGGCGGTCAGGTCCGCCTTGGGCGGATGCGGTGCCCGACGCGCTGGCGGGCGTCGGCGAGCAGCAGATCCACGGCCGCGACCACGGCCTGCCAGGCGTCGCCGGCACCGGGGTCGCGGCGTTTGGCGAGTTGCTCGAAGGCGACGAGGCGCTGCCGGATCGACTCCAGGTGCAGATCGAACACCGAGGGCCGGCTCCAGTGCAGGTAACGAGGTGTCACCTGGAGCCAGAGCTGTCCGGTGGCCCGGTAGCGGGTGCCGCCGAGCGAGCGTTGCCGCAGGTAGGACAGCTTTCCGAGCGCCAGCTTGTCGGCGAGGGGCAACTCCTCGTGGTCGGTCACGTCGGGATGGTGACTCAGGCCTGCGATGAGCGCCAACGGATATCCGCCGGCGAGGGCAGGAGCGTCAGGTCGCGGACGTGCCGCAGACCGGGCTGCCCACTGAGCCGTACCTCGCCGACCGGGACGAACCCGGTGCGCCGCAGCACCGCGAGCGAGGCCGGGTTCGCCAGCGCGGCCGACGCGACCAGCCGACGCAACCCGTACTCCTCGCGGGCGAGGTCGCAGACGCGGCCGACGCCGTCCTGTGCCACGCCGCGCCTGGTCGCCCGCTCGGCCACCCGGTAGCCCAGCTCGGCGCTGCCCTCGGCGACGTCGACCAGGTTGAACCGCCCCAGCACGGTGCCGTCGTCGTCGACCAGGAGGTGGAAGTGGCATTCGCCGGTGGCCTGCTCGGCGAGCAGTTTCGCGAGCCGGGCGGCGAACTCGGCGAAGTAGTCGTCGCCCCGGTCCGGCACCGACCGGGCGAAGTACGCCCGGTTCTCCTGCTCGAAGCGGAGCAGGGCGGGGGCGTGGTGCACGTCGAGCCGCTGCAGTTCGGGCATCGCGCCACGTTAGCAACGGACCGGCACCCGTCGGTGACGACTATTGCGGGTACCAGCGCAGCTCCACGACGTTGCCGTCCGGGTCGCGTACGTAGATCGAGGTGGCGGTGCCGCGTGCGCCGAAGCGTGGCACCGGCCCGGTCAGCACGGTGAACACTCCGGAGTCGATCACCTGCTGCCAGTCGAGCGGCTCCACCACCAGGCAGAAGTGGTCGACGTTCGACCCGCTCGGCTCGCCGCGTACCAGGTCGATGATGGTCTCCGGGTTCACGCGTACCGACGGGAAGGGCGCCTCACCGGCCCGCCAGCGGTCGACCCGGACCGGCTCCAGGCCGAGGGTGCCGCAGTAGAAGTCCAGGGACCGTTCCACGTCTGCGACGGTGAGGACCAGATGGTCGAAGGCCGTCACCCGCACCGTGCTCATCGTGCCCCCAGGGCGTAGTGGTCCATTTGTGCTCCTGTCCTCGTAGGAAGTCACCGTCCAGCCTCGTCCTGGTCGGGCCGCGGACCAAGCCGCGATCGGACTACGATCGTTGACCCGGGTTCAACGGTGGGGGTCGGCGTGCTGGAGCGGTACGAGGTCGAGACGTTCCTGACCCTGGCCGAGGAGTTGCACTTCGGGCGTACCGCCGAGCGGCTGCGGGTGACCACCGGTCGGGTCAGTCATGTGGTGCGCAAACTGGAACGCCGGGTCGGCGCGCCGCTGTTCGAGCGCACCAGCCGGGTCGTCCGGCTCACCCCGATCGGCGCCCGCCTGGCCGAGGATCTGCGTCCGTTGGTGGCCGGGATGGCGGAGGCCGTTCAGCGCGCCGTCGAAGCGGGGCGAGGGCTCACCGGGGAGCTGCGGGTGGCGTTCGTCGGTGAGTGGACCGCACCGGTCCTGCTCCGCGCCGTCGCCCTCTTCTCCGAGCGCCACCCGGACTGCGTGGTGCACGTCCACGAGGCACCGCTGGCCACCACCCGGTCGAGCCTGCGGGACGGCACGATCGACGTGCTCATCGCGTCGTACCCGTTCGACGGCATGGCGAACGGCCCGGCGCTGGTCCACGAGCAGCGGGTGCTCGCGGTGGCCGCGGACCATCCACTGGCGGGCGCGGAGTCGGTGTCGCTGGAGGCGCTGGCCGAGCATCCGGTGGTGCAGTTTCCGGCGGTGACCTCGGTGGAGTTCAAACGTGATCGCACCCCGGACCGGACGCCGTCGGGCCGGCCGGTGCCGAAGGGCCCGGCCGGCAACACCTTCCCCGAGATGCTGTCGCTGGTGGCGATGGGCCGGGGGGTGCTGCCGGTGGGCGAGCAGACCCGGCGTTACCACCCCCGGCCCGACCTGGCGTACGTGCCGATCCGCGACGCGCCGCCGATCCGTCGCGGACCGGTGTGGCTGGCCAGCAACACCACCGCCCGGGTACGCGAGTTCGTCCGCGCCGCGGTCGACGCCAACCCCGCGCCCGCGGACTGAACGGCAGCCGCGAGCCCTCAGCCCGCGTTGAGGATCAGCGGCTGGAGGTCCCTGCGGGGGACCAGCGCGACGACCAGCAGGGCCAGCGTGCAGGCGGCGCCGACCAGGAAGAGCAGCGAGCAGGTCGGCTGCCCGAGCCACTCCCAGAGCGGATGCCAGGCGGGGTGCGGTTCGCCGAGGTGATGAGAGAACAGCGACGCCGTGGAGAGCAGCGCGGGTGCCCACCACAGGAAGAGGGCGATCGCGAGCAGCGCGGCCACGCCCCGGCGGCCCTCGGTGCGCCGGCTCGCCCAGGCGAACACCAGCCAGGTGAGCACACCCCCGGCCAGGCCGGCCAGCACGGCGGCGGGCAGCACCGCTGGCGGCGTCGTCCGTTGCATCTCCAAACCGAGGTACGAGTTGTAGGACGAGTCGTGGAAGGTGGCCCGGAAGGCGGTGTCGCCCCGGCGAGCCACCAGGGTGGTCTCGACCGGCTGGCTCGCCGGGTCGCAGCTCGTGGCGCAGATGTCGAGGACCTCGATGGTCGGCTCGTACACCTGCCAGCCGGCGGCCCGGAGGCGTTGCTGGGCGGTCGCCAGGGTCTCCGCCTCCGGCATCGGTGCGGGGCCGGCGGCCGACGCGACGGCCATGCCCTCCTGGTATTCGCCGCCGTCGCCGAACAGCACCGGCTCCAGCGACCGCCAGGTCAGCGGATTGTTGTAGAAGACGAAGAGTGCCGGGGCGGTCATGATGTCGTCGTCGAGCTGATGGCCGGGGAACGCTTCGGCGAAGACCGCCGCGATCTCGGCCCGGTCCGGCTGCGGCCGGGAGGTCTCCCAGGCGATCCGGGCGGCCAGCGATGCGGTGAACAGTCCGCAGATCAGCGCGGTGAGGGCCGCCCAGGCGCCGATGCTGGTGCTGGCGGGCCGGCCGAGGCGGCAGCGTAGGCCGCCCCGGATCAGGTCGAACGCCTCCCGTGCGGTCGGCCGGGTCCGCCCGGCGGGTGCGGTGTCGAGCAGCAGGCTGAGGATCTCCTCGCCGCGTTCCCGCCGGTACGCCCTGGGATAGGCGAGCAGTAACCACCGGTAGTGACGGGCGAGAGACATGGCCTCCCCTTCGTTCGGGAGCGTGGGCGGGCGGAAGGCGGGTCAGGCGGTGTGCGGGCGCATGGCGCGCAGCCGGGTCTCGGCCGCGGTGGCGAGCTGGCGCATCCGGGCGGTTTCGGCCTGGAGTGCGTCGAGTCCACCGGGGGTGAGCCGGTAGTACCGGCGTAGCCGCCCGTCCACCACCTCTTCGCGGTCCGGCTCCACGAGCCCCTGCGCGGTCAGCCGGTCGAGCGCGGTGTAGAGGGTGCCGGGCAGCAGGGTGCCGCGCCGCCCGGAGAGCACGGCGACGTCCTGGATGATCCCGTAGCCGTGCCGGGGGCCGGCAGCGAGCGCGGTGAGGATCAGGAACGTCGGCTCGCGCATCTGGCTCACGCGGACAATATATATAAGTGATTGATACATAGGCAACACCTTGACCCTGCCCCTGCGGCAAGGCCGAGCGTGGTCCGTGCCGGTCGCCGTGACCGGCACGAGGAGGATGCGGCCGTGGAGCTGCTGACCATCGGGGCGTTCGCCCGCGCGGCGCGACTCACGCCCAAGGCGCTACGGCTCTACGACGAGTTGGGGCTGCTGCCGCCCGCCGCCGTCGACCCGCACTCGGGCTACCGCTACTACGAGCCGGCGCAACTCGACCGGGCCCGGCTGATCGCCGCGCTGCGACGGGCGGGGATGCCGCTCACCGACATCCGGGCCGTCTGCGCCCTGAAGCCGGTGGCCGCCGGCGAGGCCGTAGCCGCCTGGTGGCATCGGGTCAGCGCGGACACGGCGGCGCGCGGTCGGGCCGTCGCACTCCTCGTCGGTCAACTCGCCGAAACGGAGTCCACCATGTCCGAAACCACCTTCCGGTACGCCGTACGCTGCGAGACCGGTGCGGTCCGGGATTCCAACGAGGACACCGCGTACGCCGGTGCGAACCTGCTCGCCGTGGCCGACGGCATGCGCGGCCCGGGTGGCGCCGCCGCCAGCGCCGCCGCCGTCGACGCGCTCCGGCCGCTGGAACTGGCCGACGCGCCGGCCGCCGAGCTGCTCGCCACGCTGGCCGAGGCGGTGACGTCGGCCGACCGCGCGGTACGCGCCGCCGCCACCGAGGGGCACCAACCGGTTACCACCCTCACCGCGATCCTGCGCCGCGGATCGCAGCTGGCCCTGGTGCACGTCGGGGACACCCGGGCGTACCTGCTGCGCGGGGGCGAGCTGTTCCGGCTGACCCAGGACCACACGTACGTGCAGTCGCTGGTCGACCAGGGCCGGCTCAGCTCGGCCGAGGTGGCCGGGCACCCGCAGCGTGCCCTGCTGGTGCGGGCGCTCGGGGCCGGTGCCCAGGTCGAGGCCGACCTGGCGCTGCGTACCGCCCTGGCCGGCGACCGCTACCTGCTCTGCTCCGACGGGCTCTCCGCGGTGCTCGGGCCGGCGGCGCTGCACGATGCGCTCGCCGCCGCCGACGATCCGGAGACCGCCGTCGGCCGCCTGATCGACCTCGCGTACGCGGAGGGCGCCCCGGACAACATCGCCTGCGTGGTCGCCGACGTGGTGCCCGCGTAGCCCTCCCCGGCACCCGCAAGATCGCACTCGATTCAGGAAGCAGCGGCCTCGTTCGCGTGGGAGGCCGCTACTTTCCTGTTCGAGCAGATCTCCGGTGGCCCGAACCGGCCCGCCGGGCCGTACCCTGACGATCATGCGGATTGGCATCGTGATCCTGCCCGACCAGCGCTGGTCGGAGTCGCGGCGGCGCTGGCGGCAGGCGGAGGAGTGGGGCTTCGACCACGCCTGGACGTACGACCACCTCGGCTGGCGGGATCTGGTCGACGGCCCCTGGTTCGACTCGACGACCACGTTGACCGCCGCCGCGACGGTCACCTCGCGGATCCGCCTCGGCACGCTGGTCGCCTCGCCCAACTTCCGGCACCCGGCGGCGTTCGCCCGGCAGGTGACCGCCCTGGACGACGTCTCCGGCGGCCGGCTGCTGCTCGGCCTCGGCGCGGGCGGCATCGGCTTCGACGCCACGGTGCTGGGCGGGGAGACCCTGCCGCCGGGGCGGCGGGTCGACCGGTTCGCCGAGTTCACCGAGCTGCTGGACCTGATTCTGCGCGAGGACGGCACCACCTGGCGCGGCGAATGGTTCGCCGCCGTGGACGCCCGGAACAACCCCGGCTGCGTGCAGCAGCCCCGGGTGCCGTTCGTGATGGCCGCGAACGGGTCTCGCTCGATGCGGCTGGCGGCCCGGTTCGGGCAGGGCTGGGTGACCACCGGTCTCGGCGGCGACGACCTGGACACCTGGTGGTCGTCCGTCGAGGAGCTCGCCGCCCAGATGGACGTGGCCCTCGACCGGGCGGGCCGCGATCCGGCCACCCTGGACCGCTACCTGTCGCTCGACTCGGCGCCGGTCTTCTCGCTCACGAGCGTGGACTTCTTCGCCGAGCAGGTCGCCCGGGCCGCCCGGCTGGGCTTCACCGACGTGGTGACGCACTGGCCCCGCGCGAGCAGCTGGTACGCCGGCGACGAGGCGGTGCTGGCGACGGCGGCCGACCTGCTCCCCGACCTGCGCCGGCTCTGACGCCACCCTCGGCGGTGGTTACGAAGGGGCCCCTGCTCTACCGGAAACGTTAAGAGGGGGCCCCTCCTTACACCTCGGAGGCCAGGCGGAACCGGATGCAGACCACCGGCGAGTCGTCGTCGACCGGAAAGCCCACCGAGGCCCAGTAGCGGCGGTGCCCCTCCCGCCACTCCTCGATGGACCGGTCGCCCTCCCCTTCCGAGCGGGCGAAGTCCCAGGACACGTCGGCGAAGCGGACCACCTCGACGTCGGTGACCTCGACGACGCCCACCAGCGCGTCATGGTCGTCGACCAGGACGAGCCGTTCGCCGACATGTTCCAGCTCCTCGTTCTCGTCGGCGTACTCGGAGGTCAGCAGGCCGGCGGTGGCGGTCTTCACGCCGGCCAGCACGAGGGTGTTGAGGTTGGCTCGCAGCTCGCCGGGCGCGCCGAGGGCGAGGGTGCGAAGTCCTCCGATGCGGGGCCACATCCTGCCGAGGCTAACCGCCGCCCCGGCCGCCCGTCGCGGGATTTCGTCCGCCCCCCCGGGCGGGCCGGACGGCAGCTGCACGGTCGTTGAGGACTTTGTCAGCTGAGCTGGCCGGCGTAGTCGGCTGCCGCCAGCGCCCGCGCGTCGCCGGTCGCCCCGTGCGCCTCAAGCGCCGCGTCGGCCAACTTGGATCAACCCGACGTCGTCCGGTCCAGGTCGTCTCCGGTGAGCAGGGCGCGCAGCCGGAGCCGCTCGGCGACGTACGGCGGGCAGGTTGCGACGAGCGCCGCCGTGCCGACCAGCTCCGCCCCACTGTCCCGGATCACCCGGTCGAGCGCGTCCAGTTGGGCTCCGGTGGCCACCCAGTCGTCGACGAGCAGCACCCGGTCGCCGGGGCCGAGCCGGTGGCCGTCGACGCCCAGCCGTAGCCGGCGGCCCCGGTAGTCCGGTGGTGTCTCGGCCCAGCGCATCGGGCCGACCCGCCGCCGCGGCCCGCCCTCCTTGTGCGCCGGCAGGAATCCGGCGCCGGCGGCCACCGCGACCAGTGGGCCGAGCAGCAGCCCGGTCACCTCGGGAGCGACCACCACGGTGGGCCGGGCGGCGGGGAACAGGCCGGCGAGGGCCGGTCCGATGCCGGCCAGCACCTCCGGATCCCGCCACCAGCCGGAGGTGTCGCTGACCAGATGACTGCTGTCCGGGCCGGGGTCGACCCAGCGGAACAACTCGACCAGGCGTCGGCTCAGCACGACACCATCTTCGGGCACCGCCGCCAGACGATTCCCGCATGGTTGCTGGCCAGCGATCCTTCCTCCGTTCGGATGAGCAAGGTTCGCACGAGCGGATAGACGTATCGGGGTAAATGCGGGCATAGCAGCATGATCACATTGACTTCGGAAGTGCTTCTCTCGTTACGGTCCGAGCCGGTTTGTTCAGCTGACGAAAGGACCGGGCGGTGGCTGGTAGGCATCTCCGTACCCGCAAGCTCTCCTCGCCGGCCGGCATCGCCGCGACCGCGGCCGTCGGCGTGCTGCTCGCCGTCGGTGGCACCTTCGGCGCGATCCAGCTCACCTCGGGCGAGCCCGCGACCGATTCCGCCCTCGCCGAGCCCCGCGTCGTCGAGGCTCCGCCCAGCACCCTCGCCCCCAGCCCGACCGACCTCTCCGCCTCGCCCAGCGCGTCCACCTCGCCGAGCCTCAGCCCGTCGCCGACGGCCACCCCGAGTCCGAAGGCGACCCGGACCCAGGCCGCCTCGCGGAGCATGACGCGCACCGCGAGCCCGAAGCCGAAGCCCACGGCGACGAAGACCACCGCCGCGGCGAAGGTCGTCGACAGCGGCTCCTGCGGCGCGTCCTTCTATGACGAGGGCCAGATGACCGCGAACGGGGAGACCTTCAACCCGAACGCGCTGACCGCCGCGCACAAGACCCTGCCGTTCAACACGAAGGTCCGGGTGACCAATCCGGCCAACGGCAAGTCGGTGGTCGTCCGGATCAACGACCGCGGCCCGTTCGTCACCGGCCGGTGCCTTGACCTGTCCCGCGCCGCCTTCGCGGCCATCGCCGCAACCAGTCTCGGCGAGTTGACCGTCCGGTACGAGGTGCTCGGCTGACCCCGTGACCGGCGGCGATCGGGCCACGGAGGCGATCCGGCCGGGCAGAACGTCCTCAGACGACGGGCCAGGTTCATTCACCGGTTCATGTCCATCAGGCATGCTGTCCGGTATACGCACGCAACCCTTCCAGTCGGGCCGTGGCCCGCTGAGCCCCGGATCCCGCGCCGGCCTCGGCGCGGCCCTCGCGCTGCTCATCCTGGTCTCCGCCATGGAGTGGGCCGAAGGCCCGGCCGCACACTACATCGCGCTGATGGTGATCGCCCCGTTGCTCGCCGCCGCGCTGGGGTCGTGGCGGGTGGTGCTCGGGGTGGGGGTCCTCGCCACGGCGATCGGGGCCGCCTTCGCCCTCGCCGAACGGACGCTCTCCCTGGTCTCCGCCGTCAATGTCACCGGCGTCGCGCTGGCCACCGGGATCGCCGGCGCTGTGGCAGCGGTACGCCAGCGCCAGTCCGAGAAGATCGCCGAGCTGTCCCGGCTCGCCTCGGTCGCCCAGCAGGCGGTGCTCCGGCCGATCGGGCCGCAGGTGGGCACTCTCACGGTGGCCGCCCGCTACATCTCCTCCACGGCCCGGGCCGAGATCGGCGGCGACCTGTACGAGGCGATGGACACCCCGTACGGCGTCCGCATGATCATCGGTGACGTGCGGGGCAAGGGGTTGGACGCGGTCCGGCTCGCCAGCATCGTGCTCGGCTCGTACCGGCACGTCGCGTACGAGCGGGCGGACCTGCGCGCGGTGGTGACCGATCTGGACCGGGCGGTGGCCCGCAACGTGGGCGACGAGGACTTCGTCACCGCCGCACTGGTCGAGGAGCGCGGCGGCACCCTGACCATCGTCAACTGTGGGCACCCGCCGCCGCTGCTGCTGCGCGGGGGCGCGGTGATTCCGCTGGAGCCGCCCGCGCCCGCGCCGCCGCTGGGCTTCATGCCGGTGGTCCGTCCGCGGGTGGAGCGGCTCGAACCGGGCGACCGGCTGCTGTTGTTCACCGACGGGCTCGGGGAGGCGCGCCGGGACGGCGAGTTCTTCCCGACGGCCGACCGGGCCTGGCAGCTGCTCGGCCACGGCACGGTCGCCGACGGCCTCGCCTCGTTGGAGACGGCCCTGGTCGAATGGGTGCACGGGCGGCTCGACGACGACATCGCGCTGGTCCTGATGCAGTACACCGGCTCGCGTAGTGAGGTGACGGCCGCAGTGCCGAGCTGGGAGGTTGGTGCGGCGGAGAGCTGACGCCCTGTCGGTTCAGCCGTCGGCCAGTTCGTCGGTGGCCCGCCGGCCGGCTTCCCCGGCCCGGCGCAGGAAGTCGGCGATCACCGCGAGCTGGCCTTCGTCGTACCCGGCGCAGATCTCGTCCATCGCGGCGTTCATGCCCGCGTAGAGGCGGAACAGTTCGCCGTTGCGCTCGCGTAGGGCCCGGACGGTCACCGAGCGGCGGTCGGTGGCGTCGGGGTCCCGCTCGCGCACGATCCAGCCGCCCCGCTGGAGCCGGTCCAGGACGCCGGTCATGGTGGCGGGGTGCAGGCCGGCCCGGCGGGCCAGCGTGCCGGGGCTCAGCGGTCCGTGCCGGTCGATCAGGTCGAGACAGTCCAGGTCCACGTCGCGCAGTGAGAGCCGTACGCCGACGTGGTGGTTCAGCAGCGCGAGCTGGTTGCTCAGCTCCCGCATCGCCTCCTTGGTCCGGTTGGCCGCCTGTCGGCGTCGGCGCGCATCTCCAGATGCTACGGATTCCATATTGTTTGAGCCTCGTATCAACTGTTACGGTTTCCGTATCTTACGGGATGCGGCCGCTCCGGCGGCCCACGACGAAGGGGTGACGGATGAAACTCGTGATCTTCGGGGCCAGTGGCGGAATCGGTCGCCACCTCGTCGACCAGGCACTGGCCGACGGTCACGACGTCACGGCGGTGGTGCGCGATCCGGCCCGGCTGCCCGACACGTACGCACAGGTGGTGACCGCCGATCTGGCGGCGGCCGGCCCGGCGGCGCTGCGGTCCGCGGTCGCCGGCGCCGACGCGGTGCTGTCCGGCGTCGGCCCCCGTGTCGCGGCCGACGCCGGTGTCGCGTCCCGGGGTACCCGGGCGATCGCCGAGGCGATGGCCCGGTCGGACGTACGACGGATCGTGGTGGTCAGCGCCGCCCCGGTCGGCGTGGTGCCGTCCCCCGGCCGGCCGCGCCCGCCGCGACGCGACGAGGGGGACGGCCCCCTGATGCGCTTCGTGCTCGGTCCGGCGATCCGGCGGGTGCTGCGACGGCACTACGCCGACCTCGCGCTGATGGAGGAGGAGTTGCGGGACGGTGGCCTCGACTGGACCGTGGTCCGGCCGCCGCGGCTCACCGACGGCCCGCTGACCGGCGGCTACCGCACGGCGTACGGGCGGAACATCCGGGGCGGTCTGAGCGTGTCGCGGGCCGACGTCGCCCAGCTCATGCTCGCCCTGCTCGACCGGCCGGAGTCCGTACGCCGGACCGTCGGCGTCGCCAACTGAGGCGGGGCGTCGCCGGGTGCCCGGAAGCTGAAGCACAGGTGTGTAATCGCTGTCACTTTCACGATCGGCTTGTCGTTACCTACCGATGAGTAATACAGTCTGGGTTACTGATCGGTAACAGCTGTTCGGAAGCGGGGCCAGCGAGCATGACCCACTACAAGAGCAACCTTCGGGACCTCGAGTTCAACCTGTTCGAGGTCTTCGGGGCGGACCGGACGTTCGGCCAGGCGCCGTACACGGAGGTGGACGTCGACACCGCCCGCAGCTTCCTTTCCGAGGTCGACCGCCTGGCCCGCGAGGACCTGGCGGCGAGCTACGCGGACAGTGACCGCAATCCGCCGATCTTCGATCCGGCGACGTACACCGCACCGCTGCCGGCGTCCTTCAAGAAGTCCTACCAGGCGTTCATGGACTCGGAGTTCTGGCGGCTGGACCTCCCGGAGGCCCTCGGCGGCACCAACGCCCCGCGCGCCCTCTGGTGGTCGATGGCCGAGCTGGTGCTCGGCGCCAACGCCCCGATCTGGATGTACGCCTCCGGCCCCTCCTTCGCGCACGTGCTGCACGTCGAGGGCACCGAGCGGCAGCGCGAGTGGGCCAAGCTCTTCATCGAGAAGCAGTGGGGCTCGACCATGGTGCTCACCGAGCCGGACGCCGGCTCGGACGTGGGCGCCGGCCGTACCCGGGCCATCCCGCAGCCGGACGGCTCCTGGCACATCGAGGGCGTGAAGCGCTTCATCACCTCGGGTGAGCACGACCTCTCCGACAACATCGTCCACTACGTGCTGGCCCGCCCGGTCGGCGTGGAGGGCGCCGGCGGCCCGGGCACCAAGGGCCTCTCCCTCTTCGTGGTGCCGAAGTACCACTTCGACGAGGAGACCGGCGAGCTGGGCGAGCGCAACGGCGTCTTCGCCACCAGCGTCGAGCACAAGATGGGCCTGAAGGTCTCCAACACCTGCGAGATGACCTTCGGTGAGCACGGCGTACCGGCCAAGGGCTGGCTGCTCGGCGACAAGCACGACGGCATCCGGCAGATGTTCATGATCATCGAGTACGCCCGGATGATGGTCGGCACCAAGGCGATCGCCACCCTCTCCACCGGCTACCTCAACGCCCTGGAGTACGCGAAGAACCGGGTGCAGGGCGCCGACCTGACCCGGTCGACCGACAAGACCGCACCCCGGGTGACCATCACCCACCACCCGGACGTGCGCCGCTCGCTGCTCATGCAGAAGTCGTACGCCGAGGGCCTGCGCGCGCTGGTCTGCTACACGGCGAGCTGGCAGGACAGGGTCGCCATCGCCGAGGCGGCCGGCGACGAGCAGGCCACCAAGCTGGCCAAGCGGGTCAACGACCTGCTCCTTCCGCTGGTCAAGGGCGTCGGCTCGGAGCGCGCGTACGAGCTGCTCGGCCACGAGGCGCTGCAGACCTTCGGCGGCTCCGGCTTCCTCCAGGACTATCCGCTGGAGCAGTACATCCGCGATTCCAAGATCGACACCCTGTACGAGGGCACCACGGCGATCCAGAGCCTCGACCTGATCTTCCGGAAGATCGTCCGGGACAACGGCAAGGCGTTGCTGGCCGTCGCCGGTGAGATCCAGGAATTCATCACCTCCGAGGCCGGCAACGGCCAGCTCAAGGAGGAGCGGCAGGCGCTCGGCAAGGCGCTCGCCGAGATCCAGAACATGCTCGGCGTACTGACCGGCTGGCTGGGCGAGGCCCAGAGCGGCGACTCGCGGGCCCTCTACAAGGTCGGCCTGAGCAGCCGCCGGTTCCTGCTGGCGGTCGGCGACCTGGTGGTCGGCTGGCTGCTGCAGAAGCAGGCGGACGTGGCGCTGAAGGCCCTGGCCGGCGAGGTCTCGGCCGCCGACCGGGGGTTCTACACCGGCAAGGTGGCCGCCGCCCGGTTCTTCGCCCGCGAGGTGCTGCCCCGGATCGGCGCCGACCGGCGGATCATCGAGGGTGCAGACCTGGAGATCATGGACCTCCCGGAGGAGGCGTTCTGACGCCGTGCGGGGTGTTCGACCCCGACCGGCGGCCGGCGAGCGGACAGCTCGCCGGCCGCCACCGTCGCTGATCGAGTTCGCGCCTCTGGAGGGGTCGCTCGGTCCGGCCGCCCCTGTCCGCGCCCCCGCCGCGTCGCCTGAGCTGAATGTCCGGATTGCGTGGGTGGGTGCGGCTGTCGGCCGCAAGATGCGGCATGCGGTGGTTTCCCGGCAGTTGGAGGCCATCACGTGCCGCACATGGAGTGGATCAACGGATTCCACCGTGTGCGGACACGCCGTGGACCAGGTCGGGCAGCGCCCAGGCCGATAGCGCAATGTGCCGCGACCGGGGGTGGAGTCCGGGGAATTGGCGGGGCGGGCCGGGTAGGCCGCTCGCCTGACGGGTAACCGTCGCGGACCACGACAGGGCACACCCAACGGCCACCGCACGAGGGAGTGCAGCGCACATGGGCATTGGTAGTGGAATCTTCCTGATCGCGCTCGGCGCGATCATGACCTTTGCGATCCGGGCCAACGTCTGGTGGATCGACCTGCGCGCGGTCGGCTGGGTGTTCATCCTGGCCGGGCTGGCCGTCCTGCTCACCACGCTCTGGTTCTGGCAGGACCGGCGCAAGCGGGCACGCACGCTGATCGTGGAGGAGAACCGGCTCTCCCATCCGACGGCGATGATGCCGCCCCCGCCCGACCCGCCACCGCCCACCGCCCCGCCCTCCTGACCCTTCGTCGCCGGCCGGTCGTCTGGGCGGTCGACGTCGCCGCCCCGCACGCCCTGCCCTTCCGAACGCCACCGCCGCCCGGCGCGTCGATCATGGAGTGGTAGCCGTTTGTCCTGCCCGCGGCTCGTGCCAGGTGCCACAGCATGCTGATCGGCGCCGGGCGGTCGCCCCTCAGCCGCGGGCGGTGTGGCGGACGGTGATGGGGGCGGTGCCGGGCGCCAGGGCGGCCCATGGGCTGGTGGGACGGTGGACCACCAGGTCGGTGGTGCGCAGGCCCTCCGGATCCGCCCGCTGTGGATCGAGTACAGCCGAGAGCAGCGAGATGCCCGGGTTGTGGGCGATCACCAGGATGGTGCCGGTGTCCGGCGCGACCCCCCGGACCAGCTCCAGCAGCTCGTCCGGCTGCGCCTCGTAGACGACCGCCTCGTAGCGCACCACCGGGGCCGACCCCGCCGGTCCCCCTTCCGGCGGGGATCCGGTCATGCCCAACGCCACCCCGTGCCAGGTCTGCCGGGTGCGCCGGGCGGTCGAGCAGAGCACCAGGTCGGGGAGGAGAGCGTGCCGGGCCAGCCAAGCGCCGGCCGCCGCCGCATCGGCATGTCCCCGCGCCGTCAACGGGCGTTCCGTGTCCGGTGCGTCCCGGGACTGCTCGGCCTTGGCGTGCCGGAGCAGCACCAGTGTCCGTTGCTGGTTCCTGCCGTCCGTCATGGGCACAGCTTGCCTGATTGGCGATCAGAACGCCTGGGTAAGTCGATGGCTGCCGCTACCTCATCCATGGCCGCGGCGGGTAGGAAACGCCAGCAGAACGCCAAGGAGGCGACGTCATGGGCATCGGTGCCAGTATCTTTCTCATCGCGCTGGGCGCGATCTTCGCGTTCGCCGTCGACGCCAACCTGGGATGGCTGAACCTGAACGTCGTCGGTTGGGTGCTCATGCTCGCCGGCGTCATCGGCCTCGTCATCACGCTCTACTTCTGGAACAGCCGGCGGCGTACCGTCGTCGCCGCGCCGGTGCGCGAGCAGGTCGTCGCCGAGCCCGTGGTGCCGGCGCAGGACGACCGGGTCGTGCGCGAGGAGTACCGCGAGGTGCGCCGCCCGGGCTACCCGGCCTGAACCGGCCGCCGGAGCGACATCGAGGGCCCGCGACGGCGTGGGCCCTCGAACCGTGCCGCCGGGCCGTCGACTCGTCGGGCCCTGAACGGCCGACGGCACGGGTCGGCCAGCGGTGCCCGGCCCGGGGGTCAGGCGAAGATCGCGAAGTAGATCGCGATGTGGTGGCAGATCGCCGCGACCAGGGTGCAGGCGTGGAAGAACTCGTGGTGGCCGAAGACGGTCGGCCAGGGGTTCGGCCGGCGCAGCGCGTAGAAGACCGCGCCGACGCTGTAGACCGCGCCTCCGACGACCAGCAGCACCAGGGCGGTGACCCCGCCGGAGCGCAGGATCTCCGGCAGCATCGCCACCGCGACCCAGCCGAGGGCCAGGTAGAGCGGCGCGGAGACCCAGCGCGGCGCATGCGGCCAGATCAGCTTCAACGCCACCCCGAACAGCGCCCCACCCCAGACCAGGCCGAGCATGACGGTCGCCTGCCGGGTGTTCAGCAGCAGCGCGCAGAACGGGGTGTACGTGCCGGCGATGAACAAGAAGATCATCGAATGGTCCATCCGGCGCATGATCTGGTAGCCGCGTTTCGACCAGACCCGGCGATGGTAGAGCGCGCTGGTGCCGAAGAGACCGCACACGGTCAGGCTGTAGATCAGGCAGCTGACCAGGGGCGCCAGGCCGGGCCGGGCGGCGGCGATCGAACAGAGCACGATGCCGCAGACGAGCGCGACGAAGAACGCGTAGGTATGCAGCCAGCCGCGCATCCGGGGTTTACCGATGTCGACCGGCTTGAGCCGAAGCGGTGCGGAGGTGGTCACGGCAATAGGCTACGGCACCGTAGGTTACCTGTAGGTAGTGTTCACTGTCACGACTTCCGAACGGCCGGAGGACCCTGGCCAACGGCTCGATCCGCGAGTATGGCGGGATGCGGATCCGACCCGTCGGCGCGCACGCCCTGCTGCTCGACTGCGACGACCCCGAGCAGGTCCAGGCGTGGCGGGCCGAGCTGTGGCGCCGCCGCGAGGCCGGCGAACTGAGCGCCGTCGAGATCGTCCCCGCGGCGGCCACGGTGCTGCTCGACGGCGTACCGGACCCGGCGGCGGCCGCCAGGCGGATCTCCGGCTGGACCCCGCTGGGCGGCACCGCCGAGTCCAACGCCGCCGAGGTCCACGTCCCTACCGTGTACGACGGGGAGGACCTGCCCGGCGTCGCCGCCCACTGGGGCGTTGACGTGCCAGCCGTGGTGCGGCGGCTGAGGCGTACCGAGTTCCGGGTGGCGTTCTGCGGGTTCGCGCCCGGGTTCGCGTACCTCACCGGGCTGCCGGCGAAGTTGGCCGTGCCCCGGCTGGCCACCCCGCGTACCCGGGTGCCGGCCGGCTCGGTCGCGCTGGCCGGCCCGTACGCGGGGATCTATCCGACCGCCTCGCCCGGCGGCTGGCTGCTGGTCGGGCGGACCGACCTGGTCCTCTTCGACGTGCACGCCGACCCGCCGGCCCGGCTCACCCCCGGCACCCGGGTACGGCTGGTGCCGGCATGATCGAGGTGCTCCGGGCCGGTGCCCTCACCACCGTGCAGGACCAGGGCCGCCCCGGACACGCCCACCTCGGCGTGCCCCGCTCCGGCGCGCTCGACCCGGCCGCGCTGCGCCTGGCCAACCGCCTCGTCGGCAACCCGGAGACCGCCGCCGGCCTGGAGATCACCCTGACCGGCTGCACGCTGCGGTTCGGCCGGGCCGCCACCGTGGCGCTCATCGGAGCGGAGGTGGACGTCCGCGTCGACCGGCGGCCGGGCGACCTGGGCCGGCCGCTGTCGCTGCTCGCCGGGGCGCTGCTGCGGATCGGCCCCGCCCGCGCCGGGCTACGTACCTGGCTCGCGGTCGGCGGCGGGATCGCGGTCGAGCCGGTGCTCGGCAGCCGCGCCACCGACACCCTCTCCGGCCTCGGCCCACCCCCGGTACGCGACGGCGACCGGCTGCCCCTCGGTGAGCCCGACGGCCCGCCCGCCCCGGTGGACGTCACCCCCGGCCCACCCCTCCCCGACCGGCTGCGGTTGGCCGTACACCCCGGCCCCCGGCGGGACTGGTTCGCCCCCGCCGCGCTGGACCTGCTGCTCGGCACCCCGTACACGATCAGTCCGGCGAGCAACCGGGTCGGCGCGCGACTGGTCGGCGCGGCCCTGCCCCGCGCGGTGGCCGGCGAACTGCCCAGCGAGGGCCTCGTCCTCGGCGCGGTGCAGGTGCCGCCCGACGGGCAACCGCTGATCTTCCTGGCCGACCACCCGACCACCGGCGGCTACCCGGTGATCGGGGTGGTGGACGACGTGACCCCGCTCGCGCAGGCCCGCCCGGGGACTACGGTCTTGTTCCATGGACCTCAACGCTGACCTCGGCGAGGGATTCGGCATCTGGCGGCTCGGCGACGACGAAGCTCTGCTGGAGCTGGTCACCTCCGCCAACGTCGCCTGCGGCTTCCACGGCGGCGACCCGTCCACGATGCACCGGGTCTGCGCCGGCGCCGCCGAGCGGGGAGTCGCGGTCGGCGCCCAGGTCGGCTACCGGGACCTCGCCGGCTTCGGCCGGCGGCACATCGCGTACGACTTCGCCGAGCTGCGCGACGAGACGATCTACCAGCTCGGGGCGCTCGACGCGTTCTGCCGGCTGTTCCGCACCCGGATCCGCTACCTCAAGCCGCACGGCGCGCTCTACCACGCGGCGGCCGCCGACGAGGCCCAGGCCGCCGCGCTGGTCGCCGCCGTCAGCGCGTACGACCACGAGCTGCCCCTGCTCTGCCCGCCCGGTTCGGTGCTCGCCCAACTCGCCGCCGGTGCCGGGCTGCGGGTGGTCGCCGAGGGCTTCGCCGACCGGAACTACCTGCCCAACGGCACGCTGGTGCCTCGGAGCGCCCCGAACGCGCTGGTCACCGACCCGGACGAAATGGCAGTCCGGGCCGTCCGGATGGCCACCGAGCGGACCGTGGTCGCGGTCGACGGCAGCGTCGTCCCGTGCGTGGTCGAGTCGATCTGCCTGCACGGCGACACCCCGGGCGCGGTGCGCTGCGCCGAGCTGGTGCGCGCCGCCCTCATCGACACCGGCGTCACCCCCGCCCCCTTCGCCTGACCAGAGCCCGCGCGCCCTCGTCCGCGCCGCGCGGGTCTTGATCGACTCCATGTGCGGGATGTGGTGGCCTCTGTGGATTCGGAGACCACCACTTGCGGCACAAGGAGTGGATCAACCCCGGGAGGACTCGTCGAGGCCGCGGAGGATCAGGGGGACGCGGGTGGCGCCGCCGTCGACCACTCGGATCGGGACGCCCCAGTCCTGCCGGGTCAGGTGGCAGGCGGCGTGCTCGACGTCGGCGTCGCAGGTGGCCGCCTGGGCGGTCACCTGGAGCACGCCCTGTGCCACCGCGCCGTCGACCACCACGCGGCGGGACAGCTCCGTGCCCGTCCCGGCCCCCTCGACCAGCAGCTCGGGCGGGGACGCCGAGACCACCAGCCGGGTCGACGGCCCGTACGTCTCGTCCAGCTTCTGCCCCGGCGCCGGCGTGAAGATCACGTCGAGGGTCAGCTCGCCCGCCGCCACGGCGGTCGGCTTGCGTTCCAGCTTGTGCCGGGGGCCGTCCACCGTGCTCGCGCCCGCCGCGCTGAGCGCACCCGGGGCCAGCCGGGTCAGCCGGTGCGCGGCCGACTCGACCACGAGCACGTCGCCCTCACCGGTGAGCACCACGTCGCTCGGCTCGGCGAGCCCGTCCGCCACCGTGGCCACCTGTTCGGTCGCCGGGTCGAAGCGGCGCACCGCCCCGTTGTACGTGTCGGCGATCAGCACCGAGCCGTCGGGCAGCGCGCACACCCCCAGCGGGTGCTGGAGCAGCGCCCGGTCGGCCGGTCCGTCGACGTGCCCGAAGTCGAAGAGCCCCTGGCCGACCGCGGTGTGCATCAACCCGCCCTCGACGTACCGGACCGCGCTGGTCTCGCTGTCGGCGAGCCAGAGCCGGGTGCCGTCGGCCGAGACGGAGAGGCCGGACGGCTGGGCCATCCACACCTCCGGCAGCGGGCCGTCCTTCAGCGCCTCGACCGTGGTGCCGGCGTACATGCCGGCGGTCCGCCTGATCGGGTCGAACCACCAGAGCTGGTGGATGCCGGCCATCGCGACGACGACCCTGCCGTCGTACCAGGCGACGTCCCACGGGGAGGAGAGGTCGACCGAGCGCGCGTCGTGCGCGTGGTCGTCGACCGTCGACCGCCACTGCCGCCCGGTGCCGGCCACCGTGACCACCTCGCCGGTCGCCAGCTTCACGCCGCGCAGCAGGTGGTTGACGGTGTCCGCGACGACCAGGTCGTACCCGGCCACCTCGGCCACGTGCGTGGGTAGCAGGCAGAGCCCCTGCGGCTCGGAGAAGGTGGCGGCTTCCGCCGAGCCGTCGGCGTGGCCGCGGGTGCCCGCGCCGATCCGGCGCAACACCTTCTCGCCATCGGGGGCCAGCTCCACCAGGCTGTGCCGGGCCGAGTCGGAGACCAGCAGGTTGCCGCCGTCGAGCACCACGGCCTTGCCGGGGAAGCGCAGCGCGGTCTCCGGTTCCGCCGGCGGGACGTACGGGCCGTCGCCCCGGTGCAGGGTGCCCTTCGCCTCGTGGGTGGTGATCAGCTCGTCGATCAACTTGGCCAGCCCCTCGGCGTGCCCCTCGCCGGCCATGGTGGCGACCACGTAGCCCTCGGGGTCGACCACCGACAGGGTCGGCCAGGCCTTCGCCGCGTACTGCTGCCACATGTCCAGCTCGGGGTCGTCGAGCACCGGGTGGTGCACGCCGTACCGCTCGACGGCCGCCGCCAGCGCGTCCGGGTCCTTCTCGTGCTCGAACTTTGGCGAGTGCACGCCGATGACCACGAGCACGTCGGCGTACTTCTCCTCGAGCGGGCGCAACTCGTCGAGCACGTGCAGGCAGTTGATGCAGCAGAAGGTCCAGAAGTCCAACAAGGCGATCTTGCCCCGCAGGTCGGCCAGGGTGACGGCCTTCCCGCCGGTGTTCAGCCATGCTCGGCCCCGCAGCTCGGGGGCGCGTACGCGTGCGCTCATGACCCCATCGTGCCGTACCGGCGGCCGCCAGCCGGTCGGACGGGGAGGCGGGGAGGCGTACGCGACACCGCTCCCCGCGCTTCCCGCCAGGCAAGCCGCGCGGGCGAGTCCAGCCCAGGAATCGGTCTGCCAGGGCTGTTGGGGGCTGGTCGCCGCCGAACTCAGCCAGGAGGTGGCCGCTTCACTGCCCGGGTGGCGCTGGCCGGTACCGCCACCGGGTCGGGAGGATCACACCCGGAACGTACGACGGCGGGGTCACGGTGACCCGTGACCCCGCCGCGTACGAGCTGCTACTTGTCGGCCGGCGTGAGGCAGAGCACCCGGTCCGTGCCGTCACCGGGGAGCACCACCTGCGGCTGCGTCGGGTCGGCGCACTTGTCCTTGCTCGCGACCTTGGCGACGACCTTGAACGCGCCGGGCTCGGCGCAGTCGGCCTGGGCCGCGCCCGCGCCGGACTGCTTGATGCAGGCGCCCACGGCCGGGTTGAACGGAGCCGGCTCGTTGTCGCTGCCACCGATCTTGCCGAGCAGGCTGAGCAGACCGAGCGGGATGGCCAGGATCAGCACCGCCGCGACCAGTACGGCGGCCAGCACCCGGCCGTTACGGATCTTGGGGGCGGGCGCCTCGGCCTGCGGCTCGGTCTCCGGCTTGAACTGGTCGAAGCGGCCCTGCTCCGGCCCGTTGGCCTGGCCCTGCGACCATGCCGGCGGCGCCGGCTGGGCCGGCGGCGGGAAGCCACCCGGGCCTGCCTGGCCCATCGCACCCGGTCCGGGTACGCCGACGGACGCGCGACCGCTGCCGGGCGCGCCGAACGGGTTGGCCTGGCCGCCGGGCGCGCCGAACGGGTCGGGTTGGCCGCCGGGTCCGCCGAACGGGTTGGCCTGGCCGGGCGCGCCGAAGGGGTCAGGTTGGCCGCCAGGCGCGCCGAACGGGTTGGCCTGGCCGGGCGCGCCGAAGGGGTCAGGTTGTCCGCCAGGTCCGCCGAAGGGGTCAGGTTGGCCGCCGGGTCCGCCGAACGGGTTGGGCTGGCCACCGGGTGCACCGAAGGAATCGGGTTGGCCGCCAGGTGCACCGAAGGAATCGGGTTGGCCGCCGGGTGCACCGAAGGTGTCGGGTTGGCCGCCGGGTCCGCCGAACGGGTTGGGCTGGCCGGCAGGTCCGCCGAACGGGTCGCTGGGGCGCGGGTCGTCCTGTGGGTGCACGCCGTTGACCGGCCGGTTGTTGCCGGCCGGGTCCACGAAGTTCGGCATGCCGGGCGGGAACGGCGGCGGGCCGGCAGGGGAGGACGGCACCGGCTCCTCGAAGCGTGGGCCGGGCTCGTCGAAGCTGCTCGGGGCGTCCTGGCCGGGAACGTCGTCCGGTTCGGGGCGGGCCGGCCGGCCGTACACCCGGGGCTGCGGGGCCGGTACGCCGGCCTGGTGCAGCGGCTGGTCGGTCGGTGGCGTCACCCGGCTGCCCATCGGCACCGAGGCGCTGGCCGAGACGGCACCGGCCGCGCCGGACTCCGGCGAGGTACGCGGGCCGGGCAACACCGGGCCGGCCGGCGACTGCGGCTCCTCGTGCGCCGGTTCCGGCGTACCCCAACCGGACTGCTCCGGCTCGTACCCCTGGTTGGCCGGCTCGAACGGCGCCGGCGGCGCGTAGTCGGCGGGCGGCGAGGCGGCCAGGGCGGCACCCGGCACCCGCTGCTCCTGCGCCGGCAGCGGCACCGCGTTGGCCGGGGAGATGCCCGGGCCCGGGGCGGGCTGGTAGACCGGGGCCTCCTCGGCGCGGGCCGGCTCCCAGCCGTTTGACGGCGACTCGTCCGGACCGGCCTCGGCGGGCCGTCCCCACGCCTCACCCGGTGCCCACGGCTCGGCGTCCGGGATGGCGTGCTGCTCGGGCGTCCACTGCGCCGGGTTGTCCTGATTACCGCCCCACGTCGACGTGGAGTCGGCGGCGGGGACCGAGACGCTGGCGCGGGCCGGGGCCCAGGCGCCGGACTCGGGCCGGTCGCCGGCCTGTGTCGCCTCGTCCGCCGGCCGGTCCTGGTCGTGCTGCTGTGCGGCGGCCGGGGCGGCGTCCCACGCGGGGCGCTGCTCCTCCGGGGCGGCCCACGGCTGTGAAGCTTCGGCCTGCCCGGCGGACCAGCCGCCGGACCGATCCGGGTTGTCCTGGGTCGCCGGCCAGCCGTTGTCGGCTGCTGCGCCCGGCACCGGCACCTTGGCGGCGGCGCGGGCGGTCGGCTCGGCCGAGGCCCAGGCCGGGGCGGCTGCCTCCGCCTGCTGGCCCCAGGCCGGCTGGTCGTCCTGCGGTGGCGCGCCCCAGCCGCCGGACCGGTTCGGGTCGTCCTGCTGCGGGGCGCCGGCTCCGGCGGACCAGCCGCCGGAGTGGTCCTCCTGCGGGCCGGTCGCGGCGGCCCAGCCGCCCGACCGCGCCGGGTCATCGTGCTGCGGACCGTTCGAGGGGCTCCAGCCCCCGGCAGGGGCCTCGTCCTGCTGGCCGGCGGGAGTTGCCCACGGCTCGTGCGGCGCGGGGACCTGGGCGGCTCCGCGGGCACTCGGCTCGTCATGCTGCGCCCAGGCCGGCTGCTCGCTCTGCCCGGGAGCCGGCCCGGGGGCGGCGCCCCACGCGGACCCGGCCTGCTCGGCCGGTGCCGACCAGGCGGGCGGGGCCGGTTCGGGGGAAGCGTTCGGCGGGGCGGCAGCCCAGGCGGGCGCCTGCTCCCCGGACGGCGCCGGTGGGGCGGCGGCCCATCCGGGCGTACCCTGCTCCGGCGCGCCCCAGGCCGGTCCGGCCTGCTCGGACGCGGCCCAGGCGGGCTGGGGGGAAGCGGTCCATCCGCCCGGCTCACCGGTCGGTGGCACCTGCGCGGAGGCTCGCCCGGTGGCGGGCTGGCCGCCCTGCTCCGCCCAGGCGGGACGTTGGTCGTCGGGGGTGGCCCAGGCGGGGGTCGGCTGGGCGGGTGACCCGGCCGGTGGGGGTGGGGCCCAGCCGAGGTCGGCAGCTCCGGGGTGCCCGTTGTCCTGCTGCGCCGGGCGGTCGCCGTACGGCGCCGGTCCGCCGGCGCCCGGCGACACCTCGCCCGGCTCCTGGCCGGGTCGGTGCGGGGCCTCGGACGTCATGGGTGCGCCTCCTCCATCACATGTCGGCCGCCGATGCCGCTCGGGACCGTCGGCCGGGGTCGCCGGCGGGTACCGGCCGTGCGGGCTCCCCGCACCGTATCGGGTGGCCGCCGGGAGGCGCCCGGGGGAGCACCGGTCGTCACTCGCCGTCACCGGATGCTGTCGATCGGTTTCTGTCGGCGCGATCGGTCCGGGCGGCGGGCGGGTGGCGACCGAGCCCCACCGTACCGGGCGTCGCTGCGAGGTGGAATCCCGGTGTCTATCGACGTGAGACGCCGAAGGCCCGCCCGGTTGGACCGGGCGGGCCTTCGAACTGGAGGAGGTGAGAAAGGTACGAGAGCGTCAGCCGAGGTGACGCTGGGCGATGGCGATCAGCTCCTGGCGGACCGCGGGGGAGTTGGCGGAACGCAGCGCGTGCTCGATGGCGCGGGCACGGCGGTTGGCGTCACGGCGGTTACGGATTCGCTCGATCATGCTCATCTGGGTCTCTCCTCCTGGCTATTCGGTTGTCAGCCCCTTGATGTCTCTATTGAACCGCATTACGCGGCCAACTTCCATCGATTGTTAGGTGAGCTGAACCACTGACCTAAGGATCGTAGGTTGACGGCCTTGTCGAACCGACGATCTGTCCCCCAACGGCAACGGCCGGTGTGCCGGGCGTTAACCCCTGGCACACCGGCCGTCGCCGGATGTCGTGGACCGTCAGGTCCAGGCGAGCAGCGCCGCCTCCGGATCGGCCAAGAAGTCCCCGATGTCGCGGAGGAACTTCGAGCCGAGTTCACCGTCGATGATCCGGTGGTCGAAGGAGAGGCCAAGCGTGGTGACCAGGCGCGGCTTGACCTTGCCCTTGTGCACCCACGGCAGCTCCCGCACCGCGCCGAAGGCCAGGATCGCGGACTCGCCCGGGGGCAGGATCGGCGTACCGGTGTCGACGCCGAAGACGCCGACGTTGGTGATGGTCAGCGTCCCGCCCGACATGTCGGCCGGAGAGGTCCGGCCCGCCTTGGCGGTCTGCACCAGCTCGGTCATCGCGTCCGCCAGCTCGCGCAGCGAGAGCCGACCGGCGTCCTTGATGTTCGGCACGATCAGGCCGCGCTCGGTGGCCGCCGCGATGCCCAGGTTGACGTACTCCTTGACCACGATCTCGTCGCCGGCCCAGGTCGAGTTGACCATCGGGTGGCGCTTGACCGCCAGCAGCACCGCCTTCGCGACCAGCAGCAGCGGGGAGACGCGTACGTCCCGCCACTCGCGCCGCCCGCGGAGCCGGTCCAGGGCCTTCATCGCCCGGGTCACGTCGACGGTCAGGAACTCCGTCACGTGCGGGGCGGTGAACGCCGAGCGGGACATGTTCTCGGCGGTGAGCTTGCGTACCCCCTTGACCGGGATGCGCTGCTCGCGGTCCGCGCCGAAGCTCGCCGCCGACGTGGCCGGGGTGCCGACCGCCAGCGGCTCGGCCGCCGCCGGGGCCGACGCCGCCCGCTGTACGTCCTCCCGGCTGATCGAGCCCAGCGGACCCGAGCCGGTCAGCGTGGTCAGATCGACGCCGAGGTCCTTGGCGAGCTTGCGGACCGGCGGCTTGGCCAGCACGAGCCCACCGGAGCGGCTGGTGCCGTTCACCGCCGGCGCCAGCGACGCGACCGGCGCGGCCTGGGCCGCCACCGGAGCGGCCGCCACCGGAGCGGCCGCCACCGGAGCGGCCGCCACCGGAGCGGCCGGGGTCGGCACCGGTGCCTGCGGCGGGACGCCACCCTTGCGCGGGCGACGCTTGGCCGCGGTGGTCCGCGGGCCGTAACCGACCAGCACAGCGGTACGCCCACCCGGGGCGACGCCACCGATCAGGCCCGGCTCGACCATGCCCTCCTCGGGCGCGACCTCGACGGCGGCCAGCGAGGCCGCCGACGGGGTGGGCCCGGACTCCTCGATCGGCCCGGCGCCCGGGTCGGTGTCGATCGCGATGATCGGGGTGCCGACCTCGATGGTGGCCCCCTGCGGGTGGAAGATCGCGTGCACCTGGCCGGCCCACTTCGCCGGGATCTCGACCGCCGCCTTGGCGGTCTCCACCTCGACGATCGGCTGGTTCAGCTCGATGACGTCGCCCACCTTGACCAGCCAGGCGAGGATCTCGCCCTCGGTCAGGCCCTCGCCCAGGTCGGGGAGGTTGAATTCCTTGATCCGTGACATTCCACTCACCAACCGAAGGTGCGGTCGACGGCGTCGAGCACCCGGTCGAGGTCGGGCAGGTACTCCTCCTCGACCCGGGCGGCCGGGTACGGGGTGTCGTAGCCGGTGACCCGCAGCACCGGGGACTCCAGGGAGTAGAAGCACTCCTCGGTGATCCGGGCCGCGATCTCGGAGCCGAGGCCCAGGTTGCCCGGGGCCTCGTGGACGACCACGCACCGGCCGGTGCGCCGCACCGACTCGTACGCGGCGGACAGGTCCAGCGGGGAGAGCGAGCGCAGGTCGATGACCTCCAGCTCCCGGCCGTCCTCGGCGGCGGCGGTGGCCGCGTCCAGGGCGGTACGCACCATCGGCCCGTACGCCAGCACGGTGACGTCGGTGCCCGGCCGGGCGACCCGGGCCGAGTGCAGCGGGTACGCCCCGGACAGCGGGGCGTCCAGCTCGACCGGGCCCTTCTCCCAGTAGCGCCGCTTGGGCTCCAGGAAGACGATCGGGTCGTCCGAGGCGATGGCCTGCTGGATCATCGTGTACGCGTCCTGCGGGTTCGCGCAGGTCACCACCTTCAGGCCAGGGGTGTGCGCGAAGTACGCCTCCGGTGACTCCGAGTGGTGCTCGACCGCGCCGATGCCGCCGCCGTACGGGATCCGGATGACCATCGGGATCCGCACCTTGCCCTGCGAGCGGTAGTGCATCTTCGCCACCTGCGACACGATCTGGTCGTAGGCCGGGTAGACGAAGCCGTCGAACTGGATCTCGCAGACCGGCCGGAAGCCGCGGATGGCCAGGCCGACCGCGGTGCCGATGATGCCGGACTCGGCGAGCGGGGTGTCGATCACCCGCTGGTCGCCGAAGTCCTTCTGCAGGCCGTCGGTGATCCGGAAGACGCCGCCGAGCTTGCCGACGTCCTCGCCCATGATGACGACCTTCGGGTCGTTCTCCATGGCCTTGCGCAGGCCGGAGGTGAGGGCCTTGCCGAGGGTGAGGGTCTCCGTGGCCATCAGTGCGCGCTCCCCTCGAACGACGCCATGTACTTGCTGAACTGCTCCCGCTGCTCGTCGAGCTCGGGCGACCCGTTCGGGTAGACGTGGTCGAACATCGTCACCGGCTGCGGGTCGGGCATGGCGAGCACCCGCTCGCGCAGGTGCACCGACTCGGTGCGGGCCTGCTCGTCGACGTCGGCGAAGAACGACTCGTCGACGATCTGCTGCTTGGTCAGGAACGCCTTCATCCGGGCGATCGGGTCCTTGGCCTGCCAGGCCTCGACCTCGCTGGCGATCCGGTAGCGGGTCGGGTCGTCGGAGGTGGTGTGCGCCCCCATCCGGTAGGTGTACGCCTCGATCAGGCTCGGCCCCTGGCCGTGCCGCGCGTTGTCCATCGCGTGCCGGGTCACCGCGTACGACGCGAGCACGTCGTTGCCGTCCACCCGGACGCCGGGGAAGCCGAAGCCGCCCGCCCGCTTGTACAGCGGGACGCGGGTCTGCCGCTCCAGCGGCTCCGAGATCGCATACTGGTTGTTCTGGCAGAAGAACACCAGCGGGGCATTGAAGACGCTGGCCCAGACGAACGACTCGTTGACGTCACCCTGGCTGGTGGCGCCGTCACCGAAGAAGGCGATCACCGCCTCGCCGTCGTCGCCGCCGGTCTTGCCGTCCATGGCGACGCCCATGGCGTACCCGGCCGCGTGCAGGGTCTGCGCCCCGATGACGATCGTGTACATGTTGAACTTGAACTCGTTCGGGTCCCAGCCGCCCTGGTCGACGCCGCGGAACAGGCCGAGCGGCATGATCGGGTCGATGCCCCGGCAGTAGAGGACGCCGTGCTCCCGGTAGGTCGGGAAGGCCATGTCCTGCGTACGCAGCGCCCGGCCGGCGCCGACCTGGGCCGCCTCCTGGCCCAGCAGGCTGGCCCAGAGGCCCAGCTCGCCCTGGCGCTGCAGGGCGGTGGCCTCGGCGTCGAGCTTGCGGACCAGCACGAGGTCGCGGTAGAGCCCGCGGTACTCCTCGTCGGTGAAGTCGACGCGGTACTCGGTCCCGTCCGGGCCGAGCGCGCTTTCGATCCGCTCGCCCTCGGGCGTGAGCAGCTGTACGAGTTCCGGCCCGCCTGCGTCGGCGGCACGCTTGGAACGGGGTGCAGCCCGCCGGCCGCGGCTGGTGACCCCGGGGTCGCCCTTTGCCATCCGTCTCTCCCTGTCTGGTCTGCGCCGCGTCGGGGGTGACCCGTGCCGCGCGCACATCATGCGCCGCCCGGCTCGAGCCGGGCTGGTCTCCTGGCGGCCGCGCCTAGCCCCGGTGAGGGTTGCCGCGCGGCGTGAGCCGGGTGCATGGAGCGACCCGGCCCGGGAGCGCCGGCGCCGTTCCGCACCAGCCGCAGGATGCGCGGAGGTGGCGGCTGCGTTGCCGTCGTGCCTGAATGATTGCAGAGGAGGTGAGGGGTCCCACAGTATGGCCTCCCCTGCCCGTGAGTTTCCGTCTGGTTCGCGACGCATGGCGGTTTTGTCGCTTGAGTCGACCCGTCGCCGTCGGACAACAGGTGTGTCGACACGCTGTGGTGTCTGGTGGACTGAGGGTTACTGGGGCAAGCTGACTTGCGTCGATTCTGTCCCAGTTAGTCCCGAATGCGGGCCGAGGTGCGAGGAGTGGATGCCGGTGTCCGAGCCAGCGGAAGATCCCGGCACCTCCTTCCTCGACCGGCACCGGGTGGGGCCGCCGGGTGCCTACCGCCGGCTGATCGGGGCGCACCGCGCAGCCGGCCTGGGCGGCCCGAGCCGCGGCTACCTCTTCACCGTCGCGCTGCTCGCCGGCACCGCGTCCATGCCGATCCTGGCCGCGATCAGCACCGGGTCGGCCACCGTGGGCAACAGCGCACCGCCGGACAACAGCACGCCGTTCATCCCGACTCCATCGATCGGCCCGGTGGTGGTTCCCCTGCCCAACGGGACCCAACCCCCGCTCCGGCCCAGCCGTAGCCCCGCCGCAACCGGCACGCCGTGGCCAGTGCAGGTGGCGGCGCCGGCCGTCCTGGCGCTGCCCGACGACCGCGACCCCGGTGGGCACCGGAGGTTCCGGCCGGCCGGGCCGCCGTCCGCCCCCGGGCCCGTTGGCGCCACCCGGACCGCCTCGCCGCGCCCGCCGCGCGTCCCCGCAGCCTCGCCGTCGCCGTCGGCCTCCGGGCCGGTTCCGCCGGATCCGTCACCGCGTCCCACGAGCGAACCGACCAGCACCTTCTCCGGGCCGGCCGGCGATCCCCCGACCGCCACCGGCGCGACGCCGACGCCGAGGGCCACCGGCGCGGAGCCGACGCCGACCGACCCCGTCGGCACTCCGCCGTCGGCCGGCGCGCCGGAGGCGCCGCCCGCGTCGACTGCCTGCCCCATCGCAGACCAAGGCCCGAGCCCGGATCGCTGGCGCGGCTGGCTCAGGCCGGGTCGTCGGTGAGGCGGTGCCGGTTGGCCTCGATCCAGGCGTCCAGCGCGGCCGGGTCGTCCGGATCGACGCCGTCGGCCATCAGCTGGGCGACCGCTGCCGTGGCCGGGCTGCGCCGTTCGCCGGTGCTGTAGAGCCGGGCGAACTCGGGGACCATCTCCTCGATCGCCTCGTCCGTGCGGCGGGCCGCCGCGGCCGGCAGCCCCCGCTGGCGGGCCGCGTACGCCGCCCAGCCGCGCAACACCCGGGGCAGCAGTGCGGCGTCGTCCATGTCCAGCACGGCCCGGCGATGCACCCAGTCGAGCAGGAACAGTTCGGCGACCGTCGGGCTCCAGCGCATCGGGTCCGCGTCCGGGAAGCTCGCCGCGTGGTCGAGCAGCAGGCCCAGGCAGAAGTGCAGCGAGGCCAGTTCCGCGTCGGCCACCGCGTCCAGGCCGAACCGGGCGGCCTCGGGTGAGCCGAGGAAGGCCCGGACCAGCCGGGTCCGCTCCTCGTCGGTGGGCGGCGGCACCTCCCGCGCCCCGGCGGCCACGGCCCGGCCGGGCAGGGCGGCCAGCCGCGCGCCGACCAACGCCCGGTCGGTGGCCAGCGAGCCCTGGGCGGGCAGCTCGCCGAGGTCGTCGGTGACCTCCAGGTGCCGGCTCACCTCCGCGTACATCCGGGCCGGATCCTCGGTCCGGAACCAGGTGAACTCGTCCTCGGTGCAGATCTCCCGGGCCTGCTCGACGATCCGCCCGGCCGGCCCGCCGACGAAGACGTCCTTGGCGATGCCGATGTTGTGGTCGACCAGGGCCACCACGGCGTGCTCCGGCCCGCCCTCGGCGTCGTCGTAGGCGAAGGTGGCCAGGTAGGAGGTCTGGTCGCCGTAGACGTCACCGTAGGCCCAGGCGCCGGTGAGGCGCACCCGCCCGAGCTGCGCGGCCCAGGCCGGGGAGTACGCGCCGGGGCGGACCCGGGCGGCGCCCTCGGCGTCCGGGACCAGCGCGGCGAAGACGGCGCGGATGGTGGTCGCGGCGGCGCTGCGCCGGCGCGACGTGGCGGCGAGGAACCCGGCGACGAACTCGCGGACGGCGGTCTCCCGGTCGGTCTCCGCGACGGCGTAGACACTGCCGAGCAGCGCGGCGCCGAGCATCTCCGCGTCGAGGGCGGAGTCGAGCCTCGTCACGTCGCGAGCGGCGTGCAGCACCGCCTCGTAAGGGGTCTGTGGCGTGGCCATGCCCCGACCCTACGCTGCTCGGCCGGCCCGGGCACTGCACAGCACGCCGGGCTCAGCGTCGGGCGGCCTCCCGCAGCGCCTCCCGGGCCTCGGTGTACCGGGCCAGCACCGCCCAGACCGGATCCAGCACGTACTTCTCCCCGACGCTGCCCACCGAGGTCATCAGCCGGCCTTCGGCCCGCTGCCGGGCGTGCCGCGCCGCCCACCCGGTCACCGGCCGGGCCAGCGCCGCGACCAGCAGCCCGGCGAGCAGGCCGCCGAGGAGCAGCACGGTCGGCCAGGGCACCTCGCCGAGCCGCGGGCTCTCCAGCGCGGGCAGACCGAGCGCGCGCAGCACGTAGCCGAGCACCAGCCAGCCCAGCCCGGCCGCCGCGGCGACGGTGACCAGCCACTGGAGGCCGCCCACCACCCGCCACCAGGTGGGTCGCCGTGCCATGCCCAGGTCGGTGGCGGCCACCGCGTGGTCCAGCGCGTCCGGCAGGTCGGCCAGCCGGGACCGGGCCGCGGCGGTCACCGCCGCCGGCCAGGGCGCCGGCAGGTCGGCGGCGGAACGGTCGGCCACCGCGCGGATGGCCAGGTTGAGCGCCGAGCGCTGCGCGGCGGTGGGATCGGGTACGGAGGTCGCCGCGACCAGGCTCTCCGCCGGCGCGTCCGCACCCCCGGAGGTGAGGTGCAGCCGGCGCAGCGGGTCCGGCCGGAGCCGCCGCCAGCCGCGTACCAGTGGCCAGCCCGTCGTTCCGCCGGCCCGGTGCCGGTACGCGGCCTCGACCGCCTCGGCCACGGTCGGCACCCCGGCCGCCCCGGCCAGCGCGGCGGTGAGTTCTCGTGCCGAAGCGTCACCCGGGCCGGTGCGGGGCGCCTCCGGCCCGGCCAGCGGTTCCAGCCCGGCCACCACGGTGTCCACGTCGCCGGCCAGCCGGCGCAGCGCGGCCTGGCGTTCGGTGACCGTGCGCTCCAGCTCGGGGCGGAGCCCGTCCAGCCCGGCCGGGTCCACCGCGACCGTGGGCAGCAGCGGCACCCCGGTCAGCCCGTCGGCGTCGAGCAGCCGGCGCAGGTCGTCGAGGACCCGGGGCAGCTCGGCCGGGGGCAGCCGGTCCGCCTGGTTGAGTACCACCACCGTCACGTCCCGGTGCCGGTGGAACTCGCGCAGGTAGCTGGTGTGGATCACGCGGTCGGCGTACTTCTGCGGGTCGACCACCCAGACCACCAGGTCGACCAGTCCGAGCAGCCGGTCCACCTCCAGCCGGTGGGCGTGCTGCACCGAGTCGAAGTCGGGCAGGTCCAGCAGGACCAGGCCGTGCAGTGCCGCCTCGTCGTCGCCGTCGAGGGCGCTCTCCCGGACGAACCGATGCCGGGGCAGCACCCCGATCCAGTCGAGCAGCCGGGACGCGCCGTCCAGCGGCCCCCACACGCAGGCGTGCGCCACCCCGGTCGTCGGCCGGCGTACGCCGACCGGCGAGAGGTCCAGCCGGGCCAGGGCGTTGAACAGGCTCGACTTGCCGCTGCCGGTCGCCCCGGCCAGGGCGACCACGGTGTGGTGCCCGGAGAGGGCGAGCCGGGTGCCGGCCCGCTCGACCGCGGTGTGCGCGGCGACCAGTTGGGCGTCCGGCACCTGGCCGTCCACCGCCTGGAGGAAGCGCTGGAGCGCCCGCAGGCGCGCGATCAGGGCATCCGGGTCGACGCGCTGTTCGCCTCGGAACGCCTCGCGCATCCGATCGGCGATGTTGCTCACCCGCGGCCCCCGTCCCGTGGCGTGCTCACCCGGTGCCACCCGGGTTGACCGTCGGCAGCACCGGCTCGCCCGGCCGGGTCAGCCCGCTGCGGTGCCGGGCCTTCTCCACCGCGCCGGCCGCCCGGTGCAGGGTGGCACCGGTCTCGGCGGCCGGCCGGGCCGCCTCGGTGCGGGCGAGGAACCGGGCGGCGTCCTCGGCCAGCAGCCCGCTGATCCGGTCGAGCAGGTCGCGCCGGGCCTTGATCGCCAGGTTTCGGACCGCCTGGTCGCCGAAGATCGCCTGGAGGACCGCCTGCCCGGCGACCGCGGTGCCGGCGCCGGTGGCGACCTCCAGCCCGGTGGGGATGAAGGCGGTGGAGGCGAAGACCCCGATCATGACGGCCAGGCCGGTCGCGTTGACCGCGTACGCGGCCGTGCGGGCCACGAGACGGCGGTCGCCCCCTTCGCTCTGGACCAGCTCCAGCACCGCCCGCTGCCAGTCGCGGACCAGTCGCTCGGCGCGCCCGGGCAGGTCCTCCGAGGCGTGGGCGAGCTCCGGTTCGAGCAGCTCCGCGCCCGCCGGGTGCGCCTTCCACCCGGTGTACGCGGTCTCCGCCGCCTCGGCGGCCACCCCGCGCAGCAGCGTCACGAGCTGGGACTCGATGGCCGTCCGCAGCTCGGCGGCGGGGGCCGTACGCCCGGTGACCGCCGCGACCATCCGGTCCCGCAGCCGGCCGATCCGCGCCTCCAGGGTGCGGAAGAACTCGCCGGTGCCGACGAACTCCTGCCAGCGGGCCAGCACCTCGCCGCGGAGCAGCCGGCCGTCCCTGAGCCCCTGGTCGACGGTGCGCTCCGCCGCCCGGTACGCCGCGCGCACCCGCTCGTCCAGCGCGTCGGCGGCGGCGACCTGCTCGTCGGCGGCCTCCGCCAGCTCCAGCACGGCGGGGTGCAGGGCGGCAAGCGCGCCGTCGAGGGTCTGCCGGACCACGGCGGACCGGGCCTCGGCGTCCGCGGCGAGCCGGGCGAACCAGGCGCTCAGCGGGGCGGTGACCC
Source organism: Micromonospora sp. NPDC093277 (assembly GCF_044765245.1). Taxonomy (NCBI): domain Bacteria; kingdom Bacillati; phylum Actinomycetota; class Actinomycetes; order Micromonosporales; family Micromonosporaceae; genus Micromonospora; species Micromonospora sp. NPDC093277. The sequence continues at coordinate 62,521 of NZ_JBIWJO010000004.1, forward strand.
GCTCGGGCAGCAGCCCCTGCCCGTCGACCCAGGTCTCCGGCAGCACGAAGAGCGGCGCGGTGCCCAGGGCCTGGGCGGCGAGCATCTCCGACAGGTGGGCGGCGATCTCGTTGATCGCCTCCGGGGGCACCCGGTCCAGGACCATGGCGATCACCGTGCCCCGGGCCCGCGCGCCGCGCAGCAGTTCCCAGGGGACGGCGTCGGCGTACCGGGCGGCGGTGGTGACGAAGAGCCAGAGATCGGCGGCGGCCAGCAGCTGTCCGGCGAGGGCGCGGTTGGCGTCGACCACCGAGTCGATGTCGGGCGCGTCGAGGAAGGCCAGCCCGGCCGGCAGCGCGGGGGCGGTGACCAGGTGCAGGGTGCCCGGGTTCTCGCTCGGCTCGTTGGTCCGGGTCAGGCCGGGCAGCAGGTCGCCCTGGCGGAACCAGGCGGCGTCGGCCGGATTGCAGACCAGCACCGGCGAACGGGTGGTGGGGCGCAGCACCCCGGCGGCGCTCACCCGCGCCTGGACCAGGCTGTTGACCAGTGTCGACTTGCCCGCGCCGGTCGAGCCGCCGACCACCACCAGCAGCGGGGCGTCGAGGCGGGCGAGCCGGGGCAGCAGGTAGTCGTCGAGCTGGTGCGACAGGCAGGCGGCGGCCTGCCGGGCCGGCTCCGCCGAGGGTAGGACCAACGGGAAGCGGGCCGCCCCGATCGCGGCCCGCAGGCCGGTGAGCGCGGTGGGTAACCCGTCCGCGTGGTCGGCGGGTGGATCGTCCCTGGCAGCGGGTCCGGTGCGGGCTGCGACGGCGGGCGTGCCGGACCGGGTGGCGGAATCGCCATGCGTCGTCACGGCTAAAGCGTGCCCGACCGACGCAAGTTAAGACAACCAGACGGTCATAACGGTCAGGTTGCGTCGGGTCGACTCAACCTCGACTTGCGGATTGCCGGCGGCGTGGCACTATTGAGTCAAGTTCACTCAACTTGTGGTGCGGTCGCTGCGGGCGACCCGCCGGGGCAGGCCCCTGACCTGCTCAACCGTTACGAAGCGAGGAAGCGAACATGGCACGTGCGGTCGGCATCGACCTCGGCACGACGAACTCCTGCGTCAGCGTTCTCGAGGGCGGTGAGCCCACCGTCATCGCCAACGCTGAAGGCTCGCGGACGACCCCCTCGATCGTCGCGTTCGCCCGCAACGGCGAGGTGCTCGTCGGTGAGGTCGCCAAGCGTCAGGCGGTGACCAACCCCGATCGGACCATCCGCTCGGTCAAGCGGGAGGTCGGCACCAACTGGACCGTCGACATCGACGGCAAGAAGTACACCCCGCAGGAGATCTCGGCCCGTACGCTGATGAAGCTCAAGCGGGACGCCGAGGCGTACCTGGGCGAGCAGATCACCGACGCGGTGATCACCGTCCCCGCCTACTTCAACGACGGCCAGCGCCAGGCCACCAAGGAGGCCGGTGAGATCGCCGGCTTCAACGTGCTGCGGATCGTGAACGAGCCGACCGCGGCCGCCCTGGCGTACGGCCTCGACAAGGGCTCCAAGGAGCAGACCGTCCTGGTCTTCGACCTCGGCGGTGGCACCTTCGACGTGTCGCTGCTGGAGCTGGCCGAGGGCGTCATCGAGGTCAAGTCCACCAGCGGTGACAACCTCCTCGGTGGTGACGACTGGGACCAGCGGATCATCGACCACCTGGTGAAGACCTTCCGCGGTGAGCACGGCATCGACCTGTCGCAGGACAAGATGGCCATGCAGCGGCTCAAGGAGGCCGCCGAGAAGGCCAAGATCGAGCTGTCCGCCGCCACCACCAGCAACATGAACCTGCCGTACATCACGGCCGGTTCGGCGGGTCCGCTGCACCTCGACGTGACCCTGACCCGCGCCGAGTTCCAGCGGATGACGCAGGACCTGCTGGACCGCTGCAAGGGCCCGTTCGAGCAGGCCGTGAAGGACGCCGGGATCAAGATCTCGGACGTCGACCACGTCATCCTGGTCGGTGGCTCGACCCGTATGCCGGCCGTGACCGACCTGGTCAAGCAGCTCACCGGCAAGGAGCCCAACAAGGGCGTGAACCCGGACGAGGTCGTGGCCGTCGGCGCCGCCCTCCAGGCCGGTGTGCTCAAGGGCGAGGTCAAGGACGTCCTGCTGCTCGACGTGACCCCGCTGAGCCTGGGCATCGAGACCAAGGGCGGCATCTTCACCAAGCTCATCGAGCGCAACACCACCATCCCGACCAAGCGCTCCGAGGTCTTCACCACGGCGGATGACAACCAGCCGTCGGTGCTGATCCAGGTCTTCCAGGGCGAGCGGGACATCGCGGCCTACAACAAGAAGCTCGGCACCTTCGAGCTGACCGGCCTGCCGCCGGCGCCGCGTGGCGTGCCGCAGATCGAGGTCACGTTCGACATCGACGCCAACGGCATCGTCAACGTGCACGCCAAGGACCTGGGCACCGGCAAGGAGCAGAAGATGACGATCACCGGCGGCTCCTCGCTGCCGAAGGACGACATCGAGCGGATGCGCCGGGACGCCGAGGAGCACGCCGAGGAGGACAAGCGCCGGCGTGACGACGCGGAGACCCGCAACCTGGCCGAGGCCCTCCAGTGGCAGACCGAGAAGTTCCTCGCCGAGAGCGGCGACAAGCTGCCCAGCGAGAACCGCGACCAGCTCAACGAGGCCCTCGGCGAGCTGCGCAGCGCCCTCGGTGGCCAGGACATCGACAAGATCAAGGCCGCGCACGAGAAGCTGGCGCAGGTCTCCCAGCAGGCCGGCTCGCTGCTCTACTCGCAGCAGGGCGAGCAGGCTCCGGGTGCGACCGGGCCGGACGCGGGTGCGACCGGTGGCAAGCCGGCCGGCGGCGCCGACGACGTGGTCGACGCGGAGATCGTGGACGAGGACAAGAAATGACGTTCGGTCCCGGACACGTTCGCACGGCAGAGGGATGAGGTAACCGCATGACGGAGAAGCCGCGAGCCGCTGACCCGGCTGCCACCGGGTCGGCGCCGGGTGGCTCCGCGAGCGCCGGGCAGGAAGCCGGCGAGGAGCCGCGGGTCGTCATCCGCGACAAACGCAAGATCGGCAAGGTCGGCAAGACCGGCGAGCGGAGCGGGGCTGCCGCCGCCGCGGCCGACGCCGCCGCCGACAAGCCGGCCGAGGGGCTGGTCGAGGAGACCGAGGTCGTGGTCGACGAGATCGAGACCGAGGCCCCGGTCTCCGGCCCGCCCGTGGTGGACGCGCCAGCCGAGCCGACCGAGGAGGCGGCCCAGCCGGAAGCGCCGCTCGGCCCCGAGCTGGAGGCGGTACGGACCGAGCTGGAGGAGCGGACCCGCGACCTCCAGCGGGTGACGGCCGAGTACGCCAACTACCGCAAGCGCGTCGACCGGGACCGCAACCTGGTCCAGGAGCAGGCGACCGGCACGGTGCTGACCGCGCTGCTCCCGATCCTCGACGACCTGGACCGGGCCCGCGAGCACGGCGACCTGGTGGGCGGCTTCGGCTCGGTGGCCGATCAGCTCACCACCGCGCTGGGCAAGTTCGGCCTGACCGCGTTCGGTGAGCAGGGCGACCCATTCGACCCGACCCTGCACGAGGCGGTGGCCCACCAGACCTCCGCCGATGTCACCGAACCGACCTGCGTGCAGGTCATGCGCCGCGGCTACCAGCTCGGCGATCGGCTGCTGCGGCCGGCCATGGTCGCGGTCGCCGACCCCGAGTAGTGCCGACCCGTGCCGTCCCGCCCGCCCGCACCGGGCGGGCGGGACGACCGGGACATGTCCCGTGGAAGGGGGTGGACGGATGAGTTCCAAGGACTGGATTGAGAAGGACTACTACGCCGTGCTGGGCGTGGAGAAGTCCGCCTCCTCGGACGAGATCAAGAAGTCGTACCGGAAGCTGGCCCGGGAGTCGCATCCGGACCACAACCCCGGTGACCCGTTGGCCGAGGAGCGGTTCAAGGCCGTCTCCGAGGCGTACGCCGTGCTCGGCGACGAGAAGAAGCGCCGCGAGTACGACGAGATGCGTTCGCTGTTCGGCTCGGGCGCGTTCCGCCGCAACGCCCGGGGCGGGGCCCAGCCGGGCGGGGTGCCGTTCGACGTCTCCGACCTGTTCGGCGGGGCGGCCGGTGGCGGTGAGGGCCGGTTCGGCGGCGGCGGTCTGGGCGACCTGTTCGGCTCGATCTTCACCGGCGGCGGCGGTGGTGGTGGCGGTGCGGCCCGCCCCCGTGGTCCGGCGCGCGGCCGGGACGTCGAGACCGAGGTGGCGCTCGACTTCACCGACGCCGTACGTGGGGTGACCCTCCCGCTGACGCTGCGCTCCGCCGGGGTCTGCGAGACCTGCCACGGCACCGGCGCCAAGCCCGGCACCCAGCCGAAGGCCTGTCCGGTCTGTCACGGTGCCGGGGTGACCACCCGCAACCAGGGGTCGTTCAGCTTCTCCGAGCCGTGCCGCAACTGTCAGGGCGTGGGCACCATCGTCGAGGAGAAGTGCCCGGAGTGCCACGGCAGCGGCGGGGTCACCAAGACCCGCACCCTGAACGTCCGCTTCCCCGCCGGGGTGGCCGACGGCCAGCGCATCCGGCTGGCCGGCCGGGGTGAGCCCGGCGAGCGCGGCGGGCCGGCGGGCGACCTGTTCGTGCAGGTGAAGGTCCGCCCGGACGAGCTGTTCGGGCGCACCGGGGACGATCTCACCCTGACCGTGCCGATCACCTTCGCGGAGGCGGTTCTCGGCACCGACCTACGGGTGCCGACCCTGGACGGCACGGTGACCCTCCGGGTGCCGGCGGGCACGCCCAGCGGTCGGGTGCTGCGGGCTCGGGGCAAGGGCGTCGTACGCAAGGACGGCCGCGCCGGCGACCTGCTGGTCACCCTCGACGTGGCGGTCCCGGCGAAGCTGTCGGACGAGGCGCGGTCGGCGCTGGAGGCGTTCACGGAGCACACCCCGCCCGCCGCACGGGAACATCTCGACGCGCGGGTGCGTCGATTCAGTTGACCGGGTGAAATGGCAGCGGAGGTGAGCGGGGATGTCGGACGAGTTCGTCGGCTCGGGTGACCCGGCCTACGAGGCCAAGGTCCTGATGATCTCGGTGGCGGCGCGGATGGCGGGGATGCACCCGCAGACCCTGCGCCAGTACGACCGGCTGGGCCTGGTACAGCCCGGCCGGGCGGCCGGCGGCGGCCGCCGGTACAGCGTCCGGGACGTGGTGCTGCTGCGCGAGGTGCAGCGACTCAGCCAGGACGACGGGATCAACCTGGCCGGAGTCAAGCGGATCATCGGCCTGGAACGGCTGCTGGAGGAGGCCCAGCAGCGGGTGGCCCGGCTGGAGGCGGAGCTGGACGCCGCCTACCGGCGGATCGCCGAGCTGGAGTCGCTGGGCGGCTTCCCGCGCGGCGACCTGGTACCCCGCACCTCGACGGCCCTGGTCGTCTGGCGCCCCCGCCGCACCCCCGACCGCTGATCCGCCCCCTCTCTCGCTCACCGGCTGGCCGTGGGGCGGCGCGGTCGCGCGCCGCGGCGGTGGTGGTTTCGGGAAATCCCGGGTGTGGGAGTTGGCTGCTCGATAGCCTCTGAATCGGGGCCAACCAGCTCAATCCGTTGTCCGAACCTGGCAGGGGGAGCCATGGCGGAATCGGCGAAGAAGACGGTGCACACGGCGGAGAACCGGCTCGAAGAAGTGGCCGAGAACATTCGCGAGCGATTTGCTCGAATCACCGACGCCACCTTCACCGACAGGATCAAGGACGGGCTCTTCCTCGACCAGGTGGACCACGGCATCGACCGGGCCAGGGCCGACGAACGGCGCCGGAAGCAGGGCGGATCGCCGAGCTGACGATCCGTCGACGTGCGGGCCGGGACCCACGGGGGGTCCCGGCCCGTTCGTCCGTCGGTGACGTGTGGGCCGGGACGCGGTGATGCCGTGAGGGGGTCCCGGCCCGTTCGTCCGTCGGTGACGTGTGGGCCGGGACG